>NZ_BAOQ01000020.1 GCF_000344155.1 Gordonia paraffinivorans NBRC 108238 | reverse complement strand
TGTGGGGTGGATGTTGTTGCGGGTCTCGGTGAGGATGTGTCGGAATCGGTGGCCGATGTCGGGTTTCCGGTTGATCCGCGGGCGTCGGGGTGGTGCGCCGGGTGCGGTGTTGAGTTGCCAGGTGCAGCGCCCGGCGTCGGGTCCGCTGCCGATCATGCGGGTGGTGTAGTCGCCGGGACGGTTGCCGATCATGTGGTGATGGCGGGTGCAGGCTGGGGCGAGGTTGTCGATATCGGTCCCACCACCGTCACCCCAGTCGGTATGGGCGTGGTGCATCTCCACACGTGTTGCGGGCACATCGCAACCGGGCGCGGAGCAGCTGTCACCACCGGGACGAGCAAACGCCGCCAGGCGCTGTTCCATCGACGCCAGACGCTTGCCCCGTCCGAGATACAGCGGTGCGGCGGTGGCATCGACGAAAATCGCCAGCCACGGCTCCACCCGGCCGGCCATGGAGATCAGGCCCTCGATGTCGATGAGGGTGCCATCAGCGGTGGCCGCCAGCCCGGCCGCACGCTGCAGATCTGCCAGGTCGGCTTTGACGATCAGCTGGATGGGCAACCCCCGATGAGTCTTGCCGAGCAACCCGTCGTCGAACACCGCTTGCAGCAGTGCATTGAGGGCGTCGTGGTTGAGTTGTGCCGGGGTACGCAGATCCCGTTGCGCGGCCGCTTCCAGCCGCTCGGGGTCGGCGTCCTGGATCGCCCCGGTCGGTGAGTCGGGGTCGTCGGGGTTGTTCATCCCGGGGCGCGCCCACACATCCAGGAACGTCGCCAGGCGTGCGCGCAGTTCTGGGGTGAGGGTGGCGGTGAGTTTCGATGTGCCATCAGCGCGTTGCCGGTTGATCCAGAGCTTGCGGCGTCGTCTGCGGTCCTCGAGGTCGGTCAAGACCCCGTCGGGGTCGAGGTGTGCCAGCAGGCGGGCGCCGGCACGCTCGATCTCCGGTGGTGTCATCCAGGTCGCGTACTCGGCCATCGTGCGCTCGGCAGCAGCCGTCACGTCGTGGGCTATTGCGGCGGGGATCTGATCGAGCACGTCCATCACCGCGTGTACGTGATCGGGGCCGACGCGTCCGTCGGCGAATGCTGCAGCCAGTGTCGGGTTTTCGGGTTGG
>NZ_BAOQ01000021.1 GCF_000344155.1 Gordonia paraffinivorans NBRC 108238 | reverse complement strand
GACCGAACCAGCGTTCGACGAGGTTCATCCAGGATGAGCTGGTGGGGGTGAAGTGGACAACAAACCGCGGGTGCGCGGTCAGCCATCGTTTGACCGCGGGCGTCTTGTGGGTGGAGGCGTTGTCCATGACCAGGTGGACGTCGAGCTCGTCGGGTACTTCGGCGTCGATCTTGCGGAGGAATCCGATGAATTCCGTTGCGCGATGCCGTGAGTGAAGCGAACCGATGACTTTGCCCGACGCGATGTCCAACGCCGCGTACAGGCTGGAGGTGCCGTTGCGCACGTAGTCGTGGCTGGCCCGTTGCGGGGTGCCCGGGAGCATGGGAAAGATCGGCTGGGTGCGATCGAGCGCTTGGATCTGGGTCTTCTCGTCAACGCAGAGCACCAGGGCACGTTCGGGTGGGTTCATGTAGAGCCCGACGACGTCGCGTACCTTCTCGGTGAACAGGGGATCTTTCGACAGCTTCCACGAATCCTGTTTGTGTGGAGCCAATCCGAACGCTCTCCATACACGCGAAACAGTTGACTGCGACATGCCGAGATGCTCAGCCATCGACCGAGTCGACCAGTGTGTCGCATTCTTCGGAGTGGTCTCGAGAGTTGCGGTGATCAGGTCTTTGATCTGCTCGTCGCCGACGGTTCGAGGTCGCCCGGGCCGGGGTTCGTCGCGCAACCCCTCGCAGCGGTGCTCGACGAACCGGCCTCGCCATCGCCGCACGGTACCTCGGTTGAGGCCGAGTCGTTGTGCCACTTCGGTATTCGACTCGCCATCAGCGGCAGCGAGAACGATTCGTGATCGCATCGCCAAACCCGAGGCCGTCGTTCGCCGACGCGCCCACCCTTCGAGCTCACGGCGCTCGTCATCGGTCAGAACAATATCCACTGCTCGCGGACCCCGGGTTGCCATTCCCCAGTCTATCAACCGAATGACAATTAATGACTCAGGACACTAGGCCCGCTCGACCGGCATCCAGATCTCCGCGTCGGCGTGCGACTCGGTCAGTTCCAAGTAGCGGACGAATGTCGGCCCGGGCCGCAGACGCCACGGATTGGACGGGAACCACTCGGTGGCCGTCGCCGCCCAGGTCTCCTGCAGCGCCTGCGGAAACGGACCGGACGACCGGAATGTGGCCCAGGGGCCGGCGGGTACCGCAAGACTGGACAGATCCTCCGGCACCGTCGAATCGTGCTGCAGCGCCACACCGTGCACATATGTGATCGGTGTGCCCTCCGGCGCGTCCGGCTCGCTTCCGTCGGTGATGGCCAGGATGCCTGCGGGGTCGGTGTCGTTGAGGGATTTGAGTCGTGCGTGCTCCTCGGGCGCTATCGAGGCGATGTGCCGCTGGATGTGCGGGTTGACCCCTGCGTAGATGAGCGGCACCCGTGCCGCATGTCCGGCCAGCACGAATGCGGGTCGTTCGGTGATCGTGACGTCCATGGGACGACTCCCTTCGACGGTCAGGCGGAACCTGAGTACGGCTTGTGTTGCGAAAGGACCGCCATGCGTCCGCACATCCGACGGTGAGGCGCCGTGAACCGACCGGAAGGCTCGACCGAATGCCTCGACCGACGAGTAGCCGTAACGCACCGCGAGGTCGAGCAGGCCTATGTCGCTGCTCACGAGATCCGTCGCGGCAAGGGTCATGCGACGACGCCGCACGTACTCCGAGAACGGAATTCCGGCCAGCGAGGCGAACATCCGTCGCAGATGGTACTCCGTCGTCCCGTGGGTCCGGGCGAAGCCGGGCAGGTCTACGGGCTCGCTGGTGTTCTGGTCGACGAGGTCGACGAGCGCGTTGAGTGTGCCGATCATGGCTCTCCTTTCGTCCACGATCATGGCCGTCACACGACGCCCCGCGCCCGATCGTTCCGGGCAGGGATTGTCAGTACTTCTCCCCACTCGGAATCGCCGACTCTGCTTGGTTACTTCGACCGACAGTCGTCGACATACATTACAGACCCGTCGGATCATTCATGTTGCGATCCCGCCGGCGACCAGCGGACGCGACGTTTGCGAATTCGCGCAGCTGAACTCCTGACGGGTGCACAAGCCCTTGGCTCTGACCGTCATGACCACAAATGGTCCGTCTGCACGGGCCGTCGGGCTCGCTTTACGCCCTGTTACGTCGGCGGTGACGAGCCAGAAATGGTTCGGCGTCAGGCTGCTGTGAGCGGATCACGAGCGCCCGACGGACCCACCCCGATCGCCGCCCGTGTCGCCGAAAACCCCTGTGTGCGTGGAAGGAACACCCACGTGGCGACCGGGAGAAGCCGCACCACCCGGCCACGACACCGAGCCGGCGTCCCGGCACCGACCGCTCATACCCGACCCGTCGACATGGATACCCGAAAGAAGAGATCAATGGCTGATCATTCCGCCGAGACAGTTGCCGAGGCCCTCGACTTCCTGGCCGACTTCACGACGATGTCCACCTTCGGCGCCACTGCAGCGGGCGGCGTCGAACGACAGGCCGCAACCGCAGAGGACGGGCAGACGCGACGTTTCCTTGTCGACTGGTTCGATCGTCACGGCTTCACGACCAAGGTCGACGCCGTCGGAAACATGTACGGACTCAAAGAGTTCGTTCCGGGAGCCCCGTACGTCCTCGTCGGATCACACCTCGACAGCCAGCCTTCGGCCGGCAGGTTCGACGGCGCCTACGGCGTCCTTGCCGGCGCCCACGCCGCTCAGCGGGTTGCCGACCGCGTCGACGACGGATCGTTGGCCCCGCGTTACAACGTCGCCGCGGTGAACTGGTTCAACGAAGAGGGCGCCCGGTTCACCCCCAGCCTCATGGGAAGCGGCGTCTATATCGGGAAGTTCGATGCAGACGCCACCCTCGAGCTCACCGACCATGCCGGGATCACCGTCCGAGATGCCCTGTCGGCGATCGGATTCCACGGCGATGACGAGCCGCCGACGGCGGTCTCCTACGCGGAGATCCATATCGAGCAGGGACCGGTGCTCGAACGGGAGAACACCACGATCGGCATCGTCACCGCCAACTGGACCGCACGCAAGTACACGATCAGCGTCCACGGCGAGCAGGCCCACACCGGCGCCACCCACATGGCGCACCGCCACGACGCACTGGTGGGCGCCGCTCGGGTGGTCCTGGCGGTTCGTGAACTGACTTCGATGTTCCCCGCTGAACTCGTGCTGGGTTCCGTCGCCCAGTTCGACGTCGAACCCAAGGTCGCCGGCGTCGTGCCGGCCAAGGTCACCATGGCCGTCGACGTCAGGTCCTCGGATCCCGACACGCTCGAGAAGGCTCACGACGAATTGTGCGCGGCGATCGCCCGCATCGATTCCGACGGAGAGGTCCACGTCTCGATCGACTCCTCGGCGCCGCGTCTGTCGACGAGTTACCAGACGGAAGGGATCGAGCTCGCCGAGCAGGTCGCCCGCGATCTCGGCCTCTCGCACCGACGGATGCTGACCATGGCCGGACACGACTCGGTCAATCTCAAGGACATCGTGCCGACGGTCATGCTGTTCGTTCCCAGCGTCGACGGGATCTCGCACAACGAACGGGAATTCACCCGTGATGACGACCTCGTCGCGGGCGTCGAGATGCTGGCCGAAACCCTCGCCCGCATGGTTCGCGGCGACATCGGGGCCGTGACCACCGACTGACGGCCGCCGACCGAGGACGTGCTCGAGTCCCTCGGCTCGACTGACCCACCCGGAGTCGATGCCTTCGAGCACCGCCGGCCGGCAGATCGCCGATCTGTTGTGTCGAGCAGGCGACCTCGTGCCGAACCGAGCCCTAAGCAATCCACCTGAGACAAACGTGCCCAATTGTCTCGAAAGCATCCATGTGTCGCGTGACGATCTGGTCAAATGGTTGACCAGGTGACACAAGTCAGCTGAGAGGTCGGGATGGCGCACTACTACCCAGAACTGGCGGCGCGGGTCGCACGACAGGCCGAGGAATTGCCCGAGTTGTACGGCGACTTCGACTTCGAGGCGACGCCGGAACGCTTCACCACCGACCCCGATGACAGGTCGGCGCTACCGAGTCGCCTGGGTGACCGCGCGAAGTATCTGGACAACCCACGCCTCATGGAGCTGGTCCACACGGCCACGTTCCTGGCCGACGTGCCGGCCGATCGCGTCGCAGCGCTGTCATCGCGATATCCGGTCTCCGAACTCATCGACCTGGTTCGTCGTGTCTGTCGCGAGGGTGCGGACAACGTCCCCGAGGCGCCGTCGGAGATCGGCGAACTCATCGAGCTGATGCAGCAGAAGCCGGACTGGATCGACTACGACATGATCGAGGACGGTGCGGCGTACTCCCGGACGTATGCCGCGCTGGTCTCCCCCTTCATGACCCGGGGAGCATTCCTCGCCACATTCACCAACAGCTATGCTGCGCTTCCGATGACCCTGACCGGGGCGCTGTCGGGGACTCGAGCGGCGCGGCGCGTCAACGAGACCACCGCCTACTTCGCGGTGACGGCCCTGCCCGGCGGCCTGGACCGGTTCAGTCCCGGGTTCGAGGCCACCGTCATGGTGCGGCTCATGCACTCGATGGTGCGGTACAACGCCCTGCAGCGCAGCCGCGGCAACAGCCGTCGCCGCACATGGGACACCGCCGTCTACGGGTTGCCGGTCCCCCAGATCGACCAGTTCCCCGCCGGGATGATCGGCCCGTACCAGAAATCCGAGAAGGCGGTCCGCGCCGGCCGCGAACTCCCCTACGACGAACGCGCGATGGTCGAGTTCCACCGCTACCGCGCCCACATGCTCGGGCTCCCGGAAGAACTCCTGCCCGGAACCGCCCAGGACATCGTCGACCTGTTCAACGCACGCGCAGCGACGCTCAAGTACGGCTTCGACGACAGTTGCCGGAAGCTGGTCACATCGACGATGGACGCCTACCTGCGCCCCTCCGACAGCGCGTACGACAAGGCTGCCGACGCCGTCGAGAAGAGCTACAGCAAACTGGCCTTCGCCGCCGCGTTCTGCGAAGGCGATCTGAGACGGGCAGCCGACATGGGTGTCCACCTCTCACCACTCGACGTGGCCCGCGCGGCGGCGACCGCGCCGTTCCTGACCAGCCGGTTCGCCGCCGTCCGCATCGCCGGCAAACTCCCGGTGCTAGACGGATTCGCCGACCGGTATGTCACCGACCTCGTCCGCCGACGCCTCGACGACTACGGAATACCGGAATACACAACGGATTCGCGCGAGTACGCCCACTGACGACACGCGCCGTCGACCGGCGGGATTCAGAACCCCGCCGGCCGACGGCATCGGGAATGCGCCGGCGGCGTACTACTCGGGGTCCGTGGCGGGACCCTCGTCGGTGGCACCGCCCTCGCCGGTCCAGTCGCCGGACTCCTCGCCGTAGGCCGGATCCGACTGCACGTCGGGTTCGGCGCCCTTGGGCGAGGTGTCGACTTCTTTGGTCTCCGGGTCCGTCTGCTGCTTCTCTGTCATGCTGCGGATATACCCACGAATCCCACTTGTGAATCGTGGCCGCCCCATGTGTGACCTGCTCCGCATACGCCTGTGTGTACGAGGCGCGCGGACATCGCCCCGATCCCGACACAGCCGACGCCTGGCAACGCGACCTGATCCGGCTTCACCATCAGAGGCGCCACGAACGTTAGTCTCGCGAGACAGCCCGGTGGACGGGTTGGACCGGTGTCTTGATGCCCTTCCTGCTGAGGCGGCACAGTGCGGTCACAACCGGCGTCGTCGTCGGCACCGTCTGGGCCCTGTGGGACCTGATCCCGTACATGCAGGGCGGCTATCCCGCCACGGAACTGCTGTGGCAGCTGGCGTTCACCGTCGTGTTCCGAGTTGCACTGGTGCAGTTGACCATTCACAGAGCATCTGCGACGGTCCTCGCGGTGCTGGGTCACGCCTCGTACAACGTCGCGTGGGCTGCGCTCGACGCGAACGACGAGTACGACCCGGCCGCGGCGACGCTCGCGATGGGAGCCCTGGCCGGAGTCCTCTACCTATGGTCCCGCCGTCGACGAAGCGGACACCGGTGACCGGTCAGCGCGGATCGATCCGGAACACTCCGCACTTGCCGGCGACCGCGGCGAAGGCCTCGGGCGTCACGTCGTCGACGACCCCTGCCTCCTTCATCAACTTCGGTCCGTCACTGCCCGCCAGGGACGGCCATGCCCTGAGGACCGGAACCGCTTCCTCGGCAGGCAGTTCGGTGAGACGGACATCGGTCACCTCTCCCCCGAGCGACATCTGTG
Source organism: Gordonia paraffinivorans NBRC 108238 (assembly GCF_000344155.1). Classification (GTDB taxonomy): domain Bacteria; phylum Actinomycetota; class Actinomycetes; order Mycobacteriales; family Mycobacteriaceae; genus Gordonia; species Gordonia paraffinivorans. The sequence continues at coordinate 103,871 of NZ_BAOQ01000021.1, read as the reverse complement.
CGAGTCCATCCGCCGCCCGGACGTTGCGCGCCCAGTCCGCGCCGGGGAACCCCTCGAGGAGGTAACGACGACCCTCATGCTCGACGACCGTCAGCGGGGTCCGACACGGCTTCCCGCTCTTGCGACCGGGCACGATGAGGACCGGCAGTTCCTTCATGACCCCGAACCGTTGCAGGAACATGAGGGTCTTGTTCATCGGCTTGAGCCAGCGCGGCGGGGCGATACGGCGCGACGAGGCCATGGCGGATCCTTCCGACGTCAACTCCGTACACCGTACAGGAATATTGCGCCACGTACCCGGCCTAGTCGTAGAGGATTGCCCGCCCCTCACGACACAGGGCTTCCAGCCCCGCACGGAACTGCTCGAGGTACTCCGGCGGATGAGGATTCCAGTCGGTCATCTCCCCCACCACCTCGACCGGCCCCGCGGTCCGGAAAGAGTGCGTCGGGTTTCCGGGGAGCTTCTTGTCGGTGACGTTCGGATCGTCTTCCACGGCACCCAATGGTTCGACGATGTACACCCGTGGCGGCCCGTCGCCGACGGCCATCTCGGCCGCCAGGACCGCGGCGTCGAGCACCTTGGTCATGTAGACGTGGTTGGAGACGTGATCGGCCAGGTAGTTGGAACGGAAGCCGGGCGTCAGGAGATCTCCGGCGCGGAGGCCGGCGCGGGTCCCGTGGAACCAGGCGCCCGACTCGTGGGGCTCGAACCTCTTCGCAATGTCGACCGCGTCGGCCATCGAATACCTCCCGGGAGCGTGCGTGCCGGGCCAGTGTGCACGCCCGACACCCGCTTGCGGCAAGCCCCACCCCGGGCGCGAATATAAAGGTGGGAAGAGACGTCCTCTCCGTCTCGGTTCTCCGATTCCCTCCCGACCAGCAGCGTCGTTTCGGCGCGCCAAGACCTCGCGTCCCGGCGTCGCCCCCCCTTGCGGCCCGGCTCGAAAGCCGTGCCTTCGACGCCACGACTGGACACCCACCACTTCTCACGGGGCATCGTCCGCAACCGGTCGCGTAGCGGTTCCGCCGGAGCCATGCCCACGGGGGATGACGACCAGGCCCTCGCAATGGCATGCGGCACAGACCAGCCGAGGCCGGCGATGCATCCGTCCCGTACGGGCGGTTTGCGTGGTTGAATGCTCCGTGTGCACAGCAGATTCCTGATCGCAACCGCTGCATCGCTTTTCGTTCTGGCCGGGGCGGTGGGATGCGGCGACGGGACCGGCGACCCGGCATCGTCGTCCTCGTCGACGACGGGGCAGAGCCAGATGCACTCCCCGACCGCCGCCCCTCCGGTACCACCGAGCAACGACCGGGTGACCGTCGAGCGCGTCAAATACCTCGAGCCCGGCGAATCGGATCCGGCCGAGAACTGGGCCAATCTCTACCTCCCGACCGGCGATCATGCCGACGGCTCGGTCCCCTTGGTGACGATCATCCACGGCGGTGGGTGGGAAAGCCGTTTCGGCGCCGAGCAATTCGACGAGATGGCCCGTGACCTGGCCGATCGCGGACTCGCCGTGTACAACGTCGAGTACCGCCGGTACGGCACCGGCGGCGGATGGCCCACCACGTTCCGCGATGTGGCCCGCGCACTCGACCATGTGCCCGCGCTCGCGGACGCCCATCCCGAACTCAGCATCGACGACGAGCTCGTCATCGGCCACAGCGCCGGCGCGCAACTGGCGGTCTGGGGCGGGACCCGACACAAGCTCGATGACGACGAGGTCGGCTCGAAGCCTGCTTTCGTCCCCTCCCGCGTCGCCTCCATCTCCGGCCCGCTCGACATGCGCTACGCGGTCGACCACGGCAACGGGCGCGTCATCAAGCAGATCCTCGGCGGGACGCCGGACCAGGTGCCCGACCACTACGAGTCGGTGGATCCGATCCAGAACCTCGATCCCGCGCTCCCGGTCATCCTGTTCCACGGGCTGGCCGACGACGATGTCGACCCCGAGAACGCACGCCGGTACGCGACCGCTCTGCGCGCGGCCGGCGGCAACCCCGAGCTGAACCTCTTCGACGGGGAGACGCACACGTCGCTGGTCCACCGGAAGTCGCCCGCGTACTGGAAGATCGTCGACCGCCTCGAGGACGTGGCCCGCGCCCGGCTCGAGGAACTTCGCGACCAGTAGGAACCCCCACCCACGAACTGCCCCGAGAGGCCGTCGGGGCATTCAGGCGACCGACAGCGCGTCGATAACAGAGCACGTGCTCTGTTATGTTCTCTTCCATGCCCCGCCCCCGGATACACGACGTCGACCGACTGCTCGACGCCGCCGAGTCGCTGGCCGTCGAGTCCGGCGCGGCCGCGGTGACCGTGCGGGCGCTGTCGGAACGCACCGGGGTCTCCAACGGCGCGATCTACCACACCTTCGGTTCCCGGGCGGGCCTGCTCGGCCGGACGTGGCTGCGGGCCGCCCGGCGATTCCTGGAAACCCAACGCGACCGCGTGAACTCCGTCCTCGCCGGCGGCAACGACCGGGAACACGCAGTGGAGGCCGTGGTGGTCGCGGCCGACACCCCGGCGCAGTTCCTGCTCGACCACCCGACCTCCGGACGCTTCCTCCTCACCGTCGACCGAGACGACCTGCTCGGCTCGGCAGACCTCCCCGACGAACTCGCACGAGACCTCCGGGCCCTCGATCAGGCCCTCGTCGACCTCTTCGTCGACCTGGCGCGCGCACGGTGGGACCGCGCCGACCGTCACACGGTCGAGGTCGTGCGTGACTGCGTCGTGGAACTGCCGACCGCGCTCCTCCTCCGCGGGCGACGCCGGCCGGAACCACATGTCCGCGAACGCCTCGCCGCCGCCGTTCGCGCGGTGCTCGAACTCGAACCACCACAACGCACGTGACCGCTCTCCTGACGACCTCACTCCGACACGACAGCACTCCGACACGACAGCACTCCGACACGACAAGGAACGGACCACCATGGCACCCACACTCGAACTGCACGACGACATCGCCGTCCTCACCCTCGGCGACGACGAGAACCGCTTCTCCCCCGACCATCTGACGGCGCTCGACGAGTTGCTGACCGAGGTGGAGAACTCGGCGCGCGGCCTCGTCACGGCCGGCACGGGCAAGTTCTACTCGAACGGGCTCGACCTCGAATGGCTCCTGGCCAACCCCGACCGCGCCGACTGGTACGTCGATCAGGTCCAGGCGCTCTTCGTCCGGTTGCTCACCCTCGGCTTGCCGACGGTCGCCGCCGTCAACGGACACGCGTTCGGAGCAGGGGCGATGCTCGCCATCGCCCATGACTTCCGGGTGATGCGCGACGACCGCGGCTTCTACTGCTTCCCCGAAGTCGACATCAACATCCCCTTCACCGCAGGTATGGCGGCACTGATCCAGGCGAAGGTCTCGCCGCAGACCGCCGTGGAGGCGATGACCACCGGACGCCGCTACGGCGGAGCCGACGCCCTGGCCGCGGGATTGGTCGACGCGACCGCCTCCGAGGACGCGGTGGTGTCCAGTGCGGTAGAACGCCTCCGGCCGCTCGCCGGCAAGGACAAGAACACCCTCACCGTCATCAAGACGACGATGCACCGGCCGGTGATCGACGCGCTCCGGCAGGGTCGCAGCCACTGAGATGTCCGCTCCGGCCGGGCCGCCGAGTAGGGTTGCCCACCACACGCTTCTGACCGGGAGGTGGAGATGACCGTCGAGCCCACGCGTCGCGGTCGGGGGCGCCCTCCGGGTCCTCCCGTCGACATCGATGCCCGGCGCGAACATCTCCTCGACTCCGCCGAGGCCGCCATCCGGCGGTCGGGTGCCGACGTGGGACTGGCCGAGGTCGCCAAGGAGGCCGGCCTCACCAGGTCGGCGGTCTACGCCGCGTTCGCCGACCGGGATGCCGTGATCGACGCACTGGCCGCCCGGCACGCGCGTCTCATCGTCGAACGCCTCGGTTCCGTCATCCAGGGGATCGCCGACCCGGCCGCGCAGACCCGGGCGGCCATCGACATCCTGGCCGCCTGGTTCGACGACGAGCCCGAGCTCGCCCGGTTGCTCGCCGGCCGGCTCGACCAGTCCGGCGGCGGGTCCGGCATCGTCACCGCCGTCGCGGAGATCCTGAGTGTCGGGTTTCGCGCCCGCGGCGCCGATGACTCACCCGCCGAGTCCTGGGCCCACGCACTGGTCGGGGCCGTGTCGTCGGCGGTCGGCTGGTGGTCGCGGACGCGGACCATCGATCGCGAAACCCTGGTCGACCACCTCCACCTGCTCATCTGGTCGGGTTTCGAAGGCGCCGGCGGCAACCGCCCGCCGGTCGGTTCCTTGACCGGCCATCCTTAAAAAGACACACTGTTTTTTATGAGTGAGGCAAGAGCGGTGAGCCCCGAGCGAGCCGCCGCGATCACCGGTGCACGCAACTGGCAGGACGTCCGGGCCGCGCATCAGGATGCGGTCGATGCCCTGGCCGATGGGCTCATGCTGGGCGACCACCTTGCCGACGCCGTGGTCGCGGAGATGTACTCCGGCGGCGGGTGGCGATGGGCAGACATCACCTCGGCCATCGACGACCCGAGCCGGCGGGACGACGCACCGCCTGCGTTGCGCCGCTTTCTGGGCACGGTGTGTAGTCCCCCGTCGTGGTATGACCCCGCGATAGCCCGAGCGGGTGGTGAGGCGTGGTGGCGCTTCGGTTCGCTCCAGTCGAGCACGCTGTACCAATCGCTCATCTACGGCTATCAGGCACCCGGGTTCACCCGGCCGCTGGTCGCCACCGGTCGCCTCACCGAGGGCACCTGGGACCGCGTCGTGGCGACCGCCCGATGGGTCACTCTCGCGACGGCGCCGGGGCTGATGGAACCGGGCGGTCCGGGATGGTCGGAGACCGTCCGAATCCGATTGGTACATGCGCTGGTTCGCCACCACCTCCATGCCCACGACCGATGGGACGACGAGGAGTGGGGCGTGCCCATCAACCAGACCTATTCCCAGTTGACCATCACCGCGGGGTTCCTGGCCCTGCCGATGCGCGTGGCGAAGGACTTCGGAATCCGTTACTCGCGAGCCGATCTCGAGGCGATCACCCACCTGTGGCGGTGGGTCGGCTGGGTGATGGGCGTCGACGAGGACCGCCTCCCCCGCGGCTTCGACGACGCGCGGCGAACCGATCGCATCGCACGAGAGTTCCGCATGGAACCGCCGCAGGAGGCCCGACAACTGGTCAAGGCACTGCTCGACGACGGCTATCGCACCGATCTCGGCCTGCCCGGTCCCCTCAACGACGCAGTCCACCTGGTGACCCGGCCGTTCTTGCGGACACTCTTCGAATCGGTGTCCCGCCGGTGGGTCGACGACGAGGTCGCCGCGGCCATGGGACTACGGCACACGCCCCTACAGCATCTGGTCCCGTTGGCGCGTCCGGTCATCCGTTCGCGCGAGCTCGCGCGGTGGATCGGCGTCCTCGGCTCGGACCACTCGATCGCCCACCGGGAGCTCCGGTTCGTCACGTCGAAGCTGGGCCTCGACCTGAGTCGTATCGAGTCGAAACGCTACGACGCCGCCGACAAGGGACGCCTGGAGACCGTTGCATGACCGCCACTTTCACCCTCCGGCAGCAACTGCGCTGCACACCGGAGGCGGCCTGGCACCTGCTCACCGACCCGGACCAGATGTGCCGGTGGTCCTCCGCCCCGATCAGCCTGATCTCCCCAGGGCCACATGACCGTCCGGACACCGCCGGGGCGTTGCGCAAGGTGACGCTGCCCGGCGGACGCGTGCGCCTTCGGGAGGTCGTCGAGCACACCGAGTTCCCGCGAGTCTTCCGCTACCGCGTCTACTCCGGCGGGCCACTGCTTCTCGATCACCGCGGTGAGCAGCGCATCGTCGCGGTTCCCGGTGGTGTCGAGATCCGTTGGCGCGTCGACATGTCGCTCTTTCCACCACCGCTGTCACACGTGATGGCGCGTCGGATCCGACAGGAGGTGCGCCGCTCCCTCGAGGTCATGGCAACACTCGTCGACGATCCGACGACCCCCGCGTCGTTCCCCGCGTCGCCTCCCCCGTCCTCCGCCGCGGATCTCGACGACCTCGTGTCGACCGCGCTCGAAATCCGCGGACTGCAACAGAAGATCGCGGACGAGTGGGCCGGCGCGGACGATCCCAAGCAATGGTTCGCCCGCGTCTACCAGTACGTGACCGAGACGATGATCGACGCGGCCACCGGCCCTCTGGACCTCGGTCTGGACCATCCGGACTGGGTTCTCGCCCTCATCCCGGTGTTCCACGAGTACTACGCGCGCAACCTCGACGCGTACCGGGACGGCGGCGACGTGGAAGAGCCGTGGCAGGTCGCCTGGTCCACCTGCGAGATCGTCGACCCGGACAAGCCCCATCTCCCGGTGATGAAGGGGCTGCTGGCCGGGGTGTCGGCGCACATCGACGCCGACCTGCCTCGCGCCCTCGCCCAGCTGCACCGACAGCGGTATCCCGAGCGCGACCTGCGGGAGTTCCGTCCCGACTACCTGCGACTCGCTCCGGTGTTCACCCTCGCGTCCGACCGCCTGCTCGCCGATCTGCCGAGGAGCCACAAACCGTGGTGGACGGGCCTGGCCGGCCGCCTGAACCCCCAGATGCGGGACGCGCTCCTCGCCCGGAACGGATACGACGTGGCGCGACACCGCGTCCGGGCGTTCGACCGCGCGGTGGGACTGTTGTCGACGACGTGACCGGAGCGCAGGCCGCGGGTCAGTCAAGGCGTTCGTAGATCGTCGCGTTGGCCAGGCCGCCGGCCTCGCACATGGTCTGCAACAGGAACCGGCCGCCGCGCTGCTCGAGTGCGTTGAGGCCCGTCGTCGCCAGTCGGGCCCCGCTCGCGCCGAGGGGGTGACCGAGGGCGATCGCCCCGCCGTGGACGTTGACCTTGTCGAGGTCGACGTCGAGTTCTCGCGCCCAGGCGAGCACGACGGGCGCGAACGCCTCGTTGACCTCGAACAGGTCGATGTCGTCGAGCGACAGTCCGCTCCGTGCCAGCGCCTTGCGGGTCGCCGGGATGATCGCGGTCAGCATCAGCAGCGGATCGTCGCCGGCGACGGCGATCGTGCGGATCCGCGCTCGGGGTCGCAGTCCCATCTCCGCAGCCTTCTCCTCGCTCATGACGAGGACCGCAGCCGAGCCGTCGCTGATCTGGCTCGCACTGGCCGCGGTGATGGTCCATTCGATCTCGGGAAACCGGCGAGCCATCGCCTCGTCGTAGTAGGCGGGTCGCAGGCGCGCAAGGTCCTCGAGGGTGCTGCCGACGCGGATGCCCTCGTCGGCGGCGAGTCCGGCGATCGGTGCCAGTTCGTCGTCGAACAGTCCGTTCTTCGTCGCGACCGCCGCGAGTTCATGCGAACGCAAGGAGAAATCGTCGATGGCGGTGCGAGAGATGTGCCAGCGCGCCGCGATGAGTTCTGCCGAGATCCCCTGCCCGACCAGCCCATCGGGATACCGCTCGTCGAATGCCCGGCCGTTGAGGTCGTCGGTTCCGGCCGCCGCCGATCCCATCAGGATGCGCGACATGGACTCGACGCCCGCGGCGACCGCCACGTCGTAGGTGCCCGCGATCACCCCCTGCGCGGCGAAGGCGATCGCCTGCTGACCGCTACCGCACTGCCGGTCGACCGACACCCCGGGCACCGACTCCGGGTACCCGGCGGCCAGCAGCGCGCGGCGGGCGATGTTGAAGCTCTGCTCACCGACTTGTCCGACGACGCCGGCGATGACGTCGTCGACAACCCCGGGATCGATCCCGGTCCGCTCGACGATCGCGCGCAGACTGTGCGCGAGCAGGTCCACCGCGTGGACGTCGTGCAGCGCACCCGAGGCCTTCCCCTTGCCTATCGGGGTCCGGACCGCATCCACGATGACTGCAGTTCGCATGGTTGTTCTCCCACTTCGTCCGGGGACCGATCGCCGGTCCGACCGCCGACTGACTTTTGTCAGCCATAGTCAGATGACTACGCCCTGACTTTTGTTCTGTCAAGTCAGGTTAGGATGTACCCATGATGAAGCTGGTGGGACCGCTCGCCGACCGTGACCGCTGGCAGGCGACACACTGCTCGATCGCGAAGGCGATCGACCTCATCGGCACGCGGTCGGCGATCCTCATCCTGCGTGAGGCCTTCTACGGCGCAACCCGTTTCGACCAGTTCGCCCGGCGGGTGGGCATCACCGACGCTGTTGCCTCGGCCCGACTCAGGGAACTCACCGAGGCCGGCATCTTCACGAAGGTCCCGTACCAGGAGCCCGGACAGCGCGTCCGATACGAGTACCGCCTGACCGAGATGGGCCGAGACCTGTTCCCCGTCGTCATGTCGCTGTGGCAGTGGGGCAACGAGTACCTACAGCCCGACGGCGCCCCACTGGCGGTCACCGATTCGTCTCACCGACCGGTCCGGGTCGGTGTAGTGACCGACACCTCGGAGACCCTCGAGCCGGAGGACGTGGAGGTCCGGGTCGCCCGCGCGGGCCGCGAGCCCCGCGGCGACGATTCGTCGACAACCGGGACCACCTGATAGGCTCGATCTCACGTTCGCGCGGTGGAGTAACCCGCATGTCGAACCAGAGGCCGGGGCTGCTTACTCCGAACCCCCGGTCTTGTCCAAAACCTCCCGACTCGATTCTCCGAGTCGAACCCCTCCCCGGTTGGCAGACGCGGGCGGGCAGCGCCGACCGCGTCTCCGTACGCCTGCCGCCTCCTGCTGCGCCATTTCCGTGGTCTGCGGCCGATCGGGGCAACCTCGGCCTCTCCGCTCGCCGTCTCGACGCACCCTGAATCCTCGTCGGCGAAATTCTTGTCGACGTTTACCGCTCCATTTCCTTGCGGCGATACTCATCGATGACCGATGTAATGCCGCGAAACCGACCGATCGACAACTGCCGGCGATGAAGCGCCGAGTGACCATTCCGCGACCGCCACGCGACCACCGAGCAGAAGAACCGCGACCCGGGAGAGAGGGCATCCCAGCAGCCTTGCGACTCCGTCATCGGGACGCGAAATCGACTGCACCGAAGTCGATCTGACCGGACGACGACCACTGACTGGCTTTTTTCTCTTTTTCGGATAGAGTCCGGGTAACCGGTCCGTCAGACCGGTTCTGCGAAAGGAACGGTGGTGGCCGTGCAAACGGTTGTCATGGAATGTCGTATTCGCGTCTGCGGTTCCCGCAAACGCATTCAAAGATTCACCGATCGCGCGTCGGAGATCGCGGTCGGAAAGTTCCCGAGCACCGTCCGGTGTTCGATTTCGGTCGACGACTGCGATTCGACCCTGTTGCGCCACCAGTGGCACCGGGAGAACGACGTCGACACCTACGGCGTCCCCGTGGGCCGCGAGCTGGGCTTCGCCTTCGCCGACCCCACCGGCCGCCTCACGGCGGCGAAGCTGGAGAGCCTGTCGCTCGACATCCTCTCGGAACTCCAACCCGACCCGTTCGAGACCGAATCACCGGCTGCCGAACTCTCCGAGCAGGTTCCCTGGATTCTCACGCTGGAGACGGAGGTCGACCGGACCGCCCAGCGGGACATCGCCACACGTCACCCCATGCTCGAATTGAGAGTGGCGCCTCTGTTCGCGACGTCGTGACCGTCGACGCACACCCTCGTCCGACCTCGCGCCGCGAGTGGACGACCGTGCGCTGACCTCGCTGTTCACCGGGTTGCCCGGGCCCGGTGAACAGCCGGCGGAGGCGGCGAGAGCGTGCGCGTGCCGGGCCACGCGCAGACCTGTGTGCAGGCCATTTCCTGTCGCTCGATAGGCTACCGGTGGCAGCGAACCCGATTTCGGGGTATACGCAGCCGTCCCTTGGCTTTATCAGAGAAGGAAGTGGTGGCCACCGTGGCCGTGCTCGACGAGAAGATCAGCGACCTGTTCGACCAGGTGGTCGCACGCAACCCGGGAGAGGCCGAGTTCCATCAGGCCGTCCGAGAGGTGTTCGACAGTCTCGGACCCGTCCTCGCCAAGCACCCCCACTACGCCGATACGGGCATCATCCGGCGCCTGACCGAGCCCGAGCGTCAGATCATCTTCCGCGTCCCGTGGATGGACGACCAGGGCCAGGTGCAGGTCAACCGCGGCTTCCGCGTCGAGTTCAACTCGGCGCTGGGCCCGTACAAGGGTGGCCTGCGCTTCCACCCCAGCGTCTACCTCGGCGTCATCAAGTTCCTGGGATTCGAGCAGATCTTCAAGAACTCCCTCACCGGCCTGCCCATCGGCGGCGGCAAGGGCGGTGCCGACTTCGATCCCAAGGGTCGCTCGGACGGCGAGATCATGCGGTTCTGCCAGTCCTTCATGACCGAGCTCTACCGGCACATCGGTGAGCACACCGACGTCCCGGCCGGCGACATCGGCGTCGGCGGCCGCGAGATCGGCTACTTGTTCGGCCAGTACAAGCGGATCACCAACCGCTACGAGTCCGGCGTCCTGACCGGCAAGGGGCTCGCCTGGGGCGGCTCGCAGGTCCGCACCGAGGCCACCGGATACGGCGTCGTCTTCTTCGTGCGCGACATGCTCGCCGCGGTCGACGACAAGCTCGACGGCAAGACCGTCGTCGTGTCGGGGTCCGGCAACGTGGCGATCTACGCGATCGAGAAGATCCAGCAGCTCGGTGGTCGCGTGATCGCGTGCTCGGACTCGAGCGGTTACGTCGTCGACGAGGCCGGTATCGACCTCGAGCTCCTCAAGGAGATCAAGAACGTCAAGCGCGGACGGATCGGCGACTATGCCGAGGGCCGCTCGTCGGCACGATTCGTCACCGACGGCTCGCTGTGGAACGTGCCCACCGACATCGCCATCCCGTGTGCCACGCAGAACGAGCTCAACGGGGCCGACGCCGCCCAGCTGGTGAAAAACGGCGTGCGCATCGTCGCCGAGGGCGCCAACATGCCCTGCACGCCCGAGGCCGTTCGCATCTTCCACGACGCGGGCGTCCGCTTCGCGCCGGGCAAGGCGGCCAATGCGGGCGGTGTCGCCACCAGCGCTCTCGAGATGCAGCAGAACGCATCTCGCGACTCGTGGACGTTCGGGTACACCGAGGAGCGTCTCTCGGAGATCATGAGCTCCATCCACGACCTGTGCCTGCACACCGCCGACGAGTACGGCGCCGCGGGCAACTACGTGACCGGCGCCAACATCGCCGGCTTCATCAAGGTCGCCGACGCCATGCTCGCACTCGGACTGATCTGACGACGCGACCACAACGACCACCCGCCGGCCCGCGAGCTCACCCGCGGACCGGCGGGTTTCGTCATGCCGAGGAGCGCACGAGGTCTTGACACCGCGCTGACCACGGGTTTCACTGAGCGAATCCGTTCGTCGGCCTGATTGGCAGGTCTGTGCATGCGTACCGAGGACTCGACCCTCCGTCCACTCCGACCTGCGCATCGCCGGCGCTGGGCGGCCGTCCTGGCGGTGATCGTCGCCGTCGTCCTCGGCACGGCCACCGCGCCGGTGGCCGCAGCGGCGCCGGGGCCGAACACCGGATTCGCCCTCCCCTTCTCGGGTGCGCCGGGATTCGAGTATCTGGCTCCGCCGAAGCTGACCGATCGCGCGCAGCTCAATCAGCCGCTCGGCCAGAAGGCCGCCGATCGGATCGCCGCCGGAATTGGCCTGTCCCCCAAGGACGCCCTGTCGGAGAAGCAGTACCGTCAGCTCCTCAGCGGCGGTGGCATCGGCGGAAGCCGTGACGCGGCGAAGATCATCGACGCGTGCCTGATCATCCTCACCAACACCAAGGGCCGACCGATGTTCGGCGATTCCGTGGTGGGCAGCTACGGGCTCTACGTGAACAAGCAGGGCATGCTGCAGAGCCCGGCCAATGCCAGTGCGCCGACACGCCAGGTCAACGCACTGATCGCGCCGGGCGGGTATGTCGGAAACTGGTTGCGCGCCAACGGCGCAACCCACACCCTGCTTGCGCTCTACCGGTCCGCCTACACCATCGAGATCCCGTTCGGCTTCGTCTCCCAGCAGATGTCGGGAGCCGCGCAACTGGTGACCAACACCAAGGGCGACGTCACCTCCACCGTCGGTATGTCGATGGCACCGCCGTTGTGGTTGGTCAATTTCGCCCTGCTGTACATCGTCAAGCCGTCGCTCGCGGCCGCCATGCCCGCGTATTGGGCTCCGATCCCCCAGCCCGTCGCGGCTGCGATCAAGGCCAGCCCGACCGGTCAGGTTCCGTGGAGCAAGTACCGGTCGTACTTCGAGTGAGTCTGTCGTACCCAGAGTGAGTCTGCGAGGACTGCTCAGCGGCGGGGATTTGGGAACCACGAGACGAACCGTCCCCGCGACCAGCACCTGCCGACCGCTTCACCGGTGAGATCCCGGCGGGCGGGTCCGCCGAGCGCGACGGCCATGATGCTGTGACCGGATGCGGGACGATCACCGAGCGTGGGGACCGTCGGCGCCACGCCGACACCCTCGACGGACACCCAGGCGACGGTGCGCGTGGTCGAGGCCGCGACGAGTGCGTCCACGAACCGCAGGCGACGAGGTCGGGCGAACCGCGACAGCGACCACGTGGTGAGAACGACCGGCAGAACGTCGTCGGGGACGGCGGCCACCGCAGTCGACACGCCAACCACCGGATCGCCGGCCACCCGATGTACGGAAAGCCCTGCCGCGAGCTCGATTTCGGCGGCCAACCGCGCAGACCCGCCTCCCGCCGATCGTAGGATCTGCGCGCGATCGTCCGGGTCGGCCGGGTCGAGAGGCGCACGGTGCACCACCGTCCTGTGCTCGACCGCCGGGAACGGCGTCCGGGGTATCGGCTCGTCGCCGACCACTGAGCACTCCACCTGCACCGGTGAGGCGGCCTCGCCGACCAGCGTGTCGCCATAGGCGATCGCGACCCGGTCGACACCGAGGTTCAGTCCGGCGGGACGGCCGACGTCGATCAGCCCCACGCGGTCGGCGCCGGCGCGTCGGGCCGCTTCTGCGATCGTGGGGTGGAGGACGGCATACCGGCCGTCGTGCTCGATCATCGCCGCCGTTCACCCCTTGCGGGCGACCATCTCCCGGATCCAGACCGGCGCGTACGGCGAGATGCACCCGGGTGACGTCGGGTAGTCCTCGAGGACCCTCAACCGCTCCCCGATGCCGACGGCACGGTCCCGCAGGTCGGGGTGCTCGATTCCGATCGTGGCCAGGCAGGCGTTCATCGCCCACTGCAGGCGTCCGGGCGCGTCCTTCATCTCCGACTCGACGGTGTCGAGCAGAGCGGTCAGGTCGAGGCCGTCGGGGTTCTTGGTCACCCGCTCGGTCGTGAGTGCCCATCCTGCGCTGCGCACATCGGGGTCGGGATCGTCCATCCACGTAACCCGTAGTTCCTCGGCGTGCGGATTCTTCTTGATCACGTAGTTGACGAGCCAGTCATGCACCTTCGGACGCCCGGCCTCGCGGATCATCGCGTCGAGCGCAGCCGCGTCGAACTCCTTCGGCCGGCAGACGAGCAGCGCCACCAGCCGAGCCGCGGTGTCTCCGGTGGCCCACAATGCGAGGGCCAGGTCCTGGTCGGTCTTCAGCGGTTTGGCCACCGCGCGGAGTTTGGTCAGGTTCACACCGTGATCGTCGCCGTGTCGCTCGTTGACCGCGCGGATCCGGACGGAGCTCTGCACGTCGCCGGACGTCTCCCGATTTCGTAGCAGTTGGCGGGGCATGGCACCGCTTTCTGCTACGAAATCCCGTCAGTCGAGGCAGAATTCGTTGCCCTCGGGGTCTTGGAGGACGATGTGTCCGGCCTGCAGCGGCGGCTGCGGATCGTGACGCGCGACGCGGGTGGCACCGAGCCCGACGAGCCGGGCGGCCTCGGTCTCCAACGCCTCCATGCGCTCGTCGCCGGAGAGCCCCGGAGCTGCCCGGACATCGAGGTGCACGCGGTTCTTCACTGTCTTGCCCTCGGGAACGCGCTGGAAGAAGATGCGCGGCCCGTGTCCGTCCGGGTCGATCACCGCCGATGCGTCGTTGCGACGCTCCTCGGGGATGCCGAACGCCTCGAGCGCGGCGTCCCAGGAGTCGAATCCCGGCGGTGGTTCCTGAAGCCGGTAGCCGAGCACCTCGGCCCAGAACGCGGCGAGCGTAGCCGGATCCGCACAGTCGAAGGTCACCTGGAATTCAACGGTCATACCGATCACTGTGTGCCCCTATGCGGACGACGACGGTCCTCATTGGCGAGTTCGCAGCGGATCAGCGCAGTTTCGCGCCGTAGACGTGGGTCACCCTCATGACCATGAGGACGCGCCGATCGGAGACCATCACGCTGCGGTACTCGTCCCAGTCGGGGTGTTCACCGGCGGCTTTGCGGTAGTAGTCGACGAGCGCCTCCACCTCGGGACCGTACGGATCGGTGCCCGGCCCGATCAGGGAGACCTCACCCTCGGCGGTCGCCCAGGTGTAGCCGTCCGGGCCGGTCACCTCGAGGGCGGCACGCGGGTCGCGCCGCAGGTTCCGGGTCTTGGCCCGACCGTCGGTCATCGACACGTAGATCGAGTCGGTGGCGCGGTCGTAGTGGTGGGTCACCGGAGACAGTTGCGGCAGGCCCGACGACCGGATCGTGGCCAGGACGCCGATCCCGGTCTGGGCGAGGAGTTCGCGCGGGTCGTATTCGGTGGAGGTCATGCACTCGGCAACCCGGCGCGACGACGCACTATTCCGTGTCGAGGGGGCCAATCCTTGCCATGCCTGCTGCGCGACTACGCATCGCCTCGTCGGATTGGCTACGTTCATTCGGTGTTCACGATCGGAATCATTGCGGCCACCCTCGCAGCCGTGGCCTACGGTTTGTCGACGGTGTTGCGCGCGATGGGCGCCCGGAATGCAGCCGCGCCCTCGGACGCGGCGGCGATCACCACCGAAGGCGGACCTTCCCTGAAGTCGACGGTCGACACCTTCCGCGACCCGACGTTCCTGATCGGAACCCTGATGGTCGTCCTGGGCTTCGGCGGCGGCGCCATCGCGGCACGACTGCTCCCCCTCTTCCTGGCGCAGACCATCGTCGCCGGGAACCTCATCGTCACGGCGTTGCTCGGCAGCGCGCTGCTGGGCAACAAACTCAGCG
Source organism: Gordonia paraffinivorans NBRC 108238 (assembly GCF_000344155.1). GTDB lineage: Bacteria > Actinomycetota > Actinomycetes > Mycobacteriales > Mycobacteriaceae > Gordonia > Gordonia paraffinivorans. The sequence continues at coordinate 88,819 of NZ_BAOQ01000021.1, read as the reverse complement.
GCCGAGAGATCGCCGCGATGGCGGCCGTCATCGTGTCGCTGTGCATGCTGGGCGCCTCGGCCTCCCACGAGGCCGCGACGAAGCACGACATGGCCTTCCACTGGGCGCTGTTCGGGATCTCGACCGCGGTGGCGGTCATCGGGGTCGTGGTCGTCCGGTCGCTGGGCCGACGCGGGGCGATCTTCGCAGGCGCTCTCTCCGGTGCGATGTACGGGGCGCTGGCGGTCGCGGTCCGCGTGCTCGACGGCGTCCACCCGGTCGACTTCGTCACGATGCTCGAGGACCCCGCCGCATGGACCATCGCGCTCACCGGCGCGATCGCGTTCTACGTGCAGACGGTCGCCCTCCAACTCGGACCGGTCAACGCCGTCACCGCGGTGCTCGTCGTCGGGGAGGTGGGTATCCCGGCCATCGTCGGCGTGCTGTTCCTCGGGGACCATGCGATCGACGGTCTGGGCTGGCTCGCATACGTCGGTTTCGCCGGGGCGATCGCCGGAGCATTCGCCGTCGCGTGGCTGACGGAGGGGTCCGACTCCGGTGACAAGTCCGGCGACCCGGCGCCCGAGACCGCCGGCTGACGAATCTGCGACGGGTTGTCGCGGCGCGTCCGATTCAGACGAGTGACCACGATCCCCGCACCTATGCTTGGTCGGCCGCGTCCGCGCCCGACGCACCCGCCCAGAGCCCACCGGACGGGACCCCGATCGAACAGAAGTGATCGTGAAGAAGCTCAGCATCCCCGCCCTCGCACTGGCAAGCCTGACCACCTACGACCTGTTCCAGAAGGAACACAGCATCCTGCGCACCTTCCCCGTCGTCGGGCACCTGCGGTACGCGGTGGAATCGGTCGGTCCCGAGCTGCGGCAGTACATCGTTACCGACAACAACACCGAGCGGCCGTTCAATCGGGACCAGCGCCGCTGGATCTACGCCTCGGCGAAACTCGAGAACAACTACTTCGGGTTCGGCACCGACAACGTGATCGACGGCACCGACGGCTACCCCATCATCAAGACCCGCACGTTCAGCGACCTGCCTGCGCGTCCGCACACCGAGAACGCCTTCCTGCCATCGGCCAAGATCCTCGGCGGTCCTCGCGGCCGCCGCAAGGCGTTCCGCCCCACGTCGGTGGCCAACATCTCCGCGATGAGCTACGGCTCTCTGTCCGCGCCGGCGATCGAGTCGCTCAACGAGGGCGCCCGCCTGGCCGGGGCACTCCACAACACCGGCGAGGGCGGCCTCTCGTCCCATCACCGTCAGGGCGGTGATCTGGTCTATCAGATCGGCACCGGCTACTTCGGCTGCCGCACACCCGGTGGCGAGTTCTCGCTGCCGGCGCTTCTCGAGACGATCGCCGACTCGCCGGTCCGCACGATCGAGATCAAGCTCAGTCAGGGTGCCAAGCCCGGGCTCGGCGGCGTCCTGCCCGCGGCCAAGGTGACCGAGGAGATCGCCCGAATCCGCGGCATCGAGCGGGGGAAGGACTGCGTGAGCCCTTCGCGGCACACGGCGTTCGGCGACGTGGACTCGCTCCTCGACTTCGTCGAGACGATCGCCGACGCCACCGGCCTACCGGTAGGCATCAAGTCAGCCGTCGGCCACCTGCACTTCTGGGACGACCTCGCCGACGCGATGGCCGACGGATCCCGCGGGGTCGACTTCATCACGATCGACGGCGGCGACGGCGGCACCGGTGCGGCACCGCTGGCGTTCTCCGACCACGTCAGCCATCCGCTGTTCACCGCGCTTCCTCTCGTGCAGAAGATCTTCCACGAACGCGGGATCGCCGAGAACATCACCTGGATCGCGTCGGGCCGGACGGGACTGCCCGACCGGGCGCTCATGGCGTTCGCGCTGGGCGCCGACATGGTCAACGTCGCACGCGAGGCGATGCTCGCGATCGGATGCATCCAGGCTCAGCGCTGCCACACCGGGCGGTGCCCCACCGGTGTCGCCACCCAGAGCACGTGGCTCATGCGGGGCGTCGACCCGGCCACCAAGAGCGGGCGCACCGCCAACTACCTCACCGCCCTGCGACGCGACCTGCTCAAGCTCTCCGATGCGCTCGCCGTCGCGCACCCGGCACTGGCCACGACCGACGACATCGACGTCCTCCGCGCCGACGGAACGTTCACGACGTTGACCGAGGCCATCGGATACGAACCCGGCTGGGGCATCCCCTCGGAGAGGGACCGTTCCGAGATCACCCGGATCATGTACTCGCCCGTGTGACGCAGAATGGGACGCAGTTCGAGATCTGTGTCTTTGCCCGTACCATCGGAGGCATGAACGCGAGCACGATCCTTCCCGCCGTCCCGACGACGACCGCCGATGCACTCGACCTGTTCGACTCGTCCGACGCGGTCGAGCCGGACTTCATGATCGGCACGTGGCGCGGCGCCGAGGTCCCGACCGGACACCCCCTCGACGGCTTCCTCGCCGCCAGCGGCTGGTGGGGCAAGCAGTTCATCGACGCCGAGAACGTCCATCCCCTGCTGTTCCCGACCCGCGACGGCCGCGCCCTGTGGGCGATGAACCCCGGGATCGCCTTCGGCGGACTCTCCCTGGCCGAGAAGGCGCCGCAGACCAAGAACATGTCGTTCGCGACGCCGATCGCGACGACCCGCCTGCTCAGCCAGACCCGGAAGTCGCGGGCCCGCCTGCGTACCACCAGGCACCGCGGAACCGACACCGCGACGATGATCTACGACCAGCTGCCCATCAACGACGTGTTCCGTCGGATCTCCGACGACGCGGTCATCGGCGCGATGGACCTCAAGGGATCTCCGGCGCCGTACTTCTTCGCGCTCAAGCGCGACGAGTCGCTCCGGGTGCTGTAGGGCTTCTCGCGTCGCGCGGGGGCGGTCAGTCGAGGTCCGCGAGTGCGGCGCGGATCTCACCGGCCTCGGCGATCGCCTCGCGCAACGCGGCCTTGGCCTCAGACCTCCCCTTCTCCGCGGCCGACAGCCTCTGACGGGCGAATCGCAACTCGTCCTCGACCCTGGACAGCTGTTCGCGGAGCTCCCGCACTCGCCCGGCGAGTTCGTCGACCTCCGAGGACGCCTCGTCGACCGCTGACGACGCCTCGGTCAGATCGTCGCGGGCCTCCTGCTCGACACTCTCGGCCCGGGCGAGCCTCTCCTCGAGTTCACGACGCCGCGCAGCGGCCTCGTCGGCCTCCGCATCGTCGTCCGGTGGGGTGTCGTCCGGTCCGGTGTCATCCGGGGCGGTATCCGTCGCCTCCGTGTCATCGGTGTCGGACGCCGGATCGGGCACCACGAACACGCCGGCCGGGCCGAAGCCGCTGTATTCGACCGACGACGTCAGGCGTCCACGACGCAGCAGGTCCAACGTGTCCCGGTCGGCGATCGCCGCCCGGAGCGTCTGCACGACCTCGCGGATCATGTTCTCGGACAGGGTCACTCCCAGACCGTCGGCGGTGTCGACGACCCCCCGGGCCGATGCCGCGACCACCTCCTTACGCCGCGTGGACAGGCTGCGAATGGCTCCGACGTCCGAACGGCGCTGGGCTGCAGTCAGATCCGCGGCGAGTTCGGCGATCAGCCCACAGTTGTCGGGTTCGGCGCGCACCCATTGGTTGACCGCCCATGCCGACTGCGTCGGTCGCCGCAACCCGGAGACGGCCTTGGCCAGTTTCCGATCGCCCTCGGACCTGGCCTCCTTGGCGAGCTCGCTGCGTCGCGCGACGAACCGATCGGGGGTCAGCCCGTAGAGCTCGTCGGCGATCTCCTCGAGTCGCGACATCAGCGCACCTGCGGCGATCGGGTCATGCACCGATCCTACGTCCGGGGAGCTCCATGATCCGGAGCACAATCCGCGCCTAAACTTGAACAGTTCCAGAAAACGGCGCATACTCGGACTCATGCTCACCGACGACGCCTGCGCTGCACAGCTGCGGTCGGCACGCCTGCGCGTGACCCGGCCGCGAGTGGCGGTCATGCGTGCGGTGCATGCACATCCTCATGCCGACACCGACACGGTCCTCCGGCTGACCCGGCACGAGGTACCCGACGTCTCGCAGCAGACCGTCTATGACGTGTTGTCCGCGTTGACATCTGCCGGATTGATCCGTCGAATCCAGCCGACGGGACATGTCTCGCGGTACGAGTCGCGGATCGGCGACAACCACCATCACGTGGTCTGCCGCAGCTGCGGTGCGATCGGTGACGTGGATTGCGCCGTCGGCGCGGCCCCGTGCCTGAACGCATCCGACGACCACGGTTTTGTCATCGACGAGGCCGAGGTCGTCTATTGGGGACTCTGCCCCGACTGCAGACGCTGATCTCTGTACATCCCCTTTCCACACACCACGACACCCTCCCCACAACCGCATCGTCGTACACCAGACACCGCTTCACCTCGGCCGATCCGCTCGTGCGGACCGGGCGTGCTCCCACGTGGCCACAGGCCATTCACCGTTTCCCGAAAGGAAGAGTCATGGCACCACAACACCCGCCGATCGCCGAGGCGAACACCCGGCCGGCCGCAGGCGGCTGCCCGGTCGATCACGGCACCGCCAGGAGGCCGACCGAGGGCGGCGGCACCCGCGACTGGTGGCCGAATCAGCTGAATCTCAAGATGTTGCAGCACAATCCGGACGTCGTGAACCCTCTCGACGTCGGCTTCGACTACCACGAGGCACTGAAGGATCTCGATGTCGAGGCCCTTCGAGCCGATCTGACCGCCCTCATGACCGACTCCCAGGACTGGTGGCCGGCCGACTTCGGCCACTACGGCGGCCTCATGGTCCGCATGTCCTGGCACGCCGCGGGCACCTACCGGGTGCAGGACGGCCGCGGGGGCGCGGGAGCCGGGATGCAGCGCTTCGCGCCGTTGAACAGCTGGCCCGACAACGCCAACCTCGACAAGGCCCGCCGGCTGCTGTGGCCGGTCAAAAAGAAGTACGGACAGTCGATCTCGTGGGCCGATCTCCTGGTGTTCGCGGGCAACGTCGCCCTCGAGTCGATGGGCTTTCAGACGGCAGGCTTCGCCTTCGGCCGCGTCGACGAGTGGGAACCCGACGAGGTCTACTGGGGTCCCGAGACGGAGTGGCTTGCCGATCACCGTTACCGGGGCGACCGGGAGCTGGAGAACCCGCTGGCCGCCGTTCAGATGGGGCTCATCTACGTCAACCCCGAAGGGCCCGAGGGAAATCCGGACATCCTGGGCTCGGCACGCGACATCCGCGACACGTTCGCGCGGATGGCGATGAACGATGTCGAGACCGCCGCCCTCATCGTCGGTGGACACACCTTCGGAAAGACCCACGGCGCGGGCGACGCGAGTCTCGTCGGCCCCGAACCCGAGGCCGCCGCGCTCGAGGACGCGGGCCTCGGATGGCGCAGCTCCCACGGCGCGGGCAACGGCCCCGACACCATCACCAGCGGCCTGGAGGTCATCTGGAACCCGACCCCGACCAGGTGGGACAACGCCTTCCTGGAAACCCTCTACGGCCACGAGTGGGAGCTGTACAAGAGCCCGGCCGGCGCCAACCAGTGGCGGCCGAAAGACGGCACCGGTGACGGCACCGTGCCGATGGCATTCGGCGACGGCAAGACCAACCCGTCGATGCTCACGAGCGATCTGGCGATGCGGTACGACCCCGAGTACGGCGCGATCACCCGCCGCTGGCTCGATCACCCGGAGGAGCTCGCCGAGGAGTTCGCCAAGGCCTGGTTCAAGCTGCTGCACCGCGACATGGGCCCTGCGATCCGCTACCGCGGGCCGCTCGTCCCGACGACGACCTACTCGTGGCAGGACAACGTCCCCGTGCACGAGGGGCCGCTGGTGACCGAGGCCGACATCGCGCGGCTGAAGACCCTCCTGCTCGAATCGGGCCTGACCGTGTCCCGGCTGGTCAAGACCGCGTGGGCGGCCGCATCGTCCTTCCGCGGCAGCGACTTCCGCGGTGGCGCGAACGGTGGTCGCCTCCGTCTGCAGCCGCAGGCGAGCTGGGCGGCGAACGAACCCGAACAGCTGGCCGGGACAGTCGAGATCCTGGAGGGCCTCGCCGCGTCGTTCACCGGCGAGGCCGGTGCGACGATCTCCTTCGCCGACCTCGTCGTGCTGGGTGGCGTCGCCGCCGTGGAGAAGGCCGCACGCGACGCCGGTGTCGACATCACCGTGCCGTTCGCCCCGGGCCGCACCGACGTGGCCCAGGAGGACGTCGACGTCGAGTCGTTCGCCTACCTGGAGTCCAGGGCCGACGGCTTCCGCAACCACGTGGGCGAGGGCCTGGCCCAGCCCGCCGAGTTCGAGCTCATCGACAAGGCCAACCTGCTCACCCTGTCGGCACCGGAGATGACGGTGCTCGTCGGCGGAATGCGGGTCCTGGGCGCCACCTTCGGGGATTCGGAGCTCGGCGTGCTCACCGACCGTCCGGGAACGTTGACGAACGACTACTTCGTCAACCTGCTCGACATGTCCACCGCATGGTCGAAGACAAATGATGCCGACGTCTTCGTCGGCACCGACCGCGCAACCGGCGAGCAGATCTGGACCGGCAGCCGCGTGGACCTGGCGTTCGCGTCGAACTCGCAGCTGCGGGCGTTGGCCGAGGTCTACGCCTCCGACGACGCGACGACGAAGTTCGTGCGGGACTTCGTCGCGGCCTGGGACAAGGTGATGAACCTCGACCGGTTCGATCTCGACCCCCGCTGAGTCCGCCGGATCGACACCCCGCCCGGCCGACGGACCCCGGTGACGGCGGTCCCGGTCGCCCAGCCGTGGCGGTGGCACCCTACGAGGGCGTCGCCGCCACGGCGTCGTCGGACGCGCCGCCGCAGGTCGTCCGGCAGTTCTCGCTTCGCCCGGCGGAACCGCCGCATCGTGACTATGCTGGCGCTTTCCCTCGAGGGGCGGGTCACCGCCCGGCGGAAGGAGAGCGCGATGTCCGGCGTGCACGAGTCCTTGGGCCACATCCGGCTGACCTCGCACAGCGGCGGGCTCGACGCCCCGCCGATCCGGTGGGGAGCGCCCACCCCGCACGAGCGCGGACCGGTGATCGGGACCACCGCAAACCGCTCGCACCGCAACGTGATCGGCACGCACAGCGGCTCTTACAGCGTGTACCGCGCTCTCGCCGTCGCGGCCGGCGCGCTGGCCCGCGATCACCGGGCCGACCTCACCAACACCTCCCCCACCGACCCGATCGGTCCGTATCCGCGGTGGTCGGATCCGACGGCGATCGTGTCGCTGGACCCGTGGGGCGCGACCGTCGCCGAGAACTGGCCCGACCTGCTCGCGCGGGGCCACGACATCCGGCCCACCATCGCGGTGACCAAGGCGCACGTCATCCTGCCCGAGATCACCGAGGCCATCGAGCGGGGACGCCTCGTCCCGGACGGCAAGGTGCTCCTGCCGAGCGGCGCCGCCCTGGTCACCAAGGCCGCCGTCGAACCCGTCTGGCACCTGCCCGGCGTCGCCGAGCGATTCGGATGCTCGGAGGCCGAACTACGCCGGACGCTCTTCGAGGAGACCGGCGGCATGTACCCCGAACTCGTGACCCGATCCGACCTCGAGGTGTTCCTGCCTCCGATCGGCGGGCAGACCGTCTACATCTTCGGCGATCCGCGCGACCTCGCCGACCCCGCCGTCGAACTGACCGCGCGCGTGCACGACGAGTGCAACGGCTCCGACGTGTTCGGCTCCGACATCTGCACGTGCAGGCCATACCTCACCCACGCGATCGAGGAGTGCATCCGCGGCACGCAGCACGACGGGGTGGGCCTGGTCGCGTACTCGCGCAAGGAGGGACGCGCACTCGGCGAGGTCACCAAGTTCCTCGTCTACAACGCGCGCAAACGCCAGGAGGGCGGCGACACCGCCGACCAGTACTTCGCCCGTACCGAATGCGTGGCCGGCGTCCAGGACATGCGCTTCCAGGAACTCATGCCCGACGTCCTGCACTGGCTCGGCATCACCAAGATCCACCGGCTGGTGTCGATGAGCAACATGAAGTACGACGCCATCACCGGCTCCGGGATCGCGGTCGGCGAGCGGATCAACATCCCCGACGAACTGATCCCCGCCGACGCCCGCGTCGAGATCGACGCCAAGACCGCCGCCGGCTACTTCACGCGGGGCCCGGTTCCCGACGCCGAGGCGTTGCGGAAGGTCAAGGGCCGGGGTCTCGAATGAGCAGCATGGTGACCGGCACCCCGACCCGTGAGGACGCCGCCGCGGCCGCCGCGGCGCTGCGTTCGGGTGCCGCGGTCCGCGAGCGATCCCGGCAACTCCTCGAGCGAGCACGCGCCGGGAGGTCGGCGTGGTTCGCGATCCACGACGATGCGCTCGAGTCGGCGGCCGAGGAGGTCATCGAGACGACCCGGGAGCGATACCCGAACGGGGACATCCCGTTCCACAGCCGATGGCGACATTTCGAGGCCGGTGGCGTCGACCGTCTGAACGCGTTGGCTCCCGCGCTTCCCGCCGACACCGCCGAGCGCAGCCGGGCACTGATCGACGTCGTCGTGGTGAGCGTCCTGCTCGACGCCGGGGCCGGACCCGACTGGCGGTACCTCGAACCCACTACCGGCCACACGCTGACGCGGTCCGAGGGACTCGGGGTGGCGAGCTGGGACGCCTTTCGCGCCGGTCTGTTCTCCGCCGACCCCGCGGTCCCGCTGCGGGTGGATGCCGACGGGCTGCGGTCGATCTCCCCGGAGGCGTTGGAAGCGGCTTTCCAGGTCGGCGAGGACAATCCGCTGACCGGGACGGCGGGACGGGCCGAACTCCTTCGGCGGTTGGGTGAGACCCTCGCCGACGCCCCCGATGTCTTCGGCCCAGTCGGACGTCCCGGCGGACTGTTCGACCTGCTCGTCGGCGACGGGCGGACCAGCCTTGCGGCACCCGAGATACTGGCCGCCGTCCTCACCCATCTGGCACCGATCTGGCCGTCGGACAACCGGATCGGCGACGAACCCCTCGGCGACTGCTGGCGTCACGACGCGGTCGCGGGTACCGGCGCCACGGCGGGCTGGGTGCCGTTCCACAAGCTGTCGCAGTGGCTCACCTATTCGCTGCTCGAGCCGTTCATCTGGGCCGGGGTCCAGATCACCGACGTCGACGGCCTGACCGGCCTGCCCGAGTACCGCAACGGCGGGCTGCTCCTCGACACCGGGGTTCTCACACTCCGCGACGACGCGTGGGCCGACGTCGAGTGGGAGGTCGGGGATCCGCTGATCGTCGAGTGGCGGGCGCTCACCGTCGCGCTGCTCGACGAGATCGCCGACCTGGTCCGCGCACGCCTGCACGCCGACCCCCGGTCGATGCCCCTGGCCTGCGTCCTCGAGGGCGGAACCTGGGCGGCCGGACGCAAGCTCGCCACCCGCCTACGACATGGTCTGCCGCCGTTGACGATCCGTTCCACCGGCACCGTCTTCTAACCGGCACCGTCTTCTAGAAGCCGCGAGAGAGGAAGCCATGAGCGCCGCAACGAGCACCGTCGTCGTCATCGACCACCCGCTGGTTCAGCACAAGCTGACCCTGATGCGCCGGAAGGACACCTCCACCAACGACTTCCGCCGCCTGCTGACCGAGATCTCCACGCTGATGGCCTACGACGTGCTGCGGGACATCCCGATGCACGACGTCACCATCGAGACCCCGCTGGAGACCACCGCCGCCGGCGAGATCGACGGCAAGAAGCTCGTCTTCGCGGCCGTGTTGCGCGCCGGCGCCGGCATCGCCGACGGCATGCTCAACGTCGTCCCCGGCGCCCGGGTCGGACACATCGGGCTCTACCGCGACCCGAAGACGATGGTGGTCGTCGAGTACTACTTCAAGATGCCGTCGGATCTCGACGAGCGCGACGTGGTGATCGTCGATCCACTCCTCGCAACGGGGTTCTCGGCCGTGGCCGCGGTCGATCGCGTCAAGGAGTACGGCCCCAAGTCGATCAAGTTCGTGTGCCTGGTCGCGTGCCCCGAGGGGATCGCGGTCCTGCACGACGCCCACCCCGAGGTGCCGATCTACACCGCGAGCGTCGACCGTGAGCTGGACGAGAACGGTTTCATCCGGCCCGGCCTCGGGGACGTGGGCGACCGCGTGTTCGGGACGGCGTGACGGCGGGTGACCGCTCGCCCGGCAACCTGCTGCGGCGACGGGACCGGCGTGAGGTGACAATGGTCCGATGACCGGCCCCGCGACCGTCACCGACCGACTCGAACGGCATCAGGTCGCGCTGTATCTGCTGGCCATCGGTTCCGGCCTCGTGCTCGGTCTCGCGGCGCCGGCGGCCGCGGAGTCCCTCGACGTCGCGGTCACCCCGTTCCTCGCGGCGTTGCTCTACGTGACCTTCCTGCAGGTCCGCGCCGCGGATCTGGCCGCGGCGCTGCGCGACCGCGCTTTCCTGGGCGCGGTGCTGCTGGTGAACTTCGTGCTGGGACCGCTCGTCGTCGCCGCGCTCTCTCCCCTGCTGCCGGCCGACGACGCGATCCGCCTCGGCGCCCTGCTCGTCCTGCTGTGCCCGTGCGTCGACTACGTGGTCGTCTTCACCGGCCTGGCGGGTGGCGGGGGCCAACGCCTGCTGGCCGCGACGCCGCTGCTGTTGCTGGTACAGATGCTCCTGGTCCCGGTTTATCTCACGGTTCTGCTCGGTGACGGCCGCGAGGTGATCGACCCGGAGCCGTTCCTGTGGGCGTTCCTGGTCCTCATCGTCGTCCCCCTCGCCGTCGCGTGGCTGACACAGTTCTGGGCCGCCCGCAGTGCCGCCGGACGACACGCGAGTGCCGCGGCGTCGACGACGATGGTGCCGCTGATGATGGCCGTGCTGTTCACCGCCGTGGGTTCGCAGGTGCCCCGGATCGATTCGCGATTCGACGACCTCGCCGGGGTGATCGGCGTCTACGTCGCGTTCATCGTCGTCATGGGCGCCGTGGGGCTGCTCGTCGCCCGCGGTTTCCGGCTGCCCACCGAGTCGGGCACCGCCGTGGTGTTCTCCGGCGTCACCCGCAACTCGCTCGTGGTCCTGCCCCTGGCCCTCGCGCTACCGGTCGGCGCCGAACTCGCCGCGGCGACGGTGATCACGCAGACGCTCGTCGAGCTGGTCGCGATGGTGACGATGGTGTGGGCGTTCACGCGCGCGGCGCGACGGCGCTGACCGCGGACTCTCTCAGACCTCCCCGGCGTCGTGCATGAGGATCGCGACCTGGACGCGGTTGGAGGCGTCGAGCTTGGTGAAGATGTGGGAGATGTGGGCCTTCACCGTCGCCAGGCTCATGTGGAGGCGCTCGGCGATCTCGGCGTTGGTCGCGCCCCGCGCCAGCTCGAGGGCGACGTCCTTCTCGCGTGCGGTCAGCGTCGCGATCCGGCTTGCGGCCGTGGCGGATCGGGCGCCGCCGCCGTCGACGACCTGCTTGATCAACGCGGCGGTCACCGAGGGACTCAACGCGGGCCGGCCGGCCAGCACGTTGTGGATCGCGGCGACGATCTCGTCCGGCGGGGTGTCCTTGAGGAGGAAGCCGTCGGCCCCCATCGCCAGGGCGCGCACCACGAAGTCGTCGGCGTCGAAGGTCGTCAGCACGATCACCGCGGGAGGGTTGTCCAGGGACTTGAACCGCCCGGTGGCCGCGATGCCGTCGAGCACCGGCATCCGCAGGTCCATGAGCACCAGGTCGACCGGGGCCTGCCCGTGGTTGTCGAGGGCCTCCTGCCCGTTGGCGGCGTCGGCGACGATCTCGAGTCCGGGGTCGCCGCCGAGCAGCAACCGCAGGCCGGAACGGACCAGCGGGTCGTCGTCGACGATCATGATGCGCGCGATCATGACTGCCACGGTAACCAGACGTGCAGCAGGAATCGCTTGTCCTCGCTGACGGTCACCGACTGACGTCCGCCGGACAACGCAACCCGCTCAGCCACGCCGACGAGACCGAACCCCGGGTTCGGCGCGGTCGCCGGTGCGGAGACCGGGAGGGGGTTCTCCACGAGGAGATCGACGCCGTGGTCGACCCCGCCGCGGATGTGCACGGTGACCGGGGTGTGCGGCGCATGCCGGCGCGCGTTGGTGAGTGCCTCCTGCACGCACCGGTACAGGGTGCGGGCGATGGCGGGCGGCAACGCGTCGATGTCGATCTCGCAGGTGAAGTCCACCCGCATGCCCAGCGCGCGCGCCTCCGTCACCAGTGCGTTCAGATCCGGTAGTCCCGATTGCGGCTCCTCCGGCTCGGCGTCCCCCGGCCCTTCCCGGAGCACGCCGAGCACCTCGCGCAACTCGTTCAGCGCCAGCTGCGAGGTCTCCTGGATCGTCTTCGCGGTCTCGCGCACCTGTTCGCCGGTGAGGTCGGTGCGGTAGGCCAGTGCGCCGGCAGACATGCTCATCGCCGAGATCCGGTGGGCCAGGATGTCGTGCATCTCGCGGGCGATGCGGGCCCGCTCCATCGACCGGGCCTGCTGGACCTTCGCCTGTTGCTCGGCCTCCGACGCGAGGGCCCGGGCCCGCCAGCTCGCGAGAAGCTCACGGCGCGAACCGATGTACATGCCCCAGGACACCATCGCCGCGGTCACCGCGACGGTCACCGCGAACTGCACCAGGACGGGGTCGTCCGCCTCTGCGGGCGTCCCGAAGAACTCGATGGCGACGACGCTCGCGGCGACACACAGGACCGTCAGCGGGATGATCTCGCGCCAGCGACGTCTCGTCGACACCGACACCAGCGACAGCGCCGCCGGGCCCAACGACGTCGCCGACACCATGCCGACGAGGTTGGTGAAGGCGGTGACGGCGACCGGATGGCGGCGGCGCCACCAGATCACGGTGTACGAGAGGGTTCCCAGGGCGAGGTCGAGGAAGAACCACCACCGCACCTCGTTCCACAGGTATTCGGCACGGCTGCCGAACGCCGCTGCCGAGACGAGCAGCATCACCGCCAGCCGCCACGCGTGACCGGCCCACGTCAGCCGGGGTTGGTACTGCTCGGGTTGCACACCGTAACCGTAGTCGGGCACCCCTGAGTCGACCTCCGACCTCTGTCCACGAGTCCCCTACGACTTTCGGCCGATGAACCTTCGGCCCCGCGACGGATGTGCCCGACCACCTGGTCCGATGACGATGGACGCCATGATCACAGTGCAGAACCTCACGAAGAGATACGGCGACCACGTCGCGGTGGACGATGTGTCGTTCACCTGCCGGCCCGGTCAGGTCACCGGCTTCCTCGGACCGAACGGCGCCGGCAAGTCGACGACCATGCGGATCATCGCCGGGCTCACCCCGGCCACGTCGGGCACGGCGCAGCTCTACGGCGTCGATTACCGGTCCATCCCCAACCCGGCGACCCAGGTCGGCGTGCTCCTCGACGCCTCGGCGCAGCACGCGGGCCGGACCGGCGCCGAGATCCTGCGGCTGGCCGCCATGACCATGGGCATCGGCACCGAGCGCGTCGACGAGATGCTCGAACTGGTCAGCCTCACACCGGAAGAAGCCGGGCGACGAGTCCGCAACTACTCCCTCGGCATGCGGCAGCGTCTCGGTATCGCGGCCGCGCTGCTGGGCGACCCGAAGATCCTCATCCTCGACGAGCCGGCCAACGGCCTCGACCCGGCGGGCATCCACTGGATGCGCACCCTGTTGCGGGACTACGCCGATCGCGGCGGCACCGTGCTGTTGTCGTCGCATCTGCTCCACGAGATCGAGATCATCGCCGACGACATCGTCGTCATCGGAGGCGGCCGGATCGTCGCCCAGGGCACCAAGGCCGAACTGCTGGCCGGCGCGGGGAGCCGGGTCCGTTCGCTCGACGACGAGACCCTGCTGCGGGCGTTGACCGCAGCGGGGATCGTGGCCCGCCCCAACGCATCCGGCGGTCTCGACGTCGAGGCGGACCCCGTCGAGGTCGGCCGGGCCGCGGCCGCGGTCAGCGTCGTCCTCACCGAACTGCGTCCGGCCGACGGCGCCCAGCTGGAGGAGATGTTCCTGCAGCTCACCGCCGACACCCAGCGCGAAGCGCCCGTCCTGCAAGGAGCCTCCCGATGACCATCACCGATTTCCGGGCGCCGCTGCCGCCCTCCGCCGGGATCGACCTCGACTCGCCCGCAATCCCGTTCACCCGCCTGGTCCGGGTGGAGCTGCGCAAGCTCGTCGACACCCGTGCGAGCTTCTGGCTCACCGCCTCGATCGGGCTGATCTCCGCGACGATCATGGTCGCGATGCTCATCGCCAACCGCAACACGCCCGAGAACCTCGATCTCGGCGAGTTCTTCGGGATCATGAACATCCCGACCGCGATCATCCTGCCCGTCCTCGCGATCCTGCTGGTGACCGGTGAATGGAGCCAGCGGACCGCGTTGACCACGTTCACGATCGAGCCGCGCCGGGAACGGATCATCGGGGCGAAGCTCACGACGGCGATGATCGCGGCGGTGGCCGCGGTCGCCCTGGCCCTGATCCTCGGCGTGATCGGCAACGGCATCGCCGCTGTCGCCTACGACGATCCGGCAGGTGCGTGGGAGCTCGGTTCCGCGGGGTTCGTGAATTCGTTCGTGATCCAGGCATTCGGCCTCCTGCTCGGATTCGGGTTCGCCGCGCTGATCCTGAACACCCCCGGCGCCATCGTCGCCTACTTCGCGCTGCCGACCGCGCTGTCGGTCCTGAGCGAGCTGGTCCCGTGGTTCAAGGAGAACCTCGGCCAATGGGTCGATTGCACGCTCACCCAGATGCCTTTCCAGTCCAACGAGTGGGCGTCCGGCGGCGAGTGGGCCCGGTTGCTCGTCTCGGCGGTGGTCTGGGTCGCGATCCCGCTCGGCCTCGGCGTCGTGCGGGTGATGCGCTCGGAGATCAAGTAGGCAGACCCATCTCCCTGCACCGACGGCACCGCCGGCGACCCGCGTCGCCGGCGGTGCCGTGTCGTAGGCGGTGCCGTGTCGTAGGCGGTGCCGTGTCGTGGGCGTCGTCGGCGCGCGTGGATCCGATCGGAGCAATTTCGGTCGGGTCCGATGACCCGTCGCCGTTCCATACTCGATTCGTGACCAACTCCGATGACCGCCCGCCGGGTGACCGCGATCGGCTGCGTGAACTCCTCGACGCCGTTCTGGCCGACGAGCACACGACGCTCGACGAGATGGCGACCGGCGCGTACTCGTCGCCCTTCCACTTCTCACGCCAGGTCAGCCGTGGCGCCGGCGAGTCACCGGTGGCGTTGCGCCGGCGCGTTCTGCTCGAGCGGGCCGCATGGATGTTGCAGCGCGGACGGCCGGTGACCGAGGTGGCCTTCGACTCCGGTTACGAGTCCGTGGACGGGTTCGCCCGCGCCTTCACCCGCGCGTTCGGATTCAGCCCGAGCCGGGCCGCGACGGAGGGAGTCCGCCCCTCGGGCGGGCACAGCCACTGGCTACCCGCGCCCAACGGCATCCATTTCCATTCGCCCACCGTCCTCTACGTCGACAGCGGGACCCCGACCGTGGAGAGCTCCGGCGACGTGGTCATGCTGATGGTCCGTCACGAACTCGACGACATCGACGCGCTGCTCGACGCGGCGAAAGCGGTCTCCGCGGACGACTGGTCGCGGATCAGGCTCCCGGGTCATCGCAATCTCGACTGGCACGGTCCGGAAGAGTCCCTCGCGCAGGTGATGTCGCTGCTCGTCGCCGACCGGCAGCCCTGGCTCGCCTCCATCGAGGGCGCCGACACGCCGCCCGAGCCGCCCACCGACCTGCCCGGCCTCGTCGAGCTGCATCGGGAACTCACACCCCGCTGGCTCGCGCTCGTCCGCGACATCGACCGCCGGCACGCGTGGCAGGACCGGATCGTCGACGCCCTGTGCGACCCGCCCGAGTCGTTCCTGCTGTCGCAGATCGTCGCCCACGTCCTGACCTTCTCGGCGCATCGCCGGCAGCTCGTGCGCTGGATGCTGCGCGACGCCGGTGTGGATGTCGCGCACCTCGATCCCGACCCGATCATGTGGCACCGCAAGCACTCCGGAGGATTCTGATGGCATTCCGCTACTACACCGCGACCACCCTCGACGGGTTCCTCGCCGACGACCACGACAACCTCGACTGGCTGCTCTCCCAACCCATCGACGAGGACGGGCCGATGAACTACGGAGACTTCTTCGCGGATGTCGGGGTCGCGGTGATGGGTCACACCACCTACCAGTGGCTGCTCGACCACGAGGTCACCGACGGCAAGCCGTGGCCGTACGAGATCCCGTCGTTCGTCTTCACGCATCGGGGCATCAGCCCTGTCGCCGAATCGATCTCGGTGGTGAGTGGTTCCCCTGCCGACCACCGGGACCGGCTGCTCGACGCCGCGGGCGGCAAGGATGTGTGGATCGTCGGCGGCGGGGACCTCGCCGCTCAGTTCGCCGAGGCGGACATGCTCGACGACATCATCGTGTCGATCGCACCGGTCACGCTCGGTGCCGGGCGTCCGCTGTTCCCGCGGCGGTTCGACCTCGAGCTGCAGGAGTTCGATCGCAACAAGGCGTTCCTGTGTGCGCGGTACACCCTCGCCGGACCACGGGAGTCGCCCGCGCCGTGATCCCGCGGACGACGATCCCGCCGACGACCAGGCGCCCTGCTCAGCCCTCGCCCACCGACCGGCGCAGGACGTCGGACTTGTCCCCGCGGGCCCACTTGGGAAGGATGAAGATCCCCTCGGCCTCGGCGGTGACCTTCCCGTCGACCGAGATGGTTCCGGTGACGAACGTCTTCACGCCGTCCACGCGGTCGACGCGGGCCTCGCCGCGGATCCGGCCGAGCGGCGTCGCCTTGCGGTACCGCACGGTGAGTGTGCCGGTCATGCCCGGGACCTGCTGATACTCGGCGGTCGAGCCGAGGAGCTGATCGAGGATCAGGGCCAGCACACCGCCGTGTACCAGTCCGGCCGGCCCCTCGTAGGCGGCACCGAGCTCGACCTCGGTCCAGCTGACGTCGGGTTCGTGGTGGAGGACCACCGGCGGGGCGATCGGATTGCGTCGTCCCAGGACGGCGTTGCCCCACGAGCGCTTGGTGCCGTCGGTGTTGAACCGGATGCCGAACGGACCGGGCAGCTGATCCTTGCGGAGTATCGCCGTCGCGGCCTCGATCAAGCGACGCGCCTCGTCGATGTCGGCCTCGTCCACCTCGGTGCGCACGGTCGCGTCGATGAGGTCGCGCACGCTGCCCGCGATCGACGACGCGAGCCGAGCACGATGCGCGAGCTCCTCGGGAGAGAGATCCTCCTGGATGTATCCGCTCATGGGTCCATCTAACAGAGGGTTCTCCGGCGGTGCCCGCGAGGGTCTCCCCGGGCGAGAACACGTACGCGGTCCGGCCGCGAGACGTACTGACCGCCGAGTAAGCTCCCTCGCATGACTGACCAAGCCTGGAACGACCGTGACTGGACCGCGTTCGACGTCACCGTCGCCGATGACATCGCCGAGGTCGCACTCAAGGGCCCCGGCAAGGGCAACGCCATGGGCCCCGACTTCTGGCGCGAGCTGCCCGAGCTGTTCGGCCACATCGACACCGATCCGGCGGTCCTGGCGGTCGTGCTGACGGGCACCGGCCCCCACTTCAGCTACGGTCTCGACCTCGTCGCCATGGGCGGCACCCTCTCCAGCGTCCTCGCCGACAACGCGAAGGCCGCGGCGCGCACCGAGTTCCTCGACTCGCTGCGCAAGCTGCAGGCCGCCATCACCGCGGTCGCCGACTGCCGCAAGCCGGTCATCGCCGCGGTGTCGGGCTGGTGCATCGGCGGTGGCGTGGACCTGATCTGCGCCGCCGACGTCCGCTACGCGAGCGCCGATGCGAAGTTCAGCATCCGCGAGGTCAAGGTCGGCATGGTCGCCGACGTGGGTACGTTCGCGCGCCTGCCGTTCATCATCGGCGACGGCCACATGCGCGAACTCGCGCTGACCGGTCGCGACTTCAGCGCCGCACACGCCGAGAAGATCGGCCTGGTCAACGCAGTCGCCGACGACCAGGAAGCGGTACTCGCCCAGGCACGCGCGACCGCCCGCGAGATCGCCGACAACCCGCCGCTGGTCGTCCACGGGATCAAGGCCGTCCTCGACCACACCCGCAGCGCCGCCGTCCACGACAGCCTGCGCTACGTCGCGGCCTGGAACTCCGCCTTCCTCCCCAGCGAGGACCTGCAGGAGGCCATCACCGCGGTCTTCGAGAAGCGCAAGCCCGAGTTCAAGGGCCGCTGATCACGGGTCGCTGATCCCCTGCCATCGCACGGTCGCCGCCTGCCGTCGCCCCGCGACACGGCCGCAGGCGGCGACCGTGGTCTCTCCCGGCATGCCGCCTCGGGCATGCCGGCCGGTCGACGGTCCGCGTCACCGCCGGCTGCGGTACACCTCGACAGACAGCGGATGATCGGGATCGAGTTCGACGAGCCGGCGCACGCCGTCGAGCGGTTGCCCGTACGGCGCCGCGACGTCGACGCCGGGCGCACGGTCGGAGACCAGCGCCGCGAACCGCTCGCGCAGGCGCGCGTTGGCGCCCATCACGGTCCCCGTCCAGCTGATGCGCGCGGTCTCGCCGGGGCGGTGCCCGCTGCGTCCGAGAGCGGTCACCGCCGAATGCGCGAGCTCGCCGGCGGCCTCGTCGACGATCCGCTGCGCGACGGCGTCACCGGACCGTGCCGCCTCGTCCACCTTTCTCGCGAACCCGGCGACCATTGAGACGCGCGCCGGATCACCCTGCACGACCATGTAGAGCGCGGGCAACGGACCGAACACCTCCGCGGCCAGATCCTGCAGGACCGTCTCCTCGCCGCGACCGTCGAAGGCACGGAGGGCCGCGTCGATCCCGGCTCGGCCCATCCAGTAGGCACTCCCCGCGTCGCCGAACAGGTACCCCCATCCGTCGACCCGGCAGACGCCGGCGCCGCCGACCCCGAGGGTGACCACCCCCGTGCCGACCGCGGTGACGACACCGTGCGCGTCGCCGTTCGCCGCAAGGTAGGCAGTCACCGAATCATGAGCCAGCACAATGGAATCCACGCCGAGGTCGCCGACCGAGGCCAACAGCGCGGACGGTCGGGCCGCCTGTGGCGTGAGACCGGTGATGCCAGCGGCCAGGGTCCACCCCGCCCCGGGTGCCTGCTCGTCGGGCATCGCGGACACGACGTCGTGCACCGCCGCACCGATCTGCTCGACGACGGGACGGTCGGTGCGGATGGGCCCCAGTTCGCGCTCCTCGGCGCCTGCGGAGGTCTCGATCCGCAGCCGTGTGCCGGTCTGTCCGCCGTCGATGAGGATGCGTCCGCGAGTCTGGTCAGCCACGGGATGAACGGTATCGCCCATCGCTCGGGTCGAACGTCCGATCGCCGAGTGTCGACGCCCGACGACGTCGTGTAAGACTAGGCGGATGAAGGTGCGGCGCAACCTCGCGATCAAGATCGGATCGATTTTCTGGATGCCTCGTTATCTCCCGCAGATCGTGATGGGTGACAACGCCATTCAGAAGATCAGCGGCGATCGGGTGACCCTGCTCGACATCGCCGACCTTCCCAACATCACCATCAAGGTCGCCGGCCGCAAGACCGGCGCCATCCGCACCACGCGTCTCCTCGCGGTCCCCGACGGCCGCGACTGGCTGATCGCCGGATCGTACTTCGGGGGCCCCAAGATGCCGGCGTGGGTGTACAATGTCCGCGCCGCCGACGAGATCGAGATCGTGGTCGGCGGGGAGCACTCCAAGGCCGTGGCGACCGAACTCGAGGGCGACGAGCGCGCCGAGGCCTGGCAGAAGCTGCGCGCGGTGTGGCCGAACTTCGACCTGTACGAGCAGCGGACCGACCGCAAGATACCGGTGTTCCGGATCCGGCCGGAGTAGCAGGTCAGGCTGTCGGCTCCGCCGTGAACGTCGGCTTCCCGGCGGTGAGGTCGACGTGGCCGACGAGGTACTGGTCGTCGGTGGTCTCCACCCGTGGGCCGTCCTTGTCGTAGTCGGGCGTGTAGGCCACCCGCCACCGCACGGCGCCCGCGACATCGACGATGCCGAGGTCCTTCTCGTCGCCGCCCGCGGATTGTCGGAGCAGATACCTCAACCCCGACAGATCCGTCGGTGCCGTCCACTTCACGCTCCCGTCCACCGCCGACCGGAACAGTCGCTGAGTGCAACCGGGCACGCTCGAGCCGGCATCGGCCTGCGTGGCACCGGCGCACCGGGTGAGGTGGGCCGACACCGCGTCACTGACCGCCGCCACACCCGTCGGGCTGAGCTCGGCCACGACCCGCACCGACATCGGTGCGTGCGGGGCCACCGGGGCGTCGTCGAGGGACCTGGCGAGGAAATCGGTGTCGCGCGACCCCCACCGCTGCGGACCTGGGAACACGAAGACCGTGTCGCCCTGCGCCACCTCGGCACCGAACAGCGACGGACGCGGCACCAGCAGCGACTCGATCCGCACCTCGACCGCGCCGTCGACGACCGCCCAGCCATCGCCGGCGCGACGGACCGAGATCTCGGTGTCGACGGCGTCGGCGCCCATCCGGTAGCGGGCGCGCACGACGCCCGGCCGCGCCGTCTCCGCGACCCGGATGTCGCCGACGGCGGCATCGTCGCGCTGCTGACGGAGGACGCGGTCGGTGAGGAACCGTTCGTCGGGCCGCGGGGTGATGACCGACAGCGCGGCCGACGCGTCGGCGTCGGCCAGCGCGGTCAGGTACGCGCGGACTGCCTCGACCGGCGTTCGGGCCCGCACGTCCTCGCGGGAGAGCCCCACGAGGAGCGCGGACACCAGCACGATCGCCACGACCAGCGCGACGACGCCGAGGACGATCGTCCACGCACGACGGGTCATCGGGCCCGCCGTGCGTGGACGGTACCCGGCCTCTCGCTCAGGATTCCGAGCCGCCGGCGAACGACTCGGTGAGCTGCCCGGCGAGCACCTTGGCGAATTCGGCCGGATCCTCGAGTTCGCCGCCCTCGGCGATCACGGCCATGCCGTAGACGAGCTTCGCGGTGGGCACCAGCTTGTCGCGCTCCCCGTCGGCGAAGGCCTTGTTCAGCGCGACGATCAGCGGGTGGTCGGGGTTGAGCTCCAGAGCGCGCTTGGTCTTCGGCAGCGTCTGCCCCGACGCCCGGTACAGCTTCTCCAGCTGCGGCGACATCGACCAGGTGTCACCGACGAGGCACGCCGGCGACTCGGTCAGCCGCGAGGACAGCCGGGTCTCGCTGACGTCGTCCGAGAGCGTCTCGGTCAGCCACTTCAGGAGTTCCTCGAAGGCCTTGTTCTGTTCCTCCTTGGCCTTCTCGTCCTTCTCGTCCTCGTCATCGTCGAGGTCGACCGCGCCCTTGGCGATCGACTGGAAGCGCTTGCCCTCGAACTCGACGCCGGAGGTCACCCACATCTCGTCGACCGGGTCGGACAGGATGAGGACCTCGATGCCCTTGGCGCGGAACGCCTCCATGTGCGGCGAGTTGACGATCTGCTGCCGCGACTCGCCGGTCATGTAGTAGATCGCGTCCTGGCCGCTCTTCATCCGGCCGATGTAATCGGCGAGGGTCGTCAGGTCCTCTTCGGAGTTGGTGCTCTGGAAGACCGACGCCTTGAGCAGCGCGTCCCGGTTGTCGAAGTCGTTGACGAGGCCTTCCTTGAAGACCCGGCCGAACGCGTCCCAGAACTTCCGGTAGTCCTCGGGCCGGGAGTCGCGCATCTCGGTGATCGTGGAGATCACCTTCTTGGTGAGACGGCGCCGGATCGCGCGGATCTGGCGGTCCTGCTGCAGGATCTCGCGGGAGACGTTGAGCGACAGGTCGGCCGCGTCGACGACGCCCTTGACGAACCGCAGGTACTCCGGCATGAGCTCTTCGCAGTCGTCCATGATGAACACGCGCTTGACGTAGAGGTGGATGCCCACCTTGGAATCGCGCATGAACAGGTCGAACGGCGGCTGCGTCGGGATGAAGAGCAGGGCCTGGTACTCGAAGGTGCCCTCCGCCTGGAGCGTGATGGTCTCCAGCGGCGAGTCCCAGGCGTGGGAGACGTGCCGGTAGAACTCCTGGTACTCCTCGTCGGAGACCTCGGAGCGGGGCTTGGCCCACAGCGCCTTCATCGAGTTGACGGTCTCCTCCTCGATGACCGTCTTGGTCTCGGGCGCCTTCTTCTCGTCGGACTCCTTCTCGGCGTCCTCCTTCTCGGCGCCCTCGGCGTCCTTCTCCGACTCCGGCTTCTCGACCGGGACGGTCTTCTCCACGTCCATCCGGATCGGCCAGGCGATGAAGTCCGAGTACCGCTTGACCAGCTGACGCAGCTTGGTCTTGTCGGTGTAGTCGTACAGGTGGTTCTCGGTGTCGACCGGCTTGAGGGTCAGCGTGACGGCGGTGCCCTGCGGCGCGTCGGGGACCTCGTCGATGGTGTAGGTGCCGTCGCCGGTGGACTCCCAGCGGGTGCCGACCGACTCGCCGGCCTTGCGGGTCACCAGGGTGACCTTGTCGGCGACCATGAATGTCGAGTAGAAGCCGATGCCGAACTGGCCGATCAACTCCTCGGCGGCGGCCTCCGACAGCCCCTTCTCGCGCGCCTCGGCGAGCGAACGGCGCAGTTCCGCGGTGCCCGACCGGGCGAGGGTGCCGATGAGCTCGATCACCTCGTCGCGGCTCATGCCGATGCCGTTGTCGATGACGGTGAGCGTGCGCTTCTCGGCGTCGGGGACGAGCTTGATGTGCAGGTCCGAGGTGTCGACGTCGAGGTCCTTGTCGACCAGGGACTCCAGACGCAGCTTGTCGAGGGCGTCGGACGCGTTCGAGATCAGCTCGCGAAGGAAGCTGTCCTTGTTGGAGTAGATCGAGTGGACCATGAGATCCAGCAGCTGCCGCGTCTCCGCTTGGAACTCATGAACTTCGGGCGCAACGCTCATCGCAGTCCTCCATGTTCTGTTCTTCCATGTTCTGTTCTCGCCGGGAAAGTCATCGGCGGACGCGTCGCGGCCTCCCCGTTCGGCGAAGGGCCGCGACACGTCGTCACGGACACCGACTTTACCGAGCGCCGGTGTGGCTACCCTGGGTCGGGACCGACCACCCCGGGTCCGGGTCGCGCCCGTCGGCACGACCGACCCGGGGAATGATCAGGAAGCCAGGTGGATGGGTACGCCACGACTGCTGCTGGTGCATGCGCACCCCGACGACGAGTCGCTGTGGACCGGCGGGCTGACCGCCCGTCACGTCGACTCCGGGGGCGAGGCGGACCTCGTGATGTGCACGTGGGCCGAGGGCACCGTCCGGCACCGGGAACTCACCGACGCCGTCGGCATCCTCGGGATGCCGCGGCCGCCGATCATGCTCGGCTACGCCGACGACCGGCGGCCCGAATCGGCGCCCGACACCGAGCGGCTGTGCGCGGCGCCGTTCGACGACCAGGTCCGGGCACTGACCAAGCACATCCGCGAGCTGCAACCGGACATCGTCGTCACCTATGACGCGCTGGGCATCTACGGGCATCCCGACCACGTGCACGCGCACCGGCTCGCGGTGGCCGCCGTCGACGCCGCCGCCTCCCACAAGCTCTATCACCGGGCCGGGCCGGCGTGGCGGGTCCGTTCGCTGTACTTCGCGACGATCCCGGAGTGGATGATGGACCTGCTCGCCCCGAGCCTGTTCCCCGAGATCCCGCGGGAGAAACTGCCGGGAACCCCCGACTCCGACATCGACCTCGTGGTCGACGTCGCCGATCTCGCCGACCGGAAGAAGGCCGCGGTCGTCGCCCACCGGTCCGAGGCGACGCGGAGTCGCGCGATCGCCGGGTTCCTGGCCCTGCCCGACGAGATCCAGGACAAGCTGCTGAGCGTCGAGTGCTATCAGCGGCGCGACCTCGTGCCCGGGGGTTGCGAACTCGTCTGAGCGTCCGGCGACCTCGGGGTCGTGACCGTCCCCGCGCCTCAGAGATCGGAAAGGCTGGAACGCAGTCCGCTCGCCCGTTGAACCCTGCGGTCCACCGCCGCGGCGAGGACCTCCGGCGTCCCGACGATCCGGACGTGGCTCTTGGCGCGGGTGATCGCGGTGTAGAGGAGCTCCCGGGTGAGCAGCTCGGACCCGGCCGGCGGGAGCACCACCGTCACCCGGTCGAACTGGCTGCCCTGACTGCGGTGGATCGTCATCGCGTGCACCGACACCACGTCGGCGAGCTGGGTGGGATGCAGCAGGCGGATGTGGCCGCCACGCCGGAACGCCACCCGGACCGCGTCCGCGCCGGTATCCGACCGCGGCGACGCGGGGTCGGCGATCACCACACCCGTGTCGCCGTTGAAGGTCGAGGTCTGCCGGTCGTTGGCGGTGACCAGGATCGGTTGCCCCACGTACCATCCGAGGTGCTCGGCCTCGGTGGTGCCGAGCCAGTCGGTGATCCGCGCGGACCACCCCCGCACACCCCAGGCGCCTTCGCGGTGGGCACACAGGACGCGGTGGGCGTCGAGTGCGTCCAACGCCTCCTCGGCGTCGCCGCGACGGGCTGCCGATCGAAGCCTCCTCCCCCAGTCCACGATCTCCTCGGAGACCGCGTCGAGGTCGTCGGGCGCGATCAACTCGACGTCGTCGACCTCGGGCGAGGAGATCAGTTCGAGGACCCGATCCGGATCGCCCGCGTTGACGGCCGCGGCCACCTCGGAGATGCCGCCGCCGAACCGGAACTGCCGCCGCAGGGTGATGACGCCGTCGGCCATGCGCGCCGCGTCCCCGTCGGCGAGATCCGCGGTTTCCGCGGCGGACGCCGGGTCGAGTCCCACCGCCGCGAACGCCTGCACGAGTGCCGCCAGCGACTCGTCGGCGGCATGCTCGGGCAGGTCGGCTCGTTCGACGAGATCGGCGAGCACGGCCCCGGCCTCCACCGAGGCGAGCTGATGCGGGTCGCCGACGAAGACCAGGCGGGCGTCGGGCCGCACGGCCTCGAGGAGTCGGCTCATCGCGGTCATCGACAGCATCGACGTCTCGTCGACGACGATGACGTCGTGCGGCAGGGTCCGGCCGCGACCGTGCCGCGGGTTCGATCCCGGACGCCAGCCGAGCAGCGAGTGCAGGGTGACGGCGTGCGCGGTGACCGGCAGCGTCGACTCCGCCTCCACAGACGCCTGCAACTGGGCGGCCGCCCGGCCCGTGGGTGCGCACAGCCCGATCCGCAGGCCGGGGCCCTGCAGCCGGTCGAGGACGGCCAGGATGCGGGCCACCGTGTACGTCTTTCCGGTGCCCGGGCCGCCGGCGAGGACCGTCGTCCAGCGGGTCGCCGCCACCGCGGCCGCGAGCTTCTGCAGCGTGCCGTCGTCCGGTGCGGAGTAGACCGCGGCGATCGCCTCGGCGAGCGCTTCGGTGTCGACCGTGGGCGCCGAGGCCGCACGCCGCGCCAGGATCTCGCGGATGGTCTGCTCCTGCCGGAAGTACTTCTGCAGGTAGACCAGTGGGCCGTCGGCGGAGTCCCGCACCACCAGCGGACGCAGCGGACCGGCATCGCTGCCGGTCACCAGCGGGCTCGTGAGCAGCGCGTCGAGGATCTCCGATGCGGGCGGCAGGGTGAGGGCGGGCCCGGCGCCTGCTACGCGCTCCGCGGTGTTGTCCGATCCGACTCCGCCTGTGTTGTTCCATCCGACTCCGTCTGTGCTGTTCGATCCGACTCCGTCTGTGCTGTTCGATCCGACTCCGTCTGTGCTGTTCGATCCGACTCCGTCTGTGTTGTTCGATCCGCCTCCGTCTGTGCTGTTCGACCCGACTCCGTCGGGGGGCACCAGCTCGCCGACGCGGTCGAGCGCGAGACATGTCGAGCCCAGGCGAACCGCCCGCACGGCGAGCGCCGCGCCCAGTCGCGCATACTCCGACACCGGCTCGCCGCACATCCGGGTCAGCCGGTCGGTGATGCGGATGTCGGCGGCGGCGAGGACGCCCGCGGAGTTCAGCTCCGCGAGGAGCCCGGTCGCGGTGTCGACGAGTTGGACGTCGAAGATGCTCATCCGCGTCCCCTTCCCGAGGCCCCCGCGCTGCTCGCGTCCTCACCGGCCAGCGCGTCCGACAGATCCACGACGAGCGCGGGCGGCAGGTCCCACTGGAAGACGCCGCATCCCGGCGGGGTCTCCGGGCCGGCCATGCCGCGCACGAAGTGATACTGGACCGGGCCGAGGTGGCGTGCGGGATCGTAGTCCGGCACCCGCCACCGCAGATACCGGTGCAGCGCAACCGAATACAGCATCGCTTGCAGCGGGTAGTGGGCGACGATCATCTCCCCGGCCATCGCCTCGGCGTCGAAGTCCTCGACGACGAGGTCACCGGGCCGGATGCGGTTGGTCTTGTAGTCGACGATCACATAGCGGCCGTCGGGGACGCGCAGGACCGAGTCGATGCTGCCGGTGAGGAATCCGCGCAGCCGCCGTCCCGGGATGTCGCGGAGATGACCGGCGTAGGGTCGCAGCGGATCCTGTTCCGGCAGGTGCATTTCCATCAGATCCGCGAGATGTCCCAGCGTGGTGCCGATGCGCCCGCCCGCCGGGCCGACACCGGGTCCGAGCGGGAGTTCGAAGTCGAGTTCGGCGAGTCGGTCCGACGGGGCGATGCTCCAGAGGTCGCCGAAGCCGAGCGGCGTCGTGAGCACGCCGACCAGTGCGGTGACGAGTCGCTCCGGGTCGATGTCGCCGGCGAGTCCGCCGAGGGCACGCGCGCACAACTCGCGGACGTGCTCGACGATGTCGGGTGCCGAGGTGTCGACATACTCGAGCACCTCGTGCACGAGGGTGCCGAACGCCGCTCCGAACGGCATGCCGTTCATCGGCGACGGCATTCCCGGACGCGTTGCGCCGGAATCTGTTCCGGCGTCGGCGAGCGCGTCTTCCGGCAGCGTCACCGGCTCGTCGTCGAGGATCGTCGCCGCCTCGTCGTCGGGTTCGCTGCCCGTGGCGATGACGGTGCGGGCGGGGCCGCCCGGCGCCCCGTGCGCACCGTGTGCGACGTCGGCGGTCAGTGCCGAGTACGACGTCCGCCGCCAGTCCTGGTCGATGCGACGCTCGAAACCCGCGGCCCTGAGGTGATCGTCGGCGACCTCGGAACTCGTGGGAGGTGCCACGACGTCCGGACCGTGACGGCCCGCGGGCTCGACGGAGATCGCCGGGTCGCGGTCGGTCAGCGACCGCAGCACGGCGACGCAGTCGCCGTCGGATTCGGGGATCGCCACCTCGGGGGCGACCGTCCACTCCCCCGTCATGCCGGGCTGCCGACGTGCCTCCTCGCGGCCGAAGACCAGCCGGTGCAGAGGCCCGGTCGGGGTGTTGGCCGAGGGCGCCCACCAGGCCACCACCTGCGACTGCGCCCGGGTCAGCGCGACATACAGCAGGCGCAGGTCCTCACCGGCGACCTCGCCGGCATAGCGGCGCCGACGGTCCTGACGCCCCGGCGCGCCCTTGCCGCCCACGTCGAGACGACGGATGCCCTTCTCGTCGTGGTAGGTCAGGTTGCCGCGATCGCCGATCCAGGTGCCGTCCCAGCCGAACGGCACGTACACGATCGGGAACTGCAACCCCTTGCTGGCGTGCACCGTCATGATCTGCACGGCCTGCGTGTCCCGGTCCAGCCGCCGGCTCTGGTCCTCGTGGCGCTGCCGCGACGACGTGTCGTCGACGCGTTCGGTCAGCCATTCGACGACCGCGCTGAGGCCCTCGCCGGTCTCCGCGACGTGCTTGTTGCACAGCGCCGACACCTGGATGAGGTCGGTGAGGGTGCGCTCGCCCTTCTCCACTCCCAGCACCCGGGCCGCGACGCGATGGCCGTCGAAGAGGCGCTGCGCCATGGCCGCGAAGCCACCCTCGGCGAAAACCCTTGCCAGCGAGGCGAGCTCGGTCGCGAGTTCGGCGACCTGGGACTCGGAGGCGGTGGCGACCCGTTCGGCCGACCACCCGAAGAGCGCGGTCATGGCGGCGAGCCGCACGCGGTCGGGACGCGAGGGCTGCTCCATCGCCCGCAGCACCCACAGCCAGTGCCGGGCGGCGGTCGTGGTGAACACGTTCACGCCGGACCCGATGACCGAGTTGACGCCCCGCGCGGCGAGTTCGCGCTGCAGCGGCTCGATGGTGCTGTTGAGGCGGACGAGCACCGCGATGTCGCCGGGATCGACGGGGCGGGTCACGCCGTCGTCGTCGATCGTGGTGCCCCGTGCGAGCGTGGCCGCGATGTCGTCGGCGACGTCGGCGATGACGCGGGACCGGACGTCGCCGACCGAGGGCAGGTTGTAGGAGTTCAGCGAGGTGAAATCCCCGCGGAGGAAGGCACGTATCCGCAACGGCGGGCAACCGGCCTCGAGCCGGCTGCCCTCGACGGCGGCGCGCACGGGGCGCGCCACGATGTCCGGGTGGCCGAGGGTCGCGTCGCCGTAGATCTGTCCGAGGGCATCGACCAGGGCTCCGTCGGATCGCCGGTTCACGTCGAGGGCCTTGAGCGTGTCCGCCGACGACACCGCCGCCAGATAGCTGAGCACCTCGGCGCCGCGGAAGCCGTAGATGGACTGCTTGGGGTCGCCGACGAGGATCATGCGGCGGTGTCCGTGGAAACAGCGGCGCAGGATGTCCCACTGCAACGGGTCGGTGTCCTGGAACTCGTCGACCAGCACCACCGAGAAGGCGTCGCGGATGCGCCGGCAAGCCTGCTCCCCGACCACGTCGTCGGTGACGATGCGTCGCAGGATCGCCTGGAGGTCGTCGTAGGTGCGGACCCGGGCGTCGCGCTTGCGGTCCTCGACATGCCGACGCACCGCGCGGGCGAATTTGACGCGCCGCGCGGCGACGGGATCCTCGGCGAGTTCGGCCTCGGTAGGCGCGAGCTCGACCGACGCCTGGCGGACCGCGTCGCGCGCGATGTCCCGGGCGTCGGAGAAGCTGAACTCCGGTGTCTCGCTGGCCCAGAAGCCGCGCAGGTAGAGATCGAGCGCGACCTCTTCGGTCAGGTCGTCGACCTCCTCGACGATGGAGTACACGAACTCGCGCTCGCCGAGGAAGCCGAGCGCCTCGAGCATCCGGTTGCAGAAGGTGTGGGTGGTCGCGATGGTCGACGCGTCGAAGTCACTCAGCGCTCGGGACAGGTTGCGCCGGCGGGTCGCCACAGCATCCGAGGGGCCGTCGGCCAGTTGCCGCAGCAGGAGATCGCCGGTCCGCTCCGCCGTGGTGAGTGCGTCGGCGGGGTCGGCGAGGGCACCGACGAGCTCACGCACCCGCGAACGCATGCGCTCGCGCAACTCGGCGGTCGCCGCACGGCTGAAGGTCACCAGCAGCATCTGGGAGATCGGCACCCCCTCGGCGAGGTGACGCGCGGCGAGACCGACGATCGCGTACGTCTTGCCGGTGCCGGCCGACGCCTCGAGCACGGTGGTGTGTTCGGGCAGGTCCGCGGTGATGTCGAAGGGTTCGGGCTGTCTCATGTCGCCTCCCGATGCGCCCCGACCAGGGCCCAGATGGTGCGCGCCAGCCCGGCGAACAGCGAGTCGCCGTCGGAGAGCGCGAGATCCACGCCGGCGAGGGACCGGCCACCCGGTGGCGTGACGGCGAGGATCTCGTCGAAGCCGACCTCCGCGAGCACGTCGCCGCCGAAGGCGAACCGGACGTAGGGACTCGTCCCCGGGCCGAACCGATCCTCGAACGTACGGCGCGCACTGGTGAGGGCCCACTGGGCGCGGCGGCCCGGACCGTCGTTGTCGGCGAACGCGAGCGCGGGATCGAGCGGCAGCGGGAGCGGGCGGCGCAGCCCCTCGTCGCGGAGTCGCACCACGTCGAACAACAGCGACAGCGCATCGTCGGGCCGACGCAGCGTGACCGTCGCGGTCCCGCCTCGCCGCGGCGCCCGGCCGACGAAGACCCCGGCGCCGACCCGCTGGGCCGAGCTGTTCCCCTGGTCGCCCGCGGCCGCGACCGCCAGCAGCGTGATCCACAGTGTCAGTTGCTGCTTGGCCTTGAGCCGGGAGTAGGTCGCCCGCACGATCCGGGCACGGCCGTCGTCACCGGTGAACACGTCGCCGACGGTTCCGTGGACGCGACGGCCGTCGGGCAGGGTGACGAGGACGTCGAGCGTCTGCGGCGTTCCCGGACGCAGCGGCGCCACGACACCGTGCAGACGCGTCACCGCCGACGAGATGGCCTGCAGTTCGCGGGTGCCGAAGGCGAAGGGCGGCAACGTGCCCCGGCGCAGCTCCGCGGCCTCGCAGTCGGCGAGCGAGACCCCCGACAGCATGCGGGTGAGGAAGCGGTCGCCGATCCCCCACTTGTCGAGGGGCTCGAGTTCGACGTCGAGCTGGTCGTCGTGGGGGGTCTCGTCGTCCGGGATGCGTGCGCCGAGTCGCTGCCGGACGAAGGCCGCGATCGGATCGACGTGGAAGTCCACGAGGGTCGACAGGTCGATGTCGGCGTCGTCGGGTGCGGTCGCGGGTTCGGGTAGCTCCTGCCGGGCCGCGGGCACGATCGGCTCGACCGGTCCGCGCAGCGCCTTGGCACCGTCGAGCAGGGAGGCGTCGTGGCTGAAGGGACCGGGGATGCCGGGCACACCGCCGTCGACGAAGTTCCGGGCGTCGAAGCCGTGGAGGGTGTGCCGGCGCACGATCGAGGAATCGCCGGTGAGCGCGGTGAGCGTGTCGACGAGTTCGCTGACGACCACGGCCGGCGGGATCGGCCGGCCCGACACCGGATCGGCGCCGCTGTAGAAGACGAGCAGCGCGTCGCGGGCGGCGCCGATCGCGTCGAGGAAGCACTGGCGGTCCTCGTCGCGCGGATTGCGTTCGCCCACGAGCGGATCGACGCCGAGGATGTCGTCGCCGTCGATGCGTTGCACACGCGGGAAGACCTCGGCGTCGATGCCGAGCAGCACGATGACCCGATGGGGCACCGACCGCATCGGCACCATCGTGCACACCGTCAGCTCGCCGGTACGGAAGTTCGACCGGGTGGGGCGTCCGGCGACGAGCGCCGACAGCAGGTCCCGCACGTCGGCGAGGCGCAGTGTCTCCTCGGCGGCCCCGAAGGCCTCCTCGAGCATGCGGATCGCCTGCGCGCGCTGCCAGTCCTCGGTGGGCGCGGTGGCGGTCAGGGAGTCCACCGCCTCGACCAGGGTCCGCGACCAGTGCTGCGCGGGAGCCGGTGCGCCGAGCGCGGCGAGGGTGCGACCGAGCCGGTCCAGGAACTCGTCGAGGCGTCCGACCAGGTCGATACCCGTGCTCTCGACGCCCGCGAGGGGCAGTGCGGTGCCGAGCCATTCGTCGTCGGTCTCCTCGGCAACGACCCCGAGGGCGATCCGGTCGAGGCCGGCGTCGAAAGTGCCCTGCCGGAAGCGTTCGAGCCCGAAGCGGGCCCGTTCGGCGGTGCCCAGACCCCATCGGACGTTGCTGTTGGCCAGCCACTCCCGCACCAGTTCGAGATCGTCGTCGGTGAAGCCGAACCGGGCACGCACGGGCGGCGCGGAGAGCAGGTCGAGGACGTCGCCCGCGGTGACGCGTCCGGCCGCGAGTTCGACGATCTCGACGATCGTGTCGACGATCGGGTTGACGTGCCGCAGTCCGCGGTCGGCGAGGCGGACCCGCAGCTTGAAGGCGGGATGGGGCAATCCCGTCTGGCCGAACGCGCCCCGGATCAGCGGTGCGAATGTCTCGACGTCCGGGCACATGACGAGCACGTCGCGGGGTTCGAGCGTCGGATCGGCGTCGAACAGGTGCAGCAGCCGGTCGCGCAGCACCTCGACCTGGCGTTCGGGGCCATGGCAGGCGTGGACCTCGACCGAGCCGTCGTCGGCGACCGGTTCGGGCGGACGGCCGGCGGTGCCGTCGCGGATACCGGCCTGCAACGCCCCGAGGAGGGTGTCGGACCGCGGCGGGTCCACCGGCTCGTGGTGGAGGTCGGTGTCGACGATCCCGTCGAGTCGCAGCTGCAGCTCCTGCACGTCACGCGAGAGTGCGGCCAGCAGCGGGTTGTCCGGCTCCGGGGCCGGCCGGTCACGACGCCGCGGCGGCACGCCCGGCCCGGCCGGGGCCGCGTCGAGCGCGCGCAGGTCCGCCCACAGCCGCGGGCTCGGGTGCGGCACGAACAGATGCACGTCGTGATGTGCGGCGACCGCGGCGATGATCCTGCGGAACGACTCGGTGATCCGCGTGGGGCCGAACACCGACAGGCGTTCGGGAAGATCGGCCGCCTCCGGGTCGGCGCGCAGGCGTTCACACACCTCGTCGAGCCGTTCCGCCGGATGCGGCCGGCCGATCTCGGCGCGCACGGCGCGCCAGAAGTCCGCCTGCCAGGCGAGGTCCTCGCGCAACGCGGCACCTGCCCCGTCCAGGTCGCGCCCGGCCGCCCAGTCGGCGATCATCGACGGGCGCGAACGGCCGTACCGCTCGAACAACTCGGCGATGAACCGGGCCGTGGCGTAACGCCGCCCGGCGTTCGGGGAGTCCTCCTCGCCGAAGCCGAGGTGCCGGGCGATCACGGTCAGCGCCGGGTCGGCGACCCGCTCGTCGAGCACCCGCAGCACCGGCCAGGTGAGTTCCGCGGCACGCCACGGGTTCTCCGCCGACACCGGGGTGCCGGTGTCGAGACGCCGGCCGTGGAGCACGGCGTCGGCGATCGCGTCGGCGAGTCGGCCCGGGCCGGTGAAGTCGATGTTCGCGGCGATGCCGTCGGCGCCGAGGCGGCCGGCGCCGAGGCGGCACGCGAGATGCTGGGCGATCCAGCGTTCGACCCCCGCTGCGGGGACCGAGACGATCTCGGTCCGCATCGGGTCACGCAGCGGCGTCGACAGGACCTCGGCCAGGGCGTCGGCGAGGGTGTCGGTCCGTTCCGCCCGGTGCAGGATCAGCATGCGGACCGCTCGGTGTCAGCCCGCGAAGCCCCGCCGGCCGCCGAACTCCACCGGCCGGCCGAGACTGTTGGTGAGGACCTCGCGCAGGGGACTCTGGATCGGGGCGGGACGACCGGCCACCGGGTCGACGACCACCATGGTCGTCTCCGCGGACGCGCAGTGGACCCCTTCCTTGTCGAAGAGTCGCAGTGCCATGGTGAACGACGAGTTCCCGACCCGGCCGACGCACGACGTCACCGTCACCGGGTGTGTCGAGTAGTGGACCGGGGCGTGGAACTCGATGTCCTGACGGACCACCAGGAACGAGAAGTTGCGGGGCGCGTCGGCGATCCACGTGTGGAACGAGCGCACTCGCGCCTCTTCGAAGAGTCGCGCGATCTGCACGTTGTTGATGTGGTTGTTGATGTCCATGTCGCCCCACCGCAGGTGGATGGGGATCTCGAGGGAGTAGTCGGCTGCCGCGGATTCTGATGCCACGGACCAACCTTATCGGCGTGACACGCACGCGCCGAAGCGCGGTCCGCCGCAGGTCGAGACCGTAGACTCGCGACCGGGGACCGGAAGACCACCGGCGAGAACCGGGCGCGTCGCCGCGATGCGGACGACGCCGACGCGAGCGACCGCAGTGAGGGGCCAGGTGTGAACATCGACACGGCGCGGGCACGGTTGCGCCCGGTGTCCGCGTCCGACATCGACGACCTGGTGCATCTCGACAGCGATCCGGAGGTCATGCGCTATGTCAGCGGTGGCGTGCCGACGCCGCGCGCGGTCATCGAGGAGTGGGTGCTCCCCCGCGCCGAGGCCGAACGACGCCGGTACGGGACGGGCACGTGGGCGCTGTGCGACCCGGCCACCGGCGCATTCCTCGGTTGGGCGTCGCTGCGGACGCCGCGACACAGCAGCCGCACCGAACTCGAACTCAGCTACCGGCTGCGCCGTACGGTGTGGGGACGTGGCCTCGGCACCGAGGCGGCTCTCGCTCTCATCGCCTTCGCCTTCGACCACCTCGGGACCGAGCGGGTGTTCGCGAGCACGCTCGCGAGCAACATCCCGTCACGGCGCGTGATGGAAAAGATCGGGATGAGCCTGACCGGCATCCACCTGTGCGACGACTCCGACCTGTTCGGCACCCCCGACGCGCCCGGGCACGCAGTCGACCCGCGCACCGCTCCCTACGACCCCGATCGGTACGAGGTCGAGTACGAGATCCTGCAGACCGAATGGCGCCGGCGTTCTCTGCGCTGGTCATCGACGCGGCATCGCAGCGCGTGAGAGGCTCGGCACTGCCCGATCGGTCCGTCGTCCGCCCGCTCGATGTGCCGGATAACACCACACTGGCCGCGCCGTACTCGGAGTCATTGACTACCGTTGTGGGCATGTACGGTTCTCGTCGGCTCGCACGCCGATACGGTGAGACCGTGACGGTCTGATCCGCTGAGGCCGAACCCACTCGGGACCGACGCCGAACCGTCCCCAATCGAGCGAGAAGGAGATGTCTGGAGATGAGCAGCCCCGCCGCCCAGGCCCCCGCACTTGCGGGCAAGGACCGCCGCAAAGTGGTCATCATCGGCTCCGGCTTCGGCGGATTGTTCGCCGCCCAGCGTCTTGCCAAGGCAGACGTCGACGTGACGCTGATCGCCAAGACCACCCACCATCTCTTCCAGCCGATGCTCTACCAGGTCGCGACCGGCATCGTCGCCGAGGGTGAGATCGCGCCGGCCACCCGCGTGGTGCTGCGCAAGCAGAAGAACACCCAGGTGCTCCTCGGCAACGTGTTCGACATCGACCTCGAGGCCAGGACCGTCACCTCGCGCTTCCTCGAGCGCATCACGGTCACCCCGTACGACGACCTGATCGTGGCCGCCGGCGCCGACCAGTCGTACTTCGGCAACGACCACTTCGCCGAGTACGCCCCCGGAATGAAGACCATCGACCACGCCCTCGAGCTCCGCGGCCGCATCCTCGGCGCCTTCGAGCAGGCCGAGCTGTCCCACGACCCGGCCGAGCGCGCCAAGCTGCTGACGTTCGTCGTCGTCGGCGCGGGCCCGACCGGTGTGGAGCTCGCCGGCCAGATTGCGGAGATGAGCGACAAGACACTCAAGGGCGCCTTCCGCAACATCGACCCGACCGAGGCCCGGGTCATCCTCCTCGACGCCGCACCGTCGGTGCTGCCGCCGTTCGGCCCGAAGCTCGGGCAGAAGGCCGCGGCCCGCCTGGAGAAGTTGGGCGTGGAGATCCAGCTCAACGCGATGGTCGTCGACGTCGACTACGACGGTCTCGTGGTCAAGGAAAAGGACGGCACCACCCGCCGGATCGAGTCCCAGTGCAAGGTCTGGTCGGCAGGCGTCCAGGCCAGCCCGCTCGGCAAGCTGCTCTCCGACCAGTCCGGCGCCGAACTCGACCGGGCCGGCCGCGTGAAGGTCCTGCCCGACCTGACGATCCCGGGCCACCCGGAGGTCTTCGTGGTCGGCGACATGATGGCGGTCGACGGTGTGCCCGGCGTCGCGCAGGGCGCGATCCAGGGCGGCCGCTACGCCGCGGACGCGATCAAGGCGTCGATGAAGGGCCAGACGCCGGACCAGCGCAAGCCGTTCAGCTACTTCGACAAGGGCTCGATGGCGACCATCTCGCGGTACTCCGCGGTGATGCAGGTCCCGATCCCGGGCACCAAGAAGAAGTTCGAGACCGAGGGCTACTTCGCGTGGCTCGGCTGGCTCGCCCTGCACCTCGTGTACCTGGTCGGCTTCCGCAACCGCCTGAACACGCTGATCAACTGGTTCTTCGCGTTCACCACCCGCGGACGCTCGCAGCTCGCGGTGACCGAGCAGCAGGTCTACGCGCGCACCGCGATGTCGGCGCTGGAGAAGCAGAACGCCGAGATCGAGGAGGCGGCAAGAAAGCGGGCGAAGTCCGGGGCGGCCGCCGCAACCGACCCGGGGACGGTGTCATCGGACGAGACCCCCGCGACCGGATCGGTGCCGACGGAGGGCGACAAGTCCAAGGAGAAGGAGCCCGAGGCCAGTTGACGGCACGACCGACGCCGTAGATTCTCGACCGCAGCCCTGGGCCCTCAGTGGGGGACCAGGGCTGCGGCGTCGAGTGAGTCGGCGAGGCGCCGGGTACCCGCAACCGACGTGCCGAGGGCACTCGTCAGGGTCGCCGCGCCCGCCAGACGCAGCCGGGCGGCGAAGGCCGTCGGGTGGACGTCCTCGGGACGGTCGTCGGGGTGGCGGAAGACACTGCTCATGGCCCGGTGTCCGGCGGTCGCCGCCGGCGTCCGGTCGCCGAGCGCCACGCGATGCGCCAGCAGTAGCTCTCCCCCGACCTCGACGCGCAGACCGCCCGTCCACCGGCCGGCACGGTCCCGCCGGTTCCGGTCGGGATCGCCGCTGCTCGACGCGCGGCCGATCTGCACGTGTTCGTGAAGGTCCAGAGTGGCCGCGGGATCGAGGTCGACGACGATGTCCGAGGTGTGGAACGCACCGCCGGCGACGATCGTCGGTTGCGGGTCGACGCGCAGCCGCCCGCCGGCCCCGACCGTGATCTCCCACCGCGCACGCGAGTCGGCGCGATCGTGTGCCGGCAGTGCGATGGCGGCCGCCACGCTACCGAGGTGGAGATATGCGCCGGGTTCGACGGTGACCCGCACGACGATCTCGTCGCCGCCGAGCGGCGTGGCCGCGGTTCCGATCAGTTGCGCGTGGCCGGGCGCGGTCACCCGGACGGCGAGACCGCCTGTCGCCCTGTGCCGCACCCCGCGGCCGGCGGTCGCGACGATCTCGACGAGGGTGTCCACCGCTATCCGGCCGTCACGGTGCCGCGAGCTGTTCACGCACCCACGCCAGCACGTCGGTGGCGGCCGGATCCTCGGTCAGCGAGATCATCGCGGTCGGCCGGCCCTCGCGCACGTTCTCGGCATCGCGGCGCATGACGTCCAGGTCGGCGCCCACGCGCTCGGCGAGATCGGTCTTGTTGATCACCAGCAGATCCGAGAAGGTCACGCCCGGGCCGCCCTTGCGCGGCACCTTGTCCCCGCCCGCGACGTCGATGACGAAGATCTGCACGTCGATGAGGCCGGTCGAGAACGTCGCGGTGAGGTTGTCGCCGCCGGACTCGACGAGGATCAGGTCCAGGGGCGGATTCGCCTCGATGAGGTCGTCGATGGCGTCGAGGTTGGCGGTGATGTCGTCGCGGATCGCGGTGTGCGGGCAGCCGCCGGTCTGCACCGCGGTGATCCGCTCGTCGGGCAGGACCGCGTTGCGGCGCAGGAAGTCCGCGTCCTCGGTGGTGTAGATGTCGTTGGTCAGGACCGCGACCGACAGCTCGTCGCGCAACTGGCGGCAGAGGGCGGCGACGAGCGCGGTCTTGCCGGAGCCGACGGGGCCGCCGACGCCGATCCGCAGCGGCTCGCCCGGTGCACGCTTGCGGCGGGGCCGGTCGTGGTCATGGGCGTGCGGCTGCCCGTCGATGAGATGCGGGGGCATCGGTGACTCCTCTCGGTGGGGCTGTGCTCTCGGTGGGTTTGGCGTCCGGTCGGTGGGGACTGCATCCGAGCGTCGGCGCGCTCAGGACATGAACAACGGCATCGGTTGCCGCTCGTGGCGTTCGGCGAAGACGTCGAGAATCGGATCGGACAGGTCGGCGAGCCCGACCGCGGCCTGTGCCGCGACGCGTTCGCACTCGGCGCCGAGCTCGGCGATCATGATCGCCACATCGGCCGGGTCGAGCGCGAGCAGTCGCTGCCCCGCGGTCGCCGAGCCGCTCATCGTCGTGTAGACGAGGACCAGCGCGGTATGGAAGCCCGACAACGACGACGCGGCGCCGATCGACCCGCTGATCACCGGCAGGTGCGTCGCCGGGCGGTGCGCCGACCAGTCGTGGTCGGGGAACATCCTCCGGGCGAGGCGGACCATCCCCCTCCCCTGCGCCAGCGAGGCCTTGCGCGCCGCCGCCGACGGGGTGCGGGCATCGGTCTCCCGTTGCGCAGCGGCGACGTCGAGCCTGCCGTCGGCCACGGCGGCCGCGATCGACCCCGTCACCAGACCGCTGGTGGTGACCCGGCGGTAGAGGAAGCCTGCGAGCTCGTCTGCGGTGCGGATGAATCCGTCGGCGATGGCCTGCTCGACGCCGCCCGAGTGGACGTGACCGCCCACCGGCAGCCGGGAGTCGGCCAGCGACAGCATCATCGCCAGCGGGGCGTGCGCGGGCGACTGCGTCCCCGGCGCCGGGCCGGCGGGTTCCGGTCGGTCCGACATCAGAACAGGAAGTATCTCTGTGCCATGGGCAGTTCGGCGACCGGCTCGGCGTCCCAGACCTCGCCGTCGACCGTGACCGTGAACGTGTCCGGATCGACCTCGATGGTCGGGCAGGCGTCGTTGTTCACCATGTCGGCCTTGCCGACCTTCCGCGTGTACTTGACCGGGACGAGCCGGCGGTCGACGCCGATCCGCCCGGCGAGGTCCGGATCGGCGCCGGGCGCGACGAAGCCGACCGACGTCGCGGACGCGAGTTTCGGCGCGGAGCCGAACATCGGCCGCGGCAGGATCGGCTGCGGCGTGGGGATGGATGCGTTCGCGTCACCCATCGCCGCCCAGGCGATCGCCCCGCCCTTGATGACGAGGTCGGGACGGACGCCGAAGAACGCGGGGTCCCACACCACGAGGTCGGCCAGCTTGCCAACCTCCACCGAGCCGATCTCGTCGTCGAATCCGTGCGCGACCGCGGGGCAGATCGTGTACTTCGCGACATAGCGCCGGGCGCGGTTGTTGTCGGCCCGCCCGTCGCCCGGCAGCGAGCCGCGCTTGCGTTTCATGACGTGGGCGGTCTGCCAGGTCCGGAGCACGACCTCGCCGATGCGGCCCATGGCCTGCGAGTCCGACCCGATCATCGAGATCGCGCCCAGGTCGTGCAGCAGGTCCTCCGCGGCGATCGTCGACGGCCGGATGCGGCTCTCCGCGAAGGCGAGGTCCTCGGGGACCGTCGGGTTGAGGTGGTGGCACACCATGAGCATGTCGAGGTGCTCGTCGAGGGTGTTGACGGTGTGCGGACGCGTCGGATTGGTCGACGAGGGAAGCACATTCGGGTACGCGGCCACGGTGATGATGTCGGGCGCGTGCCCGCCGCCGGCCCCCTCGGTGTGGTACGCGTGGATGCTCCGGCCGCCGATGGCGCCGAGGGTCGACTCGACGAAGCCCGCCTCGTTGAGCGTGTCGGAGTGCAGGGCCACCTGGACGCCGGTCTCGTCGGCGACCCGCAGGCACGCGTCGATCGCCGCCGGGGTGCTCCCCCAGTCCTCGTGGAGTTTGAATCCGGATGCGCCGGCGCGGATCTGCTCGTGCATCGCCTCCGCGCTGACGGTGTTGCCCTTGCCGAGCAGCGCGATGTTCATCGGCCAGTGATCGGTCGCGGCGAGGATCGACGCGAGATGCCAGGCGCCCGGGGTCACGGTCGTGGCCTTGCTGCCCTCGGCCGGTCCGGTGCCGCCGCCGATCAGCGTGGTGACGCCGTTGCCGAGCGCCTCGTCGAGGATCTGCGGGCAGATGAAGTGGACGTGGCAGTCGATGGCGCCGGCGGTGACGATCTTGCCGTTGCCGGCGATGATCTCGGTGGTCGGCCCGATGACAAGGTCCGGGTGGACGCCGTCCATGGTGTCGGGGTTGCCGGCCTTGCCGAGCGCGACGATGCGTCCGTCGCGAATCCCGAGGTCGGCCTTGACGATTCCCCAGTGGTCGAGCACGACGACACCGGTGATGACGGTGTCGGGGGCGCCGTCGGCGCGGGTCGCGCGGCTCTGCCCCATGGATTCGCGGATCACCTTGCCGCCG
The DNA here is from genome assembly GCF_000344155.1 of Gordonia paraffinivorans NBRC 108238. Classification (GTDB taxonomy): domain Bacteria; phylum Actinomycetota; class Actinomycetes; order Mycobacteriales; family Mycobacteriaceae; genus Gordonia; species Gordonia paraffinivorans. The sequence continues at coordinate 49,256 of NZ_BAOQ01000021.1, read as the reverse complement.
CCGAAGACGGCCTCGTCCCCGGCGCGCCCCGGTCCGCCCGAGAGGTCGTCGGTGATCTCGATGAGCAGGTCGGTGTCGGCGAGGCGGATGAGGTCGCCGGTCGTCGGGCCGAAGAGCTGCGCGTACCGGTCGCGTCCCAGGATCGCCATCACGGCCTCCCGTCGGCAGCGTCGGCCACCGGGCCGAGCGCGCCCGGCGGGTCCAGCGAGATCCCGTGCACCTCACGGGATCCGCCCAGCGGGACGAGCGCGACGGTCATCTCGATCCCCGGCTCGAACCGCACCGCGGTCCCCGCGGGGATGTCCAGACGCCGCCCGCGCGCGAGTGCGCGATCGAACTCGAGCGCCGCGTTGGCCTGGGGGAAGTGGACGTGGCTGCCCACCTGCACGGGCCGGTCGCCGGAGTTGACCACGGTCACCTCGACGACCTCGGCGCCGGCGTTCAGCTCGATCGTGCCCCCGGCGGCGATGATCTCGCCGGGGACCACGGACGACCTCGTCGATGTGGTTGGCGTTCCCGACATCTCGGCCTTTCTCGGTTGCGTCAGCGGCTTCGGGTGGTGCGGTACTACGAGATCGGGTCGTGGACGGTCACCAGCTTGGTGCCGTCCGGGAAGGTCGCCTCGACCTGCACGTCGTGCAACATCTCGGGCACCCCGTCCATGACGTCCTCGCGGCGGAGCACCTCACGGCCGGAGGCCATGAGCTCGGCCACCGAACGACCGTCGCGCGCGCCCTCGAGCACGTGGTCGGTGATGATCGCCACCGCCTCGGGGTGATTCAGCTTGAGCCCGCGGGCCTGTCGTCGTCGAGCGAGTTCGGCCGCGTAGGAGATCAACAGCCGTTCCTGTTCATGCGGCGACAGTCGCACCGGGTTCACTCCTCAGCAGTTCGCCGACCGTGGGTCGTATCTGGTGTCGGTGACGGGTCTTTCGGTGACAAGCCGACATCCTGCCACGCACCGGCGTCATCGGCGCGGCGACGACGAGCGCAGGGGCGAAGACCGAGGTCAGTCCCCGAGGCTCCCGCCGGCCGACCGCAACTCGTCGAGCCACGCCGCGGTGACGAGCGGCGCGATCGCGGCGACCTCGTCGTGGGTGAACGCCCCGGCGTGGACCCCGCGCCGGATGACCAGAGCGAGCGACATCGCGGTGGCCGGTTCGTCCATCACGTCCGAGCCGGTGCGCTCGGCATACGCCTGCAGGCGCCGGGCCGCGACGGGCATCGCCGACCGGTAGAACCCGGCGACCGCGAGCCAGCGCGTGACGAGATGGCCCGGATGCATGTCCCAGCCCTGATAGAACCCCCGCTCGAGGGATCGCACGACCAGGCCGTGGTGGCGCCGGACCGCGGCCTCGACGGCGTCGCGCGGCCCGACGGGCACGACCTGTGTCGAGCCGTCGCTTACCCAGACCCCGGTCTGGGCGGCCGCGGCCTGCATGACGGCCTTCGCGTGGTCGGCGACCGGATGCGCAAGCGACTGTTGCGCCGAGACGATGCCGCACGCCGCGCTGTAGTCGTAGGTTCCGTAGTGCAGTGCGCGCACCCGCGGCCGGCCACGATGGATCGCCTCGGCCACGGTCGCCCGGCCGTCGGCGCCGAGCACCGCCTGCGGGATCTCGACCTGCAGTTCGTAGCCGAGAGCGCCCTCGTCGAGACCGTGGACGCGTTCGAACTCGGCGCAGATGAGGTTGACCGCGTCGACCTGCCGGGCGTCGCGCAGCTTCGGGACGGTGAAGACGAATCCGTCCGGCACGCCGCCGGCCGCGTCGAGGACCAGCTCGAGGGTGCGCAGGCCTCGGCGGCGTTCGCCGGCGCCGAGGCCCTTGGCCCGGACCCCGGCCATGCGCGGGGCGGCCGGACGCATCGACGTCCACGCCGCGAGCACCTCGCCGGCGTGACGGGCGTGACGATCCTCGACGGCGTCGTCGCGCCGGCCGTAGCCGTCCTCGAGATCGATGCGCAGGTCCTCGATCGGGTTGGTCCGCAACCTGCTCAGCGCGACCGCGAGCGCCTCCTCGCCGGCGAGGTCGGCCAGCACCGGACGTACGTCGGCGGCGAGTTCCAGGGCTCGCCGGCCCCACTGCGCCGGCGTGTCGACCTCGACGTCGGCGGCGCTGACGTAGACGGTGTGCACCGGCTGCGGTTCGGCCCGGTCACCCGGGAACCCCGCGGCGAGGTCGGCGTCGACCGCGCCGAGGATCTCCTCGATCCGTGACGTGGTCTCGGGGTTCACCGACCCCTCACTCGCCCTCGAGGTTCTGGAGGCGGACCTGGGTCTTGGCGACCAGCCGGCCACTCTCGTCGACCATGTCGACCGCCCACAGCTGCTGGCGACGACCACGGTGGATCGGCGTGGAGGTCGCGGTGATCGTGCCGGAGGAGACCGAGCGCAGGAAGTCGGTGTTGTTGTTGACGCCGACCGCGTGACCGCCGATGCCCGTCTCGTGCAGCCAGAGGAATCCACTCATGCTCGCGACGCTCTCCCCGACCGCGCAGTACACGCCGCCGTGGACGATGCCGAACGGCTGGTGGTGCTTCTCGGTGATCTCCATGGTCGCGACGATCCGATCGGGCCCCGCCTCGACGACCTCGAGGCCGAGAACGCCGTCGAGTCCCTTTCCGGCCGAACCCCGGAGGATGTCATCCACACTGTTCGCTGTCATGGCGTCAACATTCGCATGAGCGCCCGCGGTTCGCGATCCCACCCCGGGAACCCCACCCCGGGAACACAGTCGGCGCGCGCGGGAACACAGACGCCGCGCGCGTCGTTGACACCGCACACGAACGAACCGGAAGGCCCCGCACCTCGGGGAGATGCGGGGCCTTCCGTGATGTGGACCGGGGGTCTCTGCAGCCCTCAGGACACTCGCGCGGTCCGACGACAATTAATGTAGGCTAGCCTTACCAACGTGTCAAGGGCGCGGGAAGACGCCACGCGAGAGGCGTGGCCACCCGTGCCGAACCACAACGAGGTGGAGCGCGACGGGCCGGCGGACAGACAGAGGAAGGCACGGCAGTACAATGCGAAAGATGAATGGGCTCGGCGACCTCGAACGCGCGGTCATGGACACGCTGTGGGCGAGCGCGGAACCGCAGACCGTGCGACAGGTGCACGAAACGCTGTCGCGCGATCGCTCCCTCGCGTACACCACGGTGATGACCGTCCTGCAGCGTCTCGCCAAGAAGAATCTGGTCACCCAGATCCGCGACGACCGCGCCCACAAATACGTCCCCACCCACCCGCGTGAGGATCTGGTGGCAAGCCTGATGGTCGACGCCCTCAGCGAGGCCGATGCGCCCGGATCGCGTCACGCCGCGCTGGTCTCCTTCGTCGGCCGCGTCGGCGCAGACGAGGCCGCCGCACTCCGCCACGCACTGGATGAACTCGAAGCAGCACGAGGAACTCGCGAAAAGGGATAGATTCTCCGCACGCCCCCGCAGCCGACCCTGAGGAAGACACCGGATGACCGCCCTGCTCTTCGGCATCGTCAGCCTGGTGCTCGCCGGACCCGTACCCGAGGCCTTGTCCCGGGCCAAGTGGCCGATCCGAGCCCCACGCGCGGCGATGACGCTGTGGCAGGCCATCGCACTCGCCGCGGTCCTCTCGGCATTCAGTTGCGGCCTGGCGATCGCGTCCAATCTCCTCGTCATCGGCCCCGACGGCACACCCTCGGCCAATCCGCTGCGCGAGATCGACCGCCTCGGCCTGCCGCTGTGGCTCACGTGTGTCGCGGTCTTCGTGCTCACGCTGCTGATCGGCGCCCGCCTCTTCTACACCACGATCCGCGTGGGACTGCGCACCCGCGCCCGCCGCAAGGCCCATCGCCAGCTCATCGACATCCTCGACCGCTGCGACCGCAGCGACGCCGACGATCCGCTCTATGCCCGCGACGTCCGGATGATCGACGTCGAGCAGCCCCTCGCCTACTGCCTCCCCGGACTCCGGCAGCGGGTCGTCGTCAGCGAGGGCGTCGTACACCGGCTCACCCGTGACGAACTCGTCGCGGTGCTCGCCCACGAACGGGCCCACCTGCGCGCTCGACACGATCTCGTCCTCGAGGCCTTCATCGCGCTGCACGAGGCCTTCCCTCGTTTCGTGCGCTCGCAGTCGGCGCTCGGCGCCGCGGAGCTGCTCGTCGAGGCACTCGCCGACGACCAGGCCGTCCGCAAGACCACACCCACCACGCTCGGCCGTGCGCTCGTCGCCTGCGCCGACGCGGTGGCCCCGCGCGGGGCGATGGCGGTCGGCGGCCCCACCACCCTCACCCGGGTCCACCGCCTGCGCGACAACCGCCCGGCCCGGTGCATCGCGGCGACCGCCTACACCGCGGCCGCGGCCATCCTCGTCGTGCCGACGCTGGCCGTCGCGATCCCCTGGCTCACCGAGCTCAACCGCCTCATGTCGGCCTTCTGACGCGCGAGCCGCACCCGACCCCCGTCCACAGGGTGATCGCCCGTCGGACAAGTACATCGGGAGAGCCGATCGCGTGATCGGGCCGTCAGGCAATAGGCTGTCCGCATGAACAACGTCGAGGCTTCGTCATCGTCCGGAAAAGCGCAGATCGGTGTCACCGGTCTGGCCGTCATGGGTTCCAACATCGCGCGTAACTTCGCGCGTCACGGGTACACCGTCGCGCTGCACAACCGCAGCATCGCCAAGACCGACGCCCTGATCGCCAACCACGGCGACGAGGGGAACTTCATCCGCACCGAGACGATCGCCGAGTTCGTCGCCGCCCTCGAACGTCCCCGCCGCGTGCTGATCATGGTCAAGGCCGGCGCCCCGACCGACGCGGTCATCGAGGAACTCGCCGATGCGATGGAACCCGGCGACATCATCATCGACGGCGGCAACTCCCTCTACACCGACACCATCCGACGCGAGGCCGCCATGTCGGCCCGCGGACTCAACTTCGTCGGAGCCGGCATCTCCGGCGGCGAAGAGGGCGCCCTCAACGGCCCCGCGATCATGCCCGGCGGCCCAGCCGAGTCGTACGAGTCGCTCGGTCCGATGCTCGAGTCGATCGCCGCGCAGGTCGACGGCGAACCGTGCTGCACGCACATCGGCCCCGACGGCAGCGGCCACTTCGTCAAGATGGTCCACAACGGCATCGAGTACGCCGACATGCAGCTCATCGGCGAGGCCTACGACCTGATGCGCAAGGCACTCGACCTGCCGGTCGCCGAGATCGCCGACGTCTTCCGCGAGTGGAACACCACCGAACTCGAGAGCTACCTGATCGAGATCACCGCCGAGGTCCTCAGCCAGGTCGACGCCGAGACCGGCAAGCCGCTCGTCGACGTCATCGTCGACGCCGCCGGCCAGAAGGGCACCGGCCGCTGGACCGTGAAGTCCGCGCTGGATCTGGGCATCCCCACCACCGGCATCGCCGAGGCCGTCTTCGCACGCGCTCTGTCCAGCTCCACCGACCAGCGCCTCGCCGCCCGCGGGCTGAAGGCCGGCGCGCTCGGCGAGGCCCCCGCCGACAAGGCCCGGTTCATCGAGGACATCAAGGCCGCGCTGTACGCCTCGAAGGTCGTCGCCTACGCCCAGGGCTTCGACCAGATCGCCGCCGGCAGCGCCGAGTACGGCTGGGACGTCGACCGCGGCGCGCTCGCCACCATCTGGCGCGGCGGCTGCATCATCCGCGCGCAGTTCCTCAACCGCATCCGCGAGGCCTACGCCGACGACCCCGCACTGCCCAGCCTGCTACTGGCCCCCTACTTCCGCGACGCGGTCGAGGCCGGCATCGACAGCTGGCGGCGCGTGGTCTCCACCGCCACCCTGCTCGGCATCCCGGTGCCCGCCTTCGCCTCCTCGCTGTCCTACTACGACGCCCTGCGCGCCGAGCGCCTGCCCGCCGCCCTCACCCAGGGCCTGCGCGACTACTTCGGCGCCCACACCTACCAGCGCGTCGACAAGGAGGGCACCTTCCACACACTGTGGAGCGGCGACCGCTCCGAGGTCGCCGAATAAGGAGCCTGCGAGCAACCGGTGCGATTCATCGAAGGCCATCGGCCGACCCACGATCTGACCTACGACGATGTGTTCATCGTCCCGGGTAGGTCCGATGTCACCTCGCGCTTCGACGTCGACCTGTCGACCGCGGACGGCACGGGATGCACCATCCCGATCGTCGTCGCGAACATGACCGCGGTCGCGGGCAAGCGCATGGCCGAGACGGTCGCACGCCGCGGCGGCCTCGTGGTCCTGCCACAGGACCTGCCCATCGAGGCCGCCGCGGCATCGATCGCCTACGTGAAGTCGCGCCACCTCGTCGCCGACACCCCGGTGACCCTGAGCCCGTCGGACTCGGTGACCGATGCGGTCGCCCTCATCCCCAAACGGGCTCACGGCCTGGCTGTGGTGGTGGAGGACGGCAGGCCCGTCGGGGTCGTCACCGAGCGACGCTGCCGCGACATCGACCGGTTCGCCCGGGTCCGGGAGGTCCTCGACCCCGACATCGTCACCCTGCCGGTCGCCACCCCGCCGCGCGAGGTGTTCGACGCGCTGGGCGACCTCCATCTCGGGCTGGCCATCCTCGTCGACGACGACGGCCGACTGGCCGGCGTCCTCACCCGTCGCGGAGCACTGCGCCACGCCATCTACCGACCCAACGTCGACGCGACGGGCCGGCTCCGCATCGCCGCCGCCGTCGGCATCAACGGCGACGTCGTGGGCAAGGCCCGCGCGCTCGTGGGCGCCGGGGCAGACCTGCTGGTCATCGACACCGCCCACGGGCACCAGGAGAAGATGCTCTCCGTGCTGAGGGCGGTCGCCGACGCCGATCTCGGCGTTCCGATCGCGGCCGGCAACGTGGTGTCGGCGGAGGGCACACTCGACCTGATCGCGGCCGGGGCGTCCATCGTGAAGGTCGGCGTCGGGCCGGGCGCCATGTGCACGACCCGCATGATGACCGGCGTCGGGCGTCCGCAGTTCTCCGCGGTCGCCGAATGTGCCGCCGTGGCAGCAGGTCACGGGGCCTCGGTCTGGGCCGACGGCGGTGTGCGGCATCCCCGCGACGTCGCACTGGCCCTCGCGGCCGGTGCGTCGAACGTCATGATCGGGTCGTGGTTCGCCGGCACGCACGAGTCGCCCGGCGACCTGCTCGAGGACGAGAACGGCCCCTACAAGGTGAGTTTCGGGATGGCGTCCAAGCGCGCGGTGGCCGCCCGGTCGAGCGGCGACAGCGCCTATGACCGGGCCCGCAAGGCCCTGTTCGAGGAAGGGATCTCGAGTTCGCGCATCCGCATCGATCCCGACCGCCCCGGTGTGGAGGACCTCATCGACCACATCTGCTCCGGCGTGCGCAGCACCGCGACCTACACGGGCGACCGCAACCTCAGGGAACTGCACGACCGGGTGGTTCTCGGCGTCCAATCGTCCGCCGGCTTCGCCGAAGGGCGTCCCCTGCCGGGCGGGTGGTGACGTGGAGGTCTTCCTTCTCGTCGCCGGCCTCGTCGGCTTCGTCGCACTGACCCTCGGCACGGCGCTGTTCGTGGCGGCCGAGTTCTCCCTGACCGCGCTGGAGCGCTCGACGATCGCCGCCGACGTCGCCGCGCGCGGGGACCGCCGGTCCCGCCTGGTCCAGCGGGCGCACTCGACACTGTCGTTCCAGCTCTCCGGTGCCCAGCTCGGCATCACCATCACCACCCTGATCACCGGTTACATCGCCGAACCCGTGCTGGCCCGGATCATCAAGCCGCCGATGACCGCGCTCGGCGTCAGCGAATCGGTGGCCTCGGGGACGTCGCTGGCGCTCGCGCTCATCATCGCGACGTCGTTGTCGATGGTGCTCGGCGAGCTGATACCCAAGAACCTCGCCATCGCCAAGGCCCTCGCCGTCGCCCGGGCCACCGCCGGCCCGATGACGGTCTTCTCGGCCGTGTTCCGCTGGGCGATCAACGGACTCAACGGCACCGCCAACTGGATCGTGCGGCGGTTCGGCATCGAGCCGACCGACGAGCTCGCCTCCGCCCGTTCGCCCCAGGAGCTGGTCTCGCTGGTGCGCAACTCGGCCCGGCGGGGCGCGATGGACGAGCAGACGGCGACCCTGGTCGACCGTTCCCTGCGCTTCGGCGAGCTCACCGCCGAGGATCTGATGACCCCGCGCGTCACCATCGACACCCTCGATCGCGCCGACACCGTCCGCGATCTGGTCATCGCCTCGTCGCGCACCGGCCACTCACGGTTCCCGGTGGTCGTCGACGGCGACCTCGACGACCTCGTGGGCGTCGTGCACATCAAGCAGGCGTTCATGATCCCGCCCGAACTGCAGGCGACGACGCCGGTCACCTCGATCGCCCGGGCCGTGCCCCGGGTCCCGGCCAGCCTGGACGGCGACGCGCTCATGGAGCGGATCCGCGCCGACGGCATGGAACTGTGCGTGGTCATCGACGAGTACGGCGGGACCGCGGGGATCGTCACCACCGAGGACCTCATCGAGGAGATCCTCGGCGACGTCACCGACGAACACGACTACGAGCGGGCCGACGTGGCCGTCGACGGCAACGGCTACATGTGCTCGGGGCTGCTGCGGATCGACGAGCTCTACGACGCCACCGGCTACCACGCCCCGGACGGGCCGTACGACACCCTCGGCGGGCTCGTCATGTACTGCCTCGGGCGCATCCCGGAGGTGAACGACGTGGTCGACCTGCCGCACCGCTCCCCGGTCAGCGAGGGCGACGACGACTCGCCGGAGACCCCCGACACCGGACCCGAGGTCACGTGGCGCGCGACGGTGACCCACATGGACGGCCGCCGGGTGGACGTGGTCGCCCTGCGCCCGGCGCCCGCCGACGCCCCCCGACAGCCGGAGGCCCTCGATGGGTGACCTGTGGGCGGTCCTGCTCGCCGTCGTGCTCCTCGCGGGCAACGCCTTCTTCGTCGGCGCGGAGTTCTCGCTCATCTCCGCGCGGCGCGATCGTCTCGAGGCGCTCGCCGACAGCGGCAAGAAGCGTGCCCGCACCGTCATCCACGCGGGCGAGCACCTGTCGCTGATGCTGGCCGGCGCGCAACTGGGCATCACGATCTGCTCGATCCTGCTCGGCCGCGTCGGCGAGCCGGCCGTCGCGCACCTGATCGAGAAGCCGCTCGACCTGCTGCACGTGCCCCACGCCCTGCTGCACCCGATCTCGTTCGCGATCGCGTTGTCGCTGGTCGTCGTGCTCCATATCCTGCTCGGCGAGATGGTCCCGAAGAACATCGCCCTCGCCGGGCCGGAGGCCGCCGCGATGCTGCTGGTGCCGGCGCACCTGGTGTTCATCAAGCTGGTGCGGCCGCTGATCGCGTTCTACAACTGGATCGCCAACATCGGGCTGCGCCTGATGCGGGTCGAGCCCAAGGACGAACTCGAGTCGACCGTGTCGCTGGGCGAACTCGCGCAGATGCTCGGCGAGTCCAAGCAGGAGGGACTCATCGACGCCGAGGAGCACGAGCGCCTGACGCGCGCCCTGCAGTCGGTCGGCCGCAAGGTCACCGAGGTGATGATCCCGCTCGAGGCGATGCGCAGCGTCAAGGTCCAGGTGTCGGCGACCGGCGGCATCGGTCCGACGCTGGGCGCCGTCGAGAAGGCGGTGAGCGAGACCGGGTTCTCGCGGTTCCCCGTCCGTGGGACCGACGGCACCTTCACCGGGTATCTCCACCTGAAGGACGTGCTCGACGAGATCCTCGACGAGCACATCGGACCGGACACCATCATCGGCGTGGACAAGATCCGGCCGCTGCCGGTGATCGCCTCGACCACCCCGCTCGACGAGGCGACGACCATCCTGCGGCGGACGAGTTCGCACCTGGGCGCCGTGGTCGACGAGACCGGTCGTACGATCGGCATCGTCGCGCTGGCCGACCTCGTGGAGGAGTTCGTCGGCAACGTCCGCGACGAGACCCACCGGGTGTGACCACAGTGACCGTTCGACTCGAATCGCCGACCCTGCTGACCGGAGAGCAGTGGCGTGCGCGCCGCGACGCCCACCGCCGCCGCGTCGACGCCCTGATCGGCCCGTACCTCGCCGCGCGTCGTCGCGGACTCAAGCACCCGGTCATCGACTTCCTGTTCACCTACTACTCGTCGCGGCCCTCCCATGTGCTGCGGTGGCATCCGGGTTACGGGGTGACGCTCGCCGACGCCGCCGAGTACCTGCAGCTCCGCGGCTACGAGTCCGCCGACGGCGGCGTACGGGTCGGCGCGGTTTACCTCCGGCGCCGGCTCGACTCCATCGAGTCGACCATCGCGCTGCTGCGGGCGACGGCCTCGCGCCCGGCGCGGCTGGGCTGCTTCGGGCTGCACGAATGGGCGATGGTCTACCGCACCGACGAGACCCGACACGACATCCCGCTGCGGCTCGGACGGGAGGGGACCGACCGCGTCGTCGAACAGATGCCGCTGCGCTGCACCCACTTCGACGCCTTCCGCTTCTTCACCGGGCCGGCGCGTCCGCTCAACGAGAACCAGCTCACCCGCGACACCCAGATCGACCACGAGCAGCCCGGGTGCCTGCACGCAACGATGGATCTGTACCGCCACTGCTTCGGTCTCGCACCGCTGCTTCCGGCCGAGCTGACCGTCGACTGCTTCGAGCTCGCGCTCCGCGCCCGCGACCTCGACATGCGGGCGAGTCCCTACGACCTCCGCGACCTCGGCTACGAGCCCGTCGCCATCGAGACCCCGGCGGGGCGAGCCGAATACGTGCGGCGGCAATCGGCCATCGCGGAGGCCGGAACAGAACTCCGCGCGCAGGTGTTGGAGAGGTGCGCGCACCTGGCCGAGATCGCGCGCCGCGCCTAAACAGGACGCCTGTACGGTTCAGTCTTACCGGCTAGTAGCATAGGGGCGTCTTCATTCGCTCGAGAAAGGCAATCATGTCGGACCGGATCACCGTCAACGGGTTGCAGGTCGCTTCCGTCCTGTACGACTTCATCAACAACGAGGCGCTGCCCGGCACCGGTGTAGAGGCCGACGCCTTCTGGTCCGGTGCGGCATCGGTGATCGCCGACCTCGCGCCGCGCAACCGCGAGCTGCTGAGGGTTCGCGACGAGCTGCAGGCCAAGATCGATGCCTGGCACCGTGACCACAAGGGCGCCGACCTCACCCCTGGCACCGCGGACTTCGACGCCTACAAGTCCTTCCTCACCGAGATCGGCTACCTCGCCGAGGTCCCCGCCGACTTCCAGATCACCACCGACAACGTCGACCGCGAGATCTCCGAGACCGCCGGTCCGCAGCTGGTGGTGCCCGTCCTCAACGCCCGCTTCGCGCTCAACGCGGCGAACGCCCGCTGGGGTTCGCTCTACGACGCGCTGTACGGCACCGACGCCATCCCGGAGACCGACGGCGCCGAGAAGGGCTCGTCGTACAACAAGGTCCGCGGCGACAAGGTCATCGCCTACGCCAAGGACTTCCTGGACAAGGCCGTCCCGCTCGAGGGCGGCAGCTACACCGACGCCCGCGGTTTCGCCGTGGTCGACGGCGCCCTGCAGGTGACCCTCGACGGTGGCGCGACCACCACGCTCGCCGACCCGTCGGCCTTTGTCGGCTACCGCGGCGACGCCTCCGCGCCGTCGAGCGTGCTGCTGCGCCACAACGGCCTGCACCTCGACATCGAGATCGACCCGTCCTCGCCGATCGGTTCGACCGACCCGGCCGGCATCAAGGACGTCGTCGTCGAGTCCGCGATCACCACGATCATGGACTTCGAGGACTCGGTCGCCGCGGTCGACGCCGACGACAAGGTCGTCGGGTACCGCAACTGGCTGGGCCTCAACAAGGGCGATCTGGCCGAAGAGGTCAGCAAGAACGGCAAGACCTTCACCCGCGTGCTCAACGGCGACCGCGAGTACACCGCTCCGGACGGCTCGATCTTCGCGCTGCACGGCCGCTCCCTGCTGTTCGTTCGCAACGTCGGCCACCTGATGACCAACGACGCGGTCCTCGACGCCGATGGCAACGAGGTCCCCGAGGGCATCCTCGACGGCCTGGTCACCTCGCTGATCGGCATCCACGGACTCAGCACCGAGGGTCTGCAGAACTCCCGCACCGGCTCGATCTACATCGTGAAGCCGAAGATGCACGGACCCGAGGAGGTCGCCTTCACCGTCGAGCTGTTCGGCCGTGTCGAGCAGGTCCTCGGACTCCCGAAGAACACCCTCAAGGTCGGCATCATGGACGAGGAGCGCCGCACCACGGTCAACCTCAAGGCCTGCATCAAGGCCGCCTCCGAGCGCGTGGTCTTCATCAACACCGGCTTCCTCGACCGCACCGGCGACGAGATCCACACCTCGATGGAGGCCGGCGCGATGGTGCGCAAGGCCGAGATGAAGAAGCAGAAGTGGATCGCGGCGTACGAGGACTTCAACGTCGACACCGGCCTGCACGCGGGTCTGCAGCACAAGGCCCAGATCGGCAAGGGCATGTGGGCCATGCCCGACCTGATGGCAGACATGCTCGAGCAGAAGATCGGCCACCCGAAGTCCGGCGCCACCACCGCGTGGGTCCCGTCGCCGACCGCCGCGACCCTGCATGCGCTGCACTACCACTACGTCGACGTGTTCGAGCGTCAGGACGAGATCGCCAAGCGCGAGCCGGCCTCGGTCGACGACATCCTGACCATCCCGCTGGCCAAGAACACCGACTGGTCCGACGAGGAGAAGCAGGAAGAGCTCGACAACAACTGCCAGTCGATCCTGGGCTACGTCGTCCGCTGGATCGATCAGGGCGTCGGCTGCTCGAAGGTGCCCGACATCCACGACGTCGCGCTGATGGAGGACCGCGCCACCCTGCGCATCTCCAGCCAGCTGCTGGCCAACTGGCTGCGCCACGGCATCGTCTCCGAGGCCGACATCGTCGCCTCGCTCGAGCGGATGGCGCCGGTCGTCGACCGCCAGAACGCCGGTGACGCGAAGTACCGTCCGATGGCGCCCGACTTCGACTCCAGCATCGCCTTCCAGGCGGCCAAGGAGCTCATCCTCGAGGGCGGCAAGCAGCCGAACGGCTACACCGAGCCGATCCTGCACCGCCGTCGCCGCGAGTTCAAGGCCGCCAACCCGGCCGGCTGACCGACCGCAAGACACGCTCTGATACGACCGTGCCGGACCTTCGTGGTCCGGCACGGCGTATCGTCGTACCCTGCGCCGCACCACACGCGACGTGGCGCGGCGTGTTGTTTTGCGCACCAGTGCAGGGAGGGCAACGGCGTTGGCACATCATCGCAGTGGCGGCGGGCAGAGCATCCGCAACCGAGGCGTCAGCCGTGGAGTCGTGGCCGCCCTCCTGTCGGCCGTGCTGATCGCAGCCGTCGTGGTCGTCTGGTTCGATCTCGGCGACGCCATCGACAGGCAGGCCGACGACGCCGCGGCGCAGTGCGTCGAGGGGCCGGCGACCGTGCCGATCATCGCCGACCCGGACATCGCCCCGGGCCTCACCGCGATCGCCGAGGCGTTCGCCGCGACGAAACCCGTGATCCGCGATCACTGCGTCACCATCGCGGTCCGCCCGGGTGACGCGAAGATCACCCTCGACGGCCTCACCGGCACATGGGAGACCGAGTCGATGGGCGACTACCCGGCCGCGTGGGTCCCGCAGTCGTCGGTGTGGTCGGCCGACCTCGCCGCGGCCGAGCCGGGTCTGATCGAGGGCAACCCGCGCTCGCTGGTCTCGACCCCGGTCGTCCTCGCCGTCTCCCCCGACCTCGCGCGCGCCGTCGGCGACCGCCTCGACTGGTCTGCGGTCCCGACACTGCAGCGGCGCGACGCGTCGCTGACCGACTTCGACCTGCAGGGTTGGGGCTCGCTGCGCATGGCGATGCCGGTCGGCGCCCAGTCGGACGCCAGTGCCCTCGCCGCCCAGGCGGTCGCCACCAGCGTCACCCGCACGACCGGTCCACTCACCACCGCCGACGCCGAGTCCCCGCGCGTCACCTCGACCGTGCGAGCGATGCTCGAGGGGGCGCCGGTTTCGCCCGACGGCACGCCGCAGGGCGCGGCGACGGTCATCGCCGACGCACCCGATCCCGCGCGATCCCGAATCCACGTCGTGCCGATCACCGAACAGCGGCTTTACCAGATGACCAAGTCGGACACGACGGCACGCCTCGCCGAACTGGTGCCGGGAGGGCCGACGCCGATCGCCGACTACCCGATCATCCGGCTCTCCGGCGAGCAGGTCAGCGACGTCGCCGCCGACGCGGTGTCGGAGTTCACCGCCTTCGCCTCCGAACCCGATCAGCTGCAGCGGCTGACCGAGCTCGGGTTCCGCGGCGACGCCCCGCTGCCGGAGCCGACCGCGACCGTCGCCTTCCCGCGGACCCCGAGTCCGATGCCCACCCCGGAGAACGGCGCGATCGTGGCGATCAACCGCGTCGTGTACGGAACCGCCGCCGCGCCCACCGGTCCGACCGGAGCACCGGCGCCGTCGGGGGCCGGAGGCTAGGACCCGCCGAGCCCGCGAAGACAGCCGCGACGACGAAGGCGCCCCTCGACCCCGACACACCGGGCGAGGGGCGCCTGTCATGAGGCTGCCGGGCTCGTCAGCTGCTGTAGGCCTCGATCGGCGCGCAGCTGCACACCAGGTTGCGGTCGCCGTACGCGCCGTCGATGCGACGCACGGCCGGCCACACCTTGGTGCGGCCACCGGCCGACGGCAGGCCCGTCGGGTACACCGCGACCTCCCGCGAGTACGGGTGGTCCCACTCGCCCACCAGGCACTCCGGGGTGTGCGGGGCGCCGCGCAGCGGGTTATCGTCCACCGGCCACTCACCGCGTCCGACGCGGTCGATCTCCTCGCGGATGGCGATCATGGCGTCGCAGAAGGCGTCGATCTCGTCGAGGTTCTCGCTCTCGGTGGGTTCGACCATCAGGGTGCCGGCCACCGGGAAGCTCATCGTCGGCGCGTGGAAGCCGTAGTCCGCGAGACGCTTCGCCACGTCGTCGACGGTCACGCCGGTCTCCTTGGTGATGGCGCGCAGGTCGAGGATGCACTCGTGCGCGACGAACCCGCCCTCGCCGGTGTACAGCACCGGGTAGTGGTCGCCGAGCCGCTTGGCGACGTAGTTGGCGGCGGTGATCGCCGACAGGGTCGCCTTCCGTAGGCCGTCGGCCCCCATCATCGCGATGTAGGCGTAGGTGATCGGCAGGATGGTCGCCGAACCGTACGGCGCCGCGGAGACGGTCACGGGTCCCGGCAGCTCGTCGGCGAGCGGATGGCCCGGCAGGAACGGCGCCAGGTGCTCGCGCACCGCGACCGGCCCCACGCCGGGACCGCCGCCGCCGTGCGGGATGCAGAAGGTCTTGTGCAGGTTCAGGTGGCTGACGTCGCCGCCGAAGTGGCCGGGGCGGGCGACGCCCACCAGCGCGTTGAGGTTCGCCCCGTCGACGTAGACCTGGCCGCCGGCCTCGTGGACGGCCGCGCAGATCTCGGCGATGTCGTGCTCGAACACGCCGTGCGTCGACGGGTAGGTGATCATGATCGCCGCGATCCGACCGGGGTTCGCCTCGATCTTGGCGCGCAGGTCCTCGAGGTCGACGTCGCCGTTCTCGCGGCAACCGACCACGACGACGCGCATGCCGGCCATCACCGCCGACGCGGCGTTGGTTCCGTGGGCGCTCGACGGGATGAGGCACACGTCGCGGTCGTGCTCGCCGCGGCTGCGGTGGTAACCGCGAATCGCGAGCAGGCCGGCGAACTCACCCTGGGATCCGGCGTTGGGCTGCAAGCTGATCCGGTCGTAGCCGGTGACCGCGACCAGCCACTCCTCCAGCGTCGAGATCAGCTCGCGGAACCCGATCGAGTCCTCCGCCGGCGCGAACGGGTGCAGTTCGGCGAACCCCGGCCAGGTGATGGGCTCCATCTCGGTGGTGGCGTTGAGCTTCATCGTGCACGAGCCCAGCGGGATCATGCTGCGGTCGAGCGCGATGTCCTTGTCCGACAGCGCACGCAGGTAGCGCAGCATCGCGGTCTCGGTGCGGTAGCGGTTGAACGCCGGGTGCGTCAGGTACTCGCTGGTGCGGTTCTCGATCGGCTGCGCGAAGTCGGCCGGTTCCACGTCGGCGACGCCGAATGCCCCCAGCACGGTGCGGACGTCGGCGTCGGTGGTGGTCTCGTCGCAGGCGATGGAGACGGTGTCGGCGTCGACGCGGCGGAGGTTGACGCCCTCCTGCCGCGCCGCGGCGACGATCTCGTCGGCCCGGCCGGGCGCCGCGACCTCCACGGTGTCGAAGAACGACGCGTGCGCGACGGCGAGGCCGGCGGCGACCAGGGAGTTCGCGAGTGTCACGGCGGCGTCGTGGGTGCGGCGCGCGATCGCGCGCAGGCCCTCGGGACCGTGGTACGAGGCGTACATCGCCGCCATCACGGCCAACAGGACCTGGGCGGTGCAGATGTTGCTGGTGGCCTTCTCACGCCGGATGTGCTGCTCGCGTGTCTGCAGGGCGAGACGGTACGCCAGGTTGCCGTCGGCATCCTTGGAGACGCCCACCAGGCGTCCGGGCAGCTGACGGGTGTGCTTGGTGTTGACCGCGAGGTACCCGGCGTGCGGCCCGCCGAAGCCCATCGGGACCCCGAACCGCTGCGTGGTGCCGAAGCAGGCGTCGGCACCCTGCTCACCGGGCGGGGTGATCAGGGTGAGTGCGAGCAGGTCGGCACCGACCGCGACCAGTGCGCCGCGCTCGTGCGCGGCCTCGATGATCGGCGCGACGTCGACGATCCGTCCCGAGGCGCCGGGCACCTGGACGATCACGCCGAAGAACTCGCCGTCGGGCAGGCCGTGCCCCGGCGCAGCCGGGTCCAGGGTCGCCTCGACCACCTCGATCCCGAGCGGCTCCGCCCGGGTCTCGATGACGGCGTGGGTCTGCGGGAAGAGGTCGGTGTCGACGACGACGCGCGGCGACTTCGACTTGCCCGCGCGGCGCAGGAGGGTCATCGCCTCGGCGGCGGCGGTGGCCTCGTCGAGCATCGACGCGTTGGCCACCTCCATGCCGGTGAGGTCGGCGACCATGGTCTGGAAGTTGAGGAGCGCCTCGAGGCGTCCCTGGCTGATCTCCGGCTGGTAGGGCGTGTACGCGGTGTACCAGGCCGGGTTCTCGAGCACGTTGCGCAGGATGACGCCGGGCGTGTGGGTGCCGTAGTAGCCGAGGCCGATCATCGACCGCTTGACCGAGTTCTTCGCGGCGAGTCCGGCCAGCCGGTCGAGCACCTCGCGCTCGCCGATCGGCTCGGGCAACGCTCCGAGCACGTCCGAGTCGAGTTCGTCGGCGATGACCGCGGGGATGACGCGGTGCGCGAGCTCGTCGAGTGAGGACACCCCGATCACCGACAGCATGCGCTGCAGTTCTTCGGGATCGGGACCGATGTGACGGTCCACGAAGCCGGCGGGGGCGGGCGACCGATCGGCTGAGGACATGGAGGGCACCTCTCGCAGGCGCCGGCTGCGTGAGCCGGCGGGCGGGCCTCCCCCTCTGTCATGTCACCGGCGGATGCCGGCAGACGCCTGAGAGATTCGGTTGCCGCGCGGCCTCGCGTGGCGACCTTTCACCGTGGGCGGACGAACGGTTCGTCACTTTCCAGAGACGTCGTCACCACCACGGTCCCGGGTGCCTGAGAGTTTGGCGGAGAGGTGTTGCTCCTTCGGCGGCCGCCGTGAGGCGGCTCTCTCCCGTGGCGTAGCGACGCGCGTGCCAGTGTACGCAGGTCACCGGCCCGATGGGACCGGTGACGCGGCGAGAGTCATGAGGATCACGTGCGGGCCGACCCGCACGTGGCTATCCGGTGCGGCGGGCGCGGTTCTTGCGGCGGGCGGCCAGTTCGTCCTCGGGCGCCGCCTCGCTCACGCCGCCGTCGGCCCGTTCACCCGGGAAGTCGGCGATGGTGCCGGTCAGTTCCCGCATCGCTCCGCTGACGGCGATTCCGAACACGCCCTGGCCGCCCTGCAGGAGGTCGACGACCTCTTCGGCGGAGGTGCACTCGTAGACGGTGGTGCCGTCGGAGAACAGGGTGATCCTGGCGAGGTCCTCGACGCCGCGCTTGCGGAGGTGGTCCACCGCGACGCGGATGTTCTGCAGCGAGATGCCGGTGTCGAGCAGGCGCTTGACGATCTTGAGGACGAGGATGTCCTTGAAGGAGTAGAGACGCTGGCTGCCCGAACCCGCGGCGCCGCGGATCGACGGGACCACCAGTCCGGTGCGGGCCCAGTAGTCGAGCTGACGGTAGGTGATGCCGGCGATCTGGCAGGCGCTCGGCACGCGGTAGCCGATCAGTTCGTCGGGGACGGTGTCGTCTGGGAACAGGCCCGGCTCGATGTCCTCGAGGCTCCCCTGGACCGGTGCCGCAGGACGCTCGGTCGGATGATCAGCCGACGGGTCGTTCGACGTCACTTCGCTGTCGACCGGACGATCGCCCACTTCAGACTCCCTCGCAAAGCTCGGACCGGATGCGCGTCACGTGCCTGACATCCACGTCCACAGTACGCGGTCCAGGCCCGGCCGGGTCACCCGATCATCATCTTCATCGGCCCGGTGGTGGAGCGCGATGTCGTGGATGACGCTATGCCGACGCGGAGGGCCGATCAACGCGACGCGCCCATATCTCAACCTCAAGTTGAGATTGAGACCTTCGGTGACCTTCTGGTTGCCGATCCGTGACCGAAGGCTCCGGGGTCAGGCGCCGCTGGCCTTGAAGTCGTCGGGCGAGACGTTGTCGAGGAATTCCTTGAACTTCTCGACCTCGTCCTCGGCGGATTCGGCGGTCGCCTCCGCCCCGGCCTCGTCGGGTTCCTCTTCGGGGATGAGGAGGCCCGCCTCGGCGAGAACCTCCTCGTCGGCGATGATCGGGACCCCGGCGCGCATGGCGACCGCGATCGAGTCCGACGGACGCGCCGAGACGCGCAGGTCGCCGGCGAAGACCATCTCCGCGTAGAAGGTGCCCTCTTGCATGTCGACGATCCGGACCTCGACAAGGGTCTGGCCGAACTCTCGGATCAGGTTGACGATCAGGTCATGGGTCAACGGCCGCGGGGGCTCGATCCCCTTCTGCCGCAAGGCGATCGACGCCGCCTCGCTCTGCCCGATCCAGATCGGCAGGTATCGCTCACCGTCGACCTCGCGGAGCAGGAGCACCGGCTGGCTCTGCGGGGGCTCGACCCTGATGCCCACCACACGCATCTCGCTCATCTCGCACCTCCCAGACGCCTTGTACGGCGATCGATGTGATGATCTCGACGCTACACCGGTCCGGACCGCAGCGACGGCCGACGCGCGGCGGGTCGGTCACGTATTCGCAGCTCGGTGGGTGGATCCGCCGAGAGGGATCAGCGGGGCAGGTCAGTCCAGCACGTCGCGGACGGCGGCCTTGACCAGCTGGGTGTGCAGGGTCACCGACAGCGCGGCGATCTCGCGGACCAGTTCCTCGGCACGGTCGCGCGCACCGGTCCCCTTGCCCTTGGCGATCGGGCTGGCGATCTGGGCGACCAGGCCCGCCTCGCGGTCCGCGGACACCTTGAACGCACGGAGATGCCGAGTCTCGAGCCCGTAACTCGCCAGTGCCGCAGCGGCTTCGACGAGCCGGACGGCGTCCTCGTCGAAGAAGCCCGCCGGCCCCGCGCTGAGGAGGCCGTTGCGCTGCAGCTCGGTCACGAACGCCGAGTCGACGCCCGTCCGCTCGATGAGCTGCTCCCGCGAGACGCGGCCGCCGCGGGAACCGAAATCGGTCGCCGGGGCGACGGCGCCGCGGGCGGTGGACAGCGCCACCGTGCCCCCGGTGCCGAAACCGCCCTCGCCCTTGTCGATCGCGTCGAGCTGCTCCTTGATCACCTTCAGCGGGAGATAGCGATCCCGCTGGGCGGTCAGCACGAAGCGCAGTCGCTCACAATCGGCCTCGCTGAAACGGCGATAGCCGGACGGCGCCCGCTCCGGGGTCACCAGACCCTCCGACTCCAGGAATCGGATCTTCGAGATCGTGATGTCGGGAAAATCATCCCGCAACCGGGCGAGGACCGCGCCGATCGACATCGATCCTTCGCCGCGAGGGGCCGCAGACGCCGTCACGGCTGTCAGGCGTCTGCTTCGTCGCGCGGACCGCTCAGGAAGACCAGACGGAACTTTCCGATCTGGACCTCGTCGCCGTTGGACAGCGTGGCGGTGTCGACGGGCTCACGGTTGACGTAGGTGCCGTTCAGGCTGCCCACGTCGACGACCTGGAACTCGTTGTCGCCGAGGCGGAATTCGGCGTGACGACGACTGACGGTCACGTCGTCGAGGAAGATGTCGCTGTCGGGATGACGACCCGCAGAGGTCGTCGGCTGGTCGAGGAGGAACCGCGATCCCGCGTTGGGTCCCCGCTTCACGACAAGCAGCGCGGTCCCGGGAGCGAGTCGCTCGACTCCCGTGTCGGCCGGCTCACTCGAGGTGCTCGTTCCGGAATCGAGTTCATTGATGAACTCCTCCCGGAACACCGAGGTGGTCTCCACCGGCGCCTCGAAGTCCCTGTCGTTATCGCTCACCACTTCTCCTTCGTCGTCGTCAGTGCAAACGCACTGTCAGTGCGCAGTCGCACTGGTCGGCCAACCGCACTCTCCCGGCCACCGTGTCGGCGTCCCCGACCACGTGCGCGTCGGGTCGGCGTCGGCTCTCACCGAGTCGGCCGGTCGAATCTACATGACAGTGCGGACGGGTAGATCCCGGTGCGTGATCCGCGAGAACGGTCTCTCACGTCACGCCTCGTTGCCTATGCCGTAACCGTACCGGTCACACCGATCGCACCGGCGAGCGAGTCGACTCCGGCAACGTCGATCATATCGTCACCGGGGCGATCAGCCGGGTCGATCAGGGCCACCAGGTGGCCACGGCGTGAGACCTACCCTTCGATGACGGCGCGGTAACCCGCGGCGTCCAGGACGGCTCCCAACTGCTCGTCGAGAGACGCCTCGTCGGAGACCTCGATCTCCACCAGCCAACCCTCGCCGTACGGGTCGGAGTTGACCAGTTCGGGCGACGCGTCGAGTGCGTCGTTGACCGCACTGACCGTACCCGCCACGGGACCGTAGATGTCGGAGACACTCTTGGTCGACTCGACCTCGGCGAAGGACTCGCCGGAGGTCACCTCGGCCCCGGTGTCGGGCAGCTGCACGAACACCACGTCGCCGAGCGCGTCCTGCGCGAAGTCGGTGATGCCCACCCGCACGGTGGTCGGCCCGATCTTCTCGATCCACTCGTGCTCTGCGGTGTAGCGCAGGGTGTCTGGCACTTTGCTGTCGGTCACGGAGGCCCCTTTCGTCTTCGGATCAGACTCTACTGTCTGCCGGGGTGTGCGCTGCACGACGTGGCGGCATGTGTCGGATCACGAGCACGGTCTGATACCAGTACAGGACGAAAGACCACAGGTACAGGCCCACACCCCAGATGAGGAACGCCCATCCGACCGGGTAGGCGATGGTTCCCACGATCGAATCGAGTTGTCCGGCGAGCAACCACGGGAACGCGCTCATCAGCGCGAACGTGGCGGCCTTGCCGATGTAGAGCACCGGCAGGGCGAGCACGCCCCGGGTCTTCAGCAGCGGCGCGGTAGCGAACAACAGCACGTCGCGGCCGATGATGACGCCGATGAGCCACCACGGGATGAACTCGCGGAGGCCGAACGCCACCGGGATGATGACGATGTAGAGCCGGTCGGCCAGCGGATCGAGCAGCGCGCCGATCCGCGACGACTGGTTCAGCAGCCGGGCCAGCTTGCCGTCGGCCCAGTCGGAGACACCCGAGAAGAACAGGATCGCGAACGCCCACCCGTCGGCCTTCTCGACCAGGAGCAACCAGACGAAGACCGGGACGAGGACGAGGCGCAGCACGCTCAGCGCGTTGGGGACGGTGACGATCCGGTCGGGAGCCGGCCCGGCGGCCGCCTCCTGATCGGTCACCGGAAGATCCCGATGATGCCCTGCAGCGTCTTCGCCCCGCCCGAGGCGAAGAGGTTGTCGTGGACCATGTAGGTCCAGGTCGTCGTCGACCGGTGCATGTCGGCGGTGTCGAGGTCGACGCCGTCGGCGGTGATCTTGGCCTCCCGGAACGTCTTGCGCGCGTTCTCCAGCGCCTCGCCGGGCAGATCGGTGAACTCGGAGACGATCATCCGGTGGAACTCGTCGAGCGGGCTCTCCTTGCCGAGTGCCCGCAGGTGGATGCTCGAGCGGGCGTCGGCGACGAAGGCGAGATGGTCGGCCCAGGCGCGGTCGAGGTGGTACAGCATGATCTCGCGGGCGGCCTGCGACAGGACCTCGCGCGGCACCGGCGCGACATCGGTCGTCGTCGCTTCGGCTGCGGCGTCGTCCACCGAATCAGAGGACTTCTCCCCCGCTTCCGCGTCGACCTTCGCCGGGCTCTTCTCGCCGGTCAGCTCGGCGTACCGCTCGGGTTCGAGCTCGGCGAGCTCCTCCAGCGCCAGGTCGGTCGTGAGGATCTTCATCCGTCGCTCGACGACGATCTCGCGCTGCTGGTTGACGAGCTTGTTGTAGCGCCAGGTGTTGGCGTGCAGCTCGAGGCGGACGCCCTCGGCGATGCGCTGGGCCTGCTCGATCAGGTCGATGCCCTTGCTGCCCATCGAGCCGTCCTCGTTGGGCGAGACCGGGTCGCGCTTGAACGCCATGTTCTTGGTGACGAGCGGGTCCTCGAGGCTGGAGAAGAACACCGAGGTGCCGGGGTCGCCCTGGCGCCCGGCCCGGCCGCGCAGCTGATCGTCGAGGCGTGCGGTGTCGTATCGACCGGTGCCGACGACGCAGAGGCCGCCGAGCTCGACGACCTCCTCGCGCGCCTTCGGGTCGTCGGCGGAGCCGCCGAGGCGGATGTCGGTGCCGCGTCCGGCCATCTGGGTGGAAACGGTGACCGCGCCCTTCTTGCCGGCCTCGGCGATGATCTTCGCCTCCTCGGCGTCGTTCTTCGCGTTGAGCACGACCGACTTCACGCCCGCCTTGTCGAGGAAGTAGGCCAGCTCCTCGGACTCGGCGACGTCGTGGGTGCCGATGAGGACCGGCTGGCCGGTCTCGTGCACGGACTTCACGTACTCGACGATCGCCTCGACCTTGTTGGCCTTGGTGTCGTAGACGCGGTCGGGCAGGTCGGTGCGGCCGTTCGGGGTGTTCGGCGGGATCTGCGAGATCCGCAGGTCGTAGAACTGGCGGAACTGCTCGCCGGCCGGCAGGGCGGTGCCGGTCATGCCGCACACCTTCGGGTAGCGGCCGATCAGCGCCTGGACGGTGATGGTGTCGATGACCTCGCCGGAGTCGGTCTGCGCGAGCCCCTCCTTGAGCTCGACGGCCGCCTGCACGCCGTCGGGCCACCGTTGCAGCTGCGCCACCCGCCCGCGGGAGGCGTTGATCAGGTGCACGCCGCCGTCGCGGACGATGTAGTGGATGTCGCGCTCGAGCAGGAAGTGGGCGTGCATGGCGACGTTGAGGTGCACCAGGGTGGTGCCGACGTGTTCCTCGCTGTAGAGGTTGATGCCGCCGAGCTCCTCCTCGACGAAGGCCGCACCCTCGTCGGTGAGGGTGACATTGCGCCCCTCGGGGTCGATCTCGTAGTGCTTCTTCTTCATCCGCGACACGACGTCGTGGATGGCCTGGTCGGGCACCTCGGTCTCGGTGGAACCGGCGAGCACGAGCGGCACGAGCGCCTCGTCGACCAGCACGGAGTCGGCCTCGTCGATGATCGCGACATCGGGCTTCGGGGAGACGAGGTCGTCCTCGGACAGCGCGAGCTGGTCGCGCAGGACGTCGAAGCCGATCTCGTTGACCGACGCATAGGTGACGTCGCCGGCGTAGGCCGCGCGGCGCTCGTCGCGGCTGGAGTTCTCCGACAGCGCGTGGACCGCGATGCCGAAGACCTCGAACAGCGGCCCCATCCACTCGGCGTCGCGGCCGGCGAGGTAGTCGTTGACGGAGATGACGTGCACCTGGTGCCCCTGCAGCACGTAGCCGATCGCGGCGATCGCGCCGGCGAGCGTCTTGCCCTCACCGGTCGCCATCTCGACGATGTCGCCCTCGAGCAGGCGCAGCGCGCCCTGCAGCTGGACGTCGAAGGGGCGCAGCCCGATCGAGCGGTCGGCGGCCTCGCGGACCAGGGCGAGGAACTTGGCGCGGTCACCGGGCCGGGCACCGATGTCGAGCTTCTCGGCCTCGGTGACGAAGGCGTCGTCGGCCAGATCCGCGGCCCAGTCGGTGTGGTTGCCGGCCTCCTTGATCAACGCCAGCGACTTCGACTGGTTACGAGTCGACTGGGCGCCCAGAAGTCGCCACATGCTGTTGGTCAGCTTTCCCACCGAAACACTTCTCCTGATCGTTTACCGGCCAACTACCCGACCCGACGGGCCCCGCGGGCCGTCAGGTCAGCAACAACGGTACGCGGACCCTGGTAGAGCGGGGTCGGCGACATTATGATCAGTCCACCGATTTTCCCGCAGATCTCGACCTACCTTCGCCTCCCGGCACCGGACGGTGTCACCGACCCCGAGGACGGCCGATGCCCGCGACGCCCGAGTCCAGACGCAGGATGCGGTTCGTGCGGGCCGTGGCGGCCGGCCTCGTCATCGCGACCGGGATCGGTCTCGGAGCGTTCAACGCCTGGTGGGTGGCCCTGGTCGTCGGCGTCCCGCTCGTCTTCGTCGGACTCCTGATCAGCCCACGCCCGTCGCGGGTGTCGGAACTGCCCGAGTTCCGCCGAGGGGTGACCCGCGACGCACCGCAGGCCGACGTGGAGGCCCTCACCCGCAGCAGCCTCACCGCCGAGGACCTGCAGCCGACGATGGTCTCGGCGACCATCCACCTGCCCAACGACACGTCCTATCGCGCGCGGTGGCTGACCGCCATGGGCAAGGGGCATTTCGAGGCCCTGTCGTCGAACCCGCGCACGACGCTCGGCCCGGCGCAGGTGCCGCCCCGCGACCCGTCGGCCACCCCGCGGTTCGACGACCATCCCGGCCGCTGGGCGGTGATCTATCCCGCGGTGACGTTCCTGTCGACCTGCGCGCTGCTCTTCGGCGTCGCGGAGAACTGGGAGGTCTCACTGCCGTCGTTTCCGTCCATCGACTCGGTGGTCGGCGGCGTCGGCGGGGGCGACGACGCCGCGCCGGCCTCGCTCGCCGCCCGCCACCAGCGCCTGCTCGACGCGATCGTCGAGTACGAGGGGCCGTCGGCGGTGCGAAACGTGTTGCGGCTCAACTACAGTCTCGGATCGGGTTCCGACCAGGCGGTCGTCTTCGACCCGTCGAACGGACGCGCCACGAGCATCAACGTCTACAGCGGCGGCTCCAACTCCTCGGCGGTGCCGAACCTGGACCGCGCGGACAAGACCTTCGACGCCGCGGAGATCGACCCGACGTCACTCGGCGAGATCGCCGGGGCGATGGTGCCGGAGGTGGCCGGCATGCTCCCGGAGGCAACGCTGGAGCGCCTGTCCATCCAGCGCCCGCAGGCGAACGCCCCGGTGACGCTGACCGGCACCCTCGATCCGGGGGACGCGTTCATCCGAGACGTGGACATCCAGGCCCACACCGACGGCACGGTCGCCAAATTCTTCGATCCGGGCGACTTCGCGGTCGCGTTCGCGGTGGGGCGCGAGGCGCTCGCCGCCGCGCGCATCGCGCCGAACGCCCCCGTTCTCGACGGCTTCGTGCTGCGCGGCATCGCCGACAACACCCCCATCATCAGCGCCAGCAGCATCCAGAACAGCGGCGGCGTGCTGTTCCGGTACACCACGCCCGACCGGACGGGCCAGATCGTGGTCGCGCCGGGCAGGTTCCCCGAGATCAGCACGACCACCGGTCGCTTCCGCAACGACCACGGGTTCGCGTTCGACGCGCTGTCGCCGCAACTGTTCGATCGCATCCGCGACGACTCGATGCGACGCGGCTCGATCCCGGCGTACGACCGCAACGCGGTCACCATCGACGTCACCGATGTCCCGACGACCGACGCCGACCACGTCATCCGCATCGAGATGGCCCGGGTCGACGCGTCGAAGGGCATGTACACCCTCGACGGACGGTTCATCAAGCCTGCGCACTACTGAAAGCCCGCGCACTACTGAGGCGGACACGGACCGTGCCGAGTGGACCCGAGCCCGCAGCGGCCGGTGTCGGCTATGCCGGACCCGCCTCCAGCGCGCGCCTGGTCACGTTCTCCAGCTCGGACAGCGCGGCCTGCGGCGGGTGCAGAACCCCTCGATCGGTCATGGTGGAGACGATGTCGCGGACGCGTCCGTAGTAGGAGGCCTGCTCGGTCGGCGTGCTGCTGGCCGCGGCGTGGTTGTACAGCTTCAGCGCGGTGTCCAGCGAGTTCCGGTCGGCCGGGTCCAGATAGCCGGTGCCGACACGCCGACCGTGCTTCTCGCACGCGATCCATGCTCGACGCAGCCGGCGGACGGACTGCTGGTAGGCGTCGGCGATCCCGCGGTCGCCCGGGTAGGCGTCGGTGCGCAACGCGCCCGCCTCGTCGAGGGCGTGGTGGAAGTCCTGCGTCTGCTCGACGGTCACGTCGGTGACCGCCGGGTACCGCAGCAGCATGGCCGAATCGAGTTCGTAGCCGGCGTAGGCACGCAGGATCTCGTCGTGGCGGCGGACGGACTCCTCCCACAGGCGCCGCGCGGCCTCCTCGGTGCCGGCGTCGGCGATGCGCGGGCGGCGCAGGTCCACGTCCGGCTCGCCCCCGGGCAACGGTCCGTCGTCCTCCGGTTCGGGGGCCGAGCCCACCGAGACGCTCACCGTGGAACGGGCGACATCCGCGGCCGCCGCCTGCTTGCGCGTCGACACCCGCTCCGGGGCGTGGGCCCGGAGCCGATCGACGATCGCCGTCACGGCCGGGTCCCCCTCGACGATCGCGACGCGCCACCGGTCGGTGTCGAGATCGTCGTCGACGTGCGAGCCCACCTTCGGGACGTCGCGCGCGAAGGTGAGCGCGAGGTACTTCTGGCCGAAGACGGTGAGGTGGTGCGACCGACCGGTCGACGCCGAGGTCACGTCGGCCGGCCCCCCGACCGCGAACGACCGCAGCGACTCCAGCGGATACGAGACCAGTTCACGCCGCTCGTCCCCGAAGTAGACGGTCTCGTCGTCGACGGTCAGCAACACCGCGCCGCGCCGGCCGAGCCGACCGTGGGCGGCGATCGCCATCGAGCATCCGAGCAGCCCCGCGACCACCGCGGCGGTCGTCATCCCGCCGACGCCGACGACGCGCAGGCCGACGAGTGCCACGAGCGCTGTCACCGTCAGCAACCCGGCCGCGGCCGCAGAGTTGTGGTGCCGACCCGTCAGATACTCGGTCCGACATGTAATCGAGACCACAGCCCCACCTCCGTTCGGCATATCGCTTCGCCCGTCCGGTCGGCTACCGTGGTGGACGTGAGTCTCGGGGATCGCGCTCAGTCGTCACACCGCCGCTACCCAACCCGTGGACGTCGCATCAGCTTACGCACTGTCGCACTGGTCAGCGCGCTGTTCGCGGCCGCTGTCGTCGGTGCCGTGAACGGCGCCCCGGGCCGGGCGGCCCCCGCCGACCCGCACTTCGTCGGCAGGTCCTACACGTCGACCGTCGTGAACGGCGCGCAGATCCCCGGCGGAGGACCGTTGCAGGTGAGCTTCCCGGCCGCCAATCGCATCTCCCTGACCGCCGGCTGCAACCGGCACATCGGCGAGCTGCAGGTCGACGGACCGTTGCTCCGCCTGGGCGCCCTGGCATCGACGATGATGGCCTGCCCCGGCCCGCGTGCACAGGCCGACGACTGGATCACCTCGTTCACGTCCGAACCCCTCACCTGGTACTCGGTCGGTCAGGCGCTCGTCCTGGTCGGCCCCGACGCCCAGGTGCTCTTGACGGAGAAGTACTCATGAGCAGCCCAGCACCCGCTGTCGTCACCGTGACCGGAGCGGCAGGCAGCATCGGTTACGCCAGTGTCTTCCGCATCGCGGCGGGCGAGATGCTCGGGCCCGATCAACCGGTCGCCCTCCGCCTGCTCGAACTCCCGCAGGCGATCCCCGCGGCCGTGGGCACGGCCATGGAACTCGACGACGGCGCCTTCGGCCTGCTCAAGTCCGTCGAGGTCCTCGACGACCCCCGCAAGGCGTTCGACGGCGCGAACTTCGGTCTCCTGATCGGAGCGCGACCGCGCACGAAGGGCATGGAGCGGGCGGACCTGCTCGCGGCCAACTCGAGCATCTTCGCCTCGCAGGGCGAGGTGATCAACGAGGTCGCCGCCGACGACATCCGGGTGATCGTGGTGGGAAATCCCGCCAACACCAATGCCGCGGTCGCCGCCGCGCACGCCCCCGACGTCCCGGCGGAGCGGTTCACCGCGCTGACCCGGCTCGACCACAACCGCGCCGTCGCCCAACTCGCCCACCGCGCCAACGTCGACGTCGGCGAGATCAGCCGGGTGACGATCTGGGGCAACCATTCGGCGACCCAGTATCCCGACATCTTCCACGCCCGGGTCGGTCGTCGCAGCGGCGCGGAGTACGCGGCCGACCGCGAGTGGCTCGTCGACGACTTCATCCCGACCGTCGCCAAGCGCGGCACCGCCATCCTGGAGGCCCGCGGGGCGTCGTCGGCCGCGTCGGCGGCCAACGCGACGATCGACCACGTCCGCGACTGGGTGCTGGGCACCCCGACAGACGAGTGGACCTCGGCGGCACTGTCGTCCACGGGCGCCTACGGTATCCCCGAGGGCCTGGTCAGCAGCTTCCCGGTCCGGTCGGTCGACGGCCGCTGGGAGATCGTGGAGGGACTCGAGATCAACGAGTTCTCGCGTGCCCGCATCGACGCATCCGTCGCAGAATTGCAGGCCGAGCGGGACGCGGCCTTCAACCGCTGAGCGCCTTCGGACCGTAGGCTTCCCACCATGGCCAAGAAGGACAAGGGCAGGCACGGGAAGATCCCCAACAAGGTCTACGAGGCGGAGTTGTTCCGCCTGCAGACCGAGCTGGTCAAGCTCCAGGAGTGGGTGCGCGCGACCGGCGCCCGCATCGTGGTGGTCTTCGAGGGCCGGGACGCGGCCGGCAAGGGCGGGACGATCAAGCGCATCACCCAGTATCTGAGTCCCCGCGTCGTGCGGGTCGCGGCGCTGCCGGTCCCGACCGAGCGCGAACGCGGACAGTGGTACTACCAGCGCTATGTCGCGCATCTGCCCGCTCCCGGCGAGATCGTGCTGTTCGACCGTTCCTGGTACAACCGTGCCGGAGTCGAGAAGGTCATGGGCTTCTGCACCCCCGAGGAGCACACCCGGTTCCTGCGGCAGACCCCGATCTTCGAGCAGATGCTGATCGACGACGGGATCATCGTGCGCAAGTACTGGTTCTCGGTCTCGGTGGAGGAACAACTGCGGCGGTTTCGCGCCCGCATGGAGGACCCGGTGCGCCAGTGGAAGCTGAGCCCGATGGATCTCGAGTCGGTGTACCGCTGGGAGGACTACTCGCGCGCCAAGGACGAGATGATGGTGCACACCGACACGCCCCAGAGTCCTTGGTACGTCGTCGAATCCGACGTGAAGAAGCACGCCCGCCTCAACATGATCGCGCACTTCCTCGACAGCATCGAGTACCACGAGGTGCCGCGGCCGAAGGTGAAACTGCCCAAGCGTCCGATCGAGTCCGGCAACTATCAGCGTCCGGCGCGCGAGCTGTCGAAGTACGTCCCGGACCACGTCGCGACGCTGATCCGCACCGACCACTGAGGATCGGATGTGGATCGGGTTCTGCGAGTTCGACTACCGGCTCGGTGACGTCCACTCGCTGAAGCAGAAGCGATCGGTCGTCCGGCCGATCGTCGCCGACATCCGGCGCCGCCACCAGGTCTCGGTGGCCGAGGTCGGACACCTCGACGTCCATCGGCGCGCCTCGATCGGCGTGAGCGTGGTCGCCGCCGATCGCGGACACGTGGTGGACCTGCTCGACGCGATCGAGCGGACCGCCGCCGATCACCCCGAGGTGGAGCTGCTCTCGGCCCGCCGGCGCATCATCAGCGCCGACGATCTGTGACCACGCCGGCGGCGACCGCCGCCTGCCGATACGCCACGGCGAGCGAGTCGACGGTCTCGTGCGCGTTGAGTCCGCTCGGATTCGCCACGACCCAGAGCTCGGCCCCGTCCCACGTCTCCTCCTGACGACCGGGCACCGCGTCGCGGCGCCCGAATGCCGTTCGGTAGGCGGTGATCCCGGCGACCGCGACGACGCGCGGGCGCACCCGCGCCACGCGTTCGCGCAGTCGCCGTCCGCCTTCGCGCAGTTCCTCGGCGGTCAACTCCGCCGCGGTCGCGGTGGCCCTCGGCACGACGTTGGTGATGCCGACGCTCCGCGCGGTCAGCATCGCGGCGTCCTCCGGCGACATCCCCTGCGACGCATCGATCACGCGGTCGACGATGCCCGCGCGGGCCAGGGCCGGGTAAAAGCGGTTACCCGGCCGGGCGAAATGCGCCCCGGTCGCCGCCGTCCACAGGCCCGGGTTGATCCCGACAAACAGCAGGCGGCAGTCGTCGCCGATGAGGTCGTCGACCGTGCGGTCCCGGTGGGCGAGCAGCTCCTCCTTCGTGAACCCCATCCGCGCGGGCCGTCTCAGCCCTCGTGTCCCGGCGCCACGCAGAACTGGTTGCCGTCGGGGTCGGCCAGGGTCACCCAGGAGAAGCCGGGCATCTCGTGCTCGGCGACCCTCGTGGCCCCGGCCGCGACGAGCCGATCGACCTCCGCCTCGACGTCGTCGGCGGTCAGGTCCAGGTGGATGCGGTTCTTGCCCGGTGTCGGGTCGCCGACCTTCTGGAAACCGAGCCTCGGTGCCGCCTCGCCGAGCGAGACGACGACGAAGAACCCGCCGTTCTCCTGAATGATGTTTCCCCCGAGCTGTTCGGCCCACCACCGGGCCAGCGGAACCGGGTCGGTGGAGTCGATCGAGACCATTCCCACTGTAAGAGCCATGGAAACAACCTATCGCCGGGCCGCCGGCGGTGGGGCCGGAACCCGTGCCACGGACGCCGCAGCCGGTTTCGCAGTCCGTCCCGCTGTGTGGCGACGCCCACTATACTCACGCTGATGCGCGGATTGTCCTACACGCTGCTCGGCGGTCTCGGGGCCCAGATCGGTTCGGAACCCGTCGAACTCGGCACCCGCAAGCAGCGGGCCACCCTCGCGCAGCTCCTGCTCGCCGAGGGCGCTCCGTTGCGTGCCGACCGGCTGATCGAGGGCATCTGGGCCGACGCGCCGCCCGAACGGGCCGAGGTGTCGTTGCAGTCCTACATCTCCGGGTTGCGCAAGGCTCTCGAACCCGATCGTCGGCCGCGCAGCCCGTGTACGGTGCTGCTGACCCACGGCACCGGTTACAGCCTGCCGACCACACCCGAGCAGGTCGATCTCCGGCGCCTGTCCGCGGATGTCGCCTCGGCGCGAACCCTGATGCAGGAGGGCGACACCGCGGCGGCCGCGCCGCTCCTGCAGAACGTCCTCGACTCCTATCGCCCGCTGCTCCCCGAGTTCGAGGGTCTCGCCTTCCGGGACGAGGCCGCCGACCGTCTCGATCGCATGGTCGGCGCCGCCCGCGAGCTGTCGTTCGAGGCGCGGATGGCCGCCGGCGACCATCGGCTGCTGGTCACCGAACTCGAAAGTGCCGTCGGGCAATCCCCGCTCGACGAGGGGCTGTGGGTCCTGCTGGCCACGGCGCTCTACCGCGTCGGCCGGCAGTCCGACGCGCTCGGGGCCATCGCGAACGCACGCCGGATCCTCGCCGAGGAGATCGGGGTCGATCCGGGCCCACGACTGCGCGACCTCGAACGCGACATCCTCGACCAGGCCGCGCATCTCGACGCGCCGGCCGCGCCCCGCGACACGGCGAGGGTCGGCCGGGACGGCGGCCCGTCGTCGGCGGGCACCGGCGACGGACCCGGGGCCGACTCCGACGCGGGCTCCACCGGGCCGCTCGGCGCCAAGCCCGACGACGGGCCCGCGCTCGTCGGCAGGGTCGACGAGCTCGCCGCCCTGCACCGGTCGGTGCTCGCCTCGATGACCGGTCCCGGCGGTGTGGTGATCGTCGAGGGCGAGCCCGGGGCGGGCAAGACCGCGCTGATCGACGAGGCCGGGCGGCGAGCGGCCGGGGCCGCGGACCTGTTCGTGCTGTGGGGGCGCTGCGTCGACGATCCCGCCGCGCCGTCGATGTGGCCGTGGGTCCAGATCCTCGGCGCGGTCCTCCCCCGCCTCGATCCCGCCGACCGCGAGCACCTGCTCGACAGCCCGCTCGGGCGCATGGTGACCGAGGGCGTCAACGTCATCCCGCCGCCGCGCCAGATGCCCGACGCCGCAGCGCGTTTCCAGTTCTACGACCAGGCCGCGGACCTGCTGGACGGGGTGGCCGGGCGCCACAAGCTGATCATCGTCCTCGACGACCTGCAGTGGGCCGACGGGGCATCCCTGGAACTGTTCGCGCACATGGCATCCCGACGGACGCCCGGAGTCACGTTCTTCGCGTCGGTGCGCACCCCCGTCCACCGGCGGATCGTCGCGTCGACACTCGCCCGGCTCGCTCGGCTGCCCGAACACCGGCGTCTCACGGTCGGCCCGCTCGGCGGCGACGACATCTCCGAGCTGATCCGCCGCGAGACCCTGCAGTGGCCCGAGGTCGCCACCGTCTCGTCGATCGAGCGGCGCACCGGCGGCAACGCGTTCTTCGTCCGGGAGCTCGCACGCATCCTGGCCGCACAGGGGTCGATCGCCGCCAACGCGGTCCCGTCAGGAGTCCGGGACGTCGTCCGGCAGCGTCTCCTCGGCATGTCGCCGCAGACGTCCGAACTCCTCGACGTCGCGGCGCTCATCGGCACGCGCGTGGACCTCGTCCTGCTGGCGTCGGCCGCCGGGACAGCCGTCGACGAGGCACTCGAGCTGCTCGATTCGGCAGCGACCGCGGGCGTCGTCGACCTCGGTCCCGAGGACCCGTTCGGCTTCAGCTTCAGCCACGACATCATCCGCGAGGCCATCGCCGACGGCATACCGTCGACGCGCGCCCGACGCATCCACCTGGCGATCGCCGACGCGCTCGCGTCGAACACCTCACCGCACGCGGTCACCCGCATGGCGCGACATCTCTGGTCCGCAGGTCCGCTGGCCGATCGCGAACGGACCATCGAGGCGCTGCTGGCCGCCGGCGACATCGCCCTGCGCACCTACGATTTCGACGGCGCGAGCCGTCATCTCGGTGACGCTGCGACGCTGGCGCGGGCCACCGGAGACCAGGAGGCCGAGTTGCGGGCGATCGCCGCCCAGCACGCGAGCGAGGTGTCGGCGCACGGCTACTTCGCCGTGGAGGCCGATCTGCGGGAGCGTGCACGTTCCCTTGCGTCGGCTCTCGGTGACACCCGGTTGCTCGCCGACCTCGACTACGCCCGCTGTGCCGCGCACATCCAGGTCTCCGACACCGACACCGGGCATCGGCTCGCCACCGAGCTGAGGGCACGGGCGGAACGGTCCGACGATCCGGTGGTCGTGCATCTGGGCATGCAGATAGCGGGCTTCGACGAGTTCAGCCGCGGAGACTTCGGCGCGGCGTACCGCATCCTCGACCGGTACGCCCCCATCGAGCCCGTGCCGGGCCTGCGCGACGACCAGCTGGCGATGGCGCGCGGATACCGCGCCTGGGCGACCACGATCCATCTCGGCCGAGACGCCGGACGGTCCCTGTTCGGCACGCTCGCCGACACTCTCGGGGATCCGCGGTCGCGCCTGGGTACGGCAATCTTCGCGGTGGGGGCGGCGGCGATGATCGGCGACGCCCGGTGGGCTCTGGAGGCCGGGCAGATCATCGACTCCGACCGGCCCGGCCCGCTCGCCTACCTGCGCCGCAGCGGCGAGCGCATGTACTGGTGGGCACGGGCGATGACCGGCGACGTCGACGACGCCCTGACCCGTATCGACCAGCTCGAGGCCGTCGAGCGCAACGGGGACGACCGCAGCGGGGGCGACGCCGGGGAGGACAGCAGCGCCGGTCACGTCCGGCAGCGCACCGGAGAGGGTTTCTGGCTCGGCCTCCACGCCGAGGTCCTCATCGCCGCCGGCGAGCTGACCGGCGCCGCCGCACTCCTCGACCGGGCCGACGACCTGGCCGCGCGGACCGGGGAGCGCTACGGGGACGCCCATCGCATGCTGGTGCGCGCCCGGTACGAGTACGTCGGCGGCCGCACCCCCGGGGTGGTCGCCGACACCCTGGCCCGTGCCCGTCGGACGGCCCTCGACCAGGACGCGCAGGCGCTCGTGCAACGGGTCGACGCGCTCGCCGACGAGTGGGGGCTGTCGTCGGGTTGATCCCCGACGGGCGCGGGTGAGCGGATAGGCGGTGCGGGTAGGCCGTGTGGGTAGGAGAGCCGCAGGCCCAAGCCTGCCCCAAGTCGTCGTCAAGAGTCCTCGGACAGGCTGATCGGCACACCGGGAGGGTCCTGCCGCCCGGTGTCACCGACCCGGCCCCGGCATCCACGCCGGCAGACACCAGAGGACGCCCTGCATGACCGCAACCCCTGCCTCCCCGACCGGCGGGCCCGAGAACCTGACCGTCCGGACCCGCAGTTCTGTACTCGCGCAGTTGCGCGCGCGCATCGCCGGCGAGGTGTTCGGTCCCGGCGACCCCGGCTACCGCGAGGCGTGCGCCGGCTTCAACCGGATGGTCACGCACCGGCCCGCCGTGGTCGCCCTCCCGGAGAATCCCTTCGACGTCGTGGAGGCCGTCCGGTTCGCCGCCGAGGAGGGCCTGCGGGTCACCGTGCAGGCGACCGGTCACGGCACCGGCGTGCCGATCGACGGCGGCCTGCTCGTCAACACCTCCCGGCTCGACGGGGTCACCGTCGACCCGATCGCCCGGACCGCCCGGATCTCCGCGGGCGCCACCTGGAAGACCGTTCTCACCGCCGCGGCCCCGTTCGGCCTGGCGCCGCTGATGGGCTCGTCGAGCGGTGTCGGTGCGGTCGGCTACACGCTCGGCGGCGGGTTCGGCTGGCTCGGGCGTCGCTTCGGGCTGGCGTCGGACGCGGTCCGTTCCTTCGATCTCGTCACCCCGGACGGCACCCCACGCCGGATCACCGATTCGAGCTCCCCCGAACTGTTCTGGGCGCTGAGGGGCGCCGGCGCCGGGAGCCTGGGGGTCGTCACCGCGATGGAGATCGGCCTCGTGGAGGTGTCGACGGTGTATGCGGGCAACCTCTTCTACCCCGTCGACGACGCCGAGGAGATCTTCGCCCGGTTCCGCGACTGGGCGCCCACGCGACCCGAGGAGTTGACGTCGGCGGTCGCGATCCTCAACCTCCCGCCCACCGACGACGTGCCGGAGCCGTTGCGCGGCGGCAGCTTCGCCGTGGTGCGGGGCTGTTGGTCGGGAGACGTCGACGCGGGCCGACGCCTCGTCGACGAGTGGCGTGAGTGGAGGACCCCGCTGATCGACATGTGGGACGAGCGGCCGTTCACCGACGCCGACGCGATCAGCATGGACCCGGTGGAGCCGATGCCGCACCTGGTCACCACGGAGTGGTTCGAGGACCTGCCCGACGACGCGATCGACGTCATCGCCCGCCGGGTCCGGCCCGCCGCCGGGTCCGCGCCGCTCGTCGTCGGGGAGATCCGCCACGCCGGCGGCGCCGTCGCCCGTGCCGCGGCGACGGCCGCCAACGACCGCGCGCGGTCCGGTGAGTTCCTCCTCGAACTGATCGCCGCTGTCCCCGATCCCCAGGTCGCACTCGCCGTCGAGTCCGCTCTGCGCGTCACGCGACAGGAGTTGGCCCCCTTCGTGACCGGTGCCGCCTACCTCAACCTCGTCTCCGGCCCCGAGCGTGCGGCTCGCGCCTACGCCGCGTTCGGCGCCGAGAACCGGCGGCGTCTGGCCGGGATCAAGGCCGCCGTCGACCCGTCGAGGCGGTTCAGCCGCGGCGACATCGTGTGAGCGGTCGTCGCACGGTTGCGTCACCCGCCGCGTTGTGGGCTGATGTCAGTTGTGAGCGACCAACCCACTCCCCTCGCCCCCGTGCTCATCGTGGACGCGGCGAACGTCGTCGGTTCGGTCCCGGACGGGTGGTGGCGCGATCGTCGGGGCGCCGCGGAGCGGTTGCGGGATTGTCTCGAACCCCTGGCCGTGACGGGTCTCGACTCGCTGCCGGGGCCGCTGGAGATCGTCCTGGTCGTCGAGGGCAGGGCCCGCGGCGTCCGCTCCTCCGGGAACGTCGAGGTCGTCGAGGCGCCCGGGTCAGGTGACGACGCCATTGTCGACGAGGTGCGCGCACGGCCGGATCGGCGACGGGTCGTCGTGACCGCCGATCGCGGTCTGCGTGCCCGGGTGACCGAGCTGGGGGCGGAGGTCCTCGGCCCCTCGGCGATCCCGCGCTGACCGGTCCCGCGCCGACCGGTCCCGCGCCGGCCGAAACCCGCCCGGGCGAGGAAGATCCCGGACCGGTTTTCCCGAGCGGTCACGCCCGATGGCGGATCGCGATGATAATCCTCTTGCGACAACACCGTCCGAGAGGAAGCCTCCGCATGAACGACGTCGACGTTCTAATCGCGGGCGCCGGCCCCGTCGGCCTCACCGCCGCCGTCGAACTGCGGCGACGAGGGGTTGGGGTACGGATCGTGGACCCGATCACCGAGCCCCCGCAGTACGCGAAAGCCGTTGGCATCCAACCCCGAACACTCGAGGTGTTCGAGAGCATGGGTGTCGTCGAACCCGTGCTCGACGCCGGGCTCGAGATGCGCGGCCAGCTCATCTACGTCAACGGCACCCAGGTGTCGCGCTTCGACCTGTTCGTGCCCGACGACGTCCCCTACCGCTTCCACCTGATGCCGCAGTACGCCACCGAGCAGGTGCTGCGCGACCGGTTGCTCGATTTCGGCACCAGCGTCGAACGCGGGATCCGCGTGTCGGCGTTCGAGCAGGACGACGACTCCGTCACCGTCACGCTGACCGACCTCGACGGAGGGTCGAGCACCGTGCGCGCGTCGTACCTGATCGGTGCGGACGGGGCGCACAGCACGGTCCGAAAGACTCTCGGCCTGACGTTCGAGGGCGGGGCGTTCCCCGAGCAGTACATGCTCGCCGACGTCGCGGTGGACTGGTCCATGCCGCGCGGATACGCGGTCCGGACGATGCACCAGCGGGACGACGGCACCACCGACGACCTTCTCGTGGCCATCCCGCTGCCCGGTCGCGGGCGGTACCGCATGTCGATGTTCGTGCCCGACGAGCTGGCCGTCGCGCCCGGCGGGCAGGATGTCGCGCACGGCTTCGAGGGAACCCGGGCACCCGAGCTGTCCCACATCCAGGCCGTCGTCGATCGCCTTGCGCCCGAACCCGCGACGGTCTCGGATCTGCGCTGGTCGTCGGTCTTCCGCATCAGCCACCGGATCGTCGACTCGTACTCGCGCGGCAGGGTGTTCGTCGCCGGCGATGCCGCCCATATCCACCCGCCGACCGGCGCGCAGGGCATGAACACCGGGATCCAGGACGCACACAACCTGGCGTGGAAGCTGGCCCTCGCCGTCCACGGGGACGCCGCGCCGGAACTGTTGCAGACCTATGACCTCGAACGGCGGCCGGTCGGTGAAGAGGTCGTCGGCCGCACCGTACGCGATGCGCGGGAGGGCATCGGCGCCGACTCGGACGACATCGGCTTCATCATGCGGCGCGAGGCGCAGCTGTTGATCTCCTACGCCGACAGCCCGCTCGCCGCCGGCTCGGCGCTCCCGTCCGCGGCGGCCGCGCCGCGCGCCGGTGAGCGGGCCCCCGACGCATCGGGGCTGAGCCGCGAATCGGTCAACCACCCGTTGCGGTTGTTCTCGCTGCTCGACGGGGTCGACCACGCGCTGATCCTCTACGCCGACGCGACCGCGGGACCCGCGCAGGTGCCGTGTCTCGAAGCGCTCGCCGACGACGCAGTCGCCACCGCGCGCGGCCGCATGACCGCGCATGTGGTCGCCGCCCCGACGGCCCAGGTCGGCAGCGTCGAGATCCCGCTGCTGCGCGACACCGAAGGCCACTTCGCCGCGGGGTACCGACCCGACGGCTCGACGATCTTCGTGATCCGGCCCGACGGCCACATCGGATACCGCGGTCCCCTGGGCGACACGCACGCCGCGCTGTCCTATCTCGAGTCGACCTTCCGTTAGTCGCCCGAGCGAGCCGTGTCGTCGCGCGCGTCACACCCCGGCAGACCGACGGCGTGCTCGTCCACCCGGCCACCGTAGGCTCACCCCATGACCAGATGGGGGCAGGTGGAGCGGGTTCGGTCCCTGGCCGGCCGTGTCAACTCGTCGGCTCGGCGCCGGGTCGACGACTCGTACGTGGGCCGGTCGCTGGGTGCTCGCGAGGTGATCTACCTCGTCGCCCCCACCGGGTATCCGAACTACGGCGACGAGATCATCGCCCGGACCTGGCTGCGGCATCTCGCCCGCGTCCGACCCCAGGCCACCGTGGTCCTGGACTGTCACAGCCCGGGATCGGCGAACGTCCTGCTCCGCGACGCGCATCCGCGGATGATCGTGGTCGACACCCTGTGGCAGCTCACCAATCACGCGCGCGACGCCGAACCGTCGAACCCGTGGGAGTGGGTGTCGCGCGCGGCCATCGACTCGGGCCTCGCGCCGCGACTGGCGGTCGGACTGGATCTACTCGCCTCGTCGACCACCATCCACCTCCTCGGCGGCGGATACGTCAACACCGTGTGGCCGCACCACGTCTCGCTGTTCGTGGCGGCCGAGGCGGTCGCGCAGCGCAGCGGGGCACGACTGGTCGCGACCGGCCAGGGCCTGGTGCCCACGGTCGACGAGCCCGCCTGGTCGGCACTGACCGCGGCACTCGGTTCGTTCGACGTGATCGATGTCCGCGACTCGGCGTCGGAGAAGGCGCTCTCGGACTTCGACCACGTGCGCCTCTCGGGCGACGACGCGTGGCTGGCGCTTCATCGGCCGATGCCCCCGCTCTACCGCGAAGAGCCACCCGCCGCGGAGTCCGGACGCGATCCGGGCGTGGTGCTGTGTCTGCAGTCGGATCTCACCGAGAAGTTCCGGGGGCCGGGCGGATCGGGGCTGGAGGCGCTCACCGACCTGGTCCGCGCGACCCTCGACGCCTGGGACGTCCCTGGTTCGGCGGTGACCGTCGTCGAGGGAATCCCCGGTCACGACTACGAGATCCCCCACCGCCTGGGATCGCGGCTCGACGGCGCACGCGTCCTGAGCTTCCGAGACATCTGGTACCACGGGCTGCCCGCGGGGCGCGGCGACACCTGGATCAGCACGCGCTTCCACCCCCATCTGCTCGCCGCGGCCGCCGGCGACCCGGGAGTCGCGATCGTGCCGATGCCGGAGTACTACTCCACCAAGCACCGATCCCTCATCGACGCCGGATCCGCCTGGACCGTCGTCGAATCCGGCGACGCCGTTCCCGGGCGTCCGACGGCGGGCGGGTTCGGCGACGCGGACCGGGCGCGTGCGATCGAGGCGAAAGTCGCGTCCGCACATGACATCTACCCGGTGGCCCCGCTGCTCGCCCATCGCGCGTAAGGTCGGCGGCATGGCGAGAACCGTTGCGAGAGCCGATGCCGTCGACCATGCGGGACTGCTGGAGTTCGTCCGGCCGCGCCACCAGATGATCCTCAGCACCATCCGTTCCGACGGTCGGCCTCAGATGTCGCCGGTGACCGGCGGTGTCGACGATCAGGGCCGCATCGTGATCTCCACCTACCCGGCCCGCGCCAAGGCCGCGAACCTCCGCCGCACGCCGGTCGCGAGTGTGGTCGTGCTCTCCGAAGAGTTCACCGGGGCATGGGTGCAGATCGACGGCGACGCCGAGGTCATCGACATGCCCGACGCCGAGGACGCCCTCGTCGACTATTACCGCTCGATCGCCGGCGAGCACCCCGATTGGGACGAGTACCGGGCGGCGATGCGCCTGCAGGGCAAGTCGCTGATCCGCATCACCCCGACGCAGTGGGGTCCGATCGCGACGGGTGGTTTCCCCGCCGACGTCGCGGCGCGACTCGACGAACAGGACGGCTGACCGGCCGCCTGCCGTCCTCGCAACGGATGACACTCATTTGTGTCATCTCGGAGATGCGCGCACACTGTGACACGTGTCACTCGATGCGCAGCTGACCTTCGCCGACCACATGGCCCGATTCTGCGCGCGCCGCTACAGCTATCCGCCGATGGTCGGGCGCGTGCTCGGATACCTCGCCGTCTGCGACTCCCCCGCACCCACCATCGCCGACCTGAGCAACGCGCTGCTCGCGAGCCGCACGGCGATCACCAACGCGATCGCGACGCTCGAGTCGGTCGGCCAGGTGGTCCGCACCCGGGCCGCCGGCGAACGCATGGACCGGGTGTCCATCGACATCATGTCGGCCCGCGGGCTCGGCATGGACAACTCCGAATACGCCGAGCTCGGCGCCCTCGCCCGCGAGGGCCTCGAGTTGCTGCGCGACGCCCCGCCGGAGCGTCGCGCGGTCCTCGGCGAGATCGCCGCGTTCACCGACTTCCTCTGCAGCCGGATTCCCGCCCTGTACGAGGAATGGCGGAAGGAACGGGAAGCACTCATCGCCGCGGGTGAGATCCCCTCGCCCCCGACGGAAGGGCGACGCCCATGACCCACCGGCCGGGCGCCGCCGGCGCCGACATCGTCATCCGCGGCCTCACGAAGAGCTATGGCGCGCATCGAGTCCTGGACGGCATCGATCTCACCGTCCCGGCCGGTTCGGTGACCGCGCTGCTCGGGCCCAACGGTTCCGGCAAGACGACCACGGTGAGCATCGCGTCGACCCTGTTCCCCGCCGACGCCGGCTCGGTGACGATCGCCGGCCACGACACGGTCCGCGACGCACGCAAGGTGCGCTCGCTCATCGGGGTCACCGGGCAGTCCGTCGCGATCGACGACCTGTTCACCGGCCGCGAGAACCTCCGTCTGATGGGCGATCTCCGCCACCTCGGGCGCGGAGAGAGCCGACGCCGCGCGGACGAGTTGCTCGAACGCTTCGACCTCGTCGGCGCCGCGGATCGCCCGGTGTCGACGTACTCCGGCGGGATGCGACGACGTTTGGACCTGGCGATGACACTCGTCTCCACGCCACGGGTGATCTTCCTCGACGAACCGACGACGGGACTCGACCCGCGCAGCCGCCGGGTGCTGTGGGACATCATCGGCGGCCTGACGGCGAGCGGCGTCACCATCTTCCTCACCACGCAGTATCTGGAGGAGGCCGACCAGCTCGCCGACCGCATCGCCGTCCTCGACCACGGGCACATCGTCGCCGAGGGCACTGCGCAGGACCTCAAGCGACGAGTCCACGAGTCCGAGATACGCCTGTCCTTCGACGACGACGAGTCCTTCGACGCGGCGCGCACACTGCTGCCGTCGGCACGTCCGGTCGCCGACGCGCGTCGTCTCGACCTGCCGACCGACGACACCGTGACGGCGATGCGCACGACCCTCAACCTCCTCGACGCCGCGTCGATCGACGTCGCGGACGTCGAGGTGCACACGCCGACACTCGACGACGTGTTCTTCGCACTCACCGGATCGGCGTCGGCCGGCGCGGACGCAACCGGCTACGTCGACGCCGACGACGAATCGGGGGCAGCGTGATGCCGACACTCGCCTACGCCGTGACGGATTCGCGGATCATGCTGCGCCGCAACCTCCGACGGCTCGTCAAGTACCCGATGCTGACCGTGATGCTGCTCGGCCTGCCGGTCGTGTTCCTGCTGCTGTTCGTGTTCGTCTTCGGCGGACAGCTCGGCGCAGGCATGACGACCGCGTCGGGGATCACGGGGCGAGAGGCCTATCTCGACTACGTGGTGCCGGGTATCATCCTGGTCACGGTCGCCTCCGCGGTCCAGGGTTCGGCGATCGTCGTCGCCATGGACATGACGTCGGGAATCATCAACCGCTTCCGGACCATGGACATCGGACGATCCTCGGTGCTCGTCGGCCACGTGCTCGCGAGTCTCATCCAGGCGCTGATCTCGATCGCGATCGTCCTGCTCGTCGCAGTGGCGCTCGGCTACCGGCCGACCGCGAATCCCTTCGGCTGGCTCGGCGCCCTCGGCGTCACCGTCATGTTCTCGATCGCCCTGATCTGGCTGGCCATCTACCTCGGACTCGCCGCCGACAGCGTGGAGACCGCCAGCAACTCCCCGATGTTCCTGACGATCATGCCGTTCCTCAGCACAGGTTTCGTCCCCGCGGATTCCCTTCCGGTGGGGGTGAGGCAGTTTGCCGAGCATCAGCCTTTCACCCCGGTCATCGAGGTGCTCCGCGGCACTCTCGGCGACACGCCGGTTCCTGCCGGAAGCGTCATCGCGTCGATCGCCTGGAGCGTCGGGATCGGCGGCGTGTCGTACCTGCTCGCGCTGCGCACATACGAACGCCGGGCGATCACCGCCTGACCGGCACAGCGCCCTCAGCGGTAGGGGTCGGTGATCTCGCGGAGCCGGGTCATCGTCTTCTCGAGCAAGTCGAAGTCGTCGCCGAGGTATTCCCGCCAGTCGTCCTCGATCGACTCGACCTCGCGGGCCGCGATCGCGCAGAGCTCCTCGCCACGCTCGCTGAGAGTGACGAGGCGCGCCCGGCGATCCGTCGGGTCGGACACCCGTCGCAGGTACCCGGCCGCCTCCAGCTGATCGACGATCCCTCCGGCCGTCTGCTTGGTGACCCCGGCCTGTTCGGCGAGGTCGGTCAGCCGCATCGGCTCCGGCGCGAGACGTTGCATGACCCGCGCCTGCGCGAGGGTGATGTCGTCGGCGCCTTCCTCCGCGAGGCGCGCCATCACCCGCCGTTCCATGTGGCGGTGCGCCACGAACATCAGCACGCCCAGAGGCGGTCGCTCATCGGCCATACCGTTGACTTTAGTACGGATGCCTGACTATTATAGTCAGGCATCCTGACCAATTGCGACGGGAGCCGGCCATGGACAGCGACACCCTCTGGCGCCACATCGACCACGAACGCCTCTCGCTGGCCGATCTCATCGAGTCCCTCACCCCCGAACAGCTCGCGACCCCGTCGTCGTGTGAGGGGTGGACCGTCCGGGACGTCGCGGTTCACCTCACCCAGTCGCATGCGGGCGCACGCGAGGTCCTCTCTGCCGCCGCGCGTCAC
Organism: Gordonia paraffinivorans NBRC 108238; assembly: GCF_000344155.1. GTDB lineage: Bacteria > Actinomycetota > Actinomycetes > Mycobacteriales > Mycobacteriaceae > Gordonia > Gordonia paraffinivorans. The sequence continues at coordinate 6,144 of NZ_BAOQ01000021.1, read as the reverse complement.
GGCTTTCGCTTCAACACGATGATCCGAGAGATGGCGATCCGGGATCGAACACCTGCGGATGAGGTCGCCGACAAGCTCCGACGGATGGTCGGCTCGCGCCGCCACCCGTTCGGAACCAACGAGCGGGCGCCGCTCATCGACTCGCTCCTCCACGGCCAGGACATCGCGGTGCCGCTGGGGATCGACCGCCCCATGCCCGTCGACGCCGCGGCCGCCGCGGCACGCGAGATCTGGGATGTCGCCTTCCCCTTCTTCGCCCGCCGTCACAACCGGGGACTGCGCTTCGTGGCCACCGACGTCGACTTCGACGCCGGTACCGGCCGCGTGGTCGAGGCGCCGATCCGCGACATCCTGATGCACGTCAGCGGGCGCACCCCGGTCAGGGGACTCCGGTGGCCCGACGACGTGGGCTCCCGCCACCGGGCGGGCTGACCCGACGCCGAGAGACCGTTTCCTCGACGATGCGACCGGTGGCCGGCCGCATCGTCGAGGCATGATCACCGAGCGCCTCAGCCGGCCGGCGCCGGTTCCCACTCGTCGGTGGCGCGATTGTAGGAGACCCGGACGATGTCACCGGTCTCGAGTTGCGCTGCGAGCAGCAGATTCGGCAACAGGAGCTCTATCGCGCAGACCGTGACCGGTTCGGGCGCATCCGGTTTCGCGTCCAGCCTCAGATAGCGAGCCCATCCCGCCGCCTCCAGGTAGGCGATGGCGGCGCTCACGAGATCCTCGACCGTCAGATCGAGGTCACGGACCATCATCGTCGTCGTCGCGCGGCGAGAACCGAGTCCGCCGAACGCGCGGTCGCACCCGCACGTCGGACATTCGCAGACCACCGACGGCAGCACGATCTCGCCCTCGACGGCATGACAGAAGTCATCGTCGCGGGTGGCGCCGGACGAGGTGGCGGTGAGGATCTTCATGAGCGACTCCTTGTGTCGGGCTGCCCCGCCGTTCTCGCGGGGACCACGCCGCCCGGCGTGGCGCGACCCACGTTGTCGACAACCCCCGACACCAAGCGGCGTCACCGCCTCCACCATCCACAACCGACGAAATCCTCCACAGGCGAACATCCGCACCCGGACGCCCCGGGATTCGAGCGGGCGGACTGCGAAGCGGGTCACCGAGACGTCGAGCGCGTCTATAGTCGGCAACACAACCCGGACCCGACGGAACGGATCGCCATGTCGACAACTGTGGCCGAGAGGATCGTCGAAGAACTCGAACGTGCGGGGGTCCGGCGGGCGTACGGGATTCCCGGCGACTCGCTCAACGGTCTGACCGACGCCCTGCGCACCACCGAGGCCATCGCGTGGCAGCACGTCCGCCACGAAGAGGCCGCCGCCTTCGCCGCCTCCGCCGAGGCCGCCCTCACCGGCGAGCTCGCCGTGTGCGTCGGGAGTTGCGGCCCGGGCAATCTCCACCTGGTCAACGGCCTGTTCGACGCCCATCGCAGCCGCGTCCCGGTGTTGGCGATCGCCGCGCACATCCCCGGCGCCGAGATCGGCAGCGGATACTTCCAGGAGACCCACCCGGAACAGCTGTTCCGCGAATGCAGCTCGTTCTGCGAGATGGTGAACACCCCCGATCAGCTGCCCCGCCTGCTCGACGTCGCGCTGCGCACGGCCGTCGAGCAACGCGCGGTGGCGGTCCTGGTGATCCCCGGCGAGCTGTTTCTCCAGGCCTGCCCGAAACGTCGCGCGGGTGCCCCGATCCGGCGGGTGCCGCGCGTCGTGCGGCCGGCCGACGACGAGCTGGCGCGTGCGGCCGACACCCTCAACGGTTCCGAGCGCGTCACGATCCTCGCCGGTGCCGGCGTGCAGGGCGCCCACGACGAGGTCGTCGAACTCGCCCGGGCGCTGCGGGCTCCGATCGTCCATGCGCTGCGCGGCAAGGAGTTCATCGAGTACGACAATCCGTACGACGTGGGAATGACCGGCCTGCTGGGCTTTTCGTCGGGCTACCGCGCGATCGAGAAGTGCGACACCCTGCTGATGCTGGGCACCGACTTCCCCTATCAGCAGTTCTATCCGTCGAAGGCGACGATCGTCCAGGTCGACATCCGCGGCGAGCAGATCGGCCGACGCTGCCCGGTCGACGTCCCGCTGGTGGGCGACGTCGGCGACACGGTCCGCGCACTGTTGCCCCTCATCACCGGCGGCCGCGATCCCGAACACCTCGAGGCGTCGCTCGCGCACTACCGCAAAGCGCGGCGGCGCCTCGACGAACTCGCCGACAACGACCGCAACCGGACCCCGATCCACCCGCAGTACCTGACGAGGCTGATCAGCGAGAAGGCAAGTGACGATGCCGTTTTCATCCCCGATGTCGGCTCCCCCGTCGTCTGGGCCGCGCGCTACCTCACCATGAACGGCCGGCGCCGCCTCATCGGGTCGTTCACGCACGGCTCGATGGCCAACGCGGTGTCGCAGGCCATCGGCGCCCAGTCGGCGTTCCCCGGCCGTCAGGTGATCGCCCTGGCCGGCGACGGCGGCCTCGCGATGCTCCTCGGCGAGTTGCTGACGATCACCCAGAACAGGTTGCCGGTGAAGATCGTCGTGTTCGACAACTCGTCGCTGAACTTCGTCGAGGTCGAGATGAAGGCCGCCGGATTCGTCAACTACGGAACCGATCTGGAGAACCCCGATTTCGCGCGGCTCGCCGAAGCCGTGGGCATCCACGGACGCAGGGTGGAACGCCCCGACGACCTGCCCTCGGCGATCGACGACCTCCTCGCACACGACGGGCCGGCACTGCTCGACGTGACGACCGCGCGCCAGGAGCTGTCGATCCCTCCGACGGTCACGGCCGCACAGGCCAAGGGTTTCACGCTCTACACGCTGCGGACCGTGCTGTCCGGGCGCGGCGACGAGATCATCGACCTGGCCGAGACCAACGTGTTCCGCCGGTTGTTCGACTGATCGCGGTCGAAGAGACGCTCGCACGAGCCCGATGGGTGGGTGCGCACCCCATGCGGTAGTGATACACATGAAGCAATTCGTCTCATTCCACCGACGGGGTGGATGTCACCGATGGGGGTAACCGTGTCCAGCACGCTGTCGAGTCAGGACGGCACGGGTTCCGGCGCACCCGCGTTCCCCACGGCCGTCGCCTACGACGCCGCGATGTCGAGCCGCACACTGACAGCCGTGCGCGCCGCGGCCCGAAAGATCACCGGCAAGGATCTGTTCCCAGAGCCGGAACATCTGCGCACCTTCGCCGAGGACATGTTCCGCACCGACCCGGTCGCCGAGCGGTTCGTCGACGAGGTCTACGGCTCGCTCGGACCCGAAGCGGCCCGGGCGCTGCTGGACAAGGCGCTGACCGACGGTCTGGACAGCATCGAGAACCCGCCGCCGGCGCTGGTCGAGCTGTTCCGGGAGTTCGAGACGGTGCCGGACTGGGTGGACCCGCAACTGATCGCCGAGGGCGAGGAGATCTGGCGTCGCTGGGGAACCTTCCTGTTCAGCGTGGCCGGCGGGGAGACGCTGGAGATGTACACCGAGGCCGCCGTCGCCAAGCCCCTGTCGCTGGCCGGCGGCTATGCCGGGGACAACGCGCTGCGCCGCTTCCTGGAGACCGCCAGGTTCTGGATCGACGTCTCGCAGCCGGGTGCGCTGCTCACACCCGGGTCGGAAGGGCGGGGCACCGCGATGCGTGTGCGCGTGATGCACGTGTGGGTTCGTCGCACCGTGGCCGGACATCCCGAACGGGATCGCGAACGCTGGGGCGAACCGATCAGCCAGTCGTACCAGCTCCTGACACTGCTCGGCGGGAGCATCGTCCCGGCCCTGGCGCTGTGGCTCACCGGCGTCCAGACGACACCCCGCGAGATCCGGGTGCTGTTCCACTACCAGAAGTACCTCGGGTATCTGCTCGGCGTCCGGACCCAGTGGTATCCGGAGACCATCGGCGACTCGCTGCGCCTGCTCACCTTCGTCATGTCGACCCGCAGCCATGACGCGGGCGACGACGGCAAGGAGTTGATCGAGTCCTTCCCCGCCGCCTTCGCGAACGCGGACGCGAGGGGCCTCGAATGCCTCCGCGGCCGGTACAACGCGATGATGTACGCCGCGTACTCGACGATCTACATGGTGCCCACCACGCGCTTCCGCTATCGCATGCCCAATCCGCTGCCGGGCATCGCGCTGATCGTCCTCCGGTGGCCGCTGCTGATGGCCGTCGAAACCCTGCGTCGGGTGTCTCCCGGTTTCCGGCGCTTCCACGAGAGGCTGATGTGTCGGCACCGGGAGAACTGGCACCGATGGCAGTCGTCGGGGCGGCCCGCCGAGTTCGCCCACGGCAAGGGCCTCCGGCGCTGACCGTCGATCCGGGTCAGGTGTGTGACGAGAACCCGACCTCGGGTTTTGCCGGCAGACGGCACCCGATTAGCGTGGACGGAATGACGGAACCCCCGACCATCGCAGAAGCGCCGACCGCCGAGGCACCCGATCTCGAGACCCGCGTCGGCCATTACTACGTTCTCGACGGCGCCTACCAGGTGGGCCGCGAGAAGGTACGTGAGTACGCCCGCGCGGTCCAGGACTACCATCCTGCGCACTGGGAGCCGGAAGCAGCAGCAGCGCTTGGTTATCCGGGAGTGGTCGCACCGCTGACCTTCACGTCGATCCCGGCGATGGTCGCCAACCGTGAATTGTTCGAGTCCGTGATCGTCGGCTACGACACCTACGTTCAGACCGAGCAGGTGTTCGAGCAGCATCGGCCCATCGTCGCCGGGGACGAGCTGGTGACCGACGTCGAACTGTCAAGCGTGCGCAAGGTCGCCGGTCGCGAACTGATCACCGTCACCAACACCCTGACCGACGCGCGGGGTGAGAAAGTGCACACGATGCACACCACCGTCGTCGGCGTGACGGCCGAAGAGGTCGACCCCGAACTCGGCGCAGCGGTGCGCAAGGTGATGATGCACGACGTCAACATCTTCAGCCACGACCCCAACCCGGAACTGTACGAGAAGACGGTCCGCCCGGAGGGCGAGGTCCGCGTCGCCGACGGCGCGGCCCGCGCATCGGGCGCCCGTTCCTTCGACGAGCTGTCGGTGGGCGACGAGCTTCCCGTCCACACCGCGCGGATCTCCCGCGGCGACCTGGTCAACTACGGCGGCGTCGCCGGCGACGCCAACCCCATCCACTGGGATGAGGCCGTCGCCAAGCTCGCGGGCCTTCCCGACGTCATCGCACACGGCATGCTGACGATGGGGCTCGGGGCGGCGTTCGTGTCGTCGTGGTCCAGGGATCCGGGTGCGGTGACCCGCTACGCGGTGCGCCTGTCGCAGACCGTGCCGGTGTCTGCCGACGCCGGCGGCGAGATCGAGTTCAGCGGACGCATCAAGTCGCTGGATCCGGAGACCCGCACCGGTGTCGTCATCATCACGGCCAAGTCCGGCGGTCGTAAGGTCTTCGGACTGGCGACGATGAACATTCGGTTCGCCTGAGAATCCCGCCTTCGACATCAGAGCCCCCGACGTTCACGTCGGGGGCTCTGATGCCTGCGGGCTGCAGAAGAATCATTCGAGAACGAACACCGGGATCTCTCGATCGGTCTTGGTCTGGTACTCGGCATACGGCGGGAACGCCTCGACGGCGAGCTTCCACCAGTGGGCCCGCTCCTCACCGCTCACCTCACGTGCGGTCAGCTCTTTGACCTCCGTGCCGTCCTGGACGGTGACCTGAGGGTTCGCCTTCACGTTGTAGTACCACGCCGGATGCTCGGGGGCGCCGCCCTTGGAGGCGACCATGGCGTACTTGCCGTTCTCCTCCACGCGCATCAGCGGGACATAGCGCTTCTTGCCGGACTTGGCACCCGTGGTGGTGAACAGGACGATGGGGCGTCCCATCACTTCGACACCTTCGGTGGTGCCCTGTTCCAGGATCTTCTCGGTCTGTTCGCGGACCCAGCCCTCGGGGCTCAACTCAGCTTTGGCGGTCATGGTCGGCTCAACAACCCTCAGCCTGCGCCTATTCCCTGCGCCCTCCGTCGAGCTCCCCTCGTCGGCGATACCGCCGACCGCCTCAGTTCGGGTAGGCGTGGTCGAGTAGTGCGGCGTAGAGCGCGAGTTCGGCCGGTGTGGCGTGTTGCAGGTCGGTGTAGTGGAACCGTGGTGGGTGTGGCGGATCGTCGGGC
>NZ_BAOQ01000022.1 GCF_000344155.1 Gordonia paraffinivorans NBRC 108238 | reverse complement strand
TCGGCATCGGCGACGAGCGTCCCGGCGGACGGCGGCCGCTCCGCCGGGTCCTTGGCCAGCCCTCGCGCGATCACCTCGTCGACGGCCGCCCCGAGGCGCGGGGGAGGCGCCGTGAGGTGAGCCGTGATGAGGCGTTCGATCGTGGTCGCCGACGCGAACGGGGGCACGCCGGAGAGACACTCGAACAGCACGCAGCCCAGGGCGTAGATGTCGGCGGGTGCCCCGACCGTGCCCGAGCCGAACCGTTCCGGCGCCATGTAGCCGAACGACCCGATCGCGGTGCCGGTGCTGGTGAGACGGGTGTCCGTATCCGCTTGCGCGAGGCCGAAATCCACCAGGTACGCGAAGTCCCGGTCGTCGACGAGGATGTTGTCGGGCTTCACGTCCCGGTGGCAGAGCCCGCTGCGATGGGCGGCGTCGAGGGCGTCGGCGATCTGCCCGACGATCTTCAGGGCACGCTCGGCGGGCAGCGGCCCGGTGTCGGCGAGCAGGGTGCGCAGGTCCCGACCGTCGACCAGTCGCATGTCGATGAACAGCCGGCCGTCGATCTCGCCCCAGTCGTGGATCGGGATGACATGGGGGTCGTTCAGTTGCGCGGCGACCCTCGATTCGCGCAGGAACCGGTCACGGGCGGCGGGATCGCCGGCGATCGCCGGGCTGAGGAGCTTCAGGGCGACGACCCGGCCCTTGCACGTGTCGGTGGCGCGGTAGACCTCGCCCATCCCGCCGCGGCCGATGAGCTCGTCGATCGAGTAGGGGCCGAGGCGCGTGCCGCTGAGGTCGAAATCTGACACGCCCCTCAATCTAGGTCTTCCTCCGGTGATCGGCGGCGCAACCACGCGACGGCGGTCCCGGGTTCATCCGAACGTGTCACGACCCCGCGCCGATGTGTCGCGCGAGCGGTCCCGGCGGGTACGGGTTCCCGCGAGAATGGGTTATCTGACCAATGGTGGCCTGCGTCACACCCGACCTAGTGTCGGCCCATGACCGATTCATTCGCATACCTGACAGCAGTCGAACTCGCACAACGGATCTCGTCGAGGGAGGTGTCTCCGACCGAGGTCGCCGAAGCCGCGGTGGCCCGCGTCGACGCGGTGAACCCGTCGGTCAACGCGATCATCGACTTCGATCGCGAGCAGGTGCTCGCCGACGCGGCCGCGCTCACCGACCAGGTGGCCAAGGGCGAGCCGCTCGGTCCCTTGCACGGGGTGCCGTTCACCATCAAGGACCTCACCGCGGTCAAGGGCAGGCCCCTGACCTTCGGCATGGTGCCGCTCAAGGACAACATCGCCGAGGCCGACGCGGTCGTGGTGACGCGGCTGAAGGCCGCCGGTGGCCTGTTCCTCGGCAAGACGAACACCCCGGAGAGCGGCTACTACGGCAACACCGACAACCACCTGTTCGGCCCGACGCACAACCCGTGGAAGCCCGGGCACAGCGCAGGCGGCTCGAGCGGTGGTGCCGCGGCCGCAGTGGCCGCCGGTCTCGGTCCGCTCGCCGAGGGCAGCGACGGCGCGGGTTCGGTGCGCATTCCCGCCTCGCTCTGCGGTGTGGTCGGGCTGAAGCCGTCGACCGGCCGTATCCCGCAGACGATCCTCGGCGGCCGCTACTACCACTGGGCCTACCACGGGCCGATCACCCGCACCGTCGAGGACAACGCGCTGATGCTGTCGGTGATGGCCGGTCCGGACTCCGCCGATCCGCTGAGCCTGCCCGCCGCCGACACCGACTGGGTGGCCGAGACGCGCAAGGACGTGAAGGGCTGGAAGATCGCGTGGTCGCCGGACCTGGGATTCGCCGAGGTCGATCCCGAGGTGCTCGCGATCTGCAAACAGGCCGTCGAGGTGTTCGAGGAGCTCGGCGCGACGGTGGAGGAGGCGACACCGGCCTGGGGGAACCCCGAGGAGGCGATGTGGAACGGGATCTGGGTCCCGGGCTTCGCCGCCGAGTACGACATGCTCGAGTGGGATCAGTGGAAGGGACAGGTCGACGACGAGCTCGTCGCGCTGTTGCGGGAGGCCGAGCGCCTGACCGGCGTCGACGTCGGACGTGCCGACGCGTTCCGCGGACAGATGTGGGACACCTTCAACCAGTTCATGGGGGAGTACGACCTGCTCATCACCCCGACCCTGGCGGAGGCGACCTTCCCGCTCGGCCAGTTCGCGCCGGAACGGCTGCAGGGTGAATCGCTGCGCTCGCAGTTGCTCGGCTGGCTGCTGACCTACCCCTTCAACATGATGACGACCCCGGCCATCTCCGTGCCGGCCGGCTTCACCTCGGACGGTCGTCCGGTCGGTCTGCAGATCGCAGGTCGCCTGCACGACGACGCGGCGGTGCTGCGCGCCGCGGCGAACCTCGAGCGCGTGCGTCCGTGGGCGCACGAGGTGCCCTCCCTCTGACGGCCACGGGCGGGGTCGGATGTTCCTGATCATCAGGAGGTTTTCCGAGACTTCCGGCCCCGCCCGCCACTAGGATCTGTCCATGGCGACGATGCTTCTGGAAGGGCTGCTCCCGGCCGTGACCGAGGGTGGTCCGGGCGACCGGATCGACGGCCTGACCCGTTTCGTGACCGGTCGTCTCGACGCCGCCGCCGCTGCCGTGACACGGGTCGATCCCGAGACGCAGCGCCACGTGGTGCTCTCGAGTTCCGGCTACGACGACCGGACGCTGGACTACCTGCTCACCGACTTCGTGCGTCGCGATCCCGGCATGGCGGTCGTGCAGTCTCATCCCGAGCGGGTGCTGACCTGGCGCGACGTCGAGTCGTACCGCTCGTCATACACGGTGAGATCTGTTCTGGCTCCTGCCGGTTTCGACGAGGGCTCCTCGGTCGCCCTGGTCGCGGGCACCGGCGAGGTGGTCGGGGCCATCCACGTGAGCGTGCGGCAGAGCGTCTTCCCGGACTGGCTGCGTGCGCTGCTCGCCGAGGTCCGCGGACTGACCGGCGGCCTCGTCGACCAGATCATGGAACAGCAGCGGATCGCGTTGACGCCGCGCGAACTCGACGTCCTCGCGCTGGTGGCCGACGGGATGTCCAACGCCGACATCGCCCAGCGCCTGTTCATCTCGCGGAGCACGGTCAACCGGCACGTCGAGCACATCCTCGACAAGCTCGGCACCTCCAGCCGGGTGAGCGCCGCCGTGCGTGCGACGCAACTCGGTCTCATCTGACCGGGCCGCAGCCGACCCGGCCGGATCCGCGACGTGCCGATCGACGGACGTTCGGAGCGCTAATGTTGTCCCGGTCCGGATCTCGCCGGGCGATGAGATCGCGAGGAGCACGCACATGCCGACAACGATCCTGCCGAAGGCCGAACTCACCGAGGCGCTCGTGGCCGAGTGGGCGACGATCGCCGAGGTCGCGGCCGGACTGGGCGACGAGCAGTGGTCGGCGCCCTCGGTGCTGCCGGGGTGGACCAACGCCGACGTCGTCGCGCACATCATCGGCACCGAGTCGATGCTCGACGGCCGCGACGTGGCGGCGTCGCCGACCATCAGCGCGCTCGAGCACGTGCGCAACCCGATCGGCGAGCTGAACGAGAAGTGGGTCGAGCACTTCCGCCCGAAGTCGAGGTCCGAGGTGCTGGCCGCACTCGACGAGATCGTCGGGGTGCGCACCGTGGCGCTGAACGCGATGTCGCAGAACGACTTCGAGGCCGAGGCGCTCACCCCCGCGGGCCCCGACACATACGGCCGCTTCATGCGCATTCGCGTCTTCGACTGCTGGATGCACGAGATCGACCTGCGCGATGCCACCGACGGCACGCTGCCGACCGATCCCGTCCCGGCCGCGTGGGCGCTCGACGAGATCACCGCGTCGCTGCCGTTCGTCGTCGGCAAGCGCGCCGGCGCGCCGAAGGGCAGCAAGGTCGTCTTCGACATCACCGGGCTGTCGCCGCGCGTGGTGCGGATCGCCGTCGCCGACCGCGCCGGTCTCGTCGAGGAGTTCGACGGCGGTGACGCGTCGGCCGACGTCCGGTTGCGCATCGACGCGGTCAACCTCGCGCGCTGCGCCGGCGGGCGCCGCGACGCCGATCCGTCGGCAGTGGAGGTCGACGGGGATTCGGCACTCGCACAGGCGATCCTGACGCGGATGAACTACGTCATCTAGTCGCTGATCCGGACCTTCTGGATCAGCAGGTTCTGGTTGGGCGGGCCCGATTGCGCGCCCGGGCGCGACGGGGTGAACCCGTTGGCGAGGATCGTGTCGAGCACCGCGAGTCCGGCGGTGTCCATGGTGCCGACGATCGAGTAGCTGAGCGGCAGGATGGTGTCCTTGGCGAGCATGAAGAACGTGGTCGAGCCGGTGGCGCCGCCGTCGTCGGGCAAATCGAGGATGGCGACGGTGCCGCGCGGGTAGACGACCGTGGGGACGCCCTTCTCGGTGCCGGTCGTGCGCAGGTTCGTCGGCAGCTCGTCGGGACTCGTCCAGCCGGGGTTGGTGCCTTCCTGGCCTGCCGACGAGCCGCAGATCAGGTATTTGTCCGACGCGCGGTGGCACTTGCTGCCGTCGTAGAAACCGGACTCGATGAGCGAGACCATCGCGCCGACGTTGCACGGGGCGTCGGCGCGGTCGAGGGTCATGCCGATCGTGCCCTGCGCGGCGATCGGGACCTCCACGTCGACGGTGCCGGTGTTCGGCTGCGCGGACGCGGGAGGCGGCACCTCCACCCCGCCGACCGCGGACCGGGACGGGTACGTGCACTCCACCGTGCCGGCGGGCATCGCCGTCGACGACGGCGCGGGCGGCCGCGGATCGTCGCCGGAGCCCGACAGCGCCACCACGACGCCCGTCACCGCGAGTGCGATCACCACCACGCCGGCGAGCACGGCGAACACGATGTTGCGATGCGTCTTCGTCCCCGCCGGGGTGGGGGCGGAGCCCCACTGTCCCCCCGGACCGGCGTGGGGTCCGGACAGGTGCGGGGGCACCGACGCATAGGGGTCCGCCTGTGCCGGCGCGGGGTACCGGGGTCCGCCGTGCGAGTGGGCGTGCGGTCCCGAGGTGTTCGGCACGGAGGGGTTGCCCTGCGCCGGATCGTGGCGGGGACCCGAGCCGTGGTGCGGCCCGGAGCCGTACGACGGCCCGGAGCCGTACGACGGCCCGGCCTGGGGACCGGACTGCGATCCGCGGGCGGGCGCGCCGGGCGGTGGCGTGACCGACGGCGGCGGGGTGTACGCCGGGGTGGTCGGGGGCAGGGGCCGGGGGCTGGCCACCCGGGTCTCCGGTGACGCAGGCCGCGGCGCCGGGCCCGCGGCCAGAGCGTCCTTGGCGGCCCGGATGAACTCGCGGGCGGAGTCGTACCGCTGTGCCGGGTCTTTCGCCAGTGCCCGTGCGAAGACCGGGTCGAGCGGGCCGCCGGTCTGTGGCGGCGCCTTGGTGAGGTGCGCCGTCATCAGCCCCTGATCGGTCTTGGCCGGGAACGGGGTCTGTCCGTGGATGCACTCGAACAGCACGCAGGCCAGCGCGTAGTCGTCCGACGACGGCCCGGCCGGCTGGTCGCCGAACCGTTCCGGCGCCATGTAGGCGAGCGTGCCGAGCGCGGTGCCGGTCTGGGTCAGGCGACTGTCGGTGGCGCCCTGCGCGATCCCGAAGTCGACGAGGTAGGCGAAGTCGTCGGCGTCGACCAGGACGTTGTCGGGTTTGATGTCGCGGTGCACCAGGCCGTCGCGGTGCGCGGCGTCGAGCGCGGAGGCCACCTGTCCGAGGATGTCGAGGGCACGCTCGGGGGCGAGCGTCCCGGACTCGAGAACCCTGCGCAGGTCGCGGCCGTCGACGAGTCTCATGTCGATGAACAGGACCCCGTCGATCTCGCCCCAGTCGTGGATCGGGATGACGTGGGGATCGGACAGTCGCGCCGCGGTCTTCGACTCGCGTTCGAAGCGCTCGCGGAAGTCCTTGTCGTGCACCAGGTGCGGAGGAAGCAGCTTCAGCGCGACGCGACGCTCCCGGACGGTGTCGTAGGCCTCGTACACCTCGCCCATGCCGCCGCGGCCCAGCAGTCTGTCGATGCGGTACGGGCCCAGCGTGGTGCCCGCTCTCGACGATGGCTCCGTCACGTGATCCTCGTTCCCTGGCAGCAGTCGACTCTGCAGCCCCCGGCGGCCGTCGTGACCACCCTAACGAGTGGAGTGCGGGGTTCGTGCACCGAGCACGCGGCACGCTCGTGCCCGGAGCGGGAGGACCCTAACGTGCGGCGGAGTCGGAGTCGGTGAGTTCGGGACCGCGCGCGAAGTCGCGGGCCTTGGCGCCGGCGAGGACCTGGGCGGGCAGCGGGTCGCTGAGCAGCGTCCGGACCAGGTGCGACGACGGTTCGAGCGGGGCGTCGCTGCCGACGATCACGATGTTGCCGGTGCGGCGCCCCTTGAACATCGCGGCGTCGGCGATGAGCATCAGGTTCTCGAAGACCGACGCCACGGTGGCCGCCTCGGCACGGGCTCCGGCGAGGTCGCGGCCGTCGCCGCAGTTGGCCAGGTACAGGCCTCCCGGCACCAGGACCTCCTTGACCGCGGCCGTGAACTCGCGGGTCGTGAGATGGGCCGGGGTGCGGTCGCCGCTGAACGCGTCGCGCACCACCACCTCCCGGGTGCCGGGTTGCAGCGAGGTGACCACCTCGCGGGCGTCGCCCACCCGGATGCGCAGCCTGGGGGCGCGGGGGAGGTCGAACCACTCCCGGACGAGCCGGGCGAGCTCGGCGTCGATCTCCACCGCGACCTGCCGCGCGTCGGGATACTCGTGGTCGAGGTAGCGGGCGAGCGCGCACGCCGCGCCGCCGAGATGAAGGACGCGGAGCCGGTCGGACCGGTCGTGGCGTTCGGCGATCACCGCGGCCATCTGTCGCAGGTACTCGAAGTCCAGGACCGTCGGGTCGTCGGGGTCGATGTGCGAGCTGTGCGCGCCGTTCACGGTCAGCAACCAGCCGCCGGCGAAGGGGTCGCGCGCGAGTTCGGCGACACCGGTGTCGATGTCGTACCGCCCGGGGGATGGTTCCGCGGATGACCTGGCCACGGGGGTCAAGTGTGGCACGGCCTCCGCACGGCCACGACGCGCGGTCGATACCATCGCGCGGTGCCCCGAGACAGGAAGCGACCACGAGACGCCGGGCGGCGCCGGACCGGGCGCGCGGTGGTTACCGCCATCGGCCTGGCGGCCGGGTATCTCCTCGACGAGGCGTTCGGCGACCCGTCCCGCGGGCATCCGGTGGCCGGCTTCGGCCGGTTCGCGGGTTTCCTCGAGGATCGGATGTACGCGGACTCCCGCGAGGCCGGTGCGCGTCTCGTCGCCGTCGCAGTGGGATCGGTCGTCGTCGGGTCGGCGACCCTGACCCCGCCTGGGTCGGTCGGCCGGGCCGCGGCCACCGCCGCGGCGACGTGGGTCGCGTTGGGCGGGACCTCGCTGTGCCGGGTAGGGGACGAGGTCGCCGACGCACTCGACGCAGGCGACGTCGACGCGGCCCGCGCTCTGGTCCCGAGCCTCTGCGGGCGGGACCCGAACTCACTCGACGAGGACGGGATCGCGCGCGCGGCCCTCGAATCCATCGCCGAGAACACCTCCGACGCCACCGTCGGCCCGCTCTTCTGGGGCGCCGTCGCAGGCGTTCCCGGGGTCCTCGCCTATCGCGCGGTCAACACGCTCGACGCCATGATCGGCTACCGCAACGAGCGCTATCGCGACTTCGGCTGGGCGGCGGCGCGACTCGACGATCTCGCCAACCACCTGCCCGCGCGACTCGCGGGCGCGGTGATCGTCGCGGCGTCGGGCCGGCCGCGCCGGACGCTCGACGCGTGGCGTCGGGACGCCTCGGCGCACCCGAGCCCCAACGCGGGCGTCGTCGAGGCCTCCTTCGCCGGGGCGCTCGGCGTGCAGCTCGGGGGGCGGACCGTCTACCCGCACGGCGTCGAGATGCGTCCGGCGCTGGGGCGGGGGCCTGCGCCGCGCCCGGCCGATCTGCGTGCCGCGGTCGAGTTGTCGCGGCGGGTGCAGCGGACAACGGCGGCGGTGTGCGTCGCCGGGTGCCTGGCGCGGGCCGTTCTCAGCCGCCGTAGCGCCGGTTGAGCTTGTCGCTCGCCGACTCCTCGCTCGTCGGACCCTGCCCGATCTGGCCCACCTGACGGGTGACCGACGCTCCGGCGGCCGCGCGCAGTTCCTCACGCATGCGGCGCTTGCGTTCGGCCCGGGACTCCGGGGCGCCCTTCGTCGGCGTGGGGGTCCGAACGACGGCGGCGGCCGCGTGGGCCTCGTCGGGCGACTCGGCGGCCGCGGTCTGCTCGGTGGTACCGCCGCTGCGGGGTTCCGAGGACTCCGGTGCGGACGCCTCCGCGGCCCGGCGTCGCGCCTTGATCTCCGCCCAGAGGAAGTAGCCCACGCCCAGCGGCGCCATGATGCCGAAAGCGAGCCACTGCAGCCCGTAGGAGAGGTAGGGGCCGCTGTCGAGGTGGGGCAGTTCGATCTCGCCGAGCGCGCCCGGCTGGTCCTTCGACAACTGCAGGTAGAACTCGTCGAGCTTCGTGCCGGTGGCACCGCCGACCAGGCCCGGGTTGATCGACGGGACGGTGAGCACGCCGTCCTGATCGCCTGCGCCGCGGTCATTGCTGACGCTCTCGGCCGCGCGGATGCGTCCGGCGATCGTCACCTCGCCGGCGGGCGGCGGAGGGATGTCGGGCACCGCGCCCTCGGTGGGACGCACGAAGCCCCGGTTCACCAGGACCACGCGATCGGAACCACTCACCGCGAACGGGGTGAGCACCTCGATGGCCGGGCGCTCCTTGACGTTGCGCAGCCGGACCAGGGCCTGCCGGTCCTCCAGGTAGCGACCGGTCACCGAGACCTCACGCCACTCGGTCTCCGGGTCGAAGGCAGACCCCGGGGCGACGTCGTCGATCGGCGCCGTCTCCAGCGAGGTGGCCGTGCGGATCAGGTCGTTGCGGCGCTCGGTGTCGGTGTTCTTGCCGAGCTGCCACGGCGCGAGGAGCGTGAAGCAGGCCACTGCGAACGCCACGACCACGATCCCGAGGGCGATCCACCCAGGTCGGAGGATTGTTCGCAGTACGTGCACGATGCCCAGGTTACCGATCGCGGGTACGGTGGCTGAAATGCGAGACTTCGTCTGCCTGAACTGTGGCCAGCGCCTCTCTTTCGAGAACAGCCTGTGTCTGAACTGCGACAGCGCGCTGGGATTCTGGCTGGAGTCACGCTCCATCCACGTCCTCGACGACCAGGGGCGCGCCGAGGTCGACGGCGTGCTGCTGGAGCGGTGCACCAACAACAAGGTGGCCCAGTGCAATTGGCTGGTGAAGTGGACCGGCCACCCGGAACTGTGCGAATCGTGCCGGCTCACCCGGACCCGTCCCGCCGACGACGACACCGAGGCACTGGCCGCGTTCGGGCAGGCCGAATCGGCCAAGCGGCGACTGGTGCTCGAACTCGACGAACTCGGCCTGCCCATCGAGAGCCGGGAGGACAACCCGCAGACCGGTCTCGCCTTCGACCTGCTCTCGAGCGCGGAGGACAACGTCATCACCGGGCACGCCAACGGCGTGATCACCCTCGACCTCGCCGAGGGTGACGACGTGCATCGGGAGCAGCTGCGCGTCGACCTCGACGAGCCGTACCGCACGGTCCTAGGGCACTTCCGCCACGAGATCGGTCACTACTACCAGCTCGTCCTCATCACCGACGAGCGGCGGCCGGCCTTCGAGGAGCTCTTCGGCAACCCCGACGACGACTACCAGGCCGCGCACGACCGGCACTACAACGAGGGCGCGCCCGCGGGCTGGCGTCAGAACTACGTCTCGTCCTACGCCACGATGCACCCGGCCGAGGACTTCGCCGAGACGTTCGCCCACTACCTGCACATCCGCGACACCCTCGACACCGCGGCGGCGTTCGCCATGGCCCCGTCCGGCACGACCTACGACAGCGTCCCGCCGGGGGACGTGGGCTTCGACCGCATCATCGGCGAGTGGCTGCCGCTGACGTGGGCGCTGAACCAGATCAACCGGTCGATGGGGCACCAGGACCTCTACCCGTTCGTGCTGCCGCAGCCGGTTCTCGACAAGATCCGGTTTGTGCACAACCTGGTCGCACCCATCGACTGACCAGGACCGGTCGAGCCCGCGGCACCCATCGTCCGGGCCGGCGGGTGCCGAGGTCGTGGGAGGCCGGGGCCGTCGGAGGCCGGGTTCAGTCGATGCCGAGCTGCTCGCGGACCCAGGCCAGCAGGCCGGGAACGGCGCTCTCGATCTGCTCGCGCGTGGCGACGAAGTCGTCCACTCCGCCGTAGTAGGGGTCGAGCAGATCCAGCTCGTCCTCGGAGACCGTCGGATCGAAGGACCGCAAGAGGCGCGTGCGGTCGCCGAGTCGCTTGCGGACGAGTTCGCGGACGTGCCCGGAGTCCGCCGCGACGAACAGGTCGGCGTCGAAATGCTCGGGTCCGAGCACCGCGGCCACGTGCGCGTCGGAGTATCCGCCCGCCACCAGTTCTGTTCGCGCCCGGTTGTCGGCGGGTTCGCCGACGTGATACGCGGCGACGCCGCAACTCGTCACGCGCACCTTTCCGCCGAGCCCGGCGTCGTCGAGTGCCGCCCGGAAGATGTTCTGCGCCATCGGCGACCGGCAGATGTTGCCGGTGCACACGAAACACACGTGTAGTTGTTCAGCCACTGCTACCTCAGATCGCCATGCCGACGCGTCGGGTGTGGTCCCGGTCGTGCCTCACACGCCCAGGATGTCGCGCAATTCGGCGGTGGACGCCACCGACCAGGCGGCGTCGCGTTCCTCCCCGTGCAGAGCGTAGCCCCATCCGACCAGGATCGCCGGGATGCCGAAGGCCCCCGCACCGTGCACGTCGTGGCTCCGGTCGCCGATCATCACGACCGGCGAGGTGACGTGACCGGTGTCCGGATCGACCGGGATGCCCAGTTCAGAAACTGCGTGGGCGATCACGTCGGACTTGTGCCGCCGGGTGTTGTCGTCGCTGGCCCCGGCGATGTACTCGAAGTGGCCGGCGAGTCCGAAATGGTCCAGGATGCGGCGCGCCGTGGTCTGGTTCTTCGACGTCGCGACCGCCATGGTCCGGCCGGCGGCCGAGAGATCGGCCAGGACGGCGTCCATCCCGTCGAACACCGAGTTCTCCAGCCAGCCCACCTCGGTGTAGCGCGCGCGGTAGGCGCGCATCGCCTCCTCGGCGACCTCCGGGGCGAGGCCCAGGGCGTCGAGCGTGTCGATCATCGGCGGTCCGACGACGCCGGCGACGACCTCCGGGTCCGGTTCGGGGGCGCCGACCGCGGCGAGCGCATGCCGGAAGCTGTTGGCGATACCGGCGAAGCTGTCGGTGATGGTGCCGTCGAGGTCGAGCAGCAGAACGGTGTCGGGATGGCGGGGATCCGGCGGCGTCAGCACCCGTCCATGGTGCACGTAAGGTCGATGGTCATGACAGTTGGGTGTGGCGCGGAGCCGGCGTTCGGGGCGTCCGACCTGCAGGCCCCGGACCGGCACGGCGATCGGGACGCGATACCCGGTCTGATCGACTTCGCGGTGAACGTCCGCGGCACGCCGCCCGCCTTCGTCCTCGACGCGGTGCGGGCCGGGATCGGGGATCTGTCGCGCTATCCGTCGGTCGCCGACGAACAGCGCGCGATCGAGGCGATCGCGGCCTCCCACGGCCGTCCCGCCGAACACGTGCTGCTGCTGTCCGGCGCCGCGGACGGATTCGAGATGCTGCCCCGCCTCGGGGTCCGGCATGCGGCCCTGATCCAGCCGTCGTTCACCGAACCGGAGATCTCGCTGCGTGCCGCGGGAGTGCCGATCACGCAGGTGACGCTGGCCGCGCCGTGGTCGCTCGGCGCCGGGACGGGCGACGGCGTGCCGGACGACGCCGACCTCGTCGTCCTGGGCAACCCCACCAACCCGACGTCGGTGCTGCATCCGCGCGCGGCGATCGAGGCGCTGCGCCGGCCCGGCCGCCTCATCGTCGTCGACGAGGCGTTCGCCGACCTGACACTCGGCGCCGACGGCCGTCCGGAGCCGGAGTCGCTCGCCTCGTGCGACTGGCCGGACCTGATCGTGATCCGAAGCGTGACAAAGACGTTCGGCCTGGCCGGATTGCGGGCCGGGTATCTGCTCGCCGCACCCGACGTGCTGGGGCGACTGTCGGCGGGACGACGACCCTGGGCGCTGTCGACGCCGGCGCTGGCCGCGCTGACCGCGTGCCTGGGGGAGCAGGGGCACGCATACTGCGCGGCGCAGGCGCAGACGGTCGCCGCCGAGCGGGCGCTGATGCTCGACGAGCTCGCCCGCGTCGGACTGCGCGTGGCGGCGACACCCGCCGCGCCGTTCGTCCTCGTCGAGGTCCCGCGGGCGACGGAGGTCAAGCGGAGGCTCGTCGAACACGGCTTCGCGGTGCGCGGTTGCGCGAACTTCGTGGGACTCGGCGACGGTCACCTACGGTTGGCTGTGCGTCCCGCAGAACAGGTTCGCGCGCTGACCGCAGCGATCGGACAGGTAACGGAGGAGATGGGGAATGGGTCACTCGCTTGAGCTCGTGACCGTCGGCCTGGTGGCCGACGTCGTCGAACGCGCGTATCCGCCGGCGCTCGCCGAGTCCTGGGACGCCGTCGGCCTCGTCTGCGGCGACCGCCAGGAGCGGGTGGAGCGCGTGCTCACCTGCGTCGACGTCACCGATGCGGTGGTCGACGCGGCGATCGCCGGCCGGGCCGACATGATCGTCGCCCATCACCCGCTGCTGATGCGCGGCGTCACCACGGTGGCCGCCGACACCGCCAAGGGACGCATCGTGCACCGATTGATCCGCAACGGCATCGCGCTGCTCTCCGCCCACACCAACGCCGACCGCGCCCGCCCCGGCGTCTCCGACGCGCTCGCCGACCTCCTCGGCGTGATCGACACCGTGCCCATCGAGCCGAAATCGCTTGCGCCGATCGACAAGTGGGTCGTCATGGTGCCGGAGGGCAATGTCGAGCAGGTCAGCGAGGCGATGTTCGCCGCCGGTGCGGGCGAGGTCGGGGACTACCGCGACTGCATGTGGTCGGTGGTGGGCACCGGGCAGTTCGAGCCGCAGGAGAACGCGTCGCCGGCGATCGGCGACATCGGGATGCGCACCCACGTCGACGAGGCGCGGATCGAGATGGTCGCCGACCGGTCCATCCGCGCGAAGGTCCTGCAGGCGCTGCGCCACGCGCACCCCTACGAGGAGCCGGCGTTCGACGTCCTCGAACTCGCCGATCTCGACAGCGA
This sequence comes from Gordonia paraffinivorans NBRC 108238, assembly GCF_000344155.1. GTDB lineage: Bacteria > Actinomycetota > Actinomycetes > Mycobacteriales > Mycobacteriaceae > Gordonia > Gordonia paraffinivorans. The sequence goes on along the minus strand of NZ_BAOQ01000022.1, from coordinate 97,212 downwards.
CCTCGGGCTGGGCCGCGTCGGCACACTCGCCGAGCCGATGACGCTGCGCGACTTCACCGCGAAGGCCGCGCGGGTGCTGCGCACCCCGTGGGGCGTGCGCGCCGCCGGCGATCCCGACGCGCTCGTCCGCACGGTCGCGGTGTGCGGCGGTGCCGGCGACTCGCTCCTCGGGCGTGTGCGGGGCCTCGGCGTCGACGTCTACCTGACCGGCGATCTGCGCCACCATCCCGTCGACGAGAGCCTGCGCGTGGGCGGTCCCGCCCTCGTCGACGCCGGACACTGGGCGACCGAGTTCCCGTGGTGCGCGCAGGTCGCGCAACTGCTCGCCGACGAGCTCGGCGTGGAGGTCCAGGTCTTCGGCGAACCGACCGATCCGTTCGTCGTCCACAGCCTCGGGTGATGCGGGAGCGCAGCCGAGAAGACAACAAACCCGCCCGCCGGGACGCGGTGACCACCCGCGTACGGTTAGGGGACTTCAGAGACAGGAGGCCGCAATGAAAGTCGACGCCGGTGTGCAGCGACTGCTGCTCGATCTCGCGGACTCCGATGCCGAGATCAACCGACTCGAGCATCGCCGCAAGAACCTTCCCGAGGACGCCGAGATCGCCGAGATCGGCAAGTCGATCGACGCCGCCCGCGACGACCTGGTGCGCGCGGAGATCTCCGCCGAGGACCTCGGGCGCGAGTACCGCCGCATCGAGTCGGAGGTCAAGGGCATGACCGATCGCGAGGCCAAGGACGCCAAGCTCCTCGCCTCGGGCGGTCTGGCCCCCAAGGCCCTGACGGAGCTGCAGCACGAGCTCAACAGCCTCGGACGCCGCAAGGCGCTCCTCGAGGACGAGATGCTGTCGCTCATGGAGCAGCAGGAGGCCGTGGAGGCCGAGCGCAACCGCGCGTCGGCGACCATCGCGCACCTCGAGGAGAAGCTCGCCGCGCTGAACGAGAGCCGCGAGAAGTCCCTCGCGACCATCGACGAGGATCTGGCGCACGTCCGGGAACGTCGCGAGGGCCAGGCCGCCGAGATCGACCCGGACCTACTGGCGATCTACGAGAAGCAGCGCGCCAACGGCCGAATCGGGGCCGGACTCCTGCGCGCTCGTCGCTGTGGCGCGTGCCGGATGGAGCTCGACCGCGGCACCATCGCGCAGATCAGCGCGGCGTTGTCCGACGAGGTCATCCGGTGCGAGGAGTGCGGCGCGATCCTGGTGCGCACCGCCGAATCCGGGATCTGAGCCTTGACCGCGAACAGCGCGGAGAAGGGCAACGCCGACGCGGCGACCCCGAGCGGTAAGGCACCCAGCTGGCAGGGGCAGCGCAGCGCGCCGACGAGGTTCATCCTGCTCCGTCACGGCCAGACCCCGCTCTCGGTGGAGCGGCGCTACTCCGGGCGCGGCAACCCGGAGCTGACCGAGGAAGGTCTGCGCCAGGCGCGTGCGGCGGCGCAGCGGGTGGCCCGCGAGGACGGCATCTCCGCGATCGTCACCTCGCCGCTGAGCCGGGCGCGCGCGACGGCCGAGGAGGTCGCGGCGCTGACCGGCGTCGACGTCGTCGAACACGCCGGGCTCATCGAGAACGACTTCGGCGAGTGGGAGGGCCTGACCTTCACCGAGGCCGCCGAGAGGCATCCCGACGTCCATCGCCGGTGGCTGTCCGACATCACGGTGCCGGCGCCCGGCGGGGAGAGCTTCGCGCAGGTCGCCGAGCGTGTGGCGGAGACGAAAGCGGATCTGCTGCAACGCTATCCGGGGCAGACGGTCGTGCTCGTCTCGCACGTGACCCCGATCAAGCTGATGCTGCGCGAGGCGCTGGGCGTCGGACCGGAACTGCTGTTCCGGCTCCACCTCGATCTCGCCTCGGTCTCCATCGCCGAGTTCTTCCCCGACGGCGGGTCCGTGGTGAGACTCGTCAACGACGCGCAGCACTGGCGCTGAGCCGCGCACGAGCCGCCGGCCGTCTGCCGTATCCTGAGGACGCGAACGAGTCGGCCGGGCGGCCGCGGTGGGCGGAACGGGCGGCACATGCCGTCACGCCGCGCATCGAGGAAAGTCCGGACTCCACAGAGCAGGGTGGTTGCTAACGGCAACCCGGGGTGACCCGCGGGACAGTGCCACAGAGAACAGACCGCCGGCCGCGAGGCCGGTAAGGGTGAAACGGTGCGGTAAGAGCGCACCAGCGGCGCGGGTGACCGCGTCGGCTAGGTAAACCCCACCCGGAGCAAGGCCGAAGCACGCACCTCGCGGTGCGTGTGCGCGGGCGTCACGAGGGCTGCTCGCCCCAGCCCGCGGGTGGGCCGCTCGAGGTACCCGGCGACGGTGTGCCCAGATGGATGGTCGCCGCCCGCGACGACCGAGAGGTCGCGCGGGTACAGGATCCGGCTTACGTGCCGGCTCGTTCGCCTCCGAGCAGTGTTCTGCGGTCGTCATGCGCCACCCGCGCCGGACCGACCCCTGCCTGTGCGGGCGCGCTAGTGTCGGACCCGTGGCCCGTATCCTCTACGCACCCGACATCGACTTCGCCGGCATCCGCGACCAACTCGGGGTGAACGAGGAGTACGGCGCCGACGCGCTGCACGAGGCCCGCACCGCCGTCGACCGCTTCGCCGACGCCCGCGAGGACCACACCGGCGTCCCCTTCGTCACCATCGACCCGCCGACGTCCCGCGACCTCGACCAGGCGGTGCACATCGCGCGCGACGGGGACGGGTTCGTCATCGACTACGCCATCGCCGACGTCGCCGCGCTCGTCATCCCCGACGGTGCGCTCGACCAGGAGAGCCGGCGCCGCGGATCCACGGTCTACTTCCCGGACGGTTCCGTGCCGCTGCACCCGCGCGAACTGTCCGAGGACGCGGGTTCGCTTCTGCCCGAGCAGGTCCGGCCGTGTGTGCTGTGGACGATCCGGGTGGGCGCCGACGGCGCGGTGAGCGATGTTCGGGTGCGACGGTCACGCATCCGGTCGGTCGCACGTCTCGACTACGCCGGGGTCAGCGCCGACGCCGAGGCAGGACGGCTGCACCCGTCGATCGAGGCGCTGCCCGCCTTCGGCGAACTGCGCCGGCAGGTCGCGCTCGACCGCGGGGCCGTCGAACTCGACCTGCCCGATCAGCAGGTGTCGCACGCCGACGGCGGGTGGCACCTGGAGCTGGAGCCACACACCCCGGCGGAGGTGTGGAACTCGCAACTGTCGCTGCTGACCGGGATCTGCGCGGGCACGATCATGGCGGAGGCGGGAATCGGCCTGCTGCGTACGCTGCCCCCGGCCGAACCGGAGCGCGTCGAGGAGCTGCGCGCCGCGGCGGTCGCGCTCGGTGTCGACTGGCCGGACGGGCTTTCCGTCGGCCATTTCCTGGCGGGTCTGCCGAGCGATCGGCCGAGCACTCTCGCGCTCCAGTCGGCCGCCGGCGGCCTCATGCGCGGCGCCAACTACCTCGCGCTCGACGGCACCGACGAGGCTCGCGCCATCCCGCACGACAAGAAGCAGCACGCCGCCATCGCGGGCCTCTACGCGCACGTGACCGCGCCGCTACGCCGCCTCGGGGATCGCTTCGCCACCGAGGTGTGCCTGGCGGTCACGTCGGGACAGGAGGTCCCCGAGTGGGTCCGGCGGGCCCTGCCGACGCTGCCGAAGATCCTGCGGTCGGCCGACTCGCTGAGCGCGACCGCCGAACGCGCGAGTATCGACCTCGCCGAGGCCGTCATCCTCGGCGATCGGGTTGGGCAGCGGTTCGACGCCGTGGTCATGTCGGCCGCGACCGAACGCAAGCCGGCCCAGATCTTCATCGCCGACCCGCCGGTGATCGCGGGGTGTGAGGGCGAGCTGAGGGCCGGCGACCGGTTGCAGGTGGAACTGGCGACCGCCGACGAGGTCACGCGCACGGTGGCGTTCCGGCCGGTGTGACGGGCTTCGACTCGTCGGCCGGCACCGCATCGTTCCCAATGAGGGAGTCTCCTTCCGCTCTGGTCGATCTCATCGGCGGGAAGGACACACCATCGCGGGAATCGCGATGGCGCCTCAGAGCTTCTTCGCGGCTTTTCGGTATTCGGCGACGGCGCGCTGGGCGTCGGCCTCGAGCCGGGCGTCGAGGCGGCCGACGATGAACATGTCCTCGGCGCCGAGTTCGCCGGCGTCGACGATGGACCGGAGATGCGCGCGGTTGATGCGGATGTCGTTGAAATCGCCGAGCGCGGACTGGATCTTCTTGGCGATCTCGCCGATCTCGCGGTAGCGCCTCTTGTTCAGGGGAGCGGCCGCATCGATGCTGTACCGCAACCGCTTGGCGCGCTTGCGGATCGTGTGCAGCTGCTCGCTCCACTCGTCGGAACCCTCGGTCAGGGTGGCCAGCCGCGCCTGGGCCTTCCGGATGTGCCTGCGGCTCCGGGCGATCGCCTTGTCGACGACGTCGGTGGCCGCGAGGTCGGCGTCGGGACCGGGCGGGGGAGAGGCGATGAGGTTGTCCACGGCGTCGAGCAGTGCGAAGTAGCGATCCGATGCCATCGCCTTGTGCGCCTGGCGGATCGCACGGTCATGGGTGCGGGTCTCGGCGCCCGCCAGTGCGGCACGCAGTTCCGGCGATGCGTTCTCGCCGGCGAGCAGCGACTTGTCGAGTTCGAGCTGCACCTCGGAATCCCGTGCCTCGCCGAGGATCCGGGCCAGCAACTTCAGCTCACTGTTGATGTGCTCGGTGCGCTCGGCGTCGAGCACCGTGGGGAAGCCGGACAGCACCGATCGAAGCCGTCGGCACGCCACGCGCATCTGGTGGACGGCGTCCTCGGCGTCCTCGCGGACCAGGGGGTCGTAGGCGATCAGGCTGTTGCGGTGCAGGGCGATGTCGGTGACGACCAACTCGAGTGCGGTGGGACGCTTGGACAGTCGCGGCTCGTGGACCGTCGGCGTCGAACCGATCGCGCGGGCGAGCTTCGACGCGCTCGACGCCGGACGCGCGCCGGCGGCCCGCAAGGTCTTCTCCGCCGCCTTCAGCAGCTTGCCGTTGCCGCCGGAGAGGAGCTCGAACTCCCACTCGGCCCACTGGTGGGAGTGCCCGCCGGGCAGCAGCGACTGGGCGGTGACCAGGTCCTCGGCCAGTTCGGCGAGGGGCTCGTCGTCGACGCCGAGCAGCCGGGTCACGGTGCGCGTCGTCGAGATCACCGCCACCGGCCGGAGGCTGCGGGTGCGGATGTGCGCGAGGACCGGCGTCAGCAGCGGCTCGGGGACGTCGCCGTCGGCGGGCGCCTCGTCGAAGCCCACCGTGAGTTCACGGCGCGCACCGGGAGTGTCGCTGGGGCGCTTGAGATGCCAGCCGGCGTCGGTGCCGCCGGTGCGGCGCCGCAGGGTGATCCGGTTGCCGGCGAGGTCGAGGTTCTCGGTGTCGAAGTACGTGGCGTCGAGCTCGAACGTCTCCGGCTCGGTCGCCGACACCACCCCGGGCAGCGCACGGAGGTCGGGAGCCGTGTGACCGGGATCCACGTCGAACTTGAGCTCCACCTCGACCTGCTCGGATGCGGCCACTGAGTCCTCCTGACACCGACGTTGCTGCAGCTGATGTCGAGTCTAGTGACGCCGTGCCGTCGGCCCGCCCGTTCGGCGGACCGGTCTGTCGGTCAGCGGTCCGCGAAGCGGTCGGTCGCCTCGATGAGGTGGTGGCGGATGCCGGGCTCGAAGGACGCGTGGCCGGCGTCGTCGACGATGTGCAGCCCGGCGCTCGGCCAGGCGCGGTGCAGATCCCAGGCGCTGCGCATCGGGCACACGACGTCGTATCGGCCCTGGACGATCACACCCGGAATGTGGGCGATCCGGTCGATGTCGCGCAGCAGCTGGCCGTCGTCGAGGAAGCCGTGGTTGACGAAGTAGTGGTTCTCGATGCTCGCGAAGGCCAGATCGAAGCGCGCGGCCTCCTCCGGGTCGGACGGCGCCGACTCGTCGGGGCGGGGGAGCAGGTAGCTGGTGGCCTGTTCCCACCCGGTCCAGGCGCGGGCCGCGGCACGGGCCACGTCCTGATCGTCGGAGGTGAGCAGCCGGTGGTAGGCGGCGACGAGGTCGCCGTCGCGCTCGTCGGCCGGGATCGGTGCGAGATATGACTCCCACACGTCCGGGAAGATGTGGGCGGCGCCGCCGTTGTAGTACCAGTCGATCTCGCTGCGCCGCAGCAGGAAGATGCCGCGCAGCACGAGTTCGGTGACGCGATCGGGATGGGCCTGCGCGTACGCGAGGCCCAGCGTCGACCCCCAGGAGCCGCCGAACACCTGCCAGCGGTCGATCCCGAGGTGGGTTCGCAGGCGCTCCATGTCGGTGATGAGGTGTTGCGTGGTGTTGACCGACAGGTCGGCGCCGTCGGCGATGTGCGGACGCGACCTGCCGCAGCCGCGCTGGTCGAACAGCACGATCCGGTACCTCGCGGGATCGAAGAAGCGCCGCTGCAGTCCCGATGTGCCGCCGCCGGGGCCGCCGTGGACGAACACCACGGGCTTGCCCTCGGGATTGCCGGAGGTCTCCCAGTAGATCTGCTGGCCGTCACCCACGTCGAGGTGACCGGACTCGTAGGGCTCGATCTCCGGATAGAAGTCACGCATGGATCGAGCCTAGGCGCTATGCCGAATCCGTAGAAGTCGTGGGCGCATGGCGTCCACGACTTCTACCGATTGCGGATCAGTAGCTGTGCTCGGGTCCGGGGAAGACGCCGCGCCGGACCTCGTCGGCGTACTGCTCGGCCGCCGAACGCAGTTCGCCGCCCACGTCGGCGAAGCGCTTGACGAACTTCGCGGTCTTGCCGTGGGTGAAGCCGGCCATGTCCTGCCAGACGAGGACCTGGGCGTCGGTCTCGTTGCCGGCGCCGATGCCGACGGTCGGGATGGTGAGCTTGCGGGTGATCTGGCCGGCGAGCTCGGCGGGGACCATCTCCATCACGACGCTGAAGGCGCCGGCCTCCTGCACGGCGATGGCGTCGGCGATGAGCTGGTCGGCGCCGTCGCCGCGGCCCTGCACGCGGAAGCCGCCGAGGCCGTTGACGCTCTGCGGGGTGAAGCCGATGTGCGCCATCACCGGGATGCCGGCGGCGGTCAGGGCCGCGATCTGCGGGGCCACCCGCTCGCCGCCCTCGAGCTTGACCGCGTGCGCGCCGGTCTCCTTGAAGATCTTCACGGCGTTCTCGAGCGCGTGCTGCGGGCCGGCCTCGTAGCTGCCGAAGGGCATGTCGGCGACGACGAGGGCGTTCGGGGCGCCGCGCACGACGGCGCGGATGAGCGGGATCATCTCCTCGACGGTCACCGGGATGGTGGTGTCGTAGCCGAGGACCACGTTGGCGGCGGAGTCGCCGACGAGGAGCACGGGGATGCCGGCCTCGTCGAAGATCCGGGCGGTGGAGTAGTCGTAGGCGGTGAGCATCGACCACTTCTCGCCCTCGGCCTTCATCTGGGCCAGGTGGTGGACGCGGGTCTTGCGACGCTTGGGGGCGTCGGCGGAAGTCGTGGTGGCGGCAGCGCCATAGACCGAGTTTTCGGACATCGTCGTCTCTTTTCTGCCTCGAGTCCCGCGTGGCGGGTACCCGGGTTGAACACGGACAATCGTCATTGTGTCACCGGCGGTTTGCCCTGTAACCGGGTGAGTGATATGCGATTGGTCACACCGGCGGCGGTCGTCTTCGCGCACCGGGCGCGGGAGCTTCGACGATCATGCGGCATCATCGCTGTTCGCGGCCTTCCCAGAAGCACTGTTGCGCCGTCTCAAACTCTGGGACACCGTCGGCAAACGTGCAGGACACGGAGTTGGACTCGTGTGTGTAACACAGATTTAACAGCCGACTTCTAATGTCGGCGTCCATGGATCGCCAAAAGGAATTCGTGCTCCGGACCCTCGAAGAGCGCGACATCCGCTTTGTCCGGCTGTGGTTCACCGACGTCCTCGGCTACTTGAAGTCCGTGGCGATCGCCCCCGCCGAGCTCGAAGGTGCCTTCAGCGAGGGCATCGGGTTCGACGGCTCCGCGATCGAGGGCTTCTCCCGCGTCTCCGAGGCCGACACGGTCGCCAAGCCCGATCCGTCGACCTTCCAGATCCTGCCCTGGACCACCTCTGCCGGCCGTCATCACTCGGCCCGCATGTTCTGCGACATCGCGATGCCCGACGGCACGCCGAGCTGGGCCGACTCCCGGCACGTGCTGCGCCGCCAGCTGAACAAGGCGGCCGACCTCGGCTTCAGCTGCTACGTCCACCCGGAGATCGAGTTCTTCCTCCTCAAGAACGCGCCGCTCGACGGCTCGGTCCCGACCCCGGCCGACACCGGCGGATATTTCGACCAGGCCGTCCACGACGCCGCGCCGAACTTCCGCCGCCACGCGATCGACGCGCTGGAGTCGATGGGCATCTCGGTGGAGTTCTCCCACCACGAGGGTGCGCCGGGCCAGCAGGAGATCGACCTGCGCTACGCCGACGCCCTGTCGATGGCCGACAACGTGATGACCTTCCGCTACCTCATCAAGGAGGTGGCCATCAACGAGGGCGTCTGGGCCACGTTCATGCCCAAGCCCTTCAGCGATCACCCGGGCTCGGCGATGCACACGCACATGAGCCTGTTCGAGGGCGACATCAACGCCTTCCACAACCCCGACGACCCGATGCAGCTGTCGGTGACCGGCAAGAAGTTCATCGCCGGCATCCTGCACCACGCGTCGGAGATCAGCGCGGTCACCAACCAGTGGGTGAACAGCTACAAGCGCCTCATCCACGGCGGGGAGGCCCCGACGGCCGCGACCTGGGGGCGCGCCAACCGGTCGGCTCTCGTCCGGCTGCCGCTGTACACGCCGAACAAGGCGTCGTCGCGCCGCATCGAGGTGCGCAGCCCCGACTCGGCGTGCAACCCGTACCTGACCTTCGCCGTCCTGCTGGCCGCGGGCCTCAAGGGCATCCAGGAGGACTACGAGCTCCCCGACGAGGCCGAGGACGACGTCTGGGCGCTCACCCCGGCCGAGCGCCGGGCGATGGGTTACCAGGAGCTGCCCGACAGCCTCGCCGACGCGCTGACCGTGATGGAGAGCTCCGAGCTGGTCGCCGAGGCCCTCGGCGAGCACGTGTTCGACTACTTCCTGCGCAACAAGTGGGCGGAGTGGACCGACTACCGCGGCCGCGTCACGCCGTACGAGCTGCAGAACTACCTGCCGCTGTAGGGGACCGCCATGACGTCGCCGCTCGTTCAGTCGCTATTTTGAGTCTGTGACAACACGATCGGGACGCAGTGCGATCCCCAGCGCAGGCCGGCTGGGACTGCTCGACAAAGGCGCGCCGCAGAGTCTGGCCGAGCTCGGCTGGAACACCCCCGAGTCCGTCGACGTCCTGTGGGCGCTGTCGCGCTCTCCCGATGCCGATCTCGCCCTCCGCACCCTCGTCCGCCTGCGGGCCGAGGTGGGCGAGGAGTGGGCCGAGATCGACTCGGAACTGCGCTCGAACCGCTCGTTCCGCGGCCGTCTCTTCGGTCTGATCGGATCGTCGGACGCACTCGCCGACCACCTCGTCGCCGAGTCCGCGACGTGGCGGCTGCTGCTCGAGGACACCCTGCCCGATCGCGCCGAGGTGGACCGCCTCATGCTCGAGTCGGTCGGCGCCGAACCCGAGCCGGGCGAGGTCGAGAAGGGCAACCGGGTCTACCGGGCGAAGATCTCCGGGCCCAAGGCCGTCGTCGCGATGCGACTGGCGTACCGCAACCTGATCATGCGGCTCGCCGCCCACGACGTGGCCTCCACCGTCGAGGACGAGCCGGTCCTGTACCTGCCCGAGGTGGGCGGTTATCTTGCCGACCTCGCCGACGCAGCGCTCACCGCGGCGCTCGCGGTGGCGTTCCGGGAGGTGTGCGGCGATGACCCGATCCCGGTGCGGATCGCCGTGATCGCGATGGGCAAATGCGGTGCGCGGGAACTGAACTACGTCAGCGACGTCGACGTCATCTTCGTCAGCGACCCGGCCGACGGGACCTCCGCGCGGATCGCGGGGGAGATGATGCGGGTCGGTTCGCTGGCCTTCTTCGAGGTCGACGCGGCGCTGCGTCCCGAGGGCAAGTCCGGGGCGTTGACCCGGACGCTGGAATCGCACGTCGCCTACTACGAGCGGTGGGCCAAGACCTGGGAGTTCCAGGCGCTGCTCAAGGCCCGTGCGATGACCGGCGACATGGAGCTGGCCAACCAGTACATCGACGCGGTCAAGCCCATGGTGTGGAAGGCCGCCGAGCGCCCCGACTTCGTGCCCGAGGTCCAGAAGATGCGCCGGCGCGTCGAATCGCTGGTGCCCGCGTCCGAGCGGGACCGCAACCTCAAACTGGGGGCGGGAAGCCTGCGCGACGTCGAGTTCGCGGTCCAGCTGCTCCAGATGGTCCACGGCCGCGTCGACGAGAGCCTGCGCGTGATGGCCACCGTCGACGCGCTCGCGGCGCTCACCGCCGGCGGGTACGTCGGGCGTGACGACGGCGCCAACCTGTCCGCGTCGTACCAGTTCCTGCGGCTGCTCGAGCATCGCCTGCAGATGCAGAAGATGAAGCGCACGCACCTGCTGCCACCGCTCGACGACACCGAGGCGCTGCGCTGGCTCGCCCGCGCCGCCCACATCCGCCGCGAGGGCGACCTCGATGCGACCGGCGTGCTGCGCGAGCAGATCAAGCACAACACCCTCCGGGTGCGGCGCCTGCACCAGAAGCTCTTCTACCGTCCCCTGCTCGAGGCGGTCACCCGCTTCAAGGCCGACGAGCTGACGCTGAGCGACGAATCGGCCGAACGGCGGCTGGCCGCACTCGGCTATGCGATGCCCGACCGCGCCCTCAGCCACATCCGCGCGCTGTCCAACGCGCCCGGCCGTCGCGGGCAGATCCAGCTGCTCATCCTGCCGCAGCTGCTCGAACATATCGGCGACACACCGGATCCCGACGCGGGCCTGCTCAACTACCGCCGGCTCTGCGAGGCGCTCGAGGACAAGGACTGGTTCCTGCGCCTGCTGCGCGACGACGGCGTCGTGGCCGAACGGCTCATGAGGGTGCTCGGCACCTCGGAGTACATCGCGAACATGCTGATGCGGTCGCCCGAGGTCATCCACCAGTACTCCGACGGTCCGGACGGGCCGAAGCTGTGCGAGGTGCGGCCGGAGGATGTGGCGAAGGGGCTCATCGCCTCGACGGTTCGCCAGGAGGACATGAAACGCGCTGTCGCCGTTGCGCGTTCGCACCGACGGGCAGAACTGGTCCGGATCGCCTCGGCAGACGTGCTGGGCCTGATGGACGTCCGCGAGGTGTGCAAGGCGCTGTCGAGCGTGTGGGCGGCGGTCCTCAACGCGGCACTGACCGTCGCGATCAACATCTCCGAACGCGAGCGTGGCAAGCCGGCCCCGGCCCGCATCGCGGTCATCGGCATGGGACGCCTCGGCGGCGGAGAACTCGGGTACGGGTCGGACGCCGACGTGCTGTTCGTCTGCCAGCCCGACCACGACGTCGACGAGTCCGCGGCGGTCCGATGGGCGCAGGGCATCGCCGAGACGGTCCGCAGTGCCCTGGGAAGCCCCAGCGCCGACCCGCCGCTGGAGGTCGACACCGGCCTGCGGCCCGAGGGGCGCAACGGCCCGGTGGTGCGGACCCTCGCGTCCTACGCCGCGTACTACGCGCAGTGGGCGCAGCCGTGGGAGGTGCAGGCGCTGCTGCGCGCCCACCAGGTTGCCGGCGACGAGGCGCTCGGCATCGACTTCCTGCACATGATCGACCACGTGCGCTATCCGGCCGGCGGCGTCAGCAACGACGCGGTCAGGGAGATCCGGCGCATCAAGGCGCGTGTCGACGCCGAGCGGCTCCCGCGCGGCGCCGATCCCGCGACCCATACCAAGCTGGGTCGCGGTGGCCTCGCCGACATCGAATGGACCGTGCAGCTGCTGCAGCTGCGCTACGCGCACCGGTACCGCAGCCTGCACAACACCTCGACGCTCGAATCACTCGACGCCATCGGCGCAGCGGAGCTGTTGAGCGAGAACGACGTCGCGCTGCTGAAGGACGCGTGGATCACCGTGACCAAGGCGCGTAACGCGCTCGTCCTGGTCCGGGGCAAGCCCGTCGACCAACTGCCCGGCCCGGGCAAGCTGCTGCGCCAGGTCGCCTATGCGGCGGGGTGGCCGCAGGATCAGGCCACGGAGTTCCTGGAGAACTACCTGCGCGTCACCCGGCGCGCAAAAGCCGTGGTGCAGAAGGTCTTCGGGGCCTGACGTGCCCGCAATCGCGAGCGCGTGAACCGTTGGGGGCGGATGAAGAGACTTCTGTGGGTGTCGACGTACATCGTCGGCCTGGCCATGACGGCCGGTGTGCTGCTGGCGATCTGGCTGCACTTCTATCCGTCCCGCGGCAACGTGGCGCTGTATCTCACCAGCGGGGTGCAGTTCGCGTTGATCCCGGCGTTGACCGCGATCGTCATCTTCGCCGGCCTGCGGCGGTGGGTCATGCTCGCGGTCGCGTTCCTGGCGTCTGCGGCGCTGGTCTACACCCAGGTCCCGCTCCTGGTCCCGGCGGATGCGCCCGACGGTGAGCGGTTCCGCGTGGTGTCGGCGAACCTTCTGTTCGGCGGCGCGGACATCGACGCGCTCGAGCAGATCGTCGCCTCCGCCGATGCCGATCTGGTCTCCCTGCAGGAGGTCACTCCACAAGCGCTGCAACGGATTCGGAACGGAACGATCCCTCGGCAACTGCCCCACGAGTTCGCCGAGCCGGCGGCCTATGCCACCGGGACCGCCTTGTTCAGCAAGGAACCGCTGACCGACACGTCGGTGGTTCCGGACACGGCTCTGCGGAATCTGCAGGCGCGCACCGATCTTCCGGGTGCCCCGGGCACGCAGGTCTTCGCGATGCACCCGGCGGCCCCGTTGTGGAGCAACAAGGACCATTGGTTCCACGACATGGGGGTTCTCGCCGGTCATCTCGCGGCGCTGCTGCAGGGGAGGGTGCTGGCGATCGGCGACTTCAACTCGACGTGGAATCATGCGACGTACCGCAAACTGCTCACCAACGGCCTCGCCGACGGCACGGACCTCGCCGGAGCGGGTTATCTGCCCACCTATCCCACCGACAAGCAGATCGGCAACCATCCGCTGGTGGCGATCGACAGGATCATCGTGCGCGGATTTGTGACCACGTCGATGGATACGCATCACCTCCCGGGTTCCGATCATCGGGCCCTGGTGGTATCACTTGTTGCATCATGAGCATTTCCGAGCGTCTCCGCGAAGCCACTGCCGAAGCACACCGCCAGGCCGAACATTCCCCCTTCATCGAGGACCTGATGTCCGGCCGGCTCGATCGCGGCGAATACGAGCGGCTCGCCGCTCAGCTCTACTTCATCTACGAGGCGCTCGAGGAGGTCGGTGACGCGCTCGCCGACGACCCGGTGGCCGGTGCCGTCATCGACGACAAGTTGCGTCGTCTGCCGAGCCTCGGCGCCGATCTCGCCTCGTTCGGCGTCGACCCGTCGACCGTGACGCCGCTGCCCGCCGTCGAGCGGTACGTGGAGGCGATCCAGGCGACGCGTACCGACCCGGCTCGGTATGTGGCGCACCACTACACCCGGTACCTGGGAGACCTCAGCGGCGGCCAGGTCGTCGCCCACCGCATGCGCGAGCACTACGGCGTGTACGATTCCGGCCTGACCTTCTACAGCTTCGAGGGCATCGACAAGCTCAAGCGGTACAAGGACGACTACCGCGCCCGGCTCGACGCATTGCCGCTCGACGCCGACGCCGTGGACCGGCTCGTGGACGAGGCGCTCGCGGCGTTCGCGCACAACCAGGCGGTCTTCGGCGACCTCGACGGTGCTCGCGCGGCCTGAGCCGCGACGAGCCGTCGAGATCCGTACTCCTAGTTGACCTGAAGCTTCGCGGTGCGGTCGAGGATGACCTCTTGTAGGTCGTCGTGACCCTTCACCAGCTCGATGCGCAGGCGATCGTCGTCGAGCCGGCTCGTGGTGCGGACCACGCGGGGAGTGCCGTCGAGGCGGATGCGATCACCCGGCACAAGGTCTTCCACATAAACGTCTCTGGTCATGTGCCCAAATTACGGGTGATCTGTGTGTACCGGCAGGGTAAGAAGTCCATTCTGTGGAACAGATCACAAGGTTTTTACAATCGAGTCCTCGCTGATCTGAGCGAAGAAACACTGGGTCAAAGGCACCGCAAGGTGCAGCCCGGCAGTGGCAGCCACCAACTCGGATGTACGGGCAGGATGCGGACCAGGGACTGTGCCGCCCGCTCACGAAACACACCATCACCACGCTGACTTCTGAGTCGCCGGCAATTTGCTCGACTCAGCTGGCCTGCGTGAGGGTCCGGTAGATGCCGGGCAAGAGTTCGTCGCGAAGCCTCTTCGCGAGGTCGGGATTGTTGAGGATCTGTGTTGACAGGTCTGAGGAGGAATCCATGGTCCCGATGACGGCATCGACGAATGCGATGTCGATGTCCGGGCTGGCGGAGAACTGGGCCAAGCTGTTGTGCTTCGCCTGCTTTTGAAGATCTTCGTTTTCCTGCAGGCGGTCCTTGATGTGGGTGACGACGTTTCGGACCGACGACTCGGGATGATCGCCCGAGAACAAGTCGTTGATGCGGGAGATCACCTCGTCGAGGGAGACCAACTCGGGGTCACGGACGGTCCCTGTGCCTGCCTCTCGCGCAGGTTCGAGCGGTGTGCCCGTTGAGATGACGCCGTTCTGTGTGGCCTGTGCGTGGTGTCCGATGTAGTCGATCGTGACCGCGGACAAGTCGATCGGAGCTTCCGTCTCCCCTCTGTCGAGCTGGGGAATCAGCATCTTGAGGTAGAGGGCGAGCTTTTCCAGCCATGGGTTCTCGTAGTCGAAGAGCTGGGATAGAAACTCGTACTGACGTACATAGGTTCGCGCGTCCTTGCGAAACATCTGCAGCTCGTCGACCTCGACCGAATCGGAAGCCTTCAGAGCGTCGCGCAACCGTGCGCTGAACCTGTCCGCAGCCGGTTGGATCCAGCTGACCAGGGCGTTATGGCCTTCCTTGGCAACGTAGGCTTTGGCGAATCCGTCGACCTCGCTCTCCTCGTAGATCCCGGCAACGGAGAGTTTGCGTTCGGTGTCGTGGACGATATTGGGATCGCTGATGTCGGACAGCGTGGTGGCCTCGTAGTAAGGAGAGAACGCGTCGACGATATCGGTTGCCTCATTGGCGAAGTCCAGGACGAAGGTCTGGTCCTTCAGCGGAGGGAACGTCCGGTTGAGGCGGGACAGGGTCTGCACCGCTTGGACACCAGCGAGGCGTTTGTCGACGTACATCGCCACGAGTTTGGGCTGGTCGAAACCCGTCTGGAACTTGTTGGCCACGATCATGACCTGGTAGTCGTCGGTGGCGAACGCGTCCCGCAGGTCACGGCCCTTGAGCCCGGGGTTCATGTTGGTCTCGCTGAACGGCTCGGTGGTCCCGGTTTCCGGATCGGTGACTTCTCCGGAGAACGCGACCAGGGCGGCAATGTCGGTGTATCCGTGTTCGCTGATGTACTTGTCGAAGGCGAGTTTGTACCGTACGGCTGCCTTGCGAGAGCTGGTGACCACCATGGCCTTTGCTTGGCCGTTGAGCCGCCAGGCGACATTCCGGCGGAAGTGCTCCACGATGATCTGCACCTTCTGGGAGATGTTCGTGGGGTGCAGCTTGACCCAGTTCATCACAGATTTCACCGCGGCGGTCCGATCGACGAGGTCCTCGTCGCCCCCGTCTGAGGTGACGGCCACGGTGCCGTCGTCGGTGTCGCTGGTGGCGTAGGTCTTGCCGCCGTGGGACAGCCGGAAGGCGGTCTTGTACGGGGTGTAGTTGCGCAGCACGTCGAGGATGAAGCCTTCTTCGATCGCCTGCTGCATCGAGTACAGGTGGAACGGCCGTGGAGTGCCGTCGGGGTCGGGCCGTCCGAAGAGTTCGAGCGTGGTGGCCTTGGGGGTGGCGGTGAAGGCGAAGAAGGAAATGTTCTCGGCTTCGGCGCGGGCCTTGGTCTCGGCAGCGAGGAGATCTTCGGCTGAGACCGTGCCGCCCTCGGCGACAACGTCGAGCTCGGCTTGGGACAGGACCTGCTTGAGCTTGTTCGACGCCCCGCCGGTCTGGGAGGAGTGGGCCTCGTCGGCGATGATCGCGAAACTCCGGCCCTTGAGTGAAGCGCGGTCAGAGATGACGTCGAGGGCGAACGGGAAGGTCTGGATGGTGACGATGATGATGTGGGTGCCCGATTCCAGGGCGTCTGCCAACTCAGCGGACTTCGGCCCGGACAGTCCGTCGATGTGGGCCACCACGCCGGTGGTGCGGTTGATCTGGTGGATCGCTTCCTGCAGCTGAGCGTCGAGCACGGTCCGGTCGGTGACCACGATGACGGAAGAGAACACCTTTTCGTCGTTGTCGTCGTACAACGACGCCAGACGCTGGGCGAGCCAGGAGATCGAGTTGGTCTTCCCGGACCCTGCCGAATGCTGGATCAGATACTTGTGTCCCGGGCCTTCGGTGCGTGCGGCATCGACCAGCTTGGTGACGACGTCCCACTGGTGGTAGCGCGGGAACAGGAGAGTCTCTTTGCGGATCGTTCTGCCGCTGTCCGGATCACGCTTCTCGGTGATCTCCAGATGCATGAACCGGTCGAGGATCTCCAGCCAGGTGTCGCGCTGAAGAATTGTCTCCCACAGATAGGAAGTGGGAGACCCGTTCGGAATCGGAGGGTTGCCGGCGTGGTGACCGTTGCCGCGGTTGAACGGCAGGAACACCGTGTCCTTCCCGGCAAGCCGGGTGGTCATGTGTACTTCTTTGTCTGAGACAGCAAAGTGCACCAGGGCGCGGGTGGCGAACCCGAGCAGCGGCTCGCCCTTGGGTAAGCGGTCCTTCTTGTACTGGGCGATCGCGAGCTCGACCGACTGCGTGAAGTCGGTCTTGAGTTCCGCGGTGGCGACGGGGATGCCGTTGACGAAGAAGACCAGATCGATGGCCTTCCTCGGATTCGACTTCGAGTAGTGGACCTGCCGCATCACACGCAGGCGGACAGCCTGGTACTTCGCAGCGGTGGTGGCGTTCAGTCCGGAGTTGGGCTTGAACTGACACATTGCGAAGTTCGCGTTGAAGTCGCTGAAGCCGCGACGGAGGACCGCGAGCGTGCCACCGTCGGCCTTGAGATTCCCCGAGAGCGTCTTGGCAAGTCGCTGCAGGAGCGAGGCTTTCGCCTTCTCCTGCGCTGCGGGCGGCTCCGAAGGCTTGACCCTCTTTTCCCACTCCTTCGGCTGCGTGTGCTGCAACCACCAGAACACGTCCTCAGGAAACAGAGCGAGATCGCGGTCGTACCCGGCATCATTCGGCGAGTACTCCCAACCATTCGCCGCCAGGTGTTCGCAGATCTCGGTCTCGAAGGCAGACTCGTGGTGCTGGGCCATGGCTACGCAGTCTCCCTGACATCGATCTTGCCTGTCACGGCGTTCGTGATCAGGGCAGAGCGGTACTCGTGGAGCGTTTCGCTCAGTTTCTCGGCTTCTGAAACCAAGATTGTGATTCGCGACAAATGGTCACGGGACTTGAGAACTACCGATTCCTGCGTAGTCAGAGGGGGGGTGGGGATTTTAACGTTCTTAACGACCGAGGTGTTCAGCCGTGAGCGGGTGGCCCCGCGTGCAAGAAGTGCGATCTGGCTGCGGGTCGGTGGAGCGGACAAGAACCAGGCCAAGTAGTCGGGCCGCAATCGATCTGCGCGCGTTCGTATTCGGTAACAATCTGCTTTGACAATGGCTGGACCAATGTCTGGAACTACCGCAGCTCGCCCAAGGGGCATCTTTTCGTCACCCAGGCCGGCGACGACAACATCACCCTCGGTTACTTCGTGTGTCGCAAGCGTGCGAGCGTAGTCGAGTGGAATATATGCATGGTCGTTGTCTCTGAATTCGTTAATGCCGATATTTCCCAATCGGACGACTCGTGCGCCTTCAGGGGAGTAGTGAGACGAAGTCAGTGACGAGCCGAAAGGGCCGTCAGCGATCGACTCGATCACTCGTCGAAGCTGCACCGTCGGGAACGACTCGCTCAGCTGCACAACATCTTGCGCCCATAGCCTATCCGACTCCTCGCGCAGGGTTGCGATGAGCTGCTCCTGCTTGCTGATCAGCGCATCGATTTTGGCGGTCTCGCGGTCGAGGAAGTCGGCGATCAGGTTCTGGGTTCCGAAATCCGGAGCGGGCAACCGCACCTCTTTAAGGTCGCCCTGTGTCATGCTCGGGAGTGCAGTATTGGTGGAGAGTTGGCTAAAAGGGATTGTTGTGCAAGCGTAGTATAAGAATCGCGCGCTTACGTTCGGATATGGTTGTACGCAGAACATCGTGTCGACCGTCCAGAATTCTCCGTTCACTAGGATTGGGCGGTCAATCGTCCCTTTCCGTCCGAGAAGCACGGAAGGTCCGGAGTGGAGTGGCTGGCAAGCTCGGGCAAATTCTCCCCCTGATCCGTAGACGGGGTATGCGCCGTTGTCATCTTGCACCCGACTGTGGTCGGAGCCATTCTTGATTCGAGCGAGTCGTCGAAGCTGTCGCGTTGGGTGCATCTAGGCCCCCACCTCTGTCAGCATGGTCTGGATTTCAGTGACGAGCTTTCGGAGATCTCTCTGAATCTCTTCGAGCGGCCGGGGTGGGGTGTAGCGATAGAAGTGCCGAGTGAAGGGTATTTCGTAGCCGATCTTGGTCTTGTCGTGGTCGATCCAGGCGTCTGGAACGTGGGGGAGGACCTCGCGGGCGAAGTATTCTTCGACGTCCTCGGACAGAGGCACGTTCTCGGTGTCGCGGAGCGAGGGGTCGGGTTCGGGCTTGCCCTTGGTGGTGACGATGTCCGCTTCCGGGTCGTGAACGCCGATGGCGGTCCAGATGCCTTTGACCACCGGTGCGCCCACCTTGGCCATGCCGGCAGTCTTGAGGGCGGCCTTCAGCTCGGTGACGAAGGCGTCACGGTTGGTCCATGAGCGGCCCACCATCGAGTTGAGGGCGTCACGAACGGCGTCTTGGTCGTGCTGGGGGAGCTTGGTAATCGCCTTGGCGGCGAGAACGAGGTCAGCAGTGTCCTCGGTGACGTGGAAGCGCAGCTGGAGGGGCCGTTCGACCGTGATGGTGCGATATCCGAAATCAGAGTTGTCGAACACCTTCGACAGGGCCGGCTCGTCTTCACCGTCATCGTTCCGGAACGCGTCGTAGAGCTCGCAGATCGTGTTTATGTCCTCTGGCCGCAATTCCTTCCGTTTGGAACCGAGGGACTTGCGCATCTTGCCGTACATGTCCACGGCGTTGATGAGCTGAACCTTGCCCTTGCGTTCGGCGGTCTTGGCGTTGTCCAGAATCCAGATGTAGGTGGCGATGCCTGTGTTGTAGAACATGTCGGTCGGTAGAGCGATGATCGCGTCCAGCAGGTCGTTCTCGATGATCCACTTGCGGATGTTGGACTCACCCGAGCCGGCGCCACCGGTGAACAGTGGCGAGCCGTTGAGGACGATCGCCAGGCGTGAGCCCTTGTCGCCGGGCTTCTGGACAGGCCGCATCTTCTTGATGAGATGTAGAAGGAACAGGAGAGAGCCGTCGGATACACGGGGCAGTCCGGGGCCGAATCGTCCCGCGAATCCCCGCTGCTGGTGCTCGTCGGTGACCTGCTTCTGCTGTGCCTTCCACTCCACACCGAACGGCGGGTTGGAGAGCAGGAAGTCGAAGTGTTCGCCGGAGAAGCCGTCATCTACGAGGGTGTCGCCCTCGTAGATGTTGTCCACGCGCTGGCCCTTGATGATCATGTCCGACTTGCACATGGCGTACGAGCGAGGGTTGATCTCCTGGCCGTACAGCACCGGTTTGGCGTCGGGGTTCATCTGAACCAGATGGTCGTAGGCGACCGAGAGCATGCCACCGGTGCCGGCTGCGGGGTCGTAAATGGTGCGCACGATGCCGGGGGTGGTGAGCTCGAGGTCTTTGTCGGCGTACAGCAGGTCAACCATCAAGGAGATGACCTCACGTGGGGTGAAGTGGTCACCTGCCTGTGCGTTGTTGGATTCGGCGAACTTCCGGATGAGCTCTTCGAAGATGTAGCCCATATCGTGTCCGGATACCCGATCAGGGTGTAGGTCGACGTTCGCGAAGTCCTTGACAATCAGGAACAAACGATCTTTCTTGTCCAGGTCGGCGATGAGCTCGGGGAGCTTGTAGCCGTCGAAGACGTCGCGCACATTGGGCGAGAACCCCTCGAGGTAGTCGAGGAGATTGTCGGCGAGGTTCGTGGGGTCGGCGGCGAGCTTGCCGAAATCCCAGACGGAAGTGTTGAAGAACGGCAGACCGAACTTGGCGCGCAGGACCACAAACGGGTCGACCCCGCTCTTCAGCAGCTTCTTGTGCTCCGTCAGTACTTTGTCCTTCGTCGGCGCGAGGATTGCGTCCAGGCGTCGCAGGATGGTGAATGGAAGGATCACATCGCCGTACTGATTGGGCTGGTACGGGCCGCGCAGCTTGTTGGCGATCGACCAGATGAAAGCGGCATTGACGGTGGCCATTACTTGGTGAGTCCTTTGGGAGTTGATCGTTACAGTCAAGGTAATGGGGGAGTCTGACATCGGGCACAACCGGTGTGGGCCAGGTACGCGTTGGCGCCTGCCCACACAGGGAGACGTGGATGTTTACCGCTCGGTGGTGTCGAGGAAGACGCTAAAGCGGACAGCGTCCAGCAGGCTGGAAGAGACAGTCTTGCTTGACTCAACGATCGCCTGCGCTGCTTCTCTGACGCGGTCTACGTCATTCAGCGCTGCAACAATGCGTCGCTGGTCGTCGATCGGGACCAGCGGAACCTCGAGCTCCGTGAGTCTGGCCCGCTGGATCGTGGTGCCGGCGAGGAACCGCGTGTTCCAGGAGCCGCCGAGCATTGCGGCCAGGTAGTGCGGGTCTACGACCTCGGGCTTCCGTACTCGAAGATGCTCGACGACCGGCGACAGGACATGGCCACCACTGTCGTCGACCAGTGCACGGATCCCGCTCTGTGTGAGAACCAGGACGTCCGACGGTTTGGTCAACTCGACGCCTTCGGGGACCCGCGCTGGAGTCTGCGGACTGGGAAGAGTTCGGGAGGTGATTGCGTGTGCACCCACCACGACGGCTTTGAGCTCGTCGCCGCCGTCGTGAGGTGCGCGGTTTCGAATGCGCTGGAGAACGCCCTCGCGGATGAGGTCCCCGATTGATAGGGTGCGCGACGGGGCGTCTGGTCTGAACGAGATCCTCCTAGAGGCTTCGTCCAGGGACTCCGTGGCCTTTCGCATTGTTCTGGTGGCATTGGCGAAGTCGCCGCGCACGTCTTCAGGGGTTCGCTCGTAGGTGGCGAGCCAGCGTTGCGGCAGCAGACTTGCCCCGTCACTGATCAGGTTGTCCACGGAGATCCGAACGTGTGGAACGGATTCCAGTGCGGAAACATCAGATAGCCAGCGTGCGACGTGCTTTTCGGGGGCGTCGTCATCCGACGCATCGATAAGCAACACGTCGGAGTGCTTGCCATTAGGCCTACGAAGCACCCACAGTGCCAACGGGATCGAAGTGTGGGGGACCATTCGGGCGGGCAGGCCAACGACGGTTTCGATGCAGCCCTGACGCAGAAGCTCGGTGCGTATCCGTTCTTCTGCTGCACCGCGGAAGAGCGGACTGTGGGGCGTGATGACGAACGCGCGACCCGTGTCCGTCAGGTGTGCAATGGCGTGCTGAAGCCAGGCGGTTTCGCTGGAGTTCTTCGGTGGCGCGCCAAAGACGAACCTAGGGTCAGTTAGGCGTGTATCGATATCGATGGACAGGCCGAACGGTGGCTCGGCGACTACGACGTCAGCTCGAAGATCTGGGTCAGGGTCGCTGCGCAGGACGTCACAATTCTCCAGATAGAGCGGTACCCCGTGCAGCGTGGAGCGAACCTCGGCGATGGCCAGGGCCTGCATATTTATGTCGTGGCCGATGTAGCAGTCGAACGCACCGGTCTCGGCAAGCTCAACCAGTGCCGTAGCGATCCCGCATGCGGGGTCGTACGCTACGCCGCCGGGATGGTTTGAAGCGACGGAGGCGAGGAGGTTGCTCGTGCGGGACCCAATGAACCCTTGCTCGCCGGCCATCCGTCCGGATTCGCGCGCACTTCGTTCGAGGATGAAGTCGACGACCAACGCCAACTCGGATTCGTCGACCGAATCGACCACCTCCCGGAGTTGGCCGATCCGGTTCGGGTCGGCGTGCGGAGCCGATGTCAGGTTCGACAATTGATGAGTCAGCCACGCCGGGGCGTGTTTTCCCATGACTCGCTCGCTGACGAGGGCGATCGCGATGGTGGCCGTCTGCTCTGGTGTGTACCGGCCGCGAAGGGTGTTGAGCGCGGCCCACACCTTGGCTTCGGTCGGCACTTGGTCGACGGCGTAACCCTGGTTGGCGAGCCAGGTCTTCACATCGGGGAGTGCGTACAGAGGCTTGGTCTTGGTGCCGGCGACCTGCTGCGGGAAGTTCTCGTGTCGGCGACGCCAGTTGCTCACTGCTCCGCGGGACACGCCAGCGAGCTCCGCGATATCACTCGCGGAGACGAGGGCCGGTGAATTGGGGGACGGGCTGTTCATGCTGCACCTTCGGTGTTGTTCTTGCTATTGGAAAAGGTCAGGGTGCGCGAGGCGGCCATCTGCAGCTTCTTGGCCAGCGAGCTTCGATGTGCCACGACGGTGACGCTAACTCCGTGAATCCCGAGTGTGGCCACGGCGTCGGCGAAGATTCCATCTCCGGAGGCGAGGACGACCTCGTCGAATCGGTCGGCAATGTTTTCACCACGCAGGACTTCTAGAAGAGCGTGGTCTGCGCCGTCGATCCCGCTTCCCAGGACATGGCGAGCCGACGACCATATCGGCCAGGTGTTGACGGCACCGGCCTTGCTTACTCCGATGATCACCTGCTCTTGATCGCCGAACCCGATGGCGGCGCTGAGCATTCGGTGCGCCCACTCGGCCTCGGCGAGGGTTCGGATCCCCCCTCCCGAGATGCTCTCGATGTCGATCAGTACGAGGCGCCTTCCTTGCGATCGTCTGCGCGCCGCCTCGTGGCGGACTTTGCGGGCACGAACGCGCACGGGCCGGGAAATCTGTGTACTCGTTGCTGTCATGGCTCCGAGTGTATACGCCGTTTAACTACTGCACAAGTGTTTATCGAATAAACGGTCCGGAAGATAGTGGGCCATGGTTCACGGTCTGTGATGTCGGGTGATCTGCGGGTGTAGCTCGTCCGTGTGCGGGACCCAAGGCAACAGAGTCGTCAGGCGATGGATGTTCCTGTCTACAGTTCTTCCGTCGCGCAAATGGTCTTTCCGGTTCGGCCCGGGGGGCGTCCTTCTTCTGTGGGCGTAGTGCTCGATACGAGCGGCCTCCTGGGCGAAGACAAACAAGTCGGCCCGCTCGGCGATCGGAAGAGTGATCGCGGAGCGGGCCGACTCGTTTGCGGTCTGGAGGCTCTGAATCAGATCAGACGCGACTCAGATCAGCAGTCGTAGTACAGAGCGAACTCGTACGGGTGAGGACGGATCTGGACCGGCTCGATCTCGTTCTCGCGCTTGAGAGCGATCCAGGTCTCGATGAGGTCCTCGGTGAAGACGCCGCCGGCGGTGAGGTACTCGTGGTCCTCCTCGAGGCGGTCGATGACCGCGGCCAGCGAGGTCGGGGCCTGCGGGATGCCCTTGGCCTCCTCCGGCGGGAGCTCGTAGAGGTCCTTGTCGACCGGCTCGTGCGGCTCGATCTTGTTCTTGATGCCGTCCAGGCCGGCCATCATCATGGCGGCGAAGGCCAGGTACGGGTTGCCGGAGCTGTCCGGGCAACGGAACTCGATGCGCTTGGCCTTCGGGTTGTTGCCGGTGATCGGGATGCGGACACAGGCCGAGCGGTTGCGCTGGCTGTAGACCAGGTTGATCGGGGCCTCGTAACCCGGGACCAGACGCTTGTAGGAGTTGATCGTCGGGTTGGTGAACGCCAGCAGCGACGGGGCGTGGTGCAGGATGCCGCCGATGTAGTAGCGGGCGATGTCCGACAGGCCTGCGTAGCCGGCCTCGTCGTGGAACAGCGGCTTGCCGTCCTTCCACAGCGACTGGTGGGCGTGCATGCCCGAGCCGTTGTCACCGAAGAGCGGCTTCGGCATGAAGGTGACCGACTTGCCGTTCTGCCACGCGGTGTTCTTGATGATGTACTTGAACAGCTGGACGTCGTCCGCGGCGTGCAGCAGCGTGTTGAACTTGTAGTTGATCTCGGCCTGGCCGCCGGTGCCGACCTCGTGGTGGCCGCGCTCGAGCTCGAAGCCCGCCTGCTGCAGGTTGGTCGACATCTCGTCGCGCAGGTCGACGTAGTGGTCGTACGGCGCGACCGGGAAGTAGCCACCCTTCGGGCGGACCTTGTAGCCCAGGTTCGGGCTGCCGTCCGGATCGGTCGGCGAGGCGGTGTTCCACCAGCCCGACTCCGACTCGATCTCGTAGAAGGTGCCGTTCATCTCCGAGCCGAAGGACACCGAGTCGAAGATGTAGAACTCGGCCTCGGCGCCGAAGAAGCAGGTGTCGGCGATGCCGGTGGAGGCGAGGTAGTCCTCGGCCTTGCGGGCGACGTTGCGCGGGTCGCGGCTGTAGGCCTCGCGGGTGAACGGATCGTGGACGAAGAAGCTGATGTTCATCGTCTTCGCCTTGCGGAAGGGATCGATCCGCGCGGTGGCCGGGTCGGGCAGCAGCATCATGTCCGACTCGTTGATGGACTGGAAGCCCCGCACCGACGAGCCGTCGAACGCGAGGCCGTCCTCGAACACGCTCTCGTCGAAGGCCGAGGCCGGGATCGAGAAGTGCTGCATGACACCGGGCAGGTCGCAGAAACGGATGTCGACGTACTCGACACCTTCCTTCTTGATGCCCTCGAGTAGTTCTTCTTTACTGCTGTACACCGTGCGGTGACTCCTTCGTGATCGGGTGGTCAGTTCGAGCTGACGCGCCACACACATCCGCCGCCGACAGCAGCGGATCTCAGCGGCAACCGTATGGAGGTGAAGTTGCCCATGCGTCAAGTCCGTGTTTCCCCCGTGTTACACACCGGATGTGCTTCACCACACAGTGGTCCGGACGCGGGAAAAGATACTCGGCGAAACCCACCCTAGCCGTGCTGGAAGGCGTGCGCGGGAGGTCTGGAAAGGCCCGTGACTACGATGGACCCAAAGCACGACGCGGTCGTCGCGGGCCCGGGACCCGGGTCGGGTCGCGAGAGGAGTCATGAGCATGGGACGTGTCACCGGTTCCTGGTTGTCGGGGCCGCAGATCGGTCCCGGCGCCGGCGTCGACAACGAGTACCGGGGCCAGGACCTCGGTCTGCCCGCATCCGGCCCCGGATCGCTGGCCACCGGATGGCCGCGGGTCATGGGCCTGCTCGTCGACTGGCTGATCGCGGGCGGCCTCGCCCTGATCTTCGTCGGCGGGAACCTGCTGTCCTCGAGCCTCGCCGGTGCCCAGCTGATCATCTGGTTCGTGATGGGCGTCTTCGCGGTGACCCTCTTCGGGTTCACCCCGGGCCAGTACGTGATGGGCATGCGCGTCGCCCGCGTCGACTACGGGCCGGAGCGCAACACCGCCGAGGCCACCGGCAAGGAACCGCCGGCCGCGGTCGGCGTCGTGCGCGCGTTCTTCCGGCAGTTGCTGATGGTGTTCCTGGTGCCCGCCCTCATCAACGACTACAACGGCCGCGCGATGCACGACCGCGCCACCGGGACGGCGATCGTCCGAACCCGATAGAGGGCGTGTGACGCCCGTCGCCTGTGGATATGGGTGACAGTGCGGACGCCCGCATGTGATTCGATGGGCGCATGCGGGGGATCTCGGGGCTTTTGCGTGCTTTGCGGTCGGTGTTCTGGGGTGGTCGCCGGTCTGGTCGTGACGCTCGCGGTTCCTCGAACCCTGGACGGCGCGGCGGTGGCGGCCGCTCCCGCCGAGGCGACCGAGGACCCGTATCCGGACGTCGTGCCGCTGGCGACGACGCCGACACCGCGGTGGACGGTGTCGATGTCCGACATCGACGTGCCGGCCGACACGCAGGATACCAAGTCACGGCGTCCCGCGGTCCTCGCGGCGAACACCTCGATCGTCGTCGGCGGCCCGCGGCAGGTCACCGAGACCGCCCTGATGGCATTCGACGCCAAGACCGGGAAGAAGAAGTGGCCGAAGGTGTCGGACTTCCGTGCGGAGGAGTGCGTCTTCAGCCGTGACGGGCGACTGGCGTGCATACGTCGTGGCGCCGACCGGGCGACCTCGGAGATCGGTTTCATCGATGCCGGGTCCGGTCAGGTGACCGGAACCCGGACGATCGCCGGAGGGGAGAATCCCACCGGGCCGGCTCTGGTGTCCGCGGGCAAGGGCTTCCTCGTCACGACCAAGCAGTTCGTCCACAAGGACGCGCATTACGCGCTGACGCTGACGTGGTTCAGTTCCGACGGTTCGCGCACCTGGGAGCACAAGCCCCCGCCGGGGTTCGACGACCCGGCGCTGTCCGAGGCCGGGAACGTGGTCGCCGTACGCGACTTCGGACGTCGAGTGCAGGTGTACGCACTCGACAGCGGTGACCTCGTCTACGACTCCACCGAGGACCTGAAGAACACCCCGAGCAGGATCTCGTCGCCCCTCGTCGAGGTCGCGCCCGTGCGGACCGGTTTCGCCGTGAGCATCCGCGGAGACGCGAAGACCGTCACGGTCTACGACAGCAAGGGCACCAGGCGCGGGGTGATCGAGGGCGTGGTGCTCGCTTTCATGCCGCAGGGTTCGGAAGGAGACCTGATCCCGGTCGAGGGCACCGACGACGACCATCAGCGGACGCTCGGGGTGGCGTCCACCGTCACGTTCGAGGTCGTCGCCGCCACGCCGAGCCGAGACAGCGTGATCCGTGAGCAGATCCTCGGGGAACGGTTCCTCGTCGGTCTCCGGTCCGGTCGCGACGAGGACTGGCTGGACTTCGACACGCAGAGCCCCACCCGGACACGGTCCATCGCGGCGGGACCGACCGTGCTCCTGGCATTCGACGGGACACGCGGCTTCTTCGCCGACCGCGCCGGATCGAACTCCGGCGTCCCGTACCTGTTCGCCTGCGACCTGGCATCGGGCCGTCAGGTGTGGGAGATCGGGAACGCCGGCGGGGAGGAACGCGAGTACGAGTTCGTCGGGCCGTACCTGATGCACACGAGATCAGGCGACGCGGGACAGGCGACGATCAGCAGATTGGGTGCGTAGATGGCCGACAGGCGTAAAGGGATTCTGAGCGGGGTCGCAGCGGTCGCCATCGGGGTGATCGCGGTGACGTGTGCGCTCGTGGTGTCGCTGGTGGTGCCGCAGTCGGTGCATGGCTCGGCGACGCTGCCGGGTCAGTACGCGGCGCTCGCCGGTGAACCGGGCGACGACCCGTCCGTCGAACCGCTGCCCGGCCCGCCCGGCCGGAAATGGGAGGTCACCGCCGACTCGGTCTTCGGTTCGGGATCACAGGTCGGCGACTCTGCGCCGGTGCTGTACCTGATCCCGTTCGACGCGAACGACCGGATGATCGTCGCAGCCGGCCTGCCCGGGCTGGGTGATCCCGCGGCGGTCATCGCGCTCGATCCCGCGAGCGGAAAGCCGTTGTGGCCGGGGGCCTCGGAGTTTCGGGCGAACGGCTGCGCGCTGAGCCGGGACGACAAGCTGGCCTGCGTCCAGACGACGGATGACGACGAGAAGGCCACCGAGGTCGCTTTCCTCGACCCCGGGTCGGGCAAGGTGACCGGCACGGCGTCGGCCGAGTTCGGCAACGGCCGGATCGACCGGGCCGGCGACGGCTTCCTGGTCACCACCGCCGTCTATCAGAAGGACGACGAGGGGCGGACGACCAAGACCGAGACCCTCACCCGGTTCGACTCCGCGGGCGGGAAGCGCTGGTCGCAGACCCTCCCCGTCGACTACTCCCATGCCGCGGTCTCGGAGGCGGGCAACGTGGTCGTGGCCGGCGACGACCGGACCGGTGTCCGTGCCATGTCCCTGCCGACCGGTGAGATTCTCTACGATTCCGCCGACGATCCCGCGACGAAACCGAAGGACGAGACCACGTCGAGCGGCGTGCGGCTCGGCGTGGCCGCCACCGGAACCGGATTCGCGGTCAGCGTCACCGACTATCCGCGGCGCACCCTGAGGCTGTTCAACAGCTACGGGGTCCAGACCGCGGAGCTCAAGGACGTCGCGGTCGCCGACATCTGGCCCGTGGCGACCGAGACCGATCTCATCGCGGTCGAGGGCGAGGACAAGTCCGACAACGACATCGTCGGCGCGGTGTCCTCCGGCCAGAAGAAGCTGCTGTGGTCGGCCGACGCCTACCACGGCCACGACATCGAACTGCTCGGCGGCCGGTACGTCGCGATGCAACGGCTCGCCGACCCGCAGGGGTACGAGTGGACGTTCTTCGACGCCACCACGGGGGAGCCCGGCCCGCCGATCCTGATGAGCATCTACCAGCGGTTCGACGCCTTCGACGGCAACCGCCTGATCTTCGAGGGCGACGCCCGTCGCGATGAACCCGGACCGCCCGCGTTCACCGCCTACGACCCGAAGACCGGCCGACCGGTGTGGCGACTCAAGGAGACCCGCAGCGCCGACGAGGTCAACGTGCGCATCGTCGGGCCGTATCTGTTCGTCCTCGACGCGCGTGAGGGACCGAACCCGGTCGCGAAGATGTCCCGGTTCGCCTGATCGCCCTGACCCCGCGTGCTTTACCGGCATGTGGCACGCGTCCCGGACGCGGCTCACGCCGGCAAGGCCACCAGGAATGCGTGAATCCACCGCCGGATCCGGCGGTGGATTCACGAGGCGGGGTGGACGTGCGTCAGCTGCGACGACGCGCGGTGCGCTGCATGCTGCGCATCTTGGCGTTCGCGGGCAGCGGGCCCTTCGGCATACCGGGGCCGGGGGCCTTGCTGCTGAGGGCGGACAGACGGCCCTCGAGGGTATCCATGCGCTTGCGGTCGATGTTGTTGGGCAACTTGTTGAGGTGCCGCTCGAGCTTCGACAGCGGGACCTGGCCCTCCTCGTTGCCGACGACGACCTCGTAGATCGGGGTGTCGCCGACGACGCGCGCGACCTTCTTCTTCTCCTGCGCGAGAAGCTGCTTGGCGCGGTTCGGGTTGCCCTCGGCGACGAGGATCACACCCGGCTTGCCGATGACGCGGTGCACGGCGTCGAGGTGGGTGGTGCCGACGACCGCCTGCTTCACACGCCACTGGCCGCGCATGTTGCCCAGCGCCCAGCCGGCGGCGCCGGGCTGGCCCTCGGCCTTGGAGTAGACGTTCTTCTGCACGCGGCGTCCGAAGATGATGAACGAGCCGAGGGCGCCGAGCACCACGCCGAGCGGGATCAGCAGCCACGGCGAGCCGATCAGGAATCCGAGCACGACGAAGACGGCCACCATCAGCACGAACACACCCGCCATGTAGGGGATGAGCCGCTTGTCTTCCTTGCGCTGCATCTGGAAGGCCTGCCACAACTGTTGGCGGCGTTCCTTGGATGCCGCCTTGCGGGCCTGCTTCTTCGCGGCCTTCTCTTCTTTGCTGACCGACTGCGCCTTTGCCATAGGGGCCAGTTTACGTCCGACGCCGGAACGTCCCGACGTCGCGGTCGGCCGAGGAGAACGGCCGATCAGCGGCCGAGGCGCGTCATGAGGCTCGACGCCTCCTGGGCGGCAGATCCCTCGGACGCGAGATGCGCCAGGGCAGGGGAGATCTCGCGGCCGTGATGGGCCATCGCCTGCGCGTACAGGCGGCCGGCACGGTAGGACGACCGCACCAGCGGGCCGGCCATCACACCGGCGAACCCGACCTCCTGGGCGAACTCGGAGTGATCGACGAACTCCTCCGGCTTCACCCAGCGCTCGACCGGATGGTGGCGCGGCGACGGGCGCAGGTACTGGGTGATCGTCAGGATGTCGCAGCCGGCCTCGTGCAGGTCGACGATCGCCGACTGGACTTCTTCGGGGGTCTCGCCCATGCCGAGGATGAGGTTCGACTTGGTGACCAGCCCGAAATCGCGAGCCGCGCGGATCACGTCGAGCGACCGCTCGTAGCGGAAGGCAGGACGGATGCGCTTGAAGATGCGGGGCACGGTCTCGAGGTTGTGTGCGAGCACCTCGGGGCGGGCCTCGAACACCTCGGCCAGCAGGTCGGGCTTGGCGTGGAAGTCCGGGATGAGGTTCTCCACGCCGGTGCCCGGATTGAGCTCGTGGATGGCGCGGACGGTCTCGGCGTACAGCCAGGCGCCCTCGTCGGGCAGGTCGTCGCGCGCGACGCCGGTGATCGTCGAGTACCGCAGGCCCATCGCGCGGACGCTCTCGGCGACGCGGCGCGGCTCGTCACGGTCGAGTTCGGCGGGCTTGCCGGTGTCGATCTGGCAGAAGTCGCAGCGCCGGGTGCACTGCTCGCCGCCGATCAGGAACGTCGCCTCGCGGTCTTCCCAGCACTCGTAGATATTGGGGCAGCCGGCCTCTTCGCAGACGGTGTGCAGCCCCTCGCGCTTGACGAGTCCCTTGAGTTCGGTGAACTCGGGGCCCATCGTGGCGCGGGTCTTGATCCAGCTGGGCTTGCGCTCGATCGGCGTCTGCGCGTTGCGCACCTCGAGGCGGAGCAGCTTGCGTCCGTCGGGCGCGGTCGGGGTGGTCTTGTTCGGTGCGTGATCCGAGGCCGGGGGTGTGGCGTCGGCGGCACCGGGTCCGGGGGTGAGTGGGGACGCGGTCACCGCACCGATCCTACGCGCGTGGATGCGGGGTCATCCGAGCGCGGGGAGGGGGTCTCCCGCGGCGCGTCGAGCGCCTCTCGCACCGCCGCCTCCACCGGGTCGAGGAACTCCTCGACCGACAGCGGGCGACCGAGTTCGCGGGCCAGGGAGGTGACGCCGGCGTCGGCGATCCCGCACGGCACGATGGCGTCGAACGCCGACATGTCCGGGTCGATGTTGAGGGCGAAACCGTGCAGCGCGACGCCGCGCGCCACGCGGATGCCGATCTGACCGAGCTTGCGCTCGCCGGCGTCGTCGCTGATCCAGACCCCGGAACGTCCCTCGACGCGGCCGGTGGTGACGCCCGCGCCGGCGCAGACGCCGATCAGGGCCTCTTCGAGTCGACGCACGTACTCGACGACGTCGAGCGGCTCGGCGAGCTTGACGATCGGGTAGCCGACGAGCTGGCCTGGACCGTGCCAGGTGATCCGCCCGCCGCGGTCGACGTCGATGACGGGAGCGCCGTTGGTGGGCCGGTCGGAGTCCTCCGTGCGCTTGCCGGCCGTGTAGATCGACGGGTGCTCGAGGAGGAGCAGCAGATCGTGGTCGAGAGTGCCGTCGGCACGTTCGCCGGCGAGTCGGTGCTGCAGGTCGTAGGTGTCGCGGTAGTCCACGGTGCCGAGGCGCCGCACCTCGATCGGCGCGGCGTCGGCCCGGACGGAACGTCTGGTCATGACGAGGGCTTGGTGATGTAGTCGAGAGCCCGGCGGATGTCGGGGTGCTCGAAGGTGAATCCGTGCTCGGTGAGCACACGCGGCTCGACGCGCTGGGAGAACAGGATCATCTCCTCGGCCATCTCCCCGCCGAAGGTGCGCGCCAGGAACTCGGGCACCCGCATCACGGCCGGGCGGTGCACCGCCTTGCCGAGCGCCTTGCAGAACTCGGCGAACGGCAGGGCGCCGGGGGAGGCGAGGTTGACCGGCCCGGAGATGTCGGAGTCGAGCAGGAACTCGATGGCGCGCACCTCGTCGATCAGGCTGATCCACGAGAAGTACTGTGCGCCACTGCCGATCGGTCCGCCCAGGCCGAGCTTGAACAGCGGGAGCAGCTTGGCGAGCATGCCGCCGGAGGTGCTGAGCACCGGAGCGGTGCGCAGGAGGACGACCCGGGTGTCGTCACCGGCGTTGGCGGTGGCCGCCTTCTCCCAGTCGATGACCAGTTCGGCGAGGAAGCCCGCGCCGGGCGCGTCGGTCTCGACCGCTGCGCGGGTGCCGGTGTCGCCGTAGTAGCCGGTGGCACTGGCGCTGACGAAGGTCGGGATGCCGTGCTCGCGGACCGCCTCGGCCAGCACCTCGGTCGGGGTGATGCGCGAGTCGCGCAACTCCTGCTTGAAGCGCCCCGTCCAGCGGCCGTTGCCGACGCCGACGCCGCCGAGGGAGACGACCGCGTCGACGCCGTCGAGGGTCTCGGGCGGCAGCCCGATCGTCTCGGGATCCCAGCTGAACTCGTCGTCGTCGAGGGCTTCGCGGCGGACCAGACGGATGACCGTGTGGCCCGCCGCGCGCAGCGAGTTGACGAGGGCGTTACCGATGAGGCCCTGTGAGCCGGCGACGGCGATGCGCATCAGCGTGTCCCGAGTCCCTCGCTTCTCCTCGTGTGCTTACAGTCCCAGATCCGCGGCGAACGACGCCTCTTCGAGACGCTTGCGCACCGTGGTCAGGAAGCGGCCCGCGTCGGCGCCGTCGATGAGGCGGTGATCGTAGGTCAGCGGCAGGTATGCCATCGACCGGATGGCGATCGACTCCGAGCCGTCCTCGTCGGTGACGACGACCGGACGCTTGACGACCGCGCCGGTGCCGAGCATCGCCGCCTGCGGCGGGACGAGGATCGGGGTGTCGAACAGCGCGCCCTGGCTGCCGATGTTGGTGATCGTGAACGTGCCGCCGGCCAGCTCGTCGGGCTTGAGGCCGTTGTTGCGGGCGCGATCGGCGATGTCGGCGATCGCACGTGCCAGGCCGGCCACCGACAGGTCGTCGGCGTTGTGGATCACCGGCGACAGGAGCCCCTGCGGGGTGTCGACGGCGATGCCCAGGTGCACCTTCTCGTAGTAGGTGATCTCCTTGGCGTCTTCGTCGATCGACGCGTTGACGTTCGGATGGACCTTCAGCGCCTCGACGACGGCCTTGGCGATGAACGGCAGGAAGGTCAGGTTGACGCCCTCGGTCGCCTTGAAGTGCTCCTTCGCCGCCTTGCGCAGGGCGACGATCTTGGTCAGGTCGACCTCGTGGACCTGCGTGAGCTGAGCGGACTGCTGCAGCGACTCGCGGGTCTTCTTGGCGGTGATGAGGCGGATGCGGTTGGCCTTCTGCGTGGTGCCGCGCAGCTCGGCGAGTTCCGGACGGATCTCCGGCGACGCAGAGGCGGCGGCCGGCGCGGAAGACGCTGCCGCAGCGGGCTTCTCGGCCGGGGCGGCGGCGGGTGCCTTGGCGGCCTCGGCGGCGGCCAGCACGTCCTGCTTGCGGATGCGGCCGCCGACGCCGGTGCCCTTGATGGTGTTCAGGTCGATGTTGTGCTCGGCGGCGAGCTTGCGCACCAGCGGGGTGACGTACGGCGTCGACTCGACGGTCGGCGGGTCGGTCTTCGCCGGGGCCTCGGCCTTCGGCTCCGGCTTGGGCTCGGGCTTGGGTTCCGGCTTCGGCTCTTCCTTGGCCGCGGGCTCCGGTTCGGGCTCGGGGGCCTTCTCGGCCGGCGCGGCGGAGGCGTCGCCGATGACGGCCAGCTTGCCGCCCACCTCGACGACGTCGTCCTCCTGGGCCAGGATCTCCAGCAGGGTGCCGGCGACCGGCGACGGGATCTCGGTGTCGACCTTGTCGGTGGAGACCTCGAGGAGCGGCTCGTCGGCGGCGACCTCGTCGCCGACCTGCTTGAGCCAGTTGGTCACGGTGCCCTCGGTGACGGACTCGCCGAGTTCGGGCATGAGCACCTCGGTGCCCTCGGCCGAACCCGAACCGGTGGCCGCGGTGGGCTTCTCGGCGGGGGCCTCTTCCTCGGTGGAGGGCTCGGCGGCGGCCTCTTCGGGCTCGGGCTCGGGGGCGGCCTCGGTGGGGGCGTCGCCGCCGGCGGAGTCGTCGGAGCCGGACGCGGCCTCGTCGGCGTCGCCGATCAGGGCGAGCTCACCACCGACCTCGACGACGTCGTCCTCCTGGGCGATGATCTTCACCAGCACACCGGAGGTGGGGGCCGGGATCTCCGTGTCGACCTTGTCGGTCGACACCTCCAGCAAGGGCTCGTCGGCCTCGACGGTGTCGCCCTCCTCCTTCAGCCACCGGGTGACTGTCCCCTCGGTGACACTTTCACCAAGGGCGGGCATCTGGACGGAGAAGGCCATCGTTGTGAACTCCTGAACTCGACGTGGTGGTCTGTAGGTCTACGGCCCGTCGGTGTGTGCGCCGGGGGCACAGGGTCTTGGGGAGCGGTCGGGGTAACCGCCGAGATGGGTGGCGGGTCAGCCACTCATCCCCGCGGATCACCCTACCCGCACGGCGGTCGTACGACTCGATTCGGCTCGTACTCGGCGGTAACCATTTCTGGGCGATGCGCTGCCGCGCCCATGCGCCGGCGCGGATCGCGCGCGGCGCATCGGCGGGCGGGGTCAGCCGTTGGCGGCGATGTCCTCGAGGACGGCCGCGATCGTCCGGACCGGAACGCCCGTGCCGCCCTTGGGCGTGTACCCCCACGGGCCGCCGGTGTTGAACGCCGGTCCGGCGATGTCGATGTGGGCCCATTCCACGCCGTCGGCGACGAACTCCTTCAGGAAGATGCCCGCGGCGAGCATCCCGCCCCACCGGTGCGGCGTGACGTTCGCCAGGTCGGCGACGCGCGACTTGAGATCGGCGCGCAGCTCGGCCGGCAGCGGCATCGCCCAGGCGTTCTCGCCGACATCCGCCGACCGGGCGGCGACTCGGTCGCGGAACTCCTCGGTGCCCATCACGCCCGGGGTCCGGGTGCCCAACGCCACCATCTGCGCGCCGGTGAGCGTCGCGGTGTCGATCAGGTAGTCGGGCTCGTCCTCGCAGGCGCGGACGATCGCGTCGGCGAGGATCAGGCGGCCCTCGGCGTCGGTGTTGAGGACCTCGACGGTCGTGCCGCCGTACTGGATGAGGACGTCGCCCGGGCGCTGCGCGGTACCCGACGGCATGTTCTCGGCCATCGGCACGGTCGCGGTGACCGACACGTCCAGGTCGAGGCGCGCGGCCAGGATCGTCGCGGCGATGACCGCGGCGGCACCGCCCATGTCCGAGGTCATCTGGTCCATGTTGGCCGCCGGCTTGATGGAGATGCCGCCGGTGTCGAAGGTGATGCCCTTGCCGACGAGGGCGACCTTCTTCGAGCCCTTCTTGGCGTCGTGGGTGAGCCGCACCAAGCGGGGCAGGCGCGACGAGCCCTTGCCGACGCCGACGATGCCGCCGAAGCCCTTCGCCTCGAGCTCCTTGTCGTCGAGGATCTCCACCGACAGCCCGGCCTTCGACGCCAGCGCGCGGGCACGGGCGGCGAACTCCTCCGGGTAGAGGTGGCTCGGCGGGGTGTTGACGAAGTCGCGGGCGATGGCGACCGAGTCGGCGACGGCGACCGCCCGGTCGAGCTCGGCCTTGGCCTCCTTGGACTTCGACTCGACGATCAGCGTGAAGTGTTGCGGCGGGGTCTTCTTCGGCTTCGACGACTCGGAGCGGAACTCGTCGAAGCGGTAGGCGCCGAGGAACAGGCCCTCGACGGTGGCGCCGAGGTCCACCGACGACAGCGTGGTGGCCGCGGACTCGATGCCGTCGAGTTCGCGGGCGACGATGCCGGCGGCCTGGCGAACCTTCTCGGCGTCGTCGAGGTCGTCGGGCGAGCCGAGGCCGACGGCGACGACGAGGTCCACGGGCAGGGACTCGGGTGCGGGGACCTTCAGGACCTCGCCGTGCGACCCGCTCGCGCCCAGGGCGGTCACGGCCGCGGAGATCGCGGCCGCCTGTGCGTCGTCGAGAAGGCCCTCGCCGATGGCCAGGGTGGGTTCGGCGGAGGCGTCGTCCTTCTTCTCGGTCTTCTCGTCGTCGGCCTCCGGCGGCGAGACCAGGCCGATGACGAGCGCGGTGTCGCCCTTGGCGATCGAGGTGGACAGGTCGAATTCTGGGCCGCGTACGCGGTCGACGGTGTCGTTCTTGCTCACCCGGTCAACTCTGCCACAGCAGACGGTGCCCGTACGGGGACTGCGGGAGGCGGTCCGCAGGTCGCGGGCGCGCCCGTTAGCGTAGAGCCCATGAGCGAACTCCTTGCCGGCCCGATCGCAGACCGTCACGCCGCACTCGGTGCGACCTTCGCCGAATTCGGCGGATGGAACATGCCGGTGTCCTACGCGGGCACCGTCGCCGAACACACCGCCGTCCGCGAGGCGGTGGCGATCTTCGACGTCAGCCACCTCGGCAAGGCGCTGGTCTCCGGTCCCGGTGCCGCGGAGTTCGTGAACTCGACCCTCACCAACGACCTGCGCAAGATCGCCCCCGGCAAGGCGCAGTACACCCTGTGCTGCAACGAGAGCGGCGGGGTCGTCGACGACCTGATCGCCTACCTCGTCGGTGACGACGAGGTCTACCTGGTGCCCAACGCGGCCAACACGGCGACGGTCGTGGCGAAGTTGAAAGAGGTTGCGCCCGAAGGTATCTCGGTGGTCGACCAGCATCGCGAGTTCGCGGTGTTCGCGGTGCAGGGGCCGCGCTCGCCCGAGGTCCTCGCCGGACTCGGCCTGCCCGCCGACATCGAGTACATGGCCTTCGCCGACGCCGAGCTGTCCACCGCCGACGGGCCCAAGCCGGTCCGCGTGTGTCGCACCGGCTACACCGGCGAACGCGGCTACGAGGTCCTGCCCCGGTGGGACGACGCCGGCGCCGTCTTCGACACGCTGTACGAGGCGGTCGCCGCCGCGGGCGGCCAGGCGGCCGGTCTCGGTGCCCGCGACACCCTGCGCACCGAGATGGGATACGCGCTGCACGGGCACGAGCTGAGCCCGGAGATCTCGCCGGTGCAGGCGCGGTCGAGCTGGGCCGTCGGTTGGGACAAGCCGTCGTTCTTCGGGCGCGACGCGCTGCTGGCGGAGAAGGAGAACGGGCCGGCCCGTCGCCTGTACGGACTGAAGGCCGTCGGACGCGGCGTGCCGCGTGCCGGCTGCGCGGTCCGGCTGGGCGACACCGTGATCGGGGAGTGCACGTCGGGGACCTTCTCGCCGACGCTGAAGCAGGGCATCGCGCTCGCGCTCCTCGACACCGCGTCGGGTGTGAAGAAGGGCGACGAGGTCGTGATCGACGTGCGCGGGCGGGATCTGCCGTGCGAGGTGGTCATCCCCCCGTTCGTGCCCTCGCACGTGTAGCGAAAGTCCTTGGGCCGTCCGGAATAGGGCCGGAATGCCCCATGGGCGCGTAAACGCGGTTGTACCCGGCGGTACGATGGACCCCATGACCTTGGAGTTCAAGCGTACCGAGCATCCCCATCCGGTTTCGGAGAACCAGCGTGCGGAAATCCTGGCCGCACCCGGCTTCGGCCGTCACTTCACCGACAACATGGTGATGATCGACTACGCCCACGACAAGGGTTGGTACAACGCGCAGGTACGCCCCTACGGGCCGATCGCGCTGGACCCGTCGGCGATGGTGCTCCACTACGGTCAGGAGATCTTCGAGGGCCTCAAGGCCTACCGTCAGCCCGACGGCTCGATCGCCGCGTTCCGCCCCGAGGCCAACGCCGAGCGTCTGCAGCGCAGCGCCGAGCGTCTCGCGATGCCGCCGCTGCCGACCGAGGACTTCATCGCCTCGCTCAAGGCGCTCCTCGAGGCCGACCACGAGTGGGTCCCGCCGTCAGGCGGCGAGGAGTCGCTCTACCTGCGGCCGTTCATGTTCGCCTCGCAGGCCGGCCTCGGCGTCAACGCTCCGTCGACGGAGTACATCTACGCCGTGATCGCCTCGCCGGCCGGTGCGTACTTCTCCGGCGGCATCAAGCCGGTCAGCGTGTGGCTGTCCACCGAGTACGTGCGGGCGGCCCCGGGCGGCACCGGCTTCGCCAAGTGCGGCGGCAACTACGCCGCGGCCTTCCTCGCGCAGCGCCAGGCCACCGAGCAGGGCTGCGACCAGGTGGTCTGGCTCGACGCGATCGAGCGCCGCTACATCGAGGAGATGGGCGGCATGAACCTGTTCTTCGTGTTCGGCTCCGGCGCCGACGCCCGCCTGGTGACCCCCGAGCTGTCGGGGTCGCTGCTGCCGGGCATCACCCGCGACTCGCTGCTGACGCTGGCCACCGACGCCGGCTTCGCGGTCGAGGAGCGCAAGATCAGCACCGACGAGCTGCGCAAGGGCGTCGCGTCCGGTGACATCACCGAGGTCTTCGCGTGTGGCACCGCCGCCGTGATCACCCCGGTCGGCCGCGTCAAGGGCGTCGACGAGGACTACACGATCAACGACGGAAAGACCGGCGAGGTCACGCAGGCGCTGCGCGACACGCTC
This sequence comes from Gordonia paraffinivorans NBRC 108238, assembly GCF_000344155.1. Lineage (GTDB taxonomy): Bacteria > Actinomycetota > Actinomycetes > Mycobacteriales > Mycobacteriaceae > Gordonia > Gordonia paraffinivorans. Next base: position 58,921 of record NZ_BAOQ01000022.1, on the reverse strand, counting down.
ACCGGCATCCAGCGCGGCACCTTCGCCGACACCCACGGGTGGATGACGGAGCTCTACCGCCCGTAAGGGAACACTCTCGCGTTCTGGCGTCACGGTCTCACGATCGTGACGCCAGAGCCGTTTTCGGGGAAGGTCGCCCGGCCGGAGGTCAGAGCAGCAGGCCGACGACGGCGATCGCGACGCAGAGCTCGATGGTCGCGCCGAGGACGTCACCGGTGACGCCGCCCATGCGCCGGGCGCAGTGGCGGGTGAAGAGCAGGCCGAATCCGGCGACGGCCGCCAGGACGAGCCAGCCCTGCACCAGCGCGGTCACGTCGGCACCGTCGCCGTCCCAGCCCATCGGCAGCGTCGCGACGGCGAACACCGCGAGCCACACCGGGATCGAGGTCTGCTGCGTGCCCGCGGCGAGGGCGCCGAAGCCGTCGGGGTGAGCCGGACCCAGCGCGCGGCGGGCACCGATGACGGCGCCCAGGCGCCCCAGGGCGACAGCGAAAGCGAGCTCGTACCAACGTGATCCGGCGGCGAGACCGGCGATCCCCGTGGCCTGCACCCCGAGCGTGAGGACCAGCGTGGCGACACCGAACGGTCCGACGGTCCCGCTGCGCATCACCTCGGCGACCCGGTCGGGCGGTCCGTAACAACCCAGTCCGTCGGCGGTGTCGGCGAGACCGTCGAGATGCATGCCGCGGGTGAGCAATGCCAGGGCGGCGACGACCAGCACGCCGATCAGCGCGATCGGCAGACCGGTGTGCCCCAGCCCGTAGGCGATCCCGGCCGCAGCCGCCCCGAGGAGCGCGCCGACGACGGGCAGCGCGGCGAGCACCGCCCCGCCCAGTTCGCGGTCGGGGGTCTCCTCACCGCCGGCGCCCACGGGAACGACGGTCATCCAACCGAGCGCCGTCCGGACGGCCCGCACCGGTGAGATCATCGCCGTGCCGTCCGGTGACTCAGGGGATCTCGACGTCGGCGGGGGAGTCGTCGCGACCGGCGACACCGGCCTCGTCGAAGGTCGCCATCGAGGTCATGATGTCCACCGCTGACTGCACGATCGGCAGCGCCAGGACCGCGCCGCTGCCCTCGCCGAGACGCATGGACATCTCCAGGACGGGTTTCAGGTCGAGATGGTCGAGGGCGATCTGATGGGCCGGCTCCACCGACCGGTGGCCGGCGATCCACCAGCGCGTCGCGCCCGGGGCGAGCGCGTCGGCGACCATCGCCGCGGCCGTGATCACCAGACCGTCGAGGATCACCGGCGTCCGGCGCACCGCCGCCTGCGCGAGGAAGCCCGCGACGGCGGTGAGGTCGGCACCGCCGACCGCCGCGAGCAGGGCCAGCGGATCGTGCACCACCTTGCGGGCGCGCCGCATGCCGTCGCGGATCGCCGCCGTCTTGCGCATCCACCCGTGGTCGTCGACACCCGTTCCGCGGCCGACGATCTCGACGGGCTCCCGCCGGGTCAGGGCGCCGACGAGGACCGTCGCCGGGGTGGTGTTGCCGATGCCCATCTCGCCGGCGATCAGCAGGTCGCTGCCCGAGTCGACGAGACGGTCGGCGATGGCGCGCCCGGCGGCCAGCGCCGCACGGGCCTCGGCGATCGTGATCGCGTCGGTCGTGCGCAGGTCCTCGCTGGAGCGGCGGACCTTGTAGGTCGACAGGTGTGGGGCGGTGTCGGCGTCGACCGACATGTCGACGACCGTCACCGAGGCGCCGGCCCGTGCCGCGAGCACGTTGACCGCGGCGCCGCCGTGCTCGATGTTGGCGACCATCTGCGCGGTGACCTCGGGCGGGAAGGCCGAGACGCCGCCGCGGGCGACGCCGTGGTCACCGGCGAAGACCACGACGGCCGGCTTGACGATCGGCGCCGGCGGGCACTGTCCCTGGCACGCGGCGATCCACACGCCGATCTCCTCGAGACGCCCCAGTGAGCCCGGCGGCTTGGTCAGCGAGTTCTGCCGTTCCCGCGCGGTGAACGCGACCGCCTCGTCGGGCGGCGTGACGGCGGGGAAGATCTCCGCGTCCGTGGGGTCGGGGAGGTCGGAGGCGTCGGCGGCGACCGGGGTGGCCGCGACCCGGGTCCTGGCGGCCGGGGGGCCGGCCGTGCCGGGAGCGGGCGTGGCCGCTATCGCGGTCTCGGGGGCGTTCGCCGGGGCTTCCTCGGCCTGGTTGTTCGATGTCTGGTCGTTCGATGTCCGGTCGTTCGGGGCCTGCTCGGCGGCTGTCGGCGGAACCGGCGACGCGTCGAACTCGCCGCGCGGAAGGTCGAGGACGCGCCCGGCGATCACCAGCGACACCCGGTCGCAGGCCTGCGCGACGGCGGCGTTCAGCGTGCCCAGCAGATCCTGGAAGAGTCGTCCGGCCGGGGTCGACGACACCAGCGACAGGCCGACCTCGGAACTGATGACCACGGTGTCGGCGTTCATGCCGCGCAACGCATCACACAGGTCGGCGATCTCGGGGTCGAGGTCGACGTCACCGGACTCCCACCCGCCGAGCGCATCGACCCGCGCGGTCAGCCAGCTGCCGAGGTCGTCGACGATCACCGGGATGTCGGGGGCGGCGCGGAGCTCGCCGGCGAGGTCGGTGGTCTCGATCGTGATGTGACGATCGTCGCGGCGCTCCCGGTGGGCGGCGATCCGGGCCAGCCACTCGGCGTCGGTCGACGTCCGCGACCCGGTCGCCAGATAGCGGACCTGCCGGTGCGAGCCCAACAGCGACTCGCCGTACGCCGATTTACCCGACCGCACACCACCGAGAACGAGCGTGCGCACAGCGCGACCGGTCATGGATCAGACTTCGTCGCCGTGCGAGACCATCGGCCGCGGGGCCCGCATCTTCCGCAGCTGCATGGCGCGGGTGAACGAGTACCAGCCGAGCTTGAAACCACCGTCTGCGGTGTCCGGGAAGCGTTCGGCCACACGACGATTCACGATCCGGCCGAGGATGATGCCGTCGATCGCCATCAGGACGACGAAGGCCAGGAGCAGCAGGTTGGTGATCGCCGCGAGCTGGGGCACCAGGAACATCAGCACGATCAGCACGATGGCGAACGGCATGAACAGGCCCGCGAAGTTGCGCCGGGAATCGACGATGTCGCGGGCGTAGCGGCGCACGGGACCCTTGTCGCGGGGCATGAGGAAGGCCTCGTCGCCCTCCATCATCCGCTCGCGCTGCTCGAGGCGCTTGGCACGACGCTCGGCGGCCAGCGCCTTCTTCTCCTCCTTGGAGAGGGTCGACTTGAGTTCCTTGCGGCGCGCGCGGGCCTCGGCGCGGGTCGTCGGCGGCGGCGGCACCGGACCGCGGCGACGGTTCTCCGCCTCGCGGCGCTTGGGCGTCGGGCGTCCCTTGCCGGGGGTGTACTTGCTGCCCTTCTTGGTCGTGGAGGTCTCCTCGGCCGACGTGTCGGTCGATTCGTTCTCCTTCGCAAGGGACACCGAGCCGTCGCCGGATTCCGCCGGCGACTCGTCCTTCTTCCATGGCAGCTTCACGACTACGAGACTAGGGGATGCCGATCGCGGTCGAATCGCGTGGTCGTCGCTTTCCGGGGGACGGTCGGCGGACCGATCGCTCACCCTGCCGGGTGCCGGTGGCGCTCCTATACTTCGAGGTCTGAACCGGGGTCGGCGGCGCTTGCCCACCGCGCCCCTCGATCGGCGAGGAGGCCGGGGTGCATGTCCTGATCGCGCCGGATTCCTTCGGCGACACCATGTCCGCGGTGGCGGCCGCGCAGGCGATCGCCCGTGGCTGGGGATCGGCACGACCGTCGGACGTCCTGGTGACCGCGCCGCAGTCCGACGGCGGGCCGGGCTTCGTCGACGTGCTGGCATCGAGGTTCGGCACCGTCGTCACCGAGGACGTGCACGGTCCGCTCGGCGCCGGGGTCACCGCTCGCTGGCTCCACGACGCGGATTCGGCGACCGCCTACGTCGAGTGCGCCCAGGCCTGCGGACTCCACCAGCTCGGCGGCCGGCCCACCCCGCGCACCGCGGTCTCGGCGACCACCCACGGGGTGGGGGAGCTCGTGCGGGCCGCGGTGGCGGCGGGCGCCCGACGCCTCGTGGTGGGCCTCGGCGGCAGCGCGACCACCGACGGCGGTGCCGGCCTCGTGGACGCACTCGGGGGGCCGGAGGCGGCGGCGCGGCTCGTGCGCGACGTCGAGATCGTCGTCGCGTCGGATGTGGAGAACCCGCTGCTGGGCCCGCTCGGCGCCGCGGCGGTGTTCGGTCCGCAGAAGGGTGCCGACCCGGACACCGTCGAACTCCTGGAGAGGCGATTGGCCGAGTGGGCGTCGGTGCTGAGCGGGATCGCGGGCCGCGACATCACCGGCGATGCCGGTGCCGGTGCCGCGGGAGGCCTCGGCGCCGCACTCATCGCCCTCGGCGGGACGCGGGTGTCGGGCGCGACCGTCGTCGCCGAGGCGACCGGGCTGGAGGCCGAGGTCGCGGCGTCGGACCTGGTCGTCACCGGAGAGGGGAAATTCGACTCCCAGACCCTGCGGGGCAAGGTGGTCTCGGCGCTGCACTCGCTGGCGAAGACCGTCGGGGCGGGCGGCGCGGGGGCGACGACCCTGGTGCTGGCCGGGCAGGTGACCCTCACGCCGGAGGAGATCGCCGCGGCAGGCATCGCCGGGGCCCACGCGATCGTCGACGTCGCCGGCTCTGTGGAGGTCGCGATGAAGGATGCGGAGAACCAGCTCGGAAGGCTCGCGGCCGGGGTGGCGGCGTCGATGGGGGACTGACCGGCGCCACGGCGGTCCCGGTTCCTGAGCCGGGAGCGCCGGGACCAGCGGCCCGACGTCGGCAAACCCTGGAGCGAATGGGCGGGAATACCGCGTCGAGGGGTACGGTTGTAGTCACGGGCACAACCGGTCGACCTCCCGGCGAACGGTGCGTGTCTCCTCGCTTCGGGCACCACGCCGAGGCGCTGGGACGAGCCCATCCCGGGACCACACCACAACAGGAGCATCTATGACCGTGCAGAACGAAACGGGTACTGCCACCGGCGTCATCCTCACCGACGCAGCCGCCGCCAAGGCGAAGGCACTGCTCGATCAGGAGGGTCGCGACGACCTGGCACTGCGTATCGCCGTGCAGCCCGGTGGATGTGCCGGCCTGCGCTACCAGCTGTTCTTCGACGACCGCACCCTCGACGGTGACCTCACCGCCGACTTCGGCGGCGTCACGCTGGCCGTCGACCGCATGAGCGCCCCGTACGTGCAGGGCGCGACGATCGACTTCGTCGACACCATCGAGAAGCAGGGTTTCACCATCGACAACCCGAACGCGACGGGCAGCTGCGCCTGCGGCGACTCGTTCAACTGAGTTTCTCCCTCACGACGGCCTCGCGCCGTCGACCGTCAACCGGCCGCGTCCCACCTCGGGACGCGGCCGGTGTCGTCTGGCGGGACCGGTTGGGTAGCGTGGACAGCTGTCCGTCCCACCACCTGAAGGGCTGAGAGCGCCAGTGGCAATCGTTGTATGCGGGTCCATCGCAACCGACCATCTGATGAAGTTCCCCGGGAAGTTCTCCGAGCAGTTCCTCGGGGACCAGCTCGAACACATCTCCCTGAGCTTCCTGGTGGAGGATCTCGTCGTCCGCCGCGGCGGCGTCGGCGGCAACATCTGCTACGCCCTCGGCCAGCTCGGCGGCAAGCCGGTCCTCGTCGGCGCCGTCGGCGCGGACTTCGCCGAATACCGTCAGTGGCTCGAGTCCAACGGCGTCGACTGCCGCGGCGTCCGAGTGTCGGAGACCCAGCACACCGCCCGCTTCATGTGCACCACCGACACGACGATGGCCCAGCTCGCCTCGTTCTACCCGGGTGCGATGAGCGAGAGCCGCGACATCCGGCTCGCCGACGTCATCGCCGAGACCGGCGACCCCGACCTCGTGCTCATCGGCGCCGACGACCCCGACGCGATGATCGGGCACACGCAGGCCTGCCGTGCCGCGGGCATCCCGTTCGCGGCCGACCCCAGCCAGCAGCTCGCCCGTCTCGACGGCGAGCAGGCCCGTGCGCTCATCGAGGGCGCGACCTACCTGTTCACCAACGAATACGAGTGGGGCCTGCTCCGCCAGAAGACCGGGTTGTCCGAGGCCCAGGTCGCCGAACTGGTCGGCACCCGCATCACCACCCTGGGCAAGGACGGCGTCGAGATCGTCGACCGCGAGGGCACCCGGATTCACGTCGGCGTCGTGCCGGAGAAGGAGAAGGTCGACCCGACCGGCGTCGGCGACGGCTTCCGCGCCGGCTTCCTGTCGGCTTTGACGAAGGGACTGTCCTACGAGCGCGCCGCGCAGGTCGGTTCGATGGTCGCGGTGCTGGTTCTCGAGACCGTGTCGACGCAGGACTGGTCGTGGGACCTCGACGAGGCGCTGTCCCGCATCGAGGGCGCCTACGGCGTCGAGGCCGCGGCGGAGATCAAGGCCGCGTTCTGATCCGAACCCACCGAACGGGTGGCATGTGCCCCGGCGTCCGACCGGGGCCCGTGCCACCCGTTTTCCGTCGTCCGCCGGGTGCGACGCCGGTGACCGGCCTGACATTGCCGGGTGGAGCGGCGATGTGCCAACGTGGAGCCAGAGTCCGCCCACCTGGACTCCCGGACGAGGGGTGCCGTACCCGGAACGCGACAAGACGGCCCGAGGAGGTTGTCGTGTCCTGGCTGGTCCTGGTGATCTCCGGTGTTCTCGAAGCGGTGTGGGCCACCGCGCTCGGCAGGTCCGAGGGCTTCACCAAGCTCGTGCCGACGGCGATCTTCTTCGTGGCGCTGGCCGCGAGCATGGGTGGCCTGGCCTACGCGATGCGGGAACTGCCGGTCGGCACCGCATACGCCGTCTGGGTCGGGATCGGTGCGACCCTCACCGTCGTCTACGCCGCGATGACGGGCGAACAGACCCTGTCCGTCGTCAAGGTCCTGTGTCTGGTGATGATCGTCGGCGGGGTGATCGGGCTGAAGCTCGCCCACTGAGTCGCACGAGACGAAACCGCCCCCGGATTCGGTCCTCGGGAGGCCCGCGAACGACGCATCGGCGTCGGCAGGCCTGTGGAGGGCGTCTTCCGGGGGGGTCTCGGCGTGAGGCCGGGCGCTACAGCCGAACCGGGTAGGTGTGGTCGACGATCTGCGGCACGATCGTCCCCTCGACGAAGATGCCGTGCCACAGCATGAAGATCAGGACGGTCCACAGGCGGCGGCTGTTGTCGACCTCGCCCTCGCGGTGCTCCTCGAGCATCTTGATGACCGCGGCCTTGTCGAAGATGTGGTCGGTCTGGCTCTTGGTGATGACGTCGTGCGCCCAGTCGTACATCTCGGTGCCGGCCAGCCAATGCCTGATCGGCACCGGGAAGCCGAGCTTCTTGCGATGCAGCACGTGCGCCGGGACGATCTGCTCGAGCGCCTTGCGCAGCGCGTACTTGGTGGTGCCGTGCGCGATCTTCTCGTCGTGGGGGAGGCGCTCGGCGACCGCGAACACCTCCGGGTCCAGGAACGGCACACGCAACTCGAGGGAGTTGGCCATCGTGATCTTGTCGGCCTTGACCAGGATGTCGCCGCGCAGCCAGGTGAACAGGTCGAGGTGCTGCATGCGCGCCACCGGATCCCAGCCCTCGCTCATCCGGTAGATCGGGGCGGTGACGTCGGTGTGGGTCCACTCCGGCCGGTAGTCGCGCAGGACGGCGCGCAGCCGTGCGTCGTCGAAGCTGCGGGCGTTGCCGTAGTAGCGCTCCTCCAGGGTCAGCGATCCGCGATGCAGCAGGCTCTTTCCGCGGGTGCCCTCCGGGATTCGATCGGAGACCTTGCCGGCCAGGCGGCGCAGGGAGCGGGGGAGACGGTCGAAGGCCGCGAGCGACAGCGGCTCCTTGTAGATGGTGTAGCCGCCGAACAACTCGTCGGCGCCCTCGCCGGACAGCACCACCTTGACGTGCTTGCGGGCCTCGGCCGCGACGAAGTAGAGGGGGACCAGGGCCGGGTCGGCGACGGGGTCGTCGAGGTACCAGACGATCGCCGGCAGGGCCTCGATGAACTCCGACGGGCTGACGACCTTGACGACGTGGCGCGCGCCGATCGCCTCGGCCGACTCCGCCGCGACGTCGATCTCCGAGTACCCCTCGCGCTCGAAGCCGGTGGTGAACGTGATCAGGTCCGGGTTGTGCCGGATCGCCAGGGCGGCGATGGCCGTCGAGTCGATGCCGCCCGACAGGAACGAACCGACGGTCACGTCGGCGCGCATGTGCTTGGCCACCGAGTCGGCCAGCACGTCGGCGATCTCGTCGTACCGCTTCTGCCGCGTCGCGTCGGTGAACGGCTTCACGCCGAACTGCGGGGTGAAGTAGCGCCGCACCGACAGCGGGCTGCCGGGGGTCGCCGTCGCGTGGCACCCGGACTCGAGCCGGCGGATCGACGTGTGGACGGTCTCCGGCTCGGGGACGTACTGCAGCACCGTGTAGTGCTCGATGGCGCGCGGATCGAGCTCCTTGCCGAGCCCGACGCGCTCGATCAGCTCGAGCAGGCTCTTCTTCTCACTGCCGAAGACGAGCCCGCCCGGGCCGGTGGCGACGAACAGCGGCTTGATGCCGAACGGATCGCGCGCCAGGAACAGCGATCGGTTCTCGGTGTCCCAGATGGCGAAGGCGAACATGCCGCGCAACCGCCGGACCGCGTCCGGGCCCCAGTGGTGGAAGGCCGCGACGATGGCCTCGCCGTCGCCCTCGGTGCGGAAGGTCGCGCCCTCGTCGCGGGCGAGTTCCTCGCGGATCTCCAGGTAGTTGTAGATCTCGCCGTTGAAGACCAGGGCGTATCGCTCGGGATTCTCCGGCGGGCCCCACCGCAGGGGCTGGTGGGAGTGCTCGATGTCGATGATCGACAGCCGGTTGAACCCGAAGACGATGTCCTCGTCGTGCCAGGTGCCCGGTTCGTCCGGGCCGCGATGCCGCATGCAGTGCGAGGCCGTCGCCACCGCGTCGACGACCTCGGCGGCCGTCCGGTCGGATGTCAGAAGGCCGAGCAGACCACACACGTTGGCTAGTCCCCAATCTTTTCGCAGGCGAATCGAGTGCCCGGCTCGTCGCCGGGTCGCGTCCGAGTATGCCTGAGCGACCAGCGGGATTCCGATCTGGCGTGCCCTGACACGACCGGATCAAGACCCAATCACGAAAGCTTCCGCCGGTTGGTCTACGCTGCGTAGTACTAGGTGCAAGACTTGGTCGTATGTGTGCGGCCGGTACTTGCCCTGTGCAGGTCATGTGGCATGCACTCACCACGGCGCGAGGGCGCCGGTGAGCGAGCAGGAAGGCGTGAAATTGGCACACGGTGGACGGCCCCGAGCGCGGCGTGTCTCATCTGCGTCGCGGGCGATGAAGCGACTGGGAGTGGTCGCCGCTCTCGGACTCGGCGCTCTGCTGATGTCGGGATGCGACGCCAGTGAGGCGATGCGTTTCGGTTGGCCGGAGGGCATCACGCCCCAGGGCAAGGAGATGGTCGACCTCTGGACCTGGTCGGTCATCGCCGCACTGTTGATGGGCATTCTGGTCTGGGCCCTGATCTTCTGGACCATCACTTTCCATCGGGCGAATGACGCCAAGAAGGGCGTGTTCCCGCGTCAGACCGCGTACAACGTCCCGCTGGAGCTCACCTACACGGCGATCCCGTTCGTGATCATCGCGGTGCTGTTCTACTTCACCGTGATCGTCCAGAACGACGTCGAGGCGAAGAACGACGACTCCAAGGTCGTCGTCGACGTCACCGCATTCCAGTGGAACTGGAAGTTCGGCTACAACAAGGTCATCTTCGACGACGGCACCACCTACAACGGCTTCGAGGCCGACGGCAACCCGTTCCAGCTGCAGGCGCAGCGCGACGGCGAGGTCGAGGCCGAGCCCGAGGTCGAGGGTGAGCACGGCGGCGAGCTGCCCGGTCCCGCCGGCGGTCGCGACGATGACGTCCGCGACTACCTGAAGTTCAACAAGATCGAGACCGTCGGCACCTCGACCGAGATCCCGGTTCTGGTCCTGCCGACCGGCAAGCGCATCGAGTTCGACCTCGCGTCGGGCGACGTGATCCACTCGTTCTGGGTCCCGGAGTTCCTGTACAAGCGCGACGTCCTGCCGTTCCCCAAGGAGAACGCCAGCGACCCGATCTTCCAGATCAGCTCGATCGATCGCACCGGCGCCTTCGTGGGCCGCTGCGCCGAGATGTGCGGCACCTACCACTCGATGATGAACTTCGAGATCCGCGCGGTGTCGCCCGAGGACTTCGAGTCCTACATCCGCTTCCGCCAGGCCAACCCGAAGGCCACCAACGCCGAGGCGCTGCAGGCCATCTGCCAGGTCCCGGGTTCGGTCGTGACGGCTCCGTTCGACACCCGCCGCAAGAGCGACGGCTCGGCGACCGCCACCGGCAACCCGAATGACACGACCCTCCCCAACTGCACCAAGAAGGAGAGCTGACGATGAAGATCGAGGCCCGCATCTTTGAGATGCTCACCGCCTTCTTCGCGCTGGCCGGCGTCGCCTACACCATCTTCACGGTGTTCACCTCCAAGGGCATCGAGTGGGTCGGCGTCGTGGGTCTGTTCTTCGCGGGCGGCCTGACCCTCATCGCCGGCACGTTCTTCCGCTTCGTGTCGCGTCGCGTGGAGATCCGCCCCGAGGACTACGAGGATGCCGAGATCGAGGACGGCGCAGGCGAGCTGGGCTTCTTCAGCCCGCACTCCTGGTGGCCGATCCTGATCGCGCTCGGCGCGGCGATGTTCGCCGTCGGCTTCGCGAGCGCCAACTTCTGGCTCGCGATCTTCGCGGTGGTCGTGATCATGGGCACCGCGGCCGGACTCGTCTTCGAGTACCACGTCGGTCCCGAGAAGCACTGACACACTCTCAGAGCATCAGCGAAAGACGCCCCCACCGTCTCGGTGGGGGCGTCTTTCGTATGCGGGGCCATGGGGGTGGTGTCCGAAACCTCGGGGAGCTGCCCTCCCGGGGCCGAAGAGAGCCTCAGAGGACCTGCGCGGGCCGACAGACGACCAGCTTGCGATAGTCCACGCGTAATCGGGCCTCGGTGAGCGTCTGCTCGACCTCGCCGTCGTGCGACAGCGCGATCGGGCCGTCCACGCTCCGGAAGGCGAACTCGGGGACCTGCATCTCGTGATAGAGCCGCGAGCGCTGCAGCTGCCCGGCGGCCAGCGCGGCGAACAGCCGGACCGTCGACCGATTCCCGCCGGCTTCGAGGTAGCGGACGTCGAGTAGACCGTCGTCGAGTCGGAGACGCCGCGTCGGCACGAATCCGGTCGGCTGGTAGACCGAGTTCCCGAGAAGGAACAGCGAGACCTCGCTCACCCGCCCGTCCACCTCTATCCGGACGCTCGGGTCCTTTCGGAGCACGCGGAAGACCGCGGTGGCGGTCGCCAGGGGACGGCTGATCCGATGACGCAACCGTTCGCGGACCCGGACGAAGTGCGGGTGAGCGCCCGCGCCGGCCGTGTTGAGGATGAGTCGAGAATCGTTGAGCCACACGACGTCGACGCGTGAGCCCGAACCCGAGGCCACCGCCGCGACGGTGTCGGACACCGTCGCACATCCGATGTCGCGCGCGAAGTGGTTGAACGTGCCGGCGGGGAACACCGCGAGCGGAATCCCGGCGCCGATCGCCTCGGCCGCAGCGGAGGCCACGGTGCCGTCGCCGCCGGCGACCCCGAGCACCTCGGCCCTCGACGCCGCGTCGGCCATGACCGCGGGCACGTCGTCGGCGTCCCCGAGCTCGACGATCTCGGCGGCGGGGAGCGCCGCGCGGATCTCGGCCAGGACGCGGCGTCCCTCGCCGTCCGCGGACGCCGGATTCACCACGACGACGAGACCCCGTCCGTCCGGGCGCGCGCCGGTGTCGACGATCCACGGATCGGCAAGCGACAGCGAGGGTTCGGTGATGGGCGGGACGATCCGAGCGCCGATCGTGGCGATCGTGGCACCGATGCCCAGGCCGATGACGACGTCGCCTGGGTAGTGTGCGCCCGTCGCGATGCGGGACAGGCCGACGAGCCCCGCCAGAGCAGACAGGAGTAGCCCGGCGGGCGGGCTCTCGATGGCGACGCCGACCGCGAAAGCCGCTGCGCTGGCGGAGTGTCCGGACGGCAGGGAGTTGGACGTCGGTTGCCGGCGCCCTCGGCGGGGGAGCGGGATCAGCCCCGGAGAAGGCCGCGCACGGCGTCGGATCCGCTTGGCGCCCTGATTGGTCACCAGGCTCGTCACCGCCAGCGACGCCATCCCTCGAGCCGCACCGCGTTGCAGGGACGGTCGACCGGACATCGCGAGGCCGGCGGCGATCGCCATCCAGAGCTTCGAGTGATCGGCGGCCCGGGACAGCACCGGCATGGTCGTGTCGAGCAGCGGGCTGGGCGAGCGGGCGATGCTCTCGTAGATCTCGGCGTCGAGGGCACCGAGGCCCCTGACCATCTGGGAGAGCCCGCGTGCCGGGAGCCGAAACGACGCCGTGTTGCCTGGACCGCGCATGGCGTCCACGGTGCCACAAACGGACGAGGGCGGCGGGCAGACGGTGGGGTAGGGGAGGGGGTGCTCCTCACCGCTGACAACGAACGGGACAGAAAAGAGAACGGGCCGCCGGCACCAGAGGTGCGCGACGGCCCGTTCTCGTGGGTCTCGCTGTCAGTCGAGCGGGTTGCCACCCTTCGCCTGCAGCTCGCGGAGCGCCTTCCGCTCTTCGGCCTCGAGCTCGTGCTCGAATTCGACGTTACGGATCTGTTCGTCCGCAGGGTCGGCGACCATGAGCGAACCCGTGCCCGGGGCGCCGGCGGAGCCGAGCTTGTTCATGCGCTTCGGCAGGGCAGCACCCTCGTAGGGGAGCGGGATCGGGTGTCCGTGGTCGTCGACCGGGCCGAGCGGCTGGTGGACCTCGATGTAGGCACCCTGCGGCAGGCGCTTGATGATGCCGGTCTCGATGCCGTGGGCCAGGACCTCGCGGTCGCTGCGCTGGAGTGCGATCGCCCAGCGGTAGGCGATGAAGTACACCAGCGGCGGCAGCACGATCAGGCCGATGCGGCCGATCCACGTGGTCGCGTTCAGCGAGATGTCGAACTTCAGCGCGATGACGTCGTTCATACAGCTCAGCGTGAGCAGGATGTAGAACGCGAAGGCCATCGCGCCGATCGCCGTACGGACCGGGGTGTCACGCGGACGCTGCAGCAGGTTGTGGTGAGCGTCGTCGCCGGTCAGCTTCTTCTCGATCCACGGGTAGGCGAACATCAGGACGAACATGATCGTGATGATCAGGACGACCCAGTTCGACATCGGGACCGTGTAGTTGCCCAGGTAGAGCTCCCACGCCGGGAACATACGGATCAGACCGTCGGTCCACATCATGTAGATGTCGGGCTGCGAACCCGCCGAGACCTGTGCCGGGTTGTACGGGCCGATGTTCCAGACCGGGTTGATCTGGAAGACGCCGGCCATGATGGCGAGCACACCGGTGACGAACGCGAACATCGCGCCGCCCTTGGCCGCGAAGACCGGCATGATCCGAACGCCGACGACGTTCTTCTCGGTGCGGCCGGGGCCGGGGAACTGGGTGTGCTTCTGGTACCAGACCAGCGCCAGGTGGGCGCCGATCAGGGCCAGGATGATGCCCGGGAACAGCAGGATGTGCAGGACGTACAGGCGCGGGATGATGATGTCGCCGGGGAAGTCGCCGCCGAACAGCGCCCAGTGGATCCAGGTACCGACGACCGGGATGCCGAGGACGATGCCGGACATCGCGGCGCGGACGCCGGTACCCGACAGCAGGTCGTCGGGGAGCGAGTACCCGAAGAAGCCCTCGAACATCGCCAGGATCAGCAGCAGGCAGCCGATGATCCAGTTCGCCTCACGCGGGCGGCGGAACGCACCGGTGAAGAAGATGCGCGCCATGTGGATGATGATCGACGCCGCGAACAGCAGGGCCGCCCAGTGGTGGATCTGGCGGACGAACAGACCGCCGCGCACCTCGAAGGACAGGTCCAGCGTGGTCTCGTAGGCGCGGGTCATCATGACGCCGTTGAGCGGCTGGTAGGCGCCGTCGTAGACCACATGGGTCATCGACGGGTCGAAAAACAGGGTGAGGTAGACACCCGAGATCAGCAGGATGATGAAGCTGTAGAGCGCGACCTCACCGAGCATGAACGACCAGTGGGTGGGGAACACCTTGTTGATCTGGCGTCGCATGCCCGCGGCGAGGTGATACCGCGAGTCAACTTCCTCGGCCTGTGTGCCGAGACGGTCGGCGATGGTCATGACTTACGCTCCCAGAATGCCGGTCCGACGGGCTCGATGAAGTCGCCTGCAGCAACGAGGTAGCCCTCGTTGTTCACCGTGATCGGCAGCTGTGCCAGGGCGCGGGCGGCGGGGCCGAAGATCGGCTTGCCGTACTCGATCGCACTGAACTGCGACTGGTGGCAGGGACACAGGATGATGTTGGTCCGCTGTTCGTACAGCGAGGCCGGGCACCCGAGGTGGCTGCAGACCTTCGTGTAGGCGAAGTAGTCGCCGTAGTTGAAGCTCTCCTGGCCCTTGCGCTTGACGGCGCGGGCCGCATCCTCCGGGCGGAGGCGGATGAGCATGACGGGGTTGCGGACCTCGTGCAGACTCTCCATCAGCTTGTGGCGGGAGTGCTCGGTCTCTCCGAAGCCGTCCGAGCGACGCCACGGGAAGACGGTCTCCATGCCGCCGGCGTCGAGGTCCTCCGGGCGGACCAAGGCGACCTGGTACGGGTTGCCGGTGTCACGACGCAGGTAGACGGTCTCGTTCGGGTCTTCCGGCGAGTTGTAGATCGGCGACCAGCCGGAGTGCCACAGCGGGGCGTCGCCGCGCTTGGCCCACGGGTTCTTGATGAAGCCGCCGATGCCGGCGATGAGGCCGGTGAGGGCGAGAGCGCCCAGACCGAAGCCGGCGGTGCCGAGGAGCATCTTGCGACGGCCGAGGGTCGAGGTGGTCCCCGTGTCCTGCAGCAGCGCGACGATGGTCTTCTTGTCGACCTCGGCCGAGCCGCCGTCGTGGCGGTCCTGCACCGAGATCTCGGCGGGGATCAGCTTCTTGGTGATCAGGATCAGCGCGATGCCGATCGAGAGCACCGAGAGACCGAAGGTCACGCCCAGAAGGGGAGTGTTGACCGTGTACCACCAGTAGTCCGGGTCGTCCGGAAGGGCGAATTCCCAGTGGTTGAAGAGGAAGATGCCCAGGCACGCGAGAGCCGAGACGCCGGCGAGGGCGAACCAGAAGGCGATCTGGCGCTCGGCGCGCTTCTCTGCCTTGGTTCCCTCGACGGGGTACCGCTTGGCCCGGTGAATGATCTCGACACCGTCGAGATTGGTACCGAGCTTGACGAGCTCCTCGGTGCTCATCTGCTCCAGCTCGTCCCTCGACGGGACGTCCTTGCCACTGCCGCTCATGCTCGAGATCCAATCCACATGGCGCCTGCGACGATGGCGACGACGCCGACGAACCACATCACCATGCCCTCGCTGACGGGACCGAAGCCACCGAGGCCGAAACCGCCGCTGGGGTTTGCCTCGGTCACGTACTTGACGTAGGCGATGATGTCTTTCTTCTCATCCGGATTGAGCTGACGGTTCGAGAACTTCGGCATGTTCTGCGGACCGGTCAGCATCGCGGTGTAGATCTGCGCCTCGTCGACGCCGTCGAGGTTCGGTGCGAACTTGCCCGACGACAGGGCGCCGCCACGACCGGTGAAGTTGTGGCAGGACGCGCAGTTGAGGCGGAACAGCTCACTACCGCGGGCGATGCTGTCGCCACGCAGCGAACCCTCGGCGATCTCACCGTTGGCGTCACGCGGGGCACGGGGGCCACCGCCCTCGGCCTGGATGAAGGCGCCGAGCTGGTCGATCTGCTCGGTGGTGAACTTGGCGGGCTTGCGCTGCGCCTGTGCCTCACCACGGGCGGCCGGCATACGGCCGGTCGAGACCTGGAAGTACACGGCTGCGTCGCCGACGCCGAGCAGGGCGGGACCACGATCGGGCACACCCTGGAGGTTCGCGCCGTGGCAGGTGATGCACGAGGTCTCGTAGAGCTTGCGACCATCGTCGATCATGGCGGCGTTGCTCTCGTCGGCCACCGCGACCTGGGGGTCGGGGGTCAGAACCGAGGCGAGCACGCCGGCCATGACCAGACCGGCCAGGAGCAAGATGGTGCCGCTTGCACGTCGACGGAGCTTGCGTCGGGCCTTGGCGCGGCGGGCGTCGGTGCCGCTATCCGACGGTCGCGGTGGAGATGAACTCATCTGTGACTCTCTACTAAGCGGGACGGACTGATTCTTCTAGAGCTGGTTGCGCTGTGCGTTCGACAGGCGAGGTGCGCTCTGCTGCGGGCGTGGCCGCGAGGTGCGCGGGGTTGCCGGCGTCATCGGATGAAGTAGATCGTGACGAACAGTCCGATCCAGACGATGTCGACGAAGTGCCAGTAGTAGGAGACAACGATTGCGGCGGTTGCCTGCGCCGGGGTGAACTTCGAGAGCTTGGTGCGGATGAGCAGGTAGATGAATGCCACGAGACCGCCGATGACGTGCAGGCCGTGGAAGCCGGTCGCCATGTAGAAGACGGAACCGTACGCGCTCGAGCTGAGGGTCGTGCCCTCGTGCACCAGGGCGAAGTACTCGAAGATCTGGCCACCCACGAAGAAGGCACCCATCACGAACGTGATGATGTACCAGCGTCGGAGGCCGAAGACGTCACCCCTCTCGGCGGCGAACACGCCCATCTGGCAGGTGACCGACGACAGGATCAGGACCGTCGTCACCGGGATGGCGAGGGCCAGATTCAAGTGCGTCGGGGGCATCGGCCAGCCGACTGCGGAGTTGGCCCGGGCGACGAAGTACATCGCGAAGAGGCCAGCGAAGAACATGAGCTCACTGGACAGCCACACGATCGTGCCGACGCTGACCATGTTGGGACGGTTCAGCGAATGGACGCGCGAGGTGATGGCTGTTCCTGAGGTACCTACGGCGCTTGTCACAAGTGAAGTATGACGGTTCGTAGTAAGCGGTGACCACCCGGGTCGGAAATTGGGGGCTTATTTCTCTCTCCCCGCAGGTCGGGGGCCTGTCGGATGGGTTCCCGGCGTGTCTCGACGGCCGGTTCGCGGGCTCGGGGCCGGTGGCTACCGTGGGGGTCATGTCGAGTTCGGATGTCTCCGGTCCACGGGATCTCAACGGGCGGGTGGTCCGTCAGGGGCGCCTGGCCCGCCTGACGGCGAGGTTACGGGGCGGTTCGTCGTCGAAGCCGCTGGAACTGGCGGACGAGGTGGTCGTCGTCGCCGAATCCGACGACGACGCGGTCGCCAGTTCCACCGCGCTCGAGGGGTCGGACTGGCGGGCCGACGACGAGGTGATCCTCCGGCACGACCTCGAGCTGCCCTCGAACCGGGTGCAGGAGGCCGCGGAACTGGCGTCGCTCGACGGCTACGTGCGGATCCACGACGACAGGTGGGGGCCGCTGCCGGACGCGGCTGTCGCCGGACACGAGATGCTCGTGCTGGCGCGGGTGCAGACGCTCGACGCCCTGCATCTGTCCCAGGAGCGCTCCCGGATGGCCAGCCTCGGGTCCCGCCACGGCGGCATCGCGCGGCGGTGGGCCGTCCTTCAGCGTCCCGCGGGCTGATCGGGCATTAGGCTCAATGCCTGTGAACACCGCACAGCCCGCCTTCACCTGGCCGCAGATCCTCGGCAAGATCACCGACCGCATCGACCTGACCGCCGAGGAGGCGGGCTGGGCGATGAACGAGATCATGACCGACAGCGCGACCGGCGCCCAGATCGCCGCATTCGGCGTCGGGGTCAAGATGAAGGGCGCCGCGCCGACCGAGCTGGTGGGCCTCGCGCAGACGATGCTGGAACATGCGACGCTGGTCGACGTGTCGCGGCCCGCCGTGGACGTGGTCGGGACCGGCGGCGACCGTTCCCACACGGTCAACATCTCGACGATGACCTCGATCGTCATCGCCGCCGCCGGCATCCCGGTGGTCAAGCACGGCAATCGCGCCGCGTCGTCGAAGAGCGGCGGGGCCGACGTCCTCGAGGCGCTCGGCGTGGACATCTCGCTGCCGGCGCAGGGCGTGGCGCGCTGTGTCGAGGAACTCGGCATCGGATTCTGCTTCGCCCCGGTCTTCCATCCGGCGTTCCGGTTCACCGGCCCGCCGCGCAAGGAGATCGGCATCCCGACCGTGTTCAACGTGCTCGGCCCGCTGACCAACCCGGCGCGCCCGCGCAGCGGCCTGATCGGGTGCGCCTTCACCGACCTCGCGCCGGTGCTGGCCCAGGCCTTCGCCGACCGCGGCAACACGGCCCTGATCGTCCGGGGCGACGACGGCCTCGACGAGCTGACCACGACGTCGACCTCGACGGTGTGGCAGGTCGTCGGCGGTGAGGTCAACCAGCTGACCGTCGACCCGGCCGATCTCGGTATCGCACGCGTCGAACTGTCGGCCCTGCAGGGCGGCGACGCGGCCGCGAACGCCGTGATCGCGCGTGAATTGTTCGCCGGCACAACCGGTCCCGTGCGTGATGCGGTGCTGCTCAACGCGGCCGGCGCGATCGTCGCCTTCGAACAGACGGCTCCGATGACCTCGGCGGAGCTGGCCGCCGCGCTCGACGCGGCCCGCGGCCGCGCCGCCGAGGCCGTCGACTCCGGGGCGGCGGCGGAACTGCTCGACCGCTGGTCGATGCTGTCGACGCGCATTGCCGCGGAGCTGCGCGACTGACCGACCACGCAGACGCGCGCCTGATCGCCGCGTAGGCGACGGGATCAGGCGTTGCGCCGGCGAGAACTGTTGTGCGAGATCAGTTCTCGCCGATGGAGAAGCCGCCCTCGACGTCCGAGCTGGAGTAGCTGCGGAACGCGATGTGGGTGGCGCTCTTCACCACGCCCGGGAGCCGGTTGATCTTGCCGGTCACGACCGTGGCGATCTGCTCGTGATCGCGGACCCGGACCTTCGCGATGAGGTCGACGTCGCCCGCGCACGAGTACACCTCTTCGACGCCCGGGATGTCGGCGACGGCCTGCGCGGTCTCCGGGATCTGATGGATGTCGGCCTGGATGAGGACGATGGCAGTGATCATGGCGCAAGCCTAGTGGCCGGCCGCGCGCCGCTCGGGGAGTGCGGCGCGGTCCGTGGCGTCCGGTGCGGGGCCGAGCGCGCCTCGCGGGCCGCCTGCGACCACGTGCGGCGGCGCTCGGCGCATCCGGCGGGCAACGCGATCGGGTCCGTGGAGGACACGATGCGCGCCCCCGGCTCGGTGATCCAGCGATAGATCAGGGCCACCTCCTCGGCCGGCGCGCCCCGTAGCGGCCCCGGGGCCGGGATGACCGTCTCCGCCGACGCGACGAGGGCGTCGACGACCGGCATGGGGGACACCCCGCGCCGCGCCCGCCCGGCGGCCGCAAGGCGTCCGTGGCGGACCACGGCGAAGTGCCAGCCGCGCTCGTCGTCGGGGCGGGCGACGACGATCTCGGCGACCGCGCAGAGAGCGGCCAGACGCTGGCACCGGGCGAGGGCGTCGATCGTCAGGGCGAGCCGATCGCGGAGCCGGGCGGCGGTCTCGAACATCTGGGCCTCGGCGAGGTCGGTCAGTCTCTCGGTGAGGCGGTCGAGCAGATCGTCGGCCTCGCCGCGCATCAGCCGCCGTGCGGCGGTGACGCGGGGCAGGTAGTCGAGAACGGTCTGCGGCCGCGCGGCGGCCGCATGACAGCCGCCGGGGCGCCGGACGCCGTCCTCGGTGGAGCACCAGTGGTGGCTCGACGCACCGAGGCGTGTGGTGCACGTTCGCAGTCCGGCGGCCGCGGCGATCACGTCGGCCACGGTCGCGGCGTCGTTGCGGTTGGCGATCGGGCCGATGGACTCGTCGGTGGGGGTGCGCCCGACCTTCAGGCGCGGGAAGCGCTCCTCGGTCAGGGTGACCCACCAGCCCTTGTGGGGCTGCGTCGACCTCCGGTTGTAGGCCGGGGCGTGCGCGGCGAGGAGCCGCAGCTCGCGCACGGCGGCCTCGAGCGCGTGGGAGCACTCGACGACGTCCACGCGCCTGGCCAGCAGGACCATCTCCGCGATGCGGCGCCGCGGATCGCTGCCGTTGAAATAGGAGAGGACGCGACGACGCAGGTCCACCGCGGTGCCGACATAGAGGACCTCGTCGGCGGGGCCGCGGAAGAGATAGACGCCCGGTCGCGAGGGCACGTGGTCGGCGAGATGCCGCTTGGCGCGGAGTCGGGGGTCGGTGCGGGGGAGATAGGAGGTGAGGTCCCCGACCGTCGAGATGCCCTGGTTGCCGACGCGCTCGAGGAGCTTGTGGAAGACCTCTACGGTGGCGCGGGCGTCGTCGAGCGCCCGGTGGGTGGGGCGGACCGAGACCCGGAACAACTCGGCGAGGTGGCCGAGCCTCACCGTGGGCGCCTCGTCGCGCGAGAGGATGCGCCGCGCCATCGTCACCGTGCACAGGCTGAGGTTGAACGGCCAGTCCAGGTGCAGGCGGAGCGCGTTCTGACGCAGGAATCCCATGTCGAAGCGTGCGTTGTGGGCGACGAGGATCGCGCCGCGGGCGAATTCGAGGAAGGCCGGCAGCACCGACTCGATGCGCGGCGCGTCGGTGACCATCGCGGTAGTGATGCCGGTGAGGGTGACGATCTGCGGCGGGATGGGGCGCCCCGGGTCGACGAGAGTGGCGAACTCGCCGATGACCTCTCCGCCGCGGATCTTGACCGCGCCGATCTCGGTGATCCGGTCGTTGGCCGGGTCGGAGCCGGTGGTCTCGAGGTCGACGACGACGAGTGTGGTGTCGAACAGGGCGCGGTCGCTGAACTCGCCGGCGGATGCGTCGGGACCGGCGGCCCCGTCGGCAGCCTCCAGATCGGCGAAGGTGAGTTGCCCGGACGGGGATGCTTCTCCTCCTGTACGCGTCACGCGGCGAACACTAGTTCGACCCACCGACAGGCTGGGGTCCCAGTTCGGTGTTACGCGTGTGACTGGTGAGTCGAACACTGTGCGAATGGTTTTGTCGGTGGCGGGTCCTAGTCTCCTCGGCGAGGTGAGAGCACGCCGTGTCGTCTGCGGCGAACGCCGCCGCCGACCCGCCCGAGACGGGCCCGGATGGGCCCGGACGGCCAGATGAGATGGAGATCACACGATGCATGTCGACTGCGCCACCTGCCCGGCCCGTCCCGTCGCCTGTGACGGATGCATGATGACGGTCCTGTTCGGCCCTCCGAGCTGGGACGATGTCCCGGTGCGAGGTGGAGCTACGGTAACGGCTGCACCCCTCGACGACGATGCCGAGCTGGACCTCGCGATCGGCGTCTTCGAGAATGCTGCATTGATCACACCTGCCGCTGCACGATCTGCAAGAGGGGCCAAAGTCCCACGTCAGAGGGCTTTCCGGGTCATCTCTTCGGCGGATTTGCGGGCAGGCTGAAAACACGGCGTCCCGCGCCCGTCGGTCGCCTAGTGGACAGGGCGCCCACGATTTCGTAACCTTTCCGAGACCTTTGCGGAGCGTCCCGCTTCAACAGAAGTGGTCCGCACAAGTCGCCGCCTAATCGCCCTCGCGGGCGAACCGGGGAACCACTTACTTCGGGGCAGGGTGGTCAGCGTTTGCCCACAGGCATGACCTGCTGACACCAGTTCCGAATCGGGGTGAATCGCGTCGACGCGTATGCGTGTCCTCTCGGGGACACGCCTGTGCCGAAAACGCGTAGGGCCACTCTTCCGGCCCGAACCCGACAGCTAACTCGGTCGGCGGTCGAGGGAGAATTTGAAGGAGAACTCGCTTCGTGGCCAAACATCGTTTGGAAACCCCCAATCGCGGGAGCAAGGCCGCCAAGAAGGCGGTGATCGCCGGATCGATCACGCTCGGTTCGCTCGCCGCCGCCGGCGCCGGACCCGCTCTCGCCGCACCGGTGCACACCCCGCTCGGCACCTTCGAGATGCCGGCCCTGCCCGGTGACGAGAAGGCCCCGAAGGCCAAGCCGGTTGCCAAGGCGCCTGCGGCCACGGTCGAGATCCCGAACCTCGGGCAGTTCACCATCCCGGGCGTCGACCAGAACCAGATCCCGCAGCAGTTCCGTCCCAACGGTGGCGGAATCAAGAACTTCGGCCGGCCGCAGCTGAGCGTCGGCGAGAAGGCCGTCAAGGCCGCCGAGAGCAAGATCGGCTCCCCGTACTCCTACGGCGCGGCCGGCCCGAACGCCTTCGACTGCTCGGGCCTCGTCTACTGGTCCTACAAGCAGGCCGGCAAGACCATCCCGCGCGACAGCTACGGTCAGCTCGGCGGCGGTCGTCCGGTCTCCCTCGCCGAGGCCAAGCCCGGCGACGTGATGATCTTCAACGGTGGCGGCCACGCCGGCATCTACGTCGGCAACGGCATGTTCGTGCACTCCTCCACCTACGGCGTCCCGGTCAAGCGCGACGCAGTCAAGGAGTGGCAGCTCACGGGCATCCGCCGCTACTGACATCAACTGAACAACGAGCACGGACTGGGCGGATCGCGAGCTGGTGGCGGTCCGCCCGATCCGGTCCTCGGGGCCGAAACGACGCCGGAGGGGTTCGGGGGAGAACCATGATGGTGGTCCTGGGGAAACGAGCGGTAGAGGAGTGAGAAGGATCGTGCATTCCGGGGAGGGGCGAGTGAGCGCATCACGTCCACGCACACGATCGGGTCCGCTGACGCTCGTCGCATGCCTGTTGGCGGCCCTCGTCGCCGTCATCCCGCTCGTCGCCGGTGGTACCGGCCGCGTCGCCGCGGCGCCCGGACAGTCGTCGGATCAGCTGCTCGAGCGCTACAAGAAGCTCGGCGACGAGGCCGAGAAGACCACCGAGGCGATGCACAACGCCAAGATCGAGTACGACAAGCAGCGCGACATCGTCGCCACGGCCAAGAAGGCCGCGGCCGACGCGCAGGCGAAACTCGATCACAGCCGTGCGCAGCTGAAGGATCGTCAGGACCGCGTCGACGCCATCGTGCGTGCCAGCTACCAGGGTGCGCGGGTGAGCGGACTCTATGCCGTGATGGTCAGTGACTCCCCGCAGGCCCTCCTCGACCAGATGTCGGGCCTGGACATGATCGCCCGCCAGGCCTCGGCCGACCTCACCGCGGTCAAGAAGATGCGCGCGCAGACCGAGTCCGCCAAGAAGGACGCCGAGGCGAAGGCCCTCACGGCCTCTGAGGCCGTCTCCCGCGCCGAGCGTGTGCGTGGGGAGTTGCAGGCCAAGCAGGCCGATCTGCAGATGCAGGCCATCAAGATCCGGGCCATGTACCAGGCGATGACCGGCAAGCAGCTCGCTGCGCTCCGCGGTCAGAGCTTCGACTTCGACCCGCGACTGGTCCCCAAGGGCACGGCCCCGGCGCTCATCGCGGTCAACGCCGCCCTGACGCGTCTCGGCGACCCCTACGTGTGGGGCGCCACCGGTCCGCATGCGTTCGACTGTTCGGGTCTGATGGTCTGGGCCTACAAGCAGGCCGGCAAGACGATCCCGCGGTCGAGCCAGGCCCAGATGGCCGGCGGGACCCCGGTGTCGCGCGAGGACATGAAGCCCGGCGATCTGGTCATCTACTACCCGGACGCCCACCACGTCGGCATGTACATCGGCGAGGGCTACGTCATCCACGCCTCGACCTTCGGCGTACCGGTCAAGATCGAGCCGGTCGACGAGGCCGGCCCGTTCAACTCCGCCCGACGGTTCTAGAATCCTCTGGTGCTCTCACCCCGTGGGCGGTCGGGCCCGATGCTCGCGCCCCCGGTCCTGCTGCTGACCGGAGTTCTCGTCGTCACCGGTGCGCTCGCCGGATGCTCCGACGCCACGGATTCCGGTTCGGCGGCCTCGTCCTCGGCGGTCGCGTCGTCGACGACGACCGCGAACATCTACGAGCAGCAGCGCGCCGAGGGCGTGACGCGCCTGCTCGACGCGCTCACCGAGTCGATCACCTCCGGTGACGAGCGCGAGGTCGGCCGGCTCCTCGACGCCGCGGCCACGACGGACTTCCGCGACCGGTTCGAGACCGCGGCCGCCAACCTCCGCGCCAGCGGTCCCTCGTCGGGCGGGGGAGCAGGCGCGGCGGACTCCGGCCCGCTGCGGTTCGCCCGATTCCGGTATCAACTGGCTCCCACCGAGGAGGCCGAGACGCTGGTTCCCGCGGCGATCCAGGATCGACTCGTCGCCGCCGGCAGCTCGGATGCCTGGGTCGCCCCGGTGGAGCTGCGATACGCGCTGGGAGGGCAACGGGCCCCGGGTGTCGACGAGCCCGAGGTGGTCGTGGCGACCCAGTTCGTGGTGGCACGCTACGGCGACGAGTGGAAGCTCGTGGGCGACTCCGCACTCCTGGACGCCGATCCCACTCCGGTCCAGTTGTGGGAGCTGCCCGGACTCGCCGCCTCCGACGCGCCCACCGCGGGAGGAACGTCGGTGATCGCCTCGTATCCCGAGACCTCGACGACGGTTCGGTCGCTGCGCCGCCAGCTACCCGGGGCCGTCGACGCGGTCACCGCGTTCTGGGGCCCGGACTGGCAACGACGCGCCGTCCTGGTCACCACCGCCGAGGCGGGGCAGTTCGAGGCCCTCGTGGCCCGGTCCCGAGGCGTGACCGGAACCGCCGCGGCGGCAACGATATTCAGCCGGGTCGACTTCCCGCAGCGAATCGCGACCGGCCAGCGGGTCGTCTTCACGCCGGCTGCCAACGACCTTGCCGAGCCGACGCTCGCGGTCGTGCTGCGCCATGAACTCACCCATGTCGCGGCACGGACGCAGACGGCGTTCGACGCGCCCCTGTGGATCACCGAGGGCGTCGCCGAGTACGTGGGGCGCAAGGGCACCTATCGTCGTCTCGCCGACGCCGCTCCCGACCTCGCGGCGGCGGTGCGTGCCGGTGCGACACCGGACGGGCTCCCCGACGACGCGATGTTCGCGACGAACGGGCCGTCCTCACAGATCGCCTATCAGAGCGCGTGGTCGGTGGCGGCATATGTCGCCGACCGCTACGGCGAGGCCCGGCTGAAGAAGCTCTATCTGGGCGTCGCGGAGAGCGCACAGCCCGAGCGCCGGGATGCCGCGATCCGCTCGGCCCTGGGCGTCGATCGCACGCAGCTCGTCGCCGACTGGCGTCGCTGGCTCGACGGGCAGGTCGGATGATGCCCCGAACACTGTTGATCACCAACGACTTCCCGCCGCGCCCCGGCGGAATCCAGTCGTATCTGGAGAATCTGGTCGACCTGCTGCCGCCGGAGGACGTCGTCGTCTACGCGCCGCGCTGGCGGGGTCGCTCGCACGTCGAGTACGACGCCCGGGCGCCCTACACGGTGTACCGGCATCCCACGACCCTGATGCTGCCCACGCCGTTCGTCGCCCGCCGGGCGGCGCAGATCATCCGGGACGAGGAGATCTCGACGGTCTGGTTCGGGGCGGCGGCACCGCTGGCGGTGTTGGCGCCGCTGATGCGGCGCGCCGGCGCACAGCGCGTCCTGGCGAGCACCCACGGGCACGAGGTGGGATGGTCGATGCTGCCGGGCGCCCGTCAGGTGCTCCGGTTCATCGGCCGCCACACCGACGTGATCACCTTCGTCAGCAAGTACACGCGCGGGCGGTTCGCATCGGCGTTCGGCGCCGACGCGTCGCTCGAGTACCTGCCGCCAGGGGTCGACGTCGACCGCTTCCGGCCCGATCCGATAGTCCGGCAGGAGTTCCGAGACCGTCTCGGGCTGGGGGAGCGGCCGACGATCCTGTGCCTGTCACGCCTCGTGCCGCGCAAGGGACAGGACGTCCTCATCCGCGCGCTGCCGATGATCCGCCGCACGATGCCGGACGCGGTGCTCGTCGTCGTCGGCGGCGGCCCGTACGCGGAGAAGCTGCACGCGATCGCCGCGGAGACCGGGGTGACCGATCACGTGATCTTCACCGGATCGGTGCCCTCAGAGGAACTCCCGGCGTATCACACCATCGCCGACGTCTTCGTGATGCCGTCGCGCACCCGCGGCGGCGGGCTGGACGTCGAGGGACTCGGGATCGTCTACCTGGAGGCCTCGGCGACCGGGGTGCCGGTGGTCGCGGGGCTCTCGGGCGGCGCGCCGGAGACGGTGATCGAGGGCGTCACCGGGACCACGGTCGACGGCCGGGACGTGGACGCGGTCGCCCTGGCCGTGCTGTCGATCCTCGGTGACCGGGGTGCGGCGGCCGAGATGGGCGCCGCGGGACGACGTTTCGTCGTCGAGAACTGGCAGTGGAGCCAAATGGCGGCCCGGTTGCGGCAGCTGCTCTAGGCCCTCGCCCGTCAGCCGTCCGCCGCAGACCGGGCGGCTCATCACGTCACTTGGAGTAGATCGCCTCGATGTCGCCGTGGCGCTTCTCGACGACCACGTTGCGCTTGACCTTGAGCGTAGGGGTCATCTCGCCGCTCTCTTCGGTGAAGTCCGACGGCAGGATGCGGAACTTCTTGATCGCCTCGGCCGCCGAGACGGTCTTGTTGGCCTCGTCGACGGCGTGCTGGACAGCGGCGACGAGGTCCCCGTCGGAGATGAGATCGGCGACGGAGGCGGCGGCGGGCTTGCCGTGGCGCTCCTTCCACGCCGGGAAGGCCTCCGGGTCGATCGTGATGAGCGCGGCCACGAACGGCTTGGCGTCGCCGACGACCATGGCCTGCGAGACCAGCGGGTGTGCGCGGATGACGTCCTCGAGACCGGCGGGCGAGACGTTCTTGCCGCCCGCGGTCACGATGAGTTCCTTCTTGCGGCCGGTGATTGAGATGAAGCCCTCGGAGTCGACGGTGCCGAGGTCGCCGGTGTGGAACCAGCCGTCGACGATCGCAGAGGCCGTGGCCTCCGGGTTCTGCCAGTACTCCTGGAACACCACGGGTCCGCGCAGCAGCAGCTCGCCGTCTTCGCCGACGCGGACCGAGTTGCCCGACAACGGCTTTCCGACGGTGCCGATCTTCCACGCGGACGGGGTGTTGACGCTGAACGCGGCGGTGGTCTCGGTCAGGCCGTAGCCCTCGAAGACCGGGATGCCCACACCGGAGAAGAAGTGGCCGAGGCGAGCGCCGAGCGGGCCGCCGCCGGAGATCGCCATGCCGCACTCACCGCCGAGGGCGGCGCGCAGCTTCTTGTAGACGAGTGCGTCGAACACGGCGTGCCGGAGCTTGAGAACCAGTCCGATGCTGCCCTTCTCGCGGGCCTCGGAGTAGGCGACGGCGGTCTCGGCCGCGGCGTCGAAGATCTTGCCCTTGACCGGGCTCTCGTCGTAGGCCTTCTGCTGGGCCGAGTTGTACACCTTCTCGAACACGCGCGGCACCGAGAGGATGAGCGAGGGCTTGAAGACCGCGAACTCGTCGACGAGGGTCTTGATGTCGCTGGTGTGGCCGACCTCGGCGCCGGCCTCGATGGCGACCAGGGTGATGGCGCGGGCGAGGACGTGGGCCAGCGGCAGGAACATCAGCAGACGCTTGTGATCGCGCCGGCGGAGCTCGTCGAGGAGGTCGCCGGCGAGGACCGCCTTCATCTCGGCGAGCATGTTCGAGTGGGTGAGGATGCAGCCCTTGGGGCGTCCCGTGGTGCCCGAGGTGTAGATGAGCGTGGCGGGAGTGCTCGAGCGCAGGGTCGCGCGCCGCTCGGTGACCTCGGCGTCGGCGATGTCGGCTCCGGCCGCGGTGAGCTCTTCGATCGCGCCCGGACCGCCGTCGGTGCGGTCGATCTGGAAGACCTTGACCGGCTGGGTGAGGGAGTCGATCGACTCGAAGGCGGCGCGATGGGCGTTGTCCTCGAGGACGATCGCGACGGCTCCGGAATCGCGCATGATCCATTCGATCTGGCTGGCCGAGGACGAGTCGTAGATCGGCACGGTGATGGCGCCCGCCGACCAGATGGCGAAATCGACCAGGTTCCACTCGAGGCGGGTGCGCGACAGCAGCGCGACGCGGTCACCGGGCTGGACACCGGAGGCGATCAGGCCCTTGGCGATGGCGGTGATGCGGGCGGCGGCATCGGCGGCGGTGATCGGCGCCCAGTCGTTGCCCTGCTTGTGCCGGAACACGATGTGCTGGGGCGTCCGCTGCGCCAGCCCGAAGATGATGTTCGTGCAGTTCTCGTCGTCGGCGATCGAGAACTTCGCCGGCACGCTGTACTCGCTCATCGTGGTTACCCTCCAGTAGATGCCAATGAGGCGATGGTATCCCTGCAACCGAACGCTGTTGTCGGGGCCACCGACTTCGGGTGCACTACCCTGCGCCGTCGGGAGTATGTGAAGCTAGTGGGCGTGACGAGCATCCAGGTGGCCGACGAGGTCTTCGTCGCCGCGGCACCGGCCCTGAGCACTGCCGTGATCGGCAATCCTGCCAACTGGCGTCGGTGGTGGCCCGACCTGCGACTGACGGTGACCGAAGACCGTGGGGAGCAAGGGGTCCGGTGGCGCGTCGACGGGCCGGTGGCCGGAACGATGGAGATCTGGAACGAGGCCGTCCTCGACGGTTTCGTACTCCACTATTTCCTGCACGGTGAGCCGACGGGACCGTTGCCGGGCGAGCGCGGAGACGACCCGCAGGCCCGTTTCGAGGCGCTGGCCGAGGAGAACAAGCGCCGGCGCGTCGCGGGCAAGGACATGTCGTTCGAGGTGAAACGACGCCTCGAGGAGGGCCGCCACGTCGGCGGGCCCGCCATCCCGGCACCGGCGGAGGTCGGGTGATGGCCGACCACACCGAACGCGACATCGTCATCGGGGCCGACGCCGCCGACATCATGGCCGTGATCGCCGATTTCGAGCACTACCCGGAGTGGGTGACCGCGGCGCGCGAGGTGCAGGTGCTGCGCACCGACGACGCGGGTCGCGCGCTCGAGGTCCGGTTCGAGCTCGACGCCGGCGTGCTGCAGGACACCTATGTGCTTGCCTACGAGTGGGATCCGGACGGCACCTCGGTCTCGTGGCGACTCGTCTCCAGCGACCTGCAGAAGGACCAGCGGGGCCGCTACATCCTCACCCAGCAGGTCCCGGGATCGACGAAGGTCACCTATCAGCTCATGGTCGACCTCCAGGTCCCGATCATCGGTCAGCTGAAACGCCGTGCGGAGAAGGCGATCACCGACGCCGCGCTGCACGACCTGAAGAAGAGGGTCGAAGGCTGATCGATCTCACACCCATCGATGTGGTGCTCGGTCCCGGAGGCTCCGGCGTCTCCGCTGTCGCCGCTGCGGCGGCGTCCCAGCGACCGGGCGCCTCACGGGATTCTCGTCGCGTCGTCAGCCGGCCGGAGCAGCACACGCTCCTCGTCACCGTCGACCGGTGGTCGCCGGTGTGCGAGTGGGCGCGGGTCTACCGCCGGCCGGGTGAGCCGCTGGCGGTGTCCAAGTACCTGCACCTGCTGACGCTGGACCGCCTCGACCTCGTCGAAAAGACCTGGTCGGCATTCGTCGACGTCCTCGAGCACACGGCCGGACGCAGCAAGCACGTCCTGCCCGGGGTGTCGACGCTGGCGGGCATCGACGCCGCCGAGCTGACCTCCCTGCCCGGGATCGACGACTTCCTGCTGCTGCGCCGGATCCGCGACGAGGCGACGAGCGGCCGGTGGCACCGCATCGTCGTCGACGCCTCCGGCTGCGGCGACGTGTTGCAGTTCCTGCGGGGCGGGTCGGTGCTGGGTCAGGCGCTCAACCGGTTCTGGCCCCGGCACCGCCGCCTGGCGGCCGCAGCCGAGCGGCCGGTCATGGCGCAGCTGACCGCGGCCGTCGACGCCCTCGACCGCGACTGCGCCGACGTCGCCGAACTGTTCACCGATCCGCATGCGGTCGCGATGCATCTGGTCCTCGGCGCCGAGGACCGGTCCCGCCGGCTGGCCGAGCACTATCTCGCGGGCGCCGACGTCATGGGACTCCCGCTCGCGTCGATACTCGTCAACCGCGGGGTGGGGGCCGAGGACGCCGACGGCGTCGTCGCGCACGTCGGGTCGCTGCTCGGCGCCGGCGACGCGCAGGTGCGGGTCGGTACGGTCGAGCGGTCCGCCGAGGCGATCGACCGCATGGCGCGCGTGCGCAAGCTCGGGGTCCGGCTACCCGGGCCGCACGGCGTTCCGCGGGGCTCCGCCGCCTCGAGGGTCGACGTGCTCGGCGGCGAGGGGGCCCGGCCGGGCACGCCGGCATACCGGTTGTCCTGGCCCCAGCGGCTGCCCGACCCGGACTCGCTGGCGCTGGGCCGCAGCGGTGACGACCTGCTGGTGACGGTGTCGGGGTTCCGGCACCCGGTGCGGCTGCCGTCGGTGCTGCGGCGCTGCACGGTGACCGACGCGGCCTGGGAGCAGGGCCGGTTGTCGGTGGGCTTCGTGCCCGATCCCGCGGTGTGGCCCCAACGGCAGCCGTAGGGGGCGATCATCCGGCACCGCCGGTGGCCGTGGGGGCGGTGGCCTCCGGTACGTTCGAAGACCGCGCGAAGAGTACCCGCGCGGTACGGTGCCTGGGACGCCAGTGCAAGCGGAGGGGAGAGACGCGAATGGCCACGGACGACGGGACGTCATCCGGCGGCGGAGCCGGTCGCGACGAGAACGGTGGACACGCCGACCCGGTCCGGGACCTGCTGCTCGGACTGGCCAACCAGATCGACGCGCTGGCCGCTCTCTTCGCCGGTGGGGGCCATCACGGTGCCGCGTCCGACGACGGCACGGCCGCCGGCTCGCCGCTCGCGGGTTATGCCGCCGCCTTCTCCGCCGACGGTCCGGTCGGGCACGCCCTGGCCGGTGCGTCCGGGGAGATCACCTCGCTGCTCACCGAGATCGGCGACCTGATCTCGCGTCTGCTGGCGGCGGTCATCGCGGTGCTGGAGGCGATCGCGGAGGCCTTGCGTTCCTCGCCGGCCACGACGACGCCGCCGCGGCACTACGAGCCGATCGCGGTGCGCGTCTCCGCGCCCGGGGCGCGGCCGGGCGGGAGCGATGCGCGCGGACAGACGACGAGTACCGGACCCGACCAGGAGCAGTGATGGGTGAGCTGACGATCGGCATCGACATCGGCGGCACGAGCGTGCGCGCCTCGGTGGTCGACGACCGCGGGACGATGCTCGACACGCTGCGCGCGCAGACCCCGTCGACGGTGGAGGCGCTCGAGCACTGCCTGGACCGGCTCGTCGGCGAGCTGGTCTCGCGCTGGGACGCCAAGGCGGTCGGCCTCGCCATCGCGGGGTTCCTGACCACCGACCGCAGCATCGTGCGATTCGCCCCGCACCTGCCGTGGCGTGAGGCCCCCGTCGCCGAGGACATGACGCGTCGCCTGGGCATCCCGGTCTACGCCGAGCACGACGCCAACGCCGCCGCGGTCGCGGAGGTGCGTTACGGCGCTGCGGCGCGCGGACACAACACCGTGGTCCTCGCGATCGGCACCGGTATCGGCGCGGGCCTGGTCATCGACGGCGAGATCTACCGCGGAAGTTTCGGCGTCGCACCGGAACTCGGGCACCTGACGATCGTCCCCGACGGTCGCGCCTGCGCGTGCGGCAAGCGCGGGTGCTGGGAACGGTATTGCAGCGGTACGGCTTTGGTCGACACCGTGGTGGAGCTGCTGGCCGACGGCGACTGGGGGCGCAGCCAGCTGGCCGCCGACGTCGCCGCCGATCCCGGTTCTCTCACCGGCCGGCGGGTGGCCGGTGCCGCGGCCGACGGCGACGCCGTGGCGCTCGCGGCCTTCGGGAGATTCGCGACCTCGCTCGGTCAGGGTCTGGCGATGATCGCCGACATCTTCGACCCCGACCTGATCGTGCTCGCCGGAGGGGTGGGCGCCGCGTCGGGCCTGTTCCTCGACGAGGCGCGGGAGCACTACGCCCGGCAGGTCACCGGCGCCGGCCACCGGCAGCTCGCCCGCATCCGCGGCACGCAGCTCGGGGAGACCGCCGGCGTGGTCGGGGCGGCAGAGGTTGCGCGCCAAGCATTTCGGGCCGCGCAGAACGAAAACGCGGAGCAAGCCGGAGGCAGTCGGGTCGCCCGCGGCTAGAAACCGGATCCCCTGCGCGGGGCCCGACGCGGGTATGGTTCTGATGTCGGGGCCACGCGTGCGGCGGTGGCCCCTTCGGATGGGTCCGCGGTCGGCGATGACGGCGGGAAAGTGCGCGGCGAGGAGAGTCTCATGTGGTACTGG
Organism: Gordonia paraffinivorans NBRC 108238; assembly: GCF_000344155.1. Taxonomy (GTDB): domain Bacteria; phylum Actinomycetota; class Actinomycetes; order Mycobacteriales; family Mycobacteriaceae; genus Gordonia; species Gordonia paraffinivorans. The sequence continues at coordinate 26,806 of NZ_BAOQ01000022.1, read as the reverse complement.
GCGTTCAAGTACATCTTCCTGGGGCCGTTCCTCCGGTTGCTGGGACGCCCGACGATCGAGGGCCAGGAGAACATCCCCGCCGACGGCCCGGCGATCCTGGCGAGCAATCACCTGGCGGTGATGGACAGCTTCTTCCTGCCGCTGATGGTCAACCGTCGCATCTACTTCCTCGCCAAGAGCGAGTACTTCACCGGCACCGGCCTCAAGGGCGCCTTCCAGCGCTGGTTCTTCACCGCCGTCGGCCAGATCCCCATCGACCGGTCCGGCGCAGCGGCCGCCGAGGGCGCGTTCATCGCCGCCCGGCGTCAGCTGCGCAAGGGCAAGCTGATGGGCATGTACCCGGAGGGCACCCGCTCGCCCGACGGTCGTCTCTACAAGGGCAAGACCGGCCTCGCACGCCTCGCCATGGACACCGGCGTCCCGGTCATCCCGGTCGCGATGGTCGGCACCGACAAGTTCAACCCGCCCGGCACCATCCTGCCGCGGCCGTGCAAGGTGACCGTGCGGATCGGCAAGCCCCTCGACTTCTCGCGCTACGAGGGCATGCAGGGCAACCGCTACATCGAGCGCGCCGTCACCGACGAGATCATGTACGAGCTGATGCAGCTGTCGGGCCAGCAGTACGTCGACGTCTACGCGGCGACGCTGAAAAACGCCAAGCCCGAGGTCACCCCGCCGGCGGCCGACGCCGCCTGAGCATCACGCCCTGCCGGGGTGAGACCCGGCCCGGGCGCCCGCACCGGGCTGAGCGTCGCACCGGGCTGAGCGTCGAATCGGGCTGAGCACCGCACCCGGCTGAGCGTCGCACCGGGCTGGGCACGGCACCCGGCTGAGCGTCGAATCGGGCTGCGTCGTTCCCGTCGAGGACCGGACCCGGCCGGCACCTGCCCGGCCGGCACGGACCCGGCCGGCACCTGATCAACCGGCGTCGCGGACCCGCGTCTCCTCGAGTGCGCGGCACAGATCCGGAATCCAGCCGCGGTCGGCCGGCACGACGTCCTCGGCGTCGAGCGCACGCAGTTCCGCGGCGGTGAACCAGCGCATCTCGAGGTGTTCCAGCGCGGCCGGGGTCCCCGACCGCAGCCGGGCCCGGTAGGCGTGCAGCGTCAGGCCGTTCGGCAGGGCCACCGGCGTCCCGATCCCGTCGCCGGCCTCGACCTCGGCGCCGAGCTCCTCGCGGATCTCCCGGACCAGCGCCTGCGCGTGGGTCTCGCCCGCCTCGACCCGGCCGCCGGGCAACTCCCATTTGCCCGCGAGAGCGGCCGGATGGGCGCGCTGTGCCAGCAGCACGCGATCACGGTCGATGACGGCCGCGGCGACCACGTCCCTCGGCCGGCCGTCGGACTCCGGGTTGGCGGCGGCCTCGGGGTTGGCGGCGGACTCCGGGTTGGCAGCGGCCTCGGGGTCGTCGGCGGGGCCGGCGTCGCGGTGCGCACGGGTGGCGATGAGCCAGCCCATCGTGACGAAGGTGGCGATCGGCCAGGCCGCGCCGAAGACCGCCACGACCGCGTCGGCGGGCTGCGGTCCGTACTCGTCGAGCACGCGCAGCACCCACGGGACGCCGAGTCCGGCGATCACCACCCACATCGCGAACACGGCCCGGGCACCCGGGCGGCGGGCGCCGGCGCCGTGCACCAGCCAGATGCCGAGCGGGACGACCCACACCCAGTGGTGCGCCCAGGAGATGGGGGAGACGAGCAGCCCGAGGAACTGGACCACGAGCAGGATGCCGAGCAGGTCGGACACCGCACGCCAGGCGAAGAACGCGACGACCGCCGCGACGAGGACCCCGACGAACCAGATCCACCCGTTGCCGACGTCGAAACCGACGAGGCGCGACAGCGTCCCGCGCAGGCTCTGGTTCATCACCTCCTCGACGGGTCCGATCCGGTCCGCGTCGCCCAGCAGGGTCCCGTAGTAGGTGCGTGTCACCTCGGGGAACAGCAGCAGGCAGCCGAGGACGGTGCCGACGAAGGAGACGGCCGCCCACAGCGCGCCCCAGGGGCGACGGGCGGCGAGGTACCAGAGGCCGGAGACCGCCGGGGTCAGCTTGATCCCGGCCATCAAACCGATGAGCACGCCTCCGGCGATGATCCCGCGATCGCCCGGCGAGCCGTTGGTGCGGCGGGCCCAGTAGATGGCCAGCAGGGTGCCGAGCATCAGGAAGATGTTGATCTGCCCGTAGTCGAGCGTCACCCGGACCGGCTCGCACCAGATCGCCGGCGCGGTCCACAGCGCGGCCAGGTAGTGGACGCCGGTGCTCCTGCCGGTCAGGCGCAGGGCCAGCACCACACACGCGTACAGGGAGGCGAAGGTCGCCAGCTGCCAGCCGACCGCCACGATGTCCCAGGGGATGAGCGAGAGGGGATAGAGGACCACCGCCGCGAACGGCGGGTAGGTGAAGGGGAGCGCGAAGTCGGTCTCGCCGGCGTAGGTGAACAAATAGAGCGACCCGTCGGCGAGGCCCGCCGAGCCATCGCGGTAAACATGCAGGTCGACGAAGTTCCTGCCGTTGACGGTCAGCGTGTCCCACACGAGCCGCGCGATGATCGACGCCGCCAGGAAAGCGGTCGCCAGCACAGACCTGGAGCGCACGGATTACCAGGGTAGCCAGCATGAGGTGCGGATGCCCAAATGTGCGTCGGACCCGCGCGGCGCCCGCCCGCGGATGCGGCCTCGCGGGCCGACGCCGTGAATACTGTCCCCATGCGGTTCTTCTACGACTCCGAGTTCATCGAGGACGGAAACACCATCGAGCTGGTCTCGATCGGAGTCGTCGGTGAGGACGGTCGCGAGTTCTATGCGGTGTCCACCGAGTTCGACCCCGGCCGGGCCGGGGACTGGGTGCGCGCGAACGTCCTGCCGAAACTGCCGTCGCCGTCCTCGCCGGTGTGGAAGGACCGTCGTCGCATCCGCGACGACCTCCTCGACTTCCTCACCGCCGACGGCACCGACATCGAGCTCTGGGCGTGGGTCGGCGCCTACGACCACGTCGTGCTCTGCCAGCTGTGGGGCCCGATGACCGCACTGCCGCGGGCGATCCCGCGGTTCACCCGGGAGCTGCGACAGCACTGGGAGGCGGCCGGACGTCCGCCGCTGCCGCCCGCGCCGTCGGATGCCCACGACGCGCTCAGCGACGCCCGCCACAACCTGCGACGCTGGGAGGCGATCGAGAAGGCGAGTGCGGCCCGCGGGAACTGACCCTGCCGGGTGTCCGGGCCGCGACGCTCCATTAGTCTGGAACGGTGGTGAACTGGACCGTAGACGTTCCGATCGACGAACTCCCCGAACTGCCCCCGCTGCCGGGCGGCCTGCAGGAGCGGTTCGACGCCGCGCTGAGCCGACCGGCGCTGCAGCAGCCGAGCTGGGATCCCGACGAGGCCCGCAGGATGCGCACGGTCCTCGAGTCGGTTCCCCCGATCTGCATGCCGGCCGAGGTCGAGTCGCTGCGCGATCAGCTCGCCGCCGTCGCCGAGGGGCGCGCGTTCCTGCTGCAGGGCGGTGACTGCGCGGAGACCTTCGCCGACAACACCGAGCCCCACATCAAGGCCAACATCCGCACGCTGCTGCAGATGGCCGTCGTCCTGACCTACGGCGCGAGCCTGCCGGTGGTCAAGGTCGCCCGCATCGCCGGCCAGTACGCCAAGCCGCGGTCGTCGGACACCGACGCCCTGGGCCTGCCGTCCTACCGCGGTGACATGGTCAACGGTTTCCCGGCCGACGAGGCCGTGCGCCGCCACGACCCGTCACGCCTGGTGCGCGCCTACGCCAACGCCGCCGCCGCGATGAACCTGGTCCGCGCGCTCACCCAGGCCGAGGCCGACCTGCACCGCGTCCACGACTGGAACCGCGAGTTCGTGCGGACCTCGCCGGCCGGCGCCCGCTACGAGGCGCTCGCCGCCGAGATCGACCGCGGCCTGCGCTTCATGGACGCCTGCGGCGTGACCGACTCGAGCCTGAAGTCGGCGGCGATCTACGCCTCCCACGAGGCCCTCGTCCTCGACTACGAGCGCGCGATGCTGCGCCTGGCGGACAGCCCGCGTGGTGCCGAGGGCGCCGAGAAGGTCCTCTACGACCTGTCGGCCCACTTCCTGTGGATCGGGGAGCGGACGCGCCAGCTCGACGGCGCGCACATCGCCTTCGCCGAGCTCATCAACAACCCGATCGGTGTGAAGATCGGCCCGTCCACCACTCCCGAGCAGGCCGTCGAGTACGTCGAGCGGCTCGACCCGCACAACCAGCCGGGCCGTCTCACCCTCGTGGCCCGCATGGGCAACAACAAGGTGCGCGAGGTGCTCCCGGCGATCGTCAGCGCCGTCGAGGCGACCGGACACAAGGTCATCTGGCAGTGCGACCCGATGCACGGCAACACCCACGAGGCGTCGACCGGTTACAAGACCCGTCACTTCGACCGCATCGTCGACGAGGTGCAGGGCTTCTTCGAGGTCCATCGCGCGCTCGGCAGCCATCCGGGCGGTGTCCACGTAGAGCTCACCGGCGAGGACGTCACCGAGTGCCTCGGCGGCGCGCAGGAGATCTCCGACGCCGATCTCGCGGGACGTTATGAGACCACCTGCGACCCGCGCCTGAACACCCAGCAGTCGCTGGAGCTGGCATTCCTCGTCGCGGAGATGCTCCGCGGCTAGTCATTGCGAGGCGGTCGGACGGTCGCCGGGCGTGGTCAGAACACCGCGAGATAGGTGGCGCCCACGTAGAACCCGGCGGCGCCGAGGCCTGCGACCACCAGCAGCACGAACAGGATCCACAGCACCGAACCCAGGCGGCTGCCGCCGATGAACTCGGGTTCGAGGTCGGTGCGGTCGTCGAGCTCGGCGGACCGGCGCGGCGCGGGCCGCCCGGGTCGGGGCGGTGCCGGCGACGGATCGCCGACCGCCGCGACCGGACGGGGTGACTCCACGGGGGCCGGGGCATCCGCTGCGGAGTTCCCCGGTTCGTAGGGTCCCGGACGCGACTGGACCCGGGTGCCGTGACCGGCCGGCGCGGCCGCGCGGTAGCGCGCACGGATCTCCCGCTCCCGCGAACGGCGCGGGGCCGGGACCGTGTACGGCGGCAGGTGGAGTTCGTCGGCCACCGCGAGCAGCGCCGCCTGCATCTCGAAGCCGTCCGCGTACCGGTCGTCGGGGTTCCGCTCGGTGGCGCGCAGCACGATTTCGTCGAACTCGGCCGGGACGCCCGCGATCACGTCGCCGGGCGCGGGCACGTCGTAGGACAGTCGCTGGTAGGCCAGGGCGAGCGGCGAATCGCCGTGGAAAGGCGTTCTGCCCGTGAGGAGCTCGAACATCATCACGCCCATCGAGTAGACGTCGCTGCGGGCGTCGGCATGGGTGGACTCGACCTGCTCGGGGGAGAGGTAGGCGGCGGTGCCCAGGATGACGCTGGCCGAGGTCACGCCCGCCTCGGCGACCGCCCGCACCAGTCCGAAGTCGGCGACCTTCACCTCGCCGGCGTCCGAGATGAGCACGTTCTCGGGTTTGACGTCCCGGTGGACGAGTCCGGCGGCGTGCGCCGTGCCGAGACCGCCGAGGACCGGATCGGCGACCGCCACGACGGCGTGCGGCGGCATCGGGCCCCGCTCGCGGAGCAGCTCGCGGAGGCTGCCGCCGTCGACGAGTTCCATGACCAGGAACGCGATCCCGCCGTCGATGCCCTGGTCGTAGACCGCGACCAGCCCGGGATGCTTGAGTCCGGCGACCGCCCGGGCCTCGAACTCGAAGCGGCGCAGGAACTGTGGGTCGGCGGAATACCGCGGGTCCATGACCTTGACCGCGACGTCGCGTCCCAGCCGCAGGTCGACACCGAGATAGACCGCCGACATGCCGCCCCGCGCGATGGGTGCGTCGATGCGGTACCGGTCCTCGAGGACGGTGCCGAGCATCGTGTCGACGGGGGAGTTCACGACGCTGAATCTACCTGCACGCCCGCGCGGTCGGGGTCACCGGAGCCGGTGATCTCGACCGTTGTCGGCCGATCGTGCGGATCGACCGACACCGGGTGCCGGTGCTGCGGTTTCACCGGCCCCGCGCAGCCGCTACGCTGCATCACGTGGGTTCCCTACCGTTGTCCCCGGACACTCTGCCCCCTGATGTCGAGACACTCTCGGTCGAGGATGTCGCCAAGCGTCTCGGCGTGTCGTCGAACCGTGTCCGCACCCTGATCCGCGACCATCACCTGCTCGCCGTCTCCCGCGGCGGTCAACCGGCCGTCCCGGCGGTGTTCTTCGACGACCTCGGAGTGGTCAAGCACTTCTACGGTCTCGTCGAGGTGCTGCTCGACGGCGGCTACACGCGCGACGAGGCGCTGGCGTGGCTGTTCACCGTGCAGGAGGATCTCGGCCTCCACCCGGCCGCCGCGCTGCACACGCACTCCGCGCGCGAGGTCATCCGACGGGCGCAGGCTCAGGCCTTCTGACCGGTGGCCCCGGCCGGGGTTCCCGCGGCGTCCTCGGCGCCCCACGCCCAGCGGCCGAACCGGCCGAGCCGCAACGGATCCGGCCGCACGAGTGACCAGGCCGCGAGTCCGGCGAGCGCGAACGCCAGCACGAGTTCGAACGGCTTGTAGAAGACGATCGCGTCGTCCGGCTGGAAGACGATCAGCAGGAACGTCGACGCCCCGACCACCGTCGCGTACGTCCAGCGGGGCAGCGTGAACGCCACCGCGACCACGAGCACCCACGTGTAATACCAGGGGAGCGTGGACGGTTCGAGCACCAGGACGGCGAGCATCGCCCACGCGATGCCCGCGACCGCGGTCCGCTCGTCGTGACGCTTGCGCCACCACAGTGCGACGAGGACCAGCGCCAGCACCGCCGAGCCGATGGCGCGCGTGATCTCCAGCACCGGTTGCAGATTCAGCGCGACGAAGGGCGCCGCGACGAGGGTCACGACGTGCGCGACGAGGGTCGGGATCGTGAACCAGTTGATGATGACGTCGGCCCATCCGAGTCCGGTCAGCCAGCCGACGCCCAGCCCGACGACCAGCGTCCAGAAGCCGAACACGGCCAGCGAGATCGCCACGATCGCGGCGAAGACCCCGACGACGTCGCGCGGGGTCACCGGACGCCGGGACCGGATGTGCGACAGCCAGATCCACAGCACGAACGGCACCGCTACCCCGGCGGTGATCTTGATCGAGACCGCCATCGCGAGAACCGCCGTGCCCCAGGCGTGGCGCCCGGCGACGACCAGGGCGAGGCCGGTGGCGAGCACGCCCATCATGAGCATCTCGACGTGCGGGCCGGCGACGATGTGGATGAGCACCATCGGGTTGAAGAGGGCCAGCCACAGCCCGGTCTGCGGGGACGCGCCGAAATGAGCCGCCAGGCGCGGGATCGCCCAGAGCGACAGGAAGAGTCCGGGCAGCAGGACCAGCCGGATGGCCAGGACGCCGAGCACGACGTGGTCGCCGGTGACGTCGGTGACCACCCGGAACAGGCCCATCGTGAACGGTCCGTAGGGGGCCGTGGTGGTGGCCCAGACCGTGGCCATGGAGTCGACGAGGGGCCCCGGGTTGTGCGCGGGCCCGTCGGCGTAGGGGTCGAAGCCCGCGCCGAACACCGCGCCCTGCGCGAGGTAGGCGTAGACGTCGCGGCTGTAGACCGGCGCGGCGACCAGCAGCGGTGCCGCCCAGGCCAACAGCCAACGCTGCAGCGTCCGGGTGCCCGGCGCGGGCGGTGCGTCGTCCCCGCCGTCCGGTCGTCGAGCCGCACGGAGGAGTCCGCGCCCCAGCCGGACCCACGCGAACACCATGCAGAAGACCCCGGCCCAGAAGAGGACGCCGGAGACGTTCTTGCCGTGGCCGTAGGTGATCCAGCTGATCCCCAGGTCGGTCAGGACGGTCCAGTTGCGGGGCGGGTCGCCGACGCCGAAACTGCCCAGGCACACCAGGACCGAACCCAGTGCGCCGATCAGGAGATCGCGGCGGATGGTCATGCCTCGCGATGCGCGGTCCGGTGCGCCACCGCGGTGAGTTCGGCCCGGATCTCGTCGCCGATGTCCGCGGAGTCCAGTGCGGCGAGTGCGTTGCCCAGCAGGTCGTCGATGGCGGTCTCGATCTCGGCGACCGCTCCAACGTCGACGAGAATTCCGCGGGCCGAGGCCAGTTCGGCGTCGTCGAGCGGGCGTCCGATCAGCTCGCGCAGACGCTGTCCCAGTGCCGGGTCGGTGTCGTCGGCGCGCCGCAGCGCGGTCCCCAGCAGGGCGGTGCGCTTGCCGGACACGAGGTCGTCGCCGGACGGTTTGCCGGTGCGGGCGGGATCGCCGAAGACGCCGAGCAGGTCGTCGCGCAGCTGGAACGCGATGCCGAGGTCGTGGCCGATCCGGCGCAGCGTCGCCACCAGGGGCTCCGACGCACCGGCCAGGCGGGCGCCGAGTTCGAGCGGGCGGGCCACCGTGTAGGCGGCGGTCTTGAACTCCATCACCCGGTATGCCGCCGCGGCCGACTCGTCGCCGCTGGCCTCGTTGACGATGTCGAGGAACTGCCCGCCGAGCACCTCGGTGCGCATCGACGCCCACGTGGCCCCGACCGCCGGGGGCAGTGCGCGATACCGCCGGTCGGCGCCCTCGGCCGATTCCGTCGGTGCCCCCGGCCGGTGGTCGTGCACGAGGTCGTCGGCCCAGGCGAGCGCGAGGTCGCCGGCGAGGATCGCGGCCGCCACGCCGTGCTCGGCGGCGTCACCGGCCCACTCGGCCTCCACGTGGCGCGACTGGAAGACGCGGTGCAGCGTCGGGTTCCCCCGGCGGGTGTCGGAGTGGTCGATGATGTCGTCGTGGATGAGGGCGCAGGCCTGGACCAGTTCGAGTGCCGCACCGACGCGCAGGGCGTCGGAGGCGTCGCGGCCCACCGTGGGGTCGTCGAGACCGGAACCGTCGGCCGCAGATTCGTCGGGCCGCGCGGATTCGGTCATCCCGCAACGCCAGCCCGCGAAGGCGAACACCGGACGGATGCGCTTGCCGCCCTGCAACACGAACTCGCGGACGAGGCCGGCCGCGGCGCCCACCACGGGGGCGATCTCGGTGGCCGCGGGCACCGCGGTGTCGAAGAACGTGCGCAGTTCGGCCTCGACGGCCGCCGGGACCGCATCGAGCGAGGCCGGCATGGGGATGGCGGAGGTCACCCTGCCAGGCTATGCGAATCGCTCTCTACACTGGGCGGGTGACCCCAACCGCTCCGGCACCTTCGATCGTCGAACGCCTGTCCGCTCCGCACCGTGGACCGGTGCCGTTCTCCGTCGAGTTCATGCCCCCGCGCGACGCCGACGGCGAGGCCCGGTTGTGGCGCGCGGTGCGCATCTTCGAGCGGTTGTCCCCGGCCTTCGTGTCGATGACCTACGGCGCGGGCGGGTCCACGCGCGACCGGACGGTGCGCATCACCGGCGAGCTCGCCGCCCAGACCACCCTGCTGCCCGTCGCGCACCTGACCGCGGTCAACCACAGCGTCGACGAGCTGCGCGCGCTGGTCGGCGCCTACGCCGATCAGGGCATCACGAACCTCCTCGCCCTGCGCGGCGACCCGCCCGGTGATCCGCTGGGCGAGTGGGTCAAGCACCCCGACGGCGTCGAGTACGCCGTCGAACTCGTCCGGCTCATCAAGGACCTCGGCGACTTCCACGTCGGCGTCGCCTCCTTCCCCGAGGGACACCACCGCGCGATCGATCTCGAGCACGACACCGCCAACCTGGTGAACAAGCTGCGTGCCGGTGCCGAGTACTCGATCACCCAGATCTTCTTCGACGTCGAGGACTACCTGCGCCTGCGCGACCGGGTGAGCAAGGCCGACCCCGAGCAGGGCGCCAAGCCGATCATCCCGGGCATCATGCCGGTGACCTCCCTCGCGAGCATCAAGCGCATGGCCTACCTGTCGGGCTCGGTGATCCCGCCGGCGGTGGAGGAGCGATTCGCGAAGGCCGCCGGCGACGGGCCCGAGGAGAACCGCGAGGCGGTCCGCGCCGTCGGCATCGACTTCGCGACCGAAACCGCCGAGCGGCTCATCGCCGAGGGCGCGCCGTGCCTGCACTTCTGCAGCCTCAACTTCGCGAAGGCGACCACCGAGGTGCTCGGCCGGCTCGGCGTCGACGTCGACGCGGCGCTCCACGTCCCAGCCTGACGTGCGCTGCCGGGCGGGCCCGCGGGGCCTGCGATCCCGGGTTGCCGGTTCGGCGCCGGTCAGGCGTCCTTGCCGGAGGCCTCGCCCGACGAGCTGTTGCCCGATGATCCCTTGCCCGCGGTGGCCGGGGAAGTCGGGTCGGCCGCGGCCGACAGTCCTTCGGCGGACAGCGAGGTCGGCGTGGTGTTCTTCGTCGGACGTCCCGGGCGCGGGCCCTTGTAGCGCATCCGGTAGGCCATCCGCGCGATGACGGCGACCACCAGCAGGCAGACGATCGCGAGGAACCACGACCAGCTGCTCACCGCCGCGGTCGCCGGATCGGGGTAGGTGGCGTCGGCGCTGAGGTCCGACGGTTCGCCCGGCTTCGGTGTCCAGGTGACGGTCGACTCGCCGACCTGCTCGCCGTTGGTGGCCGTGACCGGCCCGCCGAAGGTCACCGTGAGCTGCACGTGGTCGCGATTGGGCACGAGCTCGGAGAGGTCGGTGTCGCCGCGGAACCGGACCACCTCGCCGCTGCGCTTGGCGGTGAGGTCCATCGTCAACGAGGTCTCGCCGTAGGCGTCGGCGACGATGTCGCCGAGCTGACCGAATTGGCCGGCGGTGAGATCGGTGAAACTCGCGCGGGTGCCGACCCGGGTGACCTTCTCCTCGTTCTTCTCGTCCCCGCTCTTGTCGTCCCCGTTCTCGTCGTCCGGGCTCTCCTTGTATTCCGTCACCGAGACCTGGCCGAGCATCGATTCCGGGATGTCGAGCTGGGGCGCTCCCCGCGGGTTGTCCGGGGAGGTCGCGACGATGACGTTGCCGGAGTAGCGGTCGCCGACGGTCGTCGACCGCTCGAGGCAGCCGGCCGTCAGCGGCGACAGCAGCAACGCCGCGAGGAGGACCGCCAGCGGTGTCAGGCGGCGACGGGACCGGTGGCCGCGAGCGGCATCGAGGGTCGGTGAATCCGTATCGGGAGTCGACGATCGCACGCTGCTCATCGTGCCAGACGCTCAGCCGAAGAGCCGTCTGCGCCGCAAGACGGCGTGGGCGGCGATGTATCCGCTGGCGCCGGTGACGCCGCCGCCGGGGTGCGTCGACGCCCCGGCCAGGAACAACCCGTCCGCGCCGGGCACGCGGTGACCGGCGAGATCGGGCGTGGGCCGCCACATGAACATCTGGTCGATCGACATCTCCACGTGCATGATGTTGCCGCCGATCATGCCCAACTCTTCCTCCAGGTCGGCCGGCGTCTGGACGAACCTGTGGTCGATCGACTCCGCGAAACCGGGTGCGTGCCGGTCGACCTCGGCGCACACGGCCTCGGCCGCGGCGGCACCGGCGTCCGCCCAGTCGCCTGCGGCGAGCCGGTACGGATGCCACTGCGCCCACAGGTTGATCGCGTGCCGGCCCTCGGGGGCGAGGCCCGGGTCGATCGCCGAGAAGCTCATCGCGACCACCGCCGGTCGCGGCGGCAGCTCACCGACCGCCGCCGCGGAATGCGCGCGCACGAGGTGCGACCGGTCGGTGACGAGGAGTCCGAGGGCGGAATGCACTCCGTGCGCGGGCAGGTCGTCGGGCAGGCCCTGGTACTCGGGCAGCGCGGTGGTGCCCAGACGCACGGCCATCCCGATCCCGGTGCCGACGACGATGTCGCGTCGCCAGCGCTCGATGGTCGCCGGGTCGAATCCGCCCGCCGCGAGCAGGTCCAGCGTCGTCAGGACGTGGCACGCGCTGATCACCGTCGGCGTGCAGCGGCGATCACCGGACGCGGTCTCGACCCGCCAGTGGTCGCCGCATCGCGTGATCGACACGGCGGGGTCGCCGCACGAGATCTGTCCGCCGTCGGCGCCGATCCGGCTCACGAGCGCGTCGGTCAGGGCCCCGCTGCCGCCGACCGCGCGTCCCGGGGGAATCCGGTGCATGAGTGCGGCGAAACCGATCATCGGCGCGGTGCCCGGCGCGCTCATCGGCGGGCCGGACTGCGCGCCGAACCAGGCGAGGCCGGCCTTGAGGTGCTCGGAGTCGAACCAGCGGTCGAGCAGCGCGTCGCCGGGGGCCATGAGCTCGGCGGTCAGGTTGAGCATCTCGCCCCCGCGGCGGCCGATCACGCCGGTGCGGGCCGACGACGCGGTGGACCCGAGGCCGAGGAAGGAGCGGCCGAAACGCCCCATCGTCGCCGGCTGGTAGAACGCGTCCATCACCGCCGCGGCCCGCGGGGTCCAGGTCGCGACGAACTCCCGGTAGGCGGCGGCATCCCTTGCGCCGCACGAACGTTCGATCGAAGCGCAGGTGGCGTCGAGGTCGGTGCGGAAGACGATCGCAGGGGCCGAGTCCGTGGCCGGGACGAATGCCCACGGGTCGCAGTCGATGTACCGCAGCCCGTGGGCGGCGAGGTCGAGGTCGTCGAGGACGGGGGAGTGCCGGATCATCAGGTGCGCCGACGAGCCGCGGTCGATGCGGTGTCCCGGAAAGCGCTCGACGGTGGACACCGCGCCGCCGGGGATGGCGTCGCGCTCGAGCACCTCGACGTCGCGCCCGGCCTGCGCGAGATAGGCCGCGGCGATGAGACCGTTGTGGCCGCCGCCGACGATCACCGCATCGCGCCGGAGGCCGTGCGGTGTGGCCGACGGGGTGCGCGGCGCGGTCATCCCGCCTCGCCGGCCTGCGGGCGGAACTCGAGGGGCAGCGGGCGGCCGAGGAAGGCGAACGGGCGCGGGTCGCCGGTGAAGGTGAAGTTGCGCAGGACGTCCTGGAAACCCATGCGTCGGTACAACGACCAGGCCCGGTTGCGCTCGGCCGGGATCTCCGGGGTCGACAGCAGGACGTGGCGTTCCGGACGGTCGGCGAGCAGGTTGACCAGCAGCCATTGTCCGATGCCGTGCCCCTGGGCGGTGGGGTGGACGTGGAGCTCGGTGAGCTCGAAGTAGTCGCGCGCGATGGCCTCGATGTCCTCGGGGGAGCGGCCGGTCTGGCGCAGTCCGAGTCGCAGCTGCTGGTTCCACCACTGGCCGGTGGCGCCGGTGTAGCCGTAGGCGATGCCGACGAGGACGTCGCCCGGGCCCCGGCCGACGGGCGGGGCGACCCGGCGCCGCGCGGTGGGCATGGCCTGCGCCTCGTCCGGTGGGATGGTCGCGATCGCCCCGATCGCGCGCCAGCCGGGCCGGGCGATGTGCTCGCGCCACAGGGCGGCTCGATGGATCTCGGTCCCGCGGGGGTATCCCATCGCGGTCACGTACACGTCGAGCGCCGGCTCGAGCCAGATGTGCGAGTCCTGACCGCTCAGGGTCACCAGCCGGATGGTCACGGCCGGGCCGTCCGTCGATCGGCGCCCGTCGTCCACACCCGGTGGGTCGCGGTGTTCTGGACCATGCTGGTGGGACTGTCCTCTCGGTGCCGGCTCCGCCCGTGCCCGAACCCGCCGGTCGCGGAATTCGGGCCGTGGGCCCTGGTGTTGAACCAGTTGCGTTCGATCCACGTGCGTGTGCCGATCGGCCGATCGGCGCCCGCACGAAGGTGACGGTCCACGTCTTGAAGAGGTGCCCGTCGCTAGCTATATTGAACGTGTCGAACGGGTGTTCGATGAATGTGCCTCCGCAAGCTGTTCGCGTTCATCCGACGACTCGGGCGGTCCGGTGGCGGACGAGGGAAGCGTCTGCCGCCGGACACGCCTCGCCGCCGCACGTGTGTGCACTCCGCCGAGTGAGCGGGCCGAGCGATGTCAGACCCTTCCGGCAGGCTTCGGTACGACACAGCCCCGGCGGCACGGAACGCCGGGTGTTGCCGGCCCGGTGCACGAGAGGGGTGCACGGCAGAGAGGAGGACGCCATGCCCAGCAGGACCACCACCCGCCGGTCCGCATCGGGGTCGCGCCGCGGGGTTCCCGTCGACCCGGTCATGGTCGGTCGTGCCCGGGATCTCCTCCAGCGCGCGCATCTGCTCCTCGACAACGCCGACGGTGTCACCGACGACGCCGAGCGTTTCCGGCAGCTCTATCTGGTCGCGCTGCGTGCCGCAGGTGCGGCGCTCGCGATCGGCGAGCCGCCGACCACGACGCGGCGCAGGACCTCCAACGCGTGGACGCGCATCGGGGTCGTCGTGCCCGAGCTGGCCGGTCCCGCCGCGCGCTTCGCATCGCTGTCGTCTGTACGGATGAAGATCGAGTCGGGGATCATCCGGACTCTCGATCCAGAGAGCGTCGCCGGCATGCGGTTGCTCGTCGTCGACTTCCTTCGCAAGGTCGAGACCCTCGTCATCGCCTACGAACAAGGCAAATTCGGGACGGACGAGGTCCATATCGGGCAGACCGCGTGAGGTGCGGCACGTTTCCTGTGTGCTCGGCATGAAACCGTGATCGGTTCGTCCCGTACAAGACCCGGTTATGGTGGTCGCGGCCGATTTCACCTCGTATCATGGGTGTATATATGGCGCAGACGCCCTACCGGTCGCGGTTGACCGACGTCGGCGTCGCGGATCAGGGAGAAGGAGGGTCGGTGCCACTTTCGGAGCACGAGCAACGCATGCTCGAACAGATCGAGAGCGCTCTGTACGCGGAAGACCCCAAGTTTGCGTCCAGCGTCAAGAGCCGTCGGCTCGGCAGGTCGAGTGGCCGTCGCCGCCTGCAGGCCGTGGCGATCTTCGCCGTCGGCCTGGTACTGCTCGTCGGCGGTCTCATCGTCAAGATCGACATCGGGGGTTTCCCGATCGTCAGCCTCCTGGGCTTCCTGGTGATGTTCGGCGCCGGACTCTTCGCCCTGTGGGGTGACGATTCCGACGACGCGACGGTGACCCCCATCGGTCGCGGCGCCCGCAAGCCTGCCGGTGGCCGCGGAGGCAAGCGCAAGCTGTCCGAACGGATGGAGGAGCGCTTCAACCGCCGCTTCGAACAGGAGTGAGGCCCCACCGCGCCCCCTGAGGGCGTCGGTGGCCTCGATACGACTCAGAGACAGAGCCGCGTCCCATCTCGGGACGCGGCTCTTTGCGTGCATGTCGGACCCGGTGCCGCGGCTGCCGGCCCGCCGGTATGCGGCCGCCCGCCACGCGTTCCCCACTGCTCCCCACCGGGAGTCCCCACTTCCCCCCACCTGGGCTCCCCACTTCGCCCCACTCCGGGACAAATGCATGTCGCAGACGCCTCTCACGTCACATGAGGCTCGGGTGTAACCGCGGTTCGACGTGGTCCGATCGTCGGGACACGCAGATCGACCCAAAATTTCACCCTTCTGAACTGGGGATTTACTGCCGGTGGGAGATCGAGTGGGCACCTGGGGTGGAAAGTGGGGGAAAGTGGGGTACTGTGACAGCACTGGGTGAAGCGATCCGGAGCGTGAATCCCAGGGGGCAGGAGGTGTCGACATGTCGTCTGTGCGATTTGTCGGCGAATACCGGCCCAAGTTGGACGACAAGGGGCGACTCACGTTGCCTGCGCGGTTCCGCGACGATCTGGCGGGAGGATTGGTGGTCACGAAAGGCCAGGATCACAGCCTGTCGGTGTATCGGACCGAGGAGTTCGACGCGATCGCGGCGAGGATCGTCGAGGCGTCACGCAGCAACCCCGATCTGCGTGCGTTCCAGCGGACGTTCTTCGCCGGTTCGGAAGAACAGCGGCCGGACGGTCAGGGCAGGATCGTCCTGTCCGCCGCCCATCGGACCTACGCGGGACTGTCCAAGGAATGCGTGGTGTTCGGCGCCTACGACCACGTCGAGATCTGGGATTCGGCCGCATGGGACGAGTACCAGGCCCGGCACGAGGAGGACTTCTCGGCAGCCAACTCGGCCGCGTTGAACGCGGTCCTGTAGCCGAGGGGCCGCAGAAGAGGACCACGGCTTCGGGTGGCACGAGGCCCCGGTCCGGCACGACCCTGGCGTACTTCCCCAACGCCAGGTGCGTGATCGGACCGGGACCCCGCTCCATCCGGAACCCCGGACCCGCACTCTGCGACCCTGCCCGAGACGTCACCTCGGTGACACAGATGGAAGAGCCGACACGAACCTGCCGAACGATCAGGCCGAAACGCCGATGGGGGCCCTCGAGTGGATGACACTGGTGACGACACACGCCGGTCCGGCGAGTTCGGCCACATCCCGGTCATGGGGCGCCGGATCGTCGAACTGCTCACCCCGGCACTGGAATCGGACGAGACCCGCGTCTTCCTCGACGCCACTCTCGGAGCCGGCGGGCACAGCGAACTCATCCTGAACGCCTTCCCGAACGTGCGGGTCATCGGCATCGACCGGGACTCCTCGGCACTCGACATCGCGCGGCGTCGGCTCGAGCCGCACTCGAACCGGCTCTCGCTGCACCAGGCGACCTTCCACGAGATCGACGACGTCCTCGCCGAGGCGGGGGAGACGTCGATCGACGCCGCCCTGTTCGACCTCGGGGTCTCTTCGATGCAGCTCGACCAGGCCGGCCGCGGCTTCGCCTACTCCGTCGACGCCCCGCTGGACATGCGGATGAATCCCGACGACCCGCTGACCGCCGCGGACATCCTCAACACCTACTCGCACGGCGAACTGGCCCGGGTCCTCTCCGAGTACGGGGAAGAGCGCTTCGCGGGCAAGATCGCCTCGGCCGTCATCCGGGAGCGGGAGAAGGAACCCTTCACCACCAGCGCACGCCTGGTGGAGCTGCTGTACGCCACCATCCCGGCGGCCACCCGCCGCACCGGAGGGCATCCGGCCAAGCGGACCTTCCAGGCCCTGCGCATCGAGGTGAACCACGAACTCGACGTTCTCCGGGAGGCGCTTCCGGCCGCGCTCGATGCCCTCGTCGTCGGCGGACGGGTGGTGGTCATGAGCTATCAGTCGCTCGAGGACCGGATCGTCAAGCGGGAGTTCGTCGCCCGTACGACGTCGAAGTCGCCGCCCGGGCTTCCGGTCGAACTGCCCGGCATGGCGGCCGAATTCCGTCTCGTGACGCGCGGTGCCGAGCGTCCGGACGAGGAGGAACTGACCAGCAATCCGCGATCCGCCCCGGTGCGGGTCCGGGCGATCGAACGAGTCGAGAAGAAGGGCTGAGCATGACTGTCGCGCAAGAGGCCCCGACGCGCTCGGGCTCACGACGTTCGGAGCCCCGGCGGTCGGACGCCCGCGGTCGGGGCGACGCGGGACGCGGATCACGACGCGGCGCCGCGGCCGGTGACACCCGGCTGTCGCGGCGCGCCCGGATGGAATCCGAGCGGGCCACCCGGTCCAAGGCCGCGCAACGTGCCCTCGATCGCAGGCGCAAGCGCATGGCGACGACACCCGCAACCCGCGGGGGATTGTCGCTGGCCGGGGTGTCGTTCCGGGAACGGTTGCAGCACACGCCTTTCGTCGTCCCGGTGATCGCGCTGCTCGTCCTCGGGCTCGGCCTGAGCCTGTGGCTGTCGACGAAGGCGGCGCAGGACTCCTACCGTCTCGGGATCGAGCGGGCGGAGAACCAGGCCCTGATCGACCAGCGGGACGCCCTCAAGCGCGATTACGAGTCAGGCAACTCGGCGCCCGAGTTGTCCCGGGAGGCAACACGTCTCGGCATGATCCCGGCGCAGAACCCGGCCCGGATGATCGTCGACGATCCCCGTCGGCCGCGGATCGTCGGCAAGCCGGCGCCGGCCTCCGGCAAGCCGATGGTGGACCTGAACCCGCAGCCCACCCCGGACCCGACCGAGAAGATCGACCCGAAGCAGGTGGACGACTCGATCGGTCTGGGCGGAAGCGCTGCGGCCGCCCCGGCGAACCCGCCCGCCCCGGCGCCCTCCGGACAGCCGGCGCCGCCGTCGCCCTCCGGACAGCCGGCGCCGCCGTCGCCCTCCGGACAGCCGGCGCCACCGGTGAATACGCTCCCGCCGACCCCGGGGGCAGGCCAGGCACCTCCGAGCCCGGACCCGCGGTCGCCGGCGCAGCAGTCCCCGGCGCCGCGACCGACGACGCCCGTACCGGCCCCGAACGTGGTGCCCCGCACCTGAGGTGGCGGATGCGCACGGACGAATCGCGAACCACCGAAGCCAAATCCCTGATACGACCCTGAAGCGGTGAAGAATTGACCAGCATGACACGTGCGACCTTCGAGCGAGTCGGCCAGGGGCCGTCCCGCCCGGGACGTCGCCCGGGCCGCGGTTCCGGCGGGAGCGCCGGACGATCCGGATCCGGCGGCAAGCCGCCACGTTTCGGCGGAGGCGGCCCCCGCAACGGCGGGGGTTTCTCCTCGTTCGGCTTCCGGACCCGCGTGTTCGGCGTCGTTGTGCTGCTCATCGTGCTCGCGGTTGCGACCAAGATGATCGTCGTCCACACCATCCAGTCGGGCTCGATCTCGGCCGAGGCCGCCCAGCAGCGCGAGTACACCCAGGTGCTCACCGCCAAGCGCGGTTCGATCCTCGACCGCAACGGCCGTCCGCTCGCCTACACCGACGAGGCGCGGGCGCTGACCTTCCTGCCCAAGGCGGTGCGCAAGTCGATCGCCGACGAGCACGAGAAGAACCCGGAACTGCCCGACGTCGACACCCGGCTGAAGGAGATCGCGCGTGGCGTCTCGGAGATGCTCGGCGGGTCGATCGAGGAGAAGGACCTCCTCGAGAAGATCACCGGCGACGAGACCTTCGTGTACCTCGCACGGTCGGTGAGTCCCGATGTGGCGTCGCGGATCACCGAGAAGTACCCGGAGGTGGGCGCCGACCCGCAGAGCATCCGGCTCTACCCGGGCGGCTCGCTGGCCGCGAACGTCGTCGGCGACGTCAACTACGACGGCAACGGGCTGATCGGACTCGAGGCGTCGCTCGACGCGATCCTGTCCGGAACCGACGGGTCCCGCACCTACGACCGGGGTTCCGACGGCGCCATCATCCCCGGCAGCATGCGCAACGTGCACCCGGCGATCAACGGCGCCACGGTCCGGCTGACCCTCGACTCCGACACCCAGTGGTTCGTCCAGAGCGAGGTCATGAAGGCCAAGCAGCTCTCCGGCGCCAAGTCCGCCTCGGCGGTGGTCCTCGACGCGAAGACCGGCGAGGTCCTCGCGATGGCCAACGACGGCACCTTCAACGCCTCGCTGCCGCTGTCGGAGCAGCCGAAGGCCGAGCTCGGCAACCCGTCGGTCACCTCGCCGTTCGAGCCCGGCTCGGTCAACAAGATCGTCACCGCGGCCGCCGCGATCGAATACGGCCTGACCACCCCGGACACCGTGCACAAGGTCCCCGGCAGCATCCAGATGTCCGGGGTCACCGTCCGTGACGCGTGGGCGCACGGCGTCGAGCCGTACACGACCACCGGCATCTTCGGCAAGTCCTCCAATGTCGGCACCCTGATGCTGGCCAAGAGGGTCGGCGAGGAGCGCTTCGCCGAGATGCTGTCCAGGTTCGGGCTGGGGCAGCGGACCGGCGTCGGCCTGCCCGCCGAGAGCGCCGGCGAGGTCCCCGCGCTGAGCCAGTGGTCGGGCGGCTCGTTCGCGAACCTGCCCATCGGGCAGGGCCTCTCGATGACGCTGCTGCAGATGACCGCGATGTACCAGGCCATCGCCAACGACGGTCTGCGCATCCCGCCGCGCATCCTCATCTCCGAGGAGCGCGACGGGCAGGAGCCCGAGGAGCGCGCGCGTCCCGAGCCGATCCGGGTGGTGAGTCCCCAGACGGCACGCGTCGTCCGCGACATGTTCCGCTCGGTCGTGCAGGACGACCCGATGGGCGAGCAGATGGGCACCGGCGCCAAGGCCGCGGTGAGCGGCTACCAGATCTCGGGCAAGACCGGCACCGCGCAGCAGGTCGACCCCTCGTGCGGTTGCTACTCGAACTCGCGCTACAACATCACGTTCGCCGGTATCGCGCCGGCGGACAACCCGCGCTACGTCATCGGCATCATGCTCGACAACCCGCGGCGCAGCTCCGACGGCTCCGGGGGACAGTCGGCGGGCCCGTTGTTCTCGACCATCGCCTCGTGGATGCTGCAGCGCTCTCAGGTGCCGTTGTCGCCGCCGGCCCCGCGCCTGACCCTGACCGCGCGTTGAGGCCCGTCGTCCGACGCCGGGTCGCCGGGATCGGGTCGGTGGGGGTCGGGCCCTAAGGCCCACCGCGTCCCGGCACGGGTTCGACGGGTCGGTATCGTGAGTGGGATTCTGCGCTCCGCACGCAGTACCCGACCGGCAACGGCCGGGACCGTTTCCGCCCGCCCGGCCGTTGCCGGTGACACCGACCAGAACACCCGACCAGGACGAGGAGGCGAGATACGCATGGCGTCTCGTGGCTCTGCCGGTAAGGGGACCGGTGGCAAGAAGAAGGGCGCCAAGGTCCCCGGCCGCCCGCGCGAGGTCGCGCCCACCGCGGTGACCGTGCTGTCGACGGCGACCGGCGCCCGCCTCGACCTCGTCGGCGGCGCCGACCGGGACACCGTCGTCCGCGGCGTCACACTTCGCGCCCAGGACGTCCGGCCCGGCGACCTCTTCGCCGCGCTACCCGGGGCGTCGACCCACGGTGCGCGATTCGCCGACCAGGCCGTCGCGGCCGGGGCGACCGCCATCCTCACGGATTCCGCGGGCCGCGCGGAACTCGCGCGCGTGCTGCCGCCGGAGACCGCGGTCGCGGTCCTCATCCATTCCAACCCGCGGTCGGTGCTGGGCAGCGTCTCCGCCCGCGTGTACGGCAACCCCTCGCAGCGGCTGAAGCTCATCGGCATCACCGGAACCTCCGGCAAGACCACCACGTCGTACCTCGTCGAGGCCGCCCTGTTGGCCGCGGGTCACTCGGTGGGTCTGATCGGCACCGTCGAGACCCGCGTCAACGGGGTCGCGCAGCCGAGCTCGCTCACCACCCCCGAGGCGCCCACCCTGCAGGCCCTGCTGGCGTCGATGCTCGAGGACGGCGTGGACGTCGTCGTCATGGAGGTGTCCAGTCACGCCCTGTCGCTGGGGCGCGTCGACGGGGCCCACTTCGCGATCGGCGCCTTCACCAACCTGTCGCAGGACCATCTCGACTTCCATCACTCGATGCGCGCGTACTTCGACGCGAAGGCGCAGCTGTTCGCGCCGGCGTCGCCGGTGCACGCGGTGCGGTCGGTGATCTGCGTCGACGACGACTGGGGCCGGCGCATGGCCGAGATCGCCCGCCGGCCCGGCGAGGCGCCGCACATGCAGCCGGTCACCGTGTCGACCGGGCCGACCCCGGCCCACTGGCGGGCGGGGGAGTCGGTTCCCGCCCCGGATGGCACCACGCACACGCCGATCGTCGAGCCCGAGGGTCGCCACGAGCTCGTGATCCCGTTGCCGGGCCGCTACAACGTGGCCAACGGCCTGCTCGCCGTCGCGGTGGCGCACGCCGCCGGGGTGCCGGTGAGCACGGCTCTCGAAGCGGTCGCGAAGGTGAGCGTGCCCGGACGCCTCCAGCGCGTCGACCTGGGACAGCCGTTCCTCGCGCTCGTCGACTACGCCCACAAGCCCGGTGCCGTCGAAGCGGTCCTGACCACCTTGCGCGGACAGCTCGGGGGGACGGAGTCGTCGGCCGGCCGGCTCGCCGTCGTGCTCGGCGCCGGCGGCGACCGTGACGCGGGCAAACGGCCGCTGATGGGTGCGGCCGCCGCGCGCGGCGCCGAGCTGGTCGTGGTCACCGACGACAACCCGAGGTCGGAGGACCCGGCCGCGATCCGAGCTGAGGTCCTGGCCGGCGCCCGCGGGGTCGACGAGGCAGATCGCCCGCCCGGTGCGGAACCCGTGCGCGAGGTCGGCGACCGGGCCGCGGCGATCGCCGAGGCCATCGCCTGGGCCCGGCCGGGAGACATCGTGCTGGTCGCGGGCAAGGGACATGAGACAGGGCAGGAGATCAACGGCGTGAAGCATCCGTTCGACGACCGGGAGGTCGTCGCTCAGGCGCTCGAATCGGTCATCGGGGACGCCTCGGCGTCGACCCCGGCGGCGGAGGGCGATCGATGAGCGACGCGTTCGTCACGGTCATCCGCCCGGATGCGCCCGTGTCGGTCGACGACGCGCGAATCCTGCTGCGCCGCCTCGTCGAACGCGCGGCCGCCGAGCGCGCCGTACCCGGCGAGGGGCCGCGCACCTGGGCGGTCATCGCGGAGGTGGCGACGCCGGAGGGGATCGAGGAGAATCAGCGGGTCGTCGAGCACGACCTGCTCGGTCGTCAGGCGGTCCGCCTCGCCGTGGACAAGACCCTGTGCATCGGAGACTCACGCTGTGTCCACGCCCTCCACCAGGGCGCGGTCATGGAGGGGTCGTGGGGCGACGAGGCCCGGATCGTCGACTCGGTCGAGGCCGCCGCGGCGCTGCCGGCCGCCGAGCCGGACTGGCGCCCCGCCGCCGGCGACGTGATCCTGCTGGCCGCCGCCACCGCCGACCTGCGGTCGGTGATCGAGGCATGGGGCGAGACCTGCGGGTGGCGGATCCGGTTCGAGGATCCGGAATCCGAGGACGCAGACGCATGACGGCGCGCACGCCGGCGCGGCCGGACAACAGCACAGGAGTCGGAGAGACAGGCGTGGTCGGGAACAGACGAGTCAACACGGGGGCAGCACGGTGACCCAGATCCTCCTCGCGGGTGCGATCGCGATCGCGGTGTCGATCCTGCTGACCCCCGTCCTCATCAAGGTGTTCTCCCGCCAGGGATTCGGTCAGGAGATCCGGGTCGAGGGCCCCAAGAGCCATCAGACCAAGCGCGGCACGCCGTCGATGGGCGGCGTCGCGATCCTCACCGCGCTGTGGGCGGGCTACTTCGGCTCCCATCTCGTCGGCGTCTTCACCGACCCGGGCAACGGACCCACCGCCTCGGGCCTGCTGGTGCTCGGTCTCGCCACGGCGCTGGGCCTCGTCGGCTTCCTCGACGACATGATCAAGATCCGCAAGCACCGCAACCTCGGCCTGAACAAGACCGCGAAGTCGGTGGGGCAGTTCATCGCCGCCATCCTCTTCGGCGTGCTGGTGCTGCAGTTCCGCAACGACTACGGACTCGCGCCCGCGAGCACCAACCTGAGCTACGTCCGCGACATCGACGCGATCGGCCTCGGCGCGGTGGTCTTCGTGATCTTCTGCTGGCTGGTCGTGGCCGCCTGGTCGAACGCGGTGAACTTCACCGACGGGCTCGACGGCCTGGCCGCCGGCTCGATGGCGATGGTCCTCGGCTCGTACGTCCTGGTGACGTTCTTCCAGTTCGTGAACGCCTGCGCCGGCGGCGCCAAGCCGCCGAGCGAGATCCCGACCGGCTGCTACCAGGTCCGCGACCCGCTCGACCTCGCGATCATCGCGGTGGCCGGCGGCGGCGCCTGCCTCGGCTTCCTGTGGTGGAATGCCGCACCGGCCAAGATCTTCATGGGCGACACCGGTTCGCTCGCCCTCGGCGGCCTCCTGGCGGGTCTGTCCATCACCACCCGCACCGAGCTGCTCGCGGTCGTCATCGGCGCCCTGTTCGTCGCCGAGATCATGTCGGTGGTCATCCAGATCGCGTTCTTCCGCACCACCGGACGCCGCGTCTTCCGGATGGCGCCGTTCCACCACCATTTCGAACTCGGGGGCTGGGCGGAGACCACGGTCATCATCAGATTCTGGTTGCTGACCGCCATCGCCTGCGCGCTCGGCCTGTCGCTGTTCTACGGCGAGTTCCTCACCTCCAATGGCTGACGGCTCGATGGATGACCTCGGCCGGACCGGCGACGACCCGTTGGGCCTGACCGGCCGGACCGTGGTGGTCGCCGGTGCGGGAACCGCGGGCCTGTCCGCGGCGCGGTATCTGCTGACCCGCGACGTCCGCCTGGTGCTGGCCGACGACCGGTTCGCCGCGGCCGACGCCGATGCCGACGCCCGCCGGGCCGCCGTGGACGCCGTCGCCGGGGCGGCCGAGCTGGTCGAGCAGGGCGCGCGGGCGGTGTCCGTCGGCGATCTCCTGGCCGACGACGGCTGGGCGTCGGACACCGCGGTCGTCATCGTCTCGCCCGGGTTCGCGCCGACCCACCCCCTCGTCGTCCGCGCCGAGGAAGAGGGAGTCCCGGTCTGGGGCGAGGTCGAGCTGGCGTGGCGAGTCGACGCGGCCGGGCTGCTCGGCGAACCCCGCACCTGGCTGGTGGTGACCGGGACCAACGGCAAGACCACGACCACCTCGATGCTCGCCGAGATCGTCGAGCGGTCGGGCCGATCCGGCGCGGCCTGCGGCAACATCGGCCTGCCGGTCCTCGACGCGATGCGGGCGACCCCGCGCGTCGACGTCCTGTGCGCCGAGCTGTCGTCGTTCCAGCTGCACTGGGCCCCGTCGGTGCGGCCGGCCGCCGGAGTCGTGCTCAACATCGCCGACGACCACCTCGACTGGCACGGGGGCTTCGAGGCGTACGCGGAGGCGAAGACCGGCGCGCTCCGCGGGGACATCGGCGTGGTCGGCCTCGACGACGCCGTCGCCTCGACCCTGTCCACCGCAGGACGCCGTGTCGGGTTCACGCTCGAGCCGCCGGAGGACGGTCAGCTCGGCGTCGAGGACGGCCGGCTCGTCGACCGCGCGTTCGGCGCCGGCGAGCTGGTCGAGGCCGACGCCATCCGGCCGGCGGGCCCCTCGGGGGTGGCCGACGCCCTGGCCGCGTCGGCCCTCGCCCTCGCGATCGGGGTGTCCCGCGACGCCGTCGGGTCGGCCCTGCGCGACTTCCGTCCCGGTGCCCACCGCGGCGAGGTGGTCGCCGAGCGCGACGGGATCGTCTTCGTCGACGACTCCAAGGCCACCAACCCGCATGCCGCGCAGGCCGCGGTGTCCGCGTTCGGCCGGGTGGTGCTGATCGCGGGCGGTCTCCTCAAAGGGGCGTCGATGGACGACATGCTGACCGCGGTCGGCGACCGGCTCGCCGGAGTGGTCGCCATCGGCCGCGATCGTGACCTGGTCGTCGAATCAATTGCACGACACGCCCCAGAAGTCCCAACAGTCACAGTATTCACAGGGGACGATGGCACTGTGAACGTGCATCGCCCGGGACATGCC
The DNA here is from genome assembly GCF_000344155.1 of Gordonia paraffinivorans NBRC 108238. GTDB lineage: Bacteria > Actinomycetota > Actinomycetes > Mycobacteriales > Mycobacteriaceae > Gordonia > Gordonia paraffinivorans. The sequence goes on along the minus strand of NZ_BAOQ01000022.1, from coordinate 1,778 downwards.
GATCCCGTCCCCTTCTCGATCGATTCGTCGGGTGTGGACACCGCCGTCGCCGTGATGGAGCGGGCGGTCTCCGAGGCCTGGGAGCTCGCGGTCGCGAGCGACCCGGCGCCCGACGCGGTGCTCCTCGCACCCGCCGCGGCGTCGCTGGACATGTTCGCCGGATACTCCCGGCGCGGCGACGCCTTCGCCGATGCGGCCCGACGCATCGCCGGCACCAGCGCCCGGCGGTGAGCCGGATGCGCACCGACGACGCGGTCGACGCCACCGCGTCGGATGACGCCGTCCCGACCGGTCCCGACGAGCACGAATCCGAGAACGGATCTGCGATGAAGGACGAGAACGACACCACTGCGAAGCGGTCCCGGCGAACGCGGGACGCGGAGTCGAAGGACGCTGCGGCTCCGGCCTCGACGGCCGCCGCGCGCGGCTCGGACGCCGCCGCGATCACCGCGTCGATCCCGGCGATGGTCGTCGACGCGGTGCGCAACCTGCTCGCGCGTCCGCTCGCGTCGTACCAGCTCGTCCTGACCCTGGCCTTCCTGCTCACCGCGTTCGGCCTCGTGATGGTTCTCTCGGCGTCCTCGGTGGAGGGCTACTCGCAGGACGGTTCGGCCTACGGGCTGTTCACCACCCAGGTCATCTTCGCCGGTCTCGGCCTGATCGTCTTCTACATGATGCTGCGGCTGCGGGTGAGCCTGATGCGCCGCTTCGCAGCTCCCGCGATGGTGGTGACGATCGTGCTCCTCGCGTTGGTCCTCGTGCCCGGCATCGGCACGTTGAGCCAGGGCGCCCGGCGCTGGTTCGTCATCTCCGGCATCTCGGTGCAGCCCTCGGAGCTGGTGAAGGTCGCCCTGTGCGTCTGGGGCGCCCACCTGCTGGCGTCGCGCCGCCGCGACAACGCCTCGCTGAAGGAACTGCTGATCCCGCTCGTGCCGGTCGCGCTGCTGATCTGCGTGCTGATCATCCTCGAGCCCAACCTCTCCACGACGATCACGATCGCGATCATCGTCGGCGCGCTGCTGTGGTTCGCGGGCCTGCCGATCAAGGTGTTCGCCGCCTTCGCGGCCACCGGCGTCGCGCTCGCGGTGACCCTCGCGCTCGTCGAGGGCTACCGCTCGCAGCGCGTGATGAGCTTCCTCGGCAACGTCGACGACCCGCAGGGTGCGGGCTACCAGGCGCGGCAGGCCACCTACGCGCTCGCCAACGGCGGCGTCTTCGGCGTGGGACTCGGCCAGTCCAGCGCCAAGTGGAACTATCTGCCGAACGCCCACAACGACTTCATCTTCGCGATCATCGGCGAGGAGCTCGGCCTCATCGGCGGCTTGTTGGTGGTGTTCCTGTTCGTCCTGCTCGGCTACGTGGGGTTCCGGATCGCGCACCGGTCCACCGATCCGTTCCTGCGCCTGATGACCTCGACCATCACCGTCCTGATCCTCGCCCAGGCGTTCATCAACATCGGTTACGTGATCGGGCTGCTGCCGGTGACCGGCATCCAGCTCCCGCTGATCTCCGCCGGCGGCACGTCGACGCTGACCGTCCTGGCGATGCTGGGCCTGCTCGCCAACGCCGCGCGGCACGAACCCGAGGCGGTCGCGGCGCTCACGGCCGCCCCGCCGAGCCGTGTGGCGCGGTGGCTGCGGCTGCCGGCCCCGGTCGCCTACCGGCAGTCGCGGGTCGAGATGGCTCGCGAGCGGCTCGACCGTCGCCGGAAGGCGGCCGGGCAGGCGAGGGGCACCTCGTTCCGACGCGAGCCCGGACCCTCGCGTGGACGCGGGGCC
>NZ_BAOQ01000023.1 GCF_000344155.1 Gordonia paraffinivorans NBRC 108238 | reverse complement strand
GGGCCGAGCCGGAGTGCGTGCTGGATCAGGCCTGCAGAGCGGCCTCGATCTCGAGGGTGATGGTGATCTTGTCGCCGACGACGACTCCGCCGCCTTCGAGCGGCATGTCGATGTCGATGCCGAAGTCCTTGCGGTTGATGACGGTCTTGGCCTCGAAGCCGGCGACCTGGCCCTGGCCCATGCCCGGGTTGGTGCCGTTGAACTCGAGGTCGAGGTCGACCTTCTTGGTGACCCCCTTGAGGGTGAAGTCGCCCTCGAGCACGTAGTCGTCGCCGTTCTCGCGGACCGCGGTCGACACGAAGGTCGCGGTCGGGAACTTCTCGGCGTCGAAGAAGTCGGCGGAGCGGATGTGCGCATCGCGCTGGTCGTTGCGGGTGTTGATCGAGTTCACGTCGATCTCGGCGCGCACCGACGGGACACCGTTCTCGTCGACGGTGATGGTTCCCGAGAACGTGTCGAAGGTGCCGCGGACCTTGCTGACCATGAGGTGCTTGACGGAGAACCCGATGGTCGAGTGGACGGGGTCGATGGTCCAGGTACCTGCGGGAATAGGTGCCTTGACAGTGGTGGCGGAGGTCATGTTGCGTCCTTCCAGACGAGTCGGGCCGGTCACGGTTCGCATGGGTCTTCGCGACCCATCGACAGATTAAACGGACCGCGGTCCGATTGTATTCCCGATGCCGCCCCCGCCTCCGTGATCCCGGTCACACGACGATGGCCGTCGGCATGCGACGAATCCTCCCGCCTCACTGTTCCCCAGACCGCCCTCCGGTCGATCCACATATCGACAAAGCAGCCACATGCCATTCTCTGCCGCACACACTGGAAACAATGGACCGGAGAATTCCATATAGGAGGTAATGGCCATGCGAATCCGTTTCCGGAGCGCGCTCGCGATGATCGTGGGCCTACTGGCGACAGCGGCGACGATCGTCGCGGTGGAATCACCCGCATCGGCCGGACGGGACAGCGTGCTGGCATATCCACCCCAGGTTCGGGGCCATAACGTGACGGTCACCTTCGCCAACACCACACCGAATCCGAAACTGTGCACCATCGAGGCACTGCCGGTCCCTCGGCAGCCACGGCAAGGAGACCCGACGTTCGACCAGAACCCCGACGACTCCTTCGAGGCCGGAGTCGGCAGGACAACGAGAAACCTCGTGCTCGACCGCGGTCGATACAACATCTACTGGGTGTGCACAGGTTACGAGAGCCTCGATGACGAGTACCTCGGCCGGGGTTGGACGGTGTGGGGCACCAGGCCCCCGGTGCCGATCTCGAGCTACGGGCAGTCGTTCAAGCGGCAGTACACCAGCGACCCGCTACCGGTCACGGTGACCGCGCCGAACTGCTTCCTGGGGGGTATCTGCTGACCGATAGGCCACCAGAAGAAGCCTGAACCGGCGTCGAGCCGATACACGTACGCCGTCCCGGCCACATGCCTCCTATTTCCAGGCGAACACCGGCTGTTCGAACTCGTCGACTCGCGTCGGCCTGTCGCGCAACACGACCTCGGCGAACTGATAGATGACCGCGGCGGTCGGCGCATGCACGAGAGACCCGACGATCGGCAACTGGATCACCGGGCGGTCCGATTGCGGAATGGTCAGGAATCGCGGGGCGACGGCCAATTCCTCGAAGGTGACGAAGAACAACTGCGCGACCTCGGCGGGATTGGGCGTCGGCTCCTGGAATTCTTCCGCCCAGCAGACGATGGGGGTGATGACGAACCCCGAGCGGGTCGGATAGTCGTCGAGGGCGCCCAGCACCGAGTCCGGACCGAGCCGAACGCCGAGCTCCTCGTCGAGCTCGCGCAGCCCCGCGGCGACATGATCCTCCCCCGGGTCGAGTCGACCGCCGGGGAGAGCGAACTGCGCGGCGTGGCGCCGCATGGTGGGCGGTCGTTTGCACAACCAGATGCCCTGCTTTCCGCCCTTCTCGGCGATCACCAGCGCGACCGCCGCCGCCGCGGCGCCCGCGACCTCGACGGGCCGGCGTTCGAATCGCTCGATCCGCTCGGCCGCCACGATCCGATCCAGGTGAGTCACCCCTCCAGTTGACCACGCCCGTGACGCATCACGGGACCCGGCGGACATCCGCCCACGCGCGATGCCGGCCAAGCCAACCCACCTACCCGTAGTATTCGTTTTCGTAATTCGGGGGTTCACGGAAGGCAATTTGCATAGGGTGGGGAGTCACGGGGGACATTCGCCGATCGGGGGTTCGGACGATCCGGGCGCCGACGGCCGTTGCGGTCGCGGCAGGCCCGGTAACCGGCAGTGGGGACCACATACTCGCTGCTGACCTACGACCACGGGGGCGCCCCCATGGTGTTCGGCGCCGAGCCTCAGATCGATGTCGCGGCCACCGACCAGATGGTGGACAGCCTGTTCACCGGCGCCCGGTTCGTCGAGGAGTCCGACCTGGGCGGGCACGCGTGTCCCGACCCGTGGATGGTCGGCGCGGCGGTGTTCGCTGCCGGGACACCCGACGAGGTCGCAGTGCTGGCCTCGGAAGAGGTGGCGCTGGACCGCCCGTCGGAACTCGACCAGACGTTCCTCGTCGCGGCACGAGGCCGCACGACGCGACTGTTCACCATGAGCAGCAGAGCAGCCTTCGGCGCGTTTGCGGCATGGGACGCCACGGGCACCCTGCAACGAGCCGTCAGCGCGTGTGGTGCGGACGGGATCCTCGAAGACCTCGGCGCTCCACTGGCGTTCGAGGACACGGGACCCGACAAGGGGGAGGAATCCGCGACGAGACGCGATTTTCTCGACCCTGTCGGCCTCGTCGAGCGGGCGCTCGCCACCACCGTCGGGTTCGCATACGGGCGTGAGAACAACTGCAGCGCAGTGTCTCCCGGCGACATCCCGATTCGCCTCTACCGTGTCGGCGAGCTCCGCACCGGCATGCGCGGGTGACGCCGGCGTTCGCCGGCCGCGTCAACGCTCGACCGCAGTTCGGGGGACATTTCGATGTGTGACGAGCAGCAACCCGCGAAAAGGATCATCGACTTCTTCGATCCACGGGGCAACACATCCTACGTGGAGACCGACACGGTCGGGATCATCAACGTCACCGCACAGAAGCGGCGGATCCGCGAGTTCCTGGAGCGGGTGCACCTGCAACCCGAGCTGACCTTCGCGACGGTGGATCTGCTGCCGGTCGAAGAGATCGCCGCGATCCTTCGCACCGGGCGCACCGCCTCGGTGCTGCTGGAGATGGCCGACGCCGGCCAGGGGATCCTCGTGCGCAACTGGCCCGAGGACTGGGTGCGGACCCCGTTGGAACCGGATTTCGACGTGCGGGAGTTCATCGACACCGGTGTGACGATCTCGACCGAGGCCAACGCCGCGGTCGTCGCAGCCATGAACTCCGCCATCGACGGTCCCGCGACGCTGTGTGACCTCGAGCGCCGACTCACCGACGACGACCTCGTGGAGGCCTACATGGGCTATCTCGTCGCGTTCCGGGTACGGGTGCTCATGTTCCGCAGGGCCCGCGGGGAATCCGGCGACGATCGCTGAGAAACCGTCACACCCGGACCTGGTCGGCCACCGGCTCTGCCCCCTCCCCCGACGCCGACACCGCCCGCCCGAGGTGGTAACTCACGACGCTGAGCGCGAACAGGCCGATGCCCAGATTGACGAGCCCACCGAATCCCTCGAGCGCGAAGTCGACGAGTGCATTGCTGAGCAGGAAGACCAGTGCGGCGATCCGGAGGGCCCGCAGCGGCCACACCCCGGCGAGACCGCGACTGCGGGCCAGCATCGCGGGGGCCGACACCGCAAGCGTGGCGACGCCGCTGAGGAAGAGAATCCACGTGGCGACGGCGTTGTCGGCGAGTTCGATGTAGATGTCGATGTCGTCGAACCTGTCCTCGGTGAAGACGAAGCTCAGCGAACCGACGACGACGGTGACCGCCGAGAACACGACCAGGCTCCACCCCACGATCGACACCCACCGGGGGCTGCGGAAGAAGTCGGGGATCAGCGCGACCGCCCGGGCACGCAGCGCGATGAGCCGGTCGGGGGTGTCGCGGCTGGATTCGAGGACCGCCCGTATGTGGCCGATGGTGTCCGCGTCGAGACCTTGCTCGCCGGCGGCGGCCAGGTACTCCTCGGCCAGGCGTCGACGACGCTCGGGCAGTCCGTGCGCGACGCCCTCCGCAGCGATCGAGGCGGCGTTGGCGAGAGACTCTGCGGCCGTGGGGCGACGGAAATCGCGGACGATACGGCTGATGAGCAGGATCAGCACCACGAGCACGTACATGATCTCTGCGGACGGGCCGTAGAAGTAGTCGTTGTCGCGGGTGACGAACTTGCCGACCTCGTCGAGGAAGAGCCCGAAACCGATGCCGCCCATGATGACTGCGGTCACGCGCGCACCGGCGCCCAGGAAGAGCCAGCCGGTGATCAGCGCCAGCATCATCAGCGCACCGCCCCACAGCGCGTGGGCGATGTGGAGGGTGCCGCCGCCGACCTGCGGATAGCCCGTGGCGGCCAGGTAGGCGCGGGTGACCAGGATGGTGGCGATCGCGAGGATGAGGAACCACTCGACCGCCGCCGTGCCGTGGGCGCTGCGGATGATCACCGAGGTCGTGCGAGCTCTCATGGGAAGAGTATGGCGGGGCGAGGGGCCGACCGCGCCGACAATCCGTCTGCGGGATCTCGGTTCTCGGACCGGAAACGACGAACACCGCACCACGCCAGCCGGATCGACCGGGGCTGTCGTGGTGCGGTGCCGGGTGTCTGTCGCCTGTCTCAGGCCTCGAGGAGATCGGGGTCGAGGTCCCGCCCGCCGGCCGGGCTGCCGATGCCGCGAATACCGAAACCGCTGTCGGCCCAGAGGCATTCACCGGTCACCACCCGTGCCGCGTCGGAGGCCAGGTACACGAAGCCCTCGGCGTAGTCGCGCGGTTCCGGGATGAAACCGAGCGGGATGACCTCCTCGGCGCCGGGCAGCACCGCGTCGAGCGGTTCCTGGCCCAGGGCCGCCAGGCCCTCCATCTTGGTCCGCGCCACGCCGATGGCGACGCCGTTGACCCGGACCTTCGGAGCGAACTCGAAGGCCAGGCCGCGCACGATGCCCAGGTTGGCGTGCTTGGTGGACACGTAGAGGGTGCCGTCGTCGACCGCGCGGTAGCTCGCGATCGAGCAGGAGAAGATCATGTTGCCGCCGGTGCGCAGAAGCGCGGGCAGCGCCGCGCGGGCACCGAGCAGGTATCCCTTCACGTTGATCGCGTAGATCTCGTCGATCGCCGCCTCGAGCTTGTCGAGCGGGACCTCGGCGAGCGAGAGATTGCCCGCCCCGACACCGGCGTTGCCGACGAACACGTCGAGCTTGCCGAAGGCCTCGACGGTGTCGGCCACGGCGCGCTGGTTGTCGGCGAGGTTCTCCACGGAACCGAGGGTGGTGACGACGTCGTCACCGAAGGTCTCCGCGACCTCGCGCAGGCGCTCCTCGTCGCGATCGAGCACCGCGACCTTCGCACCCGCCTCGACGTATCCTTCGACGACCGCGCGCCCGATCCCACCGGCGCCGCCGGTGACGAGTGCGACCTTTCCGTCCAGTGTTGCCATTCGATGACTCCTCTCAGGCACTGACCGCGCCTCCGTTGATGTCGATGACCGCGCCGGTCGTGAAGGCCCCCTGTTCGGAGGCCAGGAAGAGACGGCTCGATTCTCACCCGTCCGTCATGCCGACTTTTTGTTACTTTGGGGACAATGTTGGATACAACCTGTGCTGGAGCATAGGGAGGAGGCTCTGTGGCCACGAGTGCCAAGACGCGGTCCGGAACCACCGTCGATGAGCTCTGCACGGCACTTCGGGAGCGCATCGTGTCCGGGGAGTACTTCCCCGGACAGCGCATGTCGCAGGAGCAGCTCGCCGCCGAGTTCAAGGTCAGCCGGACCCCGCTCCGCGAGGCGTTCAAGCGCCTCGAGGCCGACGGACTCCTGGTCGCCACCGCCAACCGCGGTGTGCACGTCGCACCGATCAGCAACTCCGACACCGAGCAGAACTATGCCCTCCGCATCCTGATCGAGCCGCCGATCGTCGCCACGCTGACCGAACAGCTCACCGACACCGAGATCGAGCAGATGCAGACCGCGCTGGCCGACATGCGCAAGTACCGCGGCCACCGCAAGAACTTCCAGAAGGCACACAAGGCCTTCCACGACGTGATCCGCGCCCGGTACCCGAAGTCCTTCGCCGACCTCACGCACAACCTGTACACCATGATCCACCGGCATCAGAGCGTGTACCTCTCCCACCAGCGGACCCCGGAGGACTTCATCGATCTGGACCAGGATCTGATCGACGCGATCGTCGAGGGACGGCCGGACTCGGCCCGTCGGATCCTGGAGTTCCACCTCATCGACGCCGCGCTCGGCCTGGTGCTCGACGCCGACCCCGACCACGAATTCGACTCGTTGCTGGTCACGCTCCGCGGCCGCGACATCGTCATCGAACACGATGAGACGGGCCACATCCCGCGCCCGGCACGCATCTACTGGCGCCAGCACGACGACGTCCTGCCGGCACGGACCACGTCGAACCTCATCCTCACCTACGCACCGAAGTAGAACCCAGCCCGAGATGCGCCGCGGTCCCCGGTTCGACCGGGGACCGCGGTTCACACGTGTCAGGGTGCGAGCAACGCACCGGCACGCGGGACGACCGGATCGAGACCGAGCCGGTTGAGGATCCGCCAGGTGGTGGCGGCGGAGGCGGTGACCACCGGGATGTCGAACTGCTGCTGCACGGTGTCGAGCACCGGCAGCGACGGCATCTGCACGCAGGCGCTGAGCACCAGCGCGTCCGCGTCGGAGGTATCCACCTTCTTGACGTGCTCGAGCAGGTTCTGCGGGTCCAGTCGACCGACCTCGAGGTTGTCCGGGACCTCCAGGCTCAGCGAGTCGACGACGCTGAATCCCTCGTGCTCGATGTAGTTGCACACCGTCTCGGTGAGCGGCTTCATGTACGGGGTGACGACGGCGATCTTCTTGACCCCCAGGTGCGCCAGGGCCTCGGTGAGCGCACCGGCCGAGGACAACACCGGGATGTCCTCGCCGCTCTCCTCTTTGGCGACCTGTGCGAGCTTCGGCTCGGAGGTGGCGTGGTAGCGCAGGCCCTGCGACATGATCGCGACCAGGCAGGCGTAGTCCATCACGTCGACGCGCGCGTCGGCCAGCTCCGCCGCGCAGCGCAGGGAGTCGTTGTCCATCGCGGTCAGTTCTTCGGGCGTCACCTTCTGCATGCGCATACGCGAGGAGTGGAAGGTGAAGCGCTCGGGCCGGATCTCCTCGCGGGCGCGGAGCATGGCCGGGATCTCGGTCTCCATCGTGGTGTTGGAGCTCGGAACGATCATCCCGATGCGGAAATTGTTCGTCATTGTGCCTGCCTAACAGAAACTTTCATTACGGACCGACCCTTTTCGGGCCAGCATGGACTTGCGTTGCCCACACCCTCAGACGACCTGCAGGTGCGTGGTCTGGAGTTCTCGGACGACGTCTGCCGGGGACCCGCACCAGGAGATCTGCGCACGCTGCCCCTCCCCCAGTTCGTCCAGCCCCTCCAGCCCGATCGCCTGTCCTCGGACCGCGATCGGCAGCGTGCAGAAACGGTGGCCCGGGTCCTGGGTCGCGATGACGCCCAGCGCGATGTCGAGCAGGTGGAAGGTGAGGATGTCGCGGGCGGCGTCGGCGTCGCCCGCCTCCACGGCGTCGAGGAACTTGGCGTCGGTGGCCGTCATGTCCGAGACCGCGACCGCACGCGAGAAGTAGAGTCGCTGGTGCCGATCGATCTGCGTGAGCTGGGATTCGATCATCGTCTGGAACCCCGTCGGGCACCGCCGCAGGATCACCCGGTGGAAGTCCCAGTGCGCCAACTGGAACTCGCGTGAGCTCTGGTCGCTGGCACGCATGGCCGCCAGCGCCTCGCGCATCTCGCCGACATCGGCGGAATCCACCCGGTCGACGACGGCCGCCACCACCGCGGGTTCAGCGACTACCCGGAGTCCCTGGAGCGCGCGGTCGCACTGGCCGAGGGCAAGAACACCACCTCGACCGACCGGGTGCGTCGCGGCATCGGCTACTCGTCGTCCGCCCGCGCGGTCACGTGTACGACCTCCGACCTGATGCCGGTGGCGGCCTCCGCCGCCGCGAAGTAGTGCACCTCGACCGCTTTCGTGCCCTCAACCACCGATGGCTCCCATACTCCGTTGCGGGGGAACGAAATCCGCTGCCGCGACTCCGTGCCCCGCCCACTTGTTCCACATCGCCGCACGCCACAGGTCGGCGATCTCGTCGTCGCCGGCGCCCGAGCGCAGCGCCTCGCGCAGGTCCGTCTCGTCGTCGCTGAACAGGCACGAACGCACGGTTCCCTCAGCGGTGAGGCGGGTCCGGTCGCAGTCACCGCAGAACGAGCGGGTCACCGACGCGATGATGCCCACCGTCGCCGGTCCGCCGTCGACGAACCATCGCTCGGCGGGAGCCGACGGGTCCTCACGCCCGGCTTCGGTGAGCGCGAACCGCGTACCCAGTACATCCAGTAGTTCCTGTGCCGGAACCATCTGCTCGCGGGTCCACGCCTGGTCGGCGTCGGGGGGCATCTCCTCGATGAACCGCAGTTCGACACCCTCGTCGAGGCACCACCGGAGCAGGTCCGCGGCACCGTCGAGGTTCTCGCGCATGAGGACCGCGTTGACCTTCACCCGCCCGATGTGCCGCTTGGCGGCACGGATGCCCGCGAGGACCGAGTCGAGGCGGTCACGCCGCGTGAGCGCGGCGAAGTGCGCGCGATCGACGGTGTCGAGGGAGATGTTGATTCGGGTCAGCCCGGCCCGCGCGAGGCCCTGCGCGCGGTGCTCGAGACCGACCGCATTGCTCGTGATGGCAAGCGGCACATGGGGAGCGACGCGGGTACAACCCTCGATGATGTCCTCGAGGTCGCGACGCATCAACGGTTCCCCGCCGGTGAAGCGCACCTCACATACACCGAGGCGATGCACCGCGATGCCAACCAGGCGGACGAGTTCGTCCGCGGACAACAACCGCTCACGCGGGATCGCGGGCAGCCCCTCTGCCGGCATGCAGTAGGTGCATCGCAACGAGCACTTCTCGGTGATCGAGACCCTCAGGTCGCGCGCGACGCGGCCGAACCGATCGACGAGACCGTCGACCGGGGCCGGCCGGAAACGTCCGGCATGCGCGTCCGCACGGACGGTATGCCCATCACCACCTGTCCCACGAAGCCACCGCCCGGTCCCTCAGTCTGATTACATCCAGAATTGTATTCAGTTGATTCTCACTGGTCGTCCGGTCTTTCGCAACCGGTGTGCGTCGGGCTCACGACGCCGGCCGGCCGCGGATTGCGGAACCGCCCTGTCACCCGTGTTCACCAGGCATGACGTGGGCACACAGTTCCACGAGCAGGCGGCGGTCCCGGCGTTCACGGCGGGCACTTCGAGGATGTTCTCGCCGTGTTCGTTGCGCAGACTCGGGGTCCGCACCGGGCGTCTTTCGGCACCCTGATCATCGGTGGTACGCCTGCCGCGACCGGCCCTCCTGATCGGCTCCCTCAGCGGGGTGTTGTCGTGGTCGTTGCGGGCGTTGACGTCGGCACCGTACTCGGCCAGCAGCCTGGCCACAGCGACGGTGTCGTCCTGTGCGGCGAAGTGCAGCGGAGTCCGGTCGGCGATGGTCGCGCACGTCAGGGTCTGTGTCTGCGTGCAGCAGCTCCGTCACGAGCGGCTAGTTGAGGGCTGCGTAACGGAGGTTGTCCCGGCCCATCGGGCCGCGGGTGGCCGCCAAGTCGTGTTCTCCCCTGCTGTGTCCGCGGAGCCGGTCGCCTGCCGACATCGAGGAGGTCGTCGTCCGCCGCAGGAGATGGCGGACAAATGAAAACAGCCCCGGAAACCGGGGCTGTTTTTCTGGCTGTATCTGGTGGCCAGGGCCGGGATCGAACCGGCGACCTTCCGCTTTTCAGGCGGACGCTCGTACCAACTGAGCTACCTGGCCAGACGGTGCCGGTGCTGATACCGAAACCTTTGCGACCCTGACGGGGCTCGAACCCGCGACCTCCGCCGTGACAGGGCGGCGCGCTAACCAACTGCGCCACAGGGCCTCGATTTAGTTGTGTCCGACCGACCCTCATCACTGAGTGCCGTCCAGGCGTACCCCCTACGGGATTCGAACCCGCGCTACCGCCTTGAAAGGGCGGCGTCCTAGGCCGCTAGACGAAGGGGGCCGGTCTCGCTTCTCCGCTGGGAGCTCGCATAGCTTATGACAGGTCTTGCGCACAACACAAATCGGCTGGTCAGAGCAATAAACCGGTGGTTTCCGCGAGGCAGCCGGCGAGCGCCGCCAAGGCGCGCGTGGGCAGCATTCACCGTCCCGTCGGAGCACGTTCGCCGGCGCCTCTCGGGGCCCGCTCCGAGCGTCGGAAGTGACCGCTCCGAGGGCGCCAACGCGCCGGGCCGACACACCCGCGGGCCCCCGCTCGCAACTCCTCGGGACGCTGTAAACTCGTCGGCACCCCGACCGGTTCGGGGTACGCCCCTATAGCTCAGTTGGTAGAGCTACGGACTTTTAATCCGCAGGTCCCAGGTTCGAGCCCTGGTGGGGGCACCGCTCCGATCAGGCGATCCGTCGAAGAGATGGGTCGCCTGAAGTGCTTCCATCGCGCTTGGTTGTCGGCGCTGTTTCGGACTCCCGTGGCCATGCCGACGGCTTGACCAACGCCCTCGCACGACCGACGACGCGGTGCGCAACACATACGACCCTGCCTCGCCGAGCGAGTACCGACCCGAGAAGCACGAACTCGATCCGGGCAGGACCGATCAGCCGCCAGGCGTATGTCGGCGACCGAGCGAGCCTCGACCGTGACGAGGTTCACGACCTTGCCGGTCACGGCGGATGGCCTCGGCACCGTCGAGGCTGGCCTGCATCTGTTGACGCCGGTGCTCGGCGACGCGGTTGCGACCTGCCGGAGATGCCCCCGTCCCCAACCTCCACCCACCGTGTCGACGCCGGCGAGCAGGAAGGTTCACATGCGCCGGTCGGCGGCCGCCTCGATCGAGGGCGATGACCGGTTCCCAGAGGGTCGGCCGATTCGCCGACATGCCATCCGACCGATCACGAAGATCGCCCGACCGGAGCGGTGCGACCGCAAGACCAATCCAGCTACTCCGCAACCACGAATTCTCCTTGTGGCACAAACGTTCTCAGCCAGGGGAAAACGAGGACCAGGGTGTGACGCTCCGACGTCCCGACCAACTCCCGCCGACCTACAAACGAGGCACGCTGTGCTTGTCAGACGCTGCGGGTACAACCAAAGTCAGCCGATGCCACATCTGTTCGGCCCACCGACGACGACTCCGCACACACGACGCTTCGGCCTCCCTGCCGGCAATCGTCGGCCGAAGTTCTTGTCAGACCCCTCGTGTACAACGGGTGTCACCGAATTGTCGATGACTGTGCAGCCGACGACGCCGCTCCCTTGAACGCCGCGACCCCCTCGTCCCGCCAGCGTGAAAGCAGCAGTCATGACCAATCTTCTCGAGGAGATCCTCGACCTCCTGATCCAGAAGCGGCCACCGGCCGACGACCCCACCGGTCAAGCCACCCTCACCGCCTGGATCGAGGTCCACGACATCGCAGGACGCCAGATCTTCACCCACACAGCCATACTCACCCCTCCTCCAACAGGCCGGCACAAGACCTCCAAACGCTCGACACCCTCGGCTGCCCACCCACAGCCCCCAAGCGATTCGCACACAACGCCACCCGCCTCGACACCCTCCACACCACCACGGATCGACCATCTCCCTCGGCCACGACCGCCACCCCGGCTCACCCCACCGCCGACGACCCACAACAACGCCCACAAACGGCGCACCAAGACACTCGACGCCAACCGCCTGACCCCAACCCACCGCCCATGGTCGAGTAACACCGTCGTGGCGCGGCGAAGGCCCAGAAGTCAGACCTCGAACGCCGCGGTCCACGCCGGACCGCACACGACCTTTGAGAACTCAACAGTGGAAAGCCAGAGCGCGAGGCCCCATCGGATGCGTTCCCGCCCATCGTCCCGCGAACATCCGCGTCGCATTTCTGTTGGGCGGGAGCGCAACCGGCGAACGCACCCGGTTGTGCGGTGCGGGTCGCCCGTCGGACGAGACGAAGGTGGAAGAGTGCCGCACCGACGACAATCGAAAGTTGCTGCGCGGGAACGAATGGACAGCGGTGCGGGCGACACCCGCCTGCGACGCGAGAAAAGCCCGCGAAGCCGAGTCCTCAGCCGGCCACCCGCGCGTACCAGCGGGACCGGTGAGGCCGACACTCAGTTCGCGCGCGGAACCCCCAACGCAGCCGCACGCGCACTCACCGCATCGAGCGCCTCGGTGAACGGCGGGATGAAGTGTTTTGCGCCGAGCACGCAACACGCGTGCCCTCCGTCCACCTCGAACCGTTGCGCGCCGGGAATCCCGTCGACCAGGAGTTGCTGACGCTCCGGCTCGACGACCTTGTCGCAGATGGAGACCACGACGGAGGTCGGGACGTCGATCTCGTGGAGCCAGTCACGGGAATCGAACTCACCCAACCCGGTGCCGAAGTCGCCCAGGTGTGACAGCGGCGTGGAGAAGAACTGTCGTAGCGCCCAGACCGATGTGTGGGACGTCGTCTTCTCCAAGCTCTTCTCCGACACGCGCGGGACGAGGCGGTACACCGGCCGAAGGATGCGGGCGGTGCGTTCGGACGACTGGCGATGCTTCGGGTCGCGCGTACTGAAGTACGGACCCGTCGAGCACAGCACGAGCCCTGCGACTCGATCCCGATGCCGGCGCCACACGAGCTGGGAGATGCCTCCACCCATCGAGAACCCGGCGGCGATGAACCGGTCGATGCCGAGCACATCGGCGGCAGCGGCCACGTCGTCGGCACAATCGCGGAGATCGAAGCGGTCCGACCTGATGCCGCGACCATGCCATCGCGCATCCATGGTGATCACCCGGTAACGATGGTTGATGGCCGGGATCGTCGGATACCAGCACAGCAGTCCGGTGGTGAGCACCGAGTGCAGCAGGAACACGGCCGGCGCATCCTGAGGACCCGAATCGGTCACATACGCGTGGCCTCGGCCCGGGAGCTCGAGCATGTGCCCTTTCGGGATGTCGTTGGCCGGGTAGGGGTCGAAGACGTGCTGCACCGTGCGCGCGGCGGTGTTGACGAACTCGGGTATCACACCATCAAATTTACGTGAGATGCTGATCACATGATCGACATCGCCCGTCCGAAGATCGAGGGGTCGATCGCCGTTGCAGGCGGTGATCGTCGTATCGGGTTCGCCGAATACGGTTCGGCCACCGGCCGAGCCATCATCTGGCTGCACGGCACGCCCGGAGCACGCCGGCAGATCCCGGTCGAGGCCCGCGGCTACGCGGCCGAGCGGCACGTCCGCCTCATCGGGCTCGACCGTCCGGGAGTCGGCTCGTCGACCCCACACCGCTACGAGAACGTCGCCGCCTTCGCCGGCGACCTCGAGGAAGTCCTCGAGGCACTCGGCATCGAGGACTTCGCGGTCATCGGATTGTCCGGCGGCGGGCCATACACCCTCGGCGTGGCACACGCGATGCCCGACCGTGTGGTCGCCGCGGGGATCCTCGGGGGCGTCGCGCCCACCGTCGGCCCCGACCGCATCCCCGGCGGCGCGATGACGCTGGGCTCGTTCGTGGCACCTGCGGTTGATGGCGCGGGGCCCCAGATCGGTCGAGTCATCAGCGTCGCGCTGCGATTCGCCCGGCCCATTGCCGACCCGGCCATCGGCATCTACGGCCGCTTCTCCCCCGAGGCCGACCGGGAACTGTTGGCGCGCCCCGAGTTCCGGGCCATGTTCCTCAACGACCTGCTGCACGGCGGCCGCCGCGCGATGGAGGCCCCGTTCGCCGACATCGTCGTGTTCGCCCGCGACTGGGGCTTCCGCGTCCACGACGTCCAGGTGCCGGTCCGCTGGTGGCACGGCGACCACGACCACATCATCCCGTACGAGCACGGCGAGCACATGGTGTCGCTCCTCCCGGACGCCAAGCTGTTCTCGCTGCCCGGTGAGAGCCACCTGAGCACGCTGCACATGGCGACCGACATCATCGACGAGTTGCTCGCGATCTGGGATCAGTCCGAGACGCCGAAGTAGTAGCCGCCGGGCGCTCGCACGGGCAGCGAAGCGCTACGGCGCCGTCGCCGACAATCCCGCGGCGAGGCCCAGCACGACTGCCATCAGGACGATCTCGATGACGGCGTTGCGAATGGACGAGTCCTCGGTGGTGCGGTGTCTCTCGACCGCGGGCAGCCAGCGCCGGCGATGCCACATCGCCACCGCGATCAGCACGGCCAGCACCAGCGCCTTGGCGATCAGGATGCGGCCATAGCCCGTCGTCACCAGCGCGGACACGGCGTCGAGCTGGGTGAACGCAGCCGCCACCCCGCTCACCGCGATCACGCCGACCGCCCAGATCGCGTACCGCGAGAACGTCGGCAGGCTGCGCGCCCAGCCGGAACGGCCGCGCACCGAGAGCGCCATCGCGGCGAGCACCCCGCACCACCAGGCGGCCGCGAGTGCGTGGGCGCCCACGAGGACCGGACCGATCGCAGTGTTGCCGGCGTGACCGGCGATCGCCGTGGCGAGCACCCCGATCCCGGCGAGCGCACCGACCACCAGAACCGGGATGTCGACCCCGGTCAGGAGGTCGAGCGCCGCCCACACCACGATGAGCAACCCCACCACCAATGCGACGATCTCCGACGTCCCCGATCCGAGGACCTCGGCGAAATCGCCGGCGGTCACGTCGGGGAGGTCGACACCGGCCCGGTCGGCGGTACGCACCCACGCACTCAACAGCGTCGCCACCACCCACACCCCGGCGAGCGCCCCGATGAGTCGAACCGACGGCTCGGCGTCGACGGTCGGCAGGAACCCGAGACCGAGAACCAGCACGGAGACTCCGAGTGCGAGGGTCGCGGGCAGGGCGACCGGATCGGGACCGTCGGGCCGGGCGAGCAACCAGCTCGCCAGCAACCCGGCGAAGAGCACCGGGAAGCCCGCGACGACCCTCACGTCAGCTGCTCTTGGAGCGACGCGTCAGCCAGAAGACGATGCCGAGACCGATGGCGAGCACCACCACGGCGCCGACGATGTAGTACCAGACGGGAGTTCCGTCGTTCTCGAACGTCGCGGAGTCGTCGGCGAGCGCCCCGGGCCTGCCGTTCCCGGCCACCGTCAGCTCGAAGGTGCGTTGCCCACTGATGACGTGCCCGTCGGCGGATGTGACGCGGTAGTTGACCGTGTACTCGCCGGTCGGTCCGAGCTCTCCTACGGCGACCCGGACATCCTTGCCGTCGACCACCGGTTCCCCGGACTGCCAGAAGTGATTGTCCGGCCCGACCACGTTGACCACGGCGTATGCGCTCTGAATCGGCTCGTTGAAGGTGAGGGTGACCGCCTGCGGTCCGGCCGAGAGGCTCGCACCGTTCTCGGGATCGGAGGAGACCAACCGGGAATGCGCCGAAGCCGCCGGAGCCGACCAGGTGCCGACCACGCCGAGGCATGCGATCGCGGCCAGGATCAGAAGCAGCGGCCGGCTCACCAGCACCGAACGGCGGGACGTACGTGCGGGCTCACGCATCGAATCGTCCGTTCTTCCGCACGACCCTCAGCGCCGCGACGCTGAAGACGACGCCGAGCACGCCGACGAGGAGTCCGATCCCGCCCAGCCAGCGGGCGGCGGAGTCAGCGGTGCTCGAGGAGTCGTTGGAGGATGACGGTGCCGCCTGGGGAGTGGCGGTCGTCGCGGCCTGATGCGCGTCGCCGTGTGCGCCGCTGCCGGTGGCGAGGGTGAGAACCGGCGCAGGACGGTCGGGTTCGGTGCCGTTGGCCGGGGTCGGCTCGTTCCAGTCGACCTTCTCGCCGTCGGCGAAGACCTGCAGGGTCGGCAGCGTGACGGTCTCCTGCTCCGGGAACGGACCACCGGAGAAGCTGAACTGCGCGAACTGGCCGACCGGGATCCCGGCCGATCCGGGATCGGCGGTCCAGGTGATCTCGGTGACACGGTCGTCCTTCTTGGTGACGACCGCTTTCCAGCCGGGGGTGGTCTCCGGCCGCGCCGACGCCAGGCCGTCGCCGGGCATCGTGACGCGCAGCTGGGTGGTCGCCGCGGCGTCGGACTCGTTGGGGACGGCCAGCGTGACGACGCCGTATCCGCCCTGGGTGACGGTCGGCGCGAAGGCGCTGACGTGGGCGGACGCGGCACCGGCGCCGGTCAAGGAGGCGGCGCCGACAACGACTGCGGCCGCGGCGGGCAGGACAAGACGTCGGGTGATTCGGGCCCGCGTCGACGAGGAGTTCTTCATGGGGTTCCTTCGTGGTCGGATTCTGGTCGTCGGCGCCACACGGTGCCGCCGAACCCCCTGGGTTCGACGCTCGTGTGGTCAGAAACCGGCCGGAGGCCCGCGAACTCCTGCACCGCCGACAGCGGGTCCGGCGGCGGCCGGCGACTGAGTCCTGAGAAGCAGCACGGACGCGGGAACGCGGGCGATGGTCGAAGACGTCAGCGACCTGACCACCGAGCCGACGACGGCCAGCAGTTGCGCACCGACGACGATCAGCAAGGCGCTCACCGGGATCGCAACGAGGTGCGTGACCAGCATCCCGACCGGAGCGCCACCGTGCGCCACATGGGTCGCGTCCGCGGCGAGCGCCCCGTGGATTGCGACCTGCGCGGAGGTGAGAACCGCGACCGCCGCTGCCGTAGCGGGCCAGAGTCGTCGTCCTCGCGTCAGGATCTCGAGGAGCCCAGCGGCCACCAGGCCGATCGCCGCCGCCAGCACCACCCCACCGGACCCGGGCATCTCGCCCGAGGCCGTTGCGTGCGCGCCGACGGCGACCGCGGGCACCACTCCGCACGCAGCGACACGCGTGAACGCGTCGGGGGTGTGGGAGGTGCGGGACATGCCGCCCATCCTAGGGAGCGGCCCCACGAGACCGGACCTCGCCCACCGAGTGGCACCGCGCTGTCCTCGGCGTATCCCTCGCGCGACGCATCGAGCCGGTCCCCGCCCGCGACCTCATCCGTGCCGGAGGCGGTGCTGCGGGCTCGCCGGAGTCGGCCAAGCCGGACCGCGCTGTCGACGAGCGGTGACAGAATCGGGGCATGTCGCTCTCACCGGGCCCTGTCGCGGTACGCGAGGTCGAGATCCGCGAGTTGTCGTCGCCGGACGAACTCGAGGAGCTGATCCGCATCTTCGACGACGTGTGGCGGCCCGACCCGACACGACGGCCCGTAGGGGTCGACATGCTCCGGGCGTTGTCGCATTCGGGGAACTACGTGGCGGGCGCCTTCATCGGCGACCACCTCGCCGGGGGCAGCGTGGCGTTCTTCTCGTCTCCGGCCGGTGAGTCCCTCCACAGCCACATCACCGGTGTCACCCGGCGCGGCCGCGGCCGCCATGTCGGGTACCTGCTGAAGATGCATCAGCGACGCTGGGCCCTCGAGCGCGGACTGTCGACGATCACGTGGACGTTCGATCCGCTGGTCGCCCGTAACGCCTACTTCAACATCACCAAGCTCGGCGCGACGCCGACCCACTATTACGAGGACTTCTACGGCGAACTCGGCGACGAGCTCAGCGGCGGGTCGGACTCGGACCGGGTGTTGATGTCGTGGTCGCTGCGCGAGCCGATGCCCGAGAACACCGACGGGGCCGGCAGCGTCGAGGCCCTGCTGGCCGAGGGTGCGGTGTCGGCGATCGACCACTCCGACCGTGCGCGCCCGCTCCCCCACCACGACCGCGTGACACCGGAGGCCTCGGTGGTGGTGCCGGTACCGCGGGACGTCGAGGCGATGCGGGCCGCTCATCCGCTCGAAGCCGCGAGGTGGCGCCTCGCCCTGCGGGACGCGTTGTCGCCGTTGCTTGTCGACGGCGCCTCGCGACGGTCGGTGCGGTTCTTGAGGTCGGGTCATTACGTCTTCGGTCCGGCCGGATCGGGGGTGCGGTGAGCGCCGAGCTGACCCCCGACGAGTGGGCCCGCCACCCACACACGCTGGCCGATGTGTTGCCGTCGGTGTCCGATGCGCTCGGCGCATCCTCCGGACGGTCGACGGATCTTGTTGTGCCACCCGGCGACTCGGTGGTGGTGCTGCTGATCGACGGGTTGGGGGCACTGCTGCTGGAGGAGCACGCCGGGGCCGCGCCGACGCTGCACGAGCTGACGGCCACCACCCTGCGGGTCGGGTTTCCCGCGACCACCGCGACCAGCATCCTGAGTCTGACGTCGGGGACGCCGGGCGGGGTACACGGCATCGTCGGGTACAGCTTCCGGCCCGACGACGACTGCCGCACACGGGGTTCGCGGCGCGTGCTGAACTCACTGCGGTGGAGTCTGGACAATGCACACGGACCGTCGGCGCTCGTCACCTACCCGCCGTCGCTGGTGCGCACCGAGCCGGGAACGCTGGAGGACCTTGCCGACGAGGGCGTGAAGGTGACCTACGTGATGCCCGGCGAATTCCGAGGCACCGGGCTGACACTCGCCGCGTTCCGCGCGCCCGGACGGTACGTGCCCGCCAAGACGCCCGACGAGGTGCGCGACGGCGTCCTCTCCGCGGTGCGCGGCCGGAGTCGCGCGCGCCGCTTCGTGTACGCGTACTTCAGCGAGTTGGACACCGCCGGTCACATCCACGGCCCGGGATCGGAGCAGTGGCTGGACAAGTTGCGCGTCGTCGACCGCCTGGTCACGGAGCTGGTTGCCGAGCTCCCCTCGGGCACAACGTTGCTCGTGACCGGAGATCACGGCATGATCACCACGGACAGATCCGTCGACATCGATTCCGCGCCGGAACTGCTCGACGGCGTCGAGGTCGTGGCCGGTGAGGCGCGAGTACGACACGTGTACACCGAGGCCGGCGCCACTGACGACGTGCTCACGACATGGCGCAGGTTCCTCGGCGACGCCGCCCACGTCGTCTCGCGCGAGCAGACCCTCGACGAGGGATGGTTCGGGCCGGAGGTGACGGACACGATCGCACACCGGATCGGCGACGTGGTCGCCGTGGCCCGCGACTCGGTGACGCTCACCCGTTCGAAGAACGAGGAGTTCGAGTCGAAGATGATCGGCCATCACGGCGCCTGGACGTCCGCCGAGCAACTCGTGCCGCTCGTGGTCGCGACCGGATAGCAGCCGGCGTCACTCCTCGGTCACCAGATCAGCGTCACTCCTCGGTCACCAGATCCAGTCGCACACCGAGTAGCCGGACCGGGCGATCGACGTCGAACCGCGTGAGCAGGTCGGCGACGACGGCCTCGAGTTCGTCGTGGTCGAGACTCGGCGCCGGCAGTTTCCTCGACTTGGTACGGGTGTAGAAGGTCGCGGTGCGAACGGTGACCGCGACGCGGAACGGGAGCCGTTCCTCGGCGACCACCTGGTCGAGCAGTTCACGCAGCAGTTCCGCTGCGGCCGCGCGCATCTCGTCGGGCTCGGTCAGGTCGGTGGCGAAAGTCCTCGACTTGGAATGGGATCGGGCCAGCCAGGGTTCGGCGGTGATCGTCGGGTCCCCTTTGCCGCGGCAGAGCACGTACAGCCAGTTCCCCTGGTGCGGACCGAAGGTCGCGATGAGGTCGTCGCGCGGGGTGGCGATGAGGTCGTCGACGGTCTCGATGCCCTTGGCGGCGAGTTTGGCCGACGTCTTGGGACCGACGCTCCACAGCTCACGGGTCGGCTTGTCCCCCATCAGTTCCAGCCAGTTCCGGTCGTCGAGCAGGAACACCCGCGGGGAGTCGTCGGCATCGGGTGAGGACCCGGGCGGGCGTTTGGCGAACCCGGTGGCCATCTTGGCGCGCTGCTTGTTGTCGGAGATCCCGACGCAGCAGGTGAGTCCGCACCGGTCGAGGACGTCGTGCCGGATCGTCTCGGCGAACTCGCGGATGGCGGCGTCGTCGAACGGTTCAACCTCCGCCCCGGGTTCGCCGACACCGAGGTACGCCTCGTCCCAGCCCCACACCTCGACGGGGTGACCGGTTGCCCGCAGGACGTCCATCACCTCGGCGGACGCGGCGTCGTACGCACCCATGTCCAGCGGCAGGTACACCGCGTCGGGCAGCTTGCGGTACGCCGCGCGCAACGGCATCCCGGCACGCACACCGTGGTCACGCGCCTCATAGGAGGCGCAGGTCACGACCTTGCGCGCCTCGGTGGGGTCGCCGTTGCCGCCGACGATGACCGGGACGCCGACGAGCTCGGGACTGCGCAGTCGCTCGACCGACACCTGGAACTGGTCGAGGTCGACATGCAGCAGCCACCGATGGCGCCGGGCAGCCGAGGTGGTCACCCTGCCGAGGGTAGTGCGGGCTCAGCCGGGTGAACGCCGACTCAGGAAGCGGAGCGGGCCTCGATGTCGCCGAGACCGATCGTCCGGCAAGCGGTCCGCAGCGAGTGCGGGTTGTACCGGACCACCCACAGCTTGGAACCCGGCCCGGGCACGTACGGCTCGAACGACTCACCGGCCTCACCGATCGCGGCCAGGAGAACCGATCGCCGCGCGGCGTCGA
Organism: Gordonia paraffinivorans NBRC 108238; assembly: GCF_000344155.1. Classification (GTDB taxonomy): domain Bacteria; phylum Actinomycetota; class Actinomycetes; order Mycobacteriales; family Mycobacteriaceae; genus Gordonia; species Gordonia paraffinivorans. The sequence continues at coordinate 89,457 of NZ_BAOQ01000023.1, read as the reverse complement.
AGGACTCCACCGCACGGGACAGTACATCCTCCAGCAACGCGCGATCGCGATGCAGCGGCGGCGGGACGAGATTCAGTGAGGGAGAAGAGGTTCCGCAGTTCGTCGGGTCAGTGACGGCGTGCATCGCGACGAGCAGGAAGCCGACCGCGGCGATCACCTTCGACTCTGTGCTCGCCTGGGCACCCTGCCGGGTCTGCATGGATCGGTAGGCCTGCACCGGCTGCGGCCATGCGCCGGCGAAGGGCGCCTGCCCGCTCCGGCCCACCGCCCCGGGCGCGGCCACTGCCTCCCGCCTCGGCGTCGCGGAGAGTTCTGCGGCGACGGCGTCGGAGTACATGCGACGCAACCGCTCCACGATGGCCCGGTGACGCCGCCATGCCTCGCCGACCTGGTGAAAGTCGTGATTGGTCAGACCGAAGACGGCCGGATTGGTGCCGAGTGCCCGATAACCGGGCAACACGATGGCTTCCTCGATCGCGACCGCCTCGGCGATCGCTGCCGGTTCGGGGAACTTGCGGACGCTTCGCCGCGAGGCGCGCGTCGAGAGAGCGCTGGTCAACTTGAGTCCTCCACACAAACTGCTGGTGCTTCGGAACGGAAATCCCGCCCCTGATGTGTTGACCCCCTACGCCTCGAGCACCCCCTGCGATGCCGTTAACGAAGCGCACGACAAATATAGCGTAGATCACACGATTTGCAGGCAAACGAACGAACAACGCCGCCTGCGCATTTGCCCACTCCTCTTCGGGACGAATGACCCAGTCCTACCCTGGTATCGGGTACATCGGCCCCACCGAGAACCACCTAAGACCCTTGTCGACGCCACCACAGACCGATTGACTGGCATCGAAGGTGATCCGAAAGGAGTCGGGACGTCATGTTGCGGTTCCTCGCCCGCGAATTGCACATGTGGCGCCTCATGCACGCGTCGTCCAACGGCCTCGTGCGCACGACCGATCGGGTCGAGAGCCTCGTCTTGGCGACGGTGTCGCTCGCCGCGTTGGTCGGCCTGATGATCGCGCTGACCGTCGGCGCCGACACCTACGCCTCCCACAAGGAGCAGGTCGACGCCCAGGAGTCACGGCATTCGGTCAGCACGACGGTCGTGGACATACCGGTGCCGACCACCGACGCTCCGCCGCACGTGGTCGTCGAATGGAAGGGCGCCGACGGCGGGAAGTCCACCGCGCAGATCCCGCGAGACCGCTTCGACCGGATCGGCCGGGAACGCGTGGTGTGGCTCGACGACGAGGGCGAAGTGGTGGACCCGCCCTTGACGACCGCCAACGCGGTGGTCGAAGCCTTCCTGGCGGGTCTGGCGATCATCGTGATCACCGTGCTGGGCTGGTGTGGTCTGACCGCGTTCGTCCGGTCACTCGCCGATCGGCGGCGCTACCGCCAGTGGGACCTCGAGTGGCGAGAGCTCGACATCGACAGCCACCGGTGAGTCCCGCGGCGTGCGCGCCCGTCGGCATCCGGGGGTTCCCACCCGGGCCCGGCCGGCCGGATCACCCCGAGTGCGCCCGACCGGATCACCCCGAGTGCGCCCGGGCGGATTCGACGAGCAGCCGACGCTCGGCCCGGGCGACGTGAAGGCGCGTTGCGACCACGGCGTCGGGATTGACCGACACCGAGGTGATCCCCATCCGCACCAGGTGCTCGGCATATTCGGGGTTGACCGAGGGGGCCTGGCCGCACAGTGACGACGTGATGCCGCAGCGGCGGGCGGTGTCGACGATCTGCGAGATGGCGTCGAGTACGGCCGGGTCAGCGCCGTCGAAGAGTTCGGCGCAGGTCTCCGAGTCCCGGTCGACGCCGAGGATCAGCTGGGTGAGGTCGTTGCTCCCGATCGACACCCCGTCGATGCCCGCATCGACGTACGCCGGCAACCAGTACAGCACCGAGGGCACCTCGGCCATGACCCACCTGTGCAGGCCGCGCTGGCGCCCGAGGGGGCTGTCGTCGATGAGTTCGAGGCATCTCTCGAGCTCCCAGCGGGTGCGGACGAACGGCAGCATCACGTGGAGGTTCGGGTGGCGTTCCCGGGCCCGCGCGAGCGCGTTGAGCTCGAGGCGGAAGACGTCGGGCTCCTTGACGTATCGGTAGCAGCCGCGGAACCCGATCATCGGATTGCGTTCCTCCGGCTCGAACTCGCGGCCGCCCTCGAGGTTGCGGAACTCGTTGGTCCGCAGGTCGGTCGTCCGGTACACGACCGGCCGCTTGCCGAAGGGCGCGGCGACCTTGGCCAGGTTGTCGGCGAGAGCGGAGACGAAGGCCTCCGATTCCCCGGCGGCGATGACCGCGCGCGGATGACGTCCGGACAACGCCTCCGACAGCATGAACTCGGCGCGGAGGAGCCCCACACCGTCGACGTCGGTGGCCCCGATCTCGGCGGCGCGCTCCGCCGATCCGAGGTTGACGTAGATCTTGGTGGCGGTGACCGGATCCGAGTGCTGTTGCGCCGGTGCGGCAGTCGCGGGCGAGGCGACCGCCACCTGCGGCGCGGGCGCGCGACCGGCGGTGACCTCGCCCGTCCCGCCGTCGACCGTGACGATCGCACCATCGACGAGATCGGTTGTGCCGGTTCTGGTTCCCACCACGCACGGCACCCCGACCTCGCGGGCCACGATGGCGGCGTGACAGGTGATCCCGCCGCGGTCGGTGACGACGGCGGCGGCGCGGCGGATCGTCGGCAGCCAGTCGGGGTCGGTCATCGGTGCCACCAGGACCTCGCCGTCGACGAGCCGGTGCCCGTCGGCCGGCGAGTGGAGGATGCGCACGGCGCCGCCGGCGATCCCGGGTGCGGCCGCGAGTCCGGTGACGAGCACCTCTCCCTGACCGGGACCCGCCCCGGCGTTCTGATCACCGTCGTGCACTCCGGCAGAGCTCGTTCCGTCGCCGTCGTCCAGCGTGGTGATGGGCCGGGACTGGACGATCCAGATCCGGCCCGCGGAGTCGATCGCCCACTCCATGTCCTGTGGACGCCCGTAGTGCCGTTCGGCATCGAGCGCCATCCGCGCGATCGTCTCCACGGTCTCCGGTGTGACGACGGGCGCGTCCCGGCCCGCCGCCACCGGCTCGCGGTGGTCGTGGCCGTCGCTGCCGCGGACGATCCGGAACTCCTGGTTGCCCAGCGAGGTCGAGAGGATCGAGCAGTCCGCCTTGTCGACGACGAAGGTGTCGGGGGTGACCGCGCCGGACACCACCGCCTCGCCGAGTCCCTCGACGGCCTCGACGACCAGGTGGTCGACGTTGCCGGTGACCGGATCGGCGGTGAACACGATGCCGGCGACCACCGACTCCACCATCTGCTGGACGACCACGGCCATGAGGGGTTCTGCGGTGAGGCCTTTCTGGGCGCGATAGGTGATGACCCGCGGCGAGTACAGCGACGCCCAGCATCGGACCACCGCGTCGAGGAGCTGATCCTGGTCGCCGATGTTGGTGAAGGAGGCGTTCATCCCGGCGAACGAGGCGTCTTTACCGTCCTCCCCGATCGCCGACGACCGGACCGCGACGTTGGTGCCGTCGGTCCCGCCGGGCAGGCTGCGATAGGCCGTGACGGCGGCGTCGGCGACCCAGGGCGCGATCCCCGCCTTGTGCACCATCTCCGCCATCTTCCGGCTCAGCGCGGACATGCGCGCGTCGTCGCCGATCGCGGCCAGTGCCGCCCGGTGCGTCTCCGCCAGTTCCGAACGGACCCCGCCGTGATCCATCGACGCGGCGAACGCGTCGGCGGTGAGGACGAACCCGTCGGGCACCGGCAGCCCGGCCTTGGTGAGCTCACCGAGGTTGGCCCCTTTGCCACCGACGATGAGCAGCTGATCGAGTCCGACTTCTGCAAACCTCAGTACGTAGGCCATGTGTTCTCCACCGCTCCTGTCGCCGATCGCGCCGTCACCGATTTCGCCGGGCGGGCGCGGTGTGGGTGACCATCACCGGGCACGGCGCGAGTTGGATGACCGCCCGGCTGGTGGAGCCGAGCAGGAGTCCGCGGAAACCGCCGCGGCCGCGGCTTCCGACGATGACGAGTTGTGCCGACTCGGCGGCGTCGATGATCTCGGCGGCCGCCGGCCCGACCCCGATGCGTTGCTCGACCTGCACGTCCGGGTAGTCCTCGGAGTGGCCGGCGAGCAGCTCCCCGACGATCTCCTCGGCGTCGCCGCGCAACCGGTCGACGGCGTCGAGCCCCAGCGTCGACGAGGTCGAGATCCCGATGCCGTGGACCGCGACCAGGGTCGTCCCGAGCAGGTCGGCCTGCTGGAAGGCATGCGCGACGGCGTTCGCCGAGATCGGCGACGGGTCCACTCCCACCACGACCGGGCCCGACGTCGGGGCTGGCCCGCCGACGACGACCACGGGGCACTCCGCGTGCGCGGCTGCGTCACCGCTCACCGATCCGAGAAGGAGTCCGCGGGCCCCACCGATCCCTCGGCGGCCGACGACGAGCTTTCCCGCCTCGGCGGAGGCATGCCGCAGCGCGAGTTGCGGTGAGCCTCCGAGGACCTTGCCGTCGACCTCGAGCTCCGGCGCGAGTTCGCGGACGAGATCGACGGCGGCCTCGACGGCGCGCCGGGCGTCGGCCTGCATCGCCTCCATGACGATGTCGGTGGTCATGGCCGCGGTCGGCGCGTAGGCGTACGGAACGCTTCCGACCGCAGAGACCACACGAAGCGGTCTCTTCTCGCGGAGGCAGGCACCAACCGCCCACCGGACGGCCATCTCCGAACATTCCGAGCCGTCGACTCCCACGACGACAGGTGCCAGCGGGTCGGTGAGTGGATGTGACATGGCGATCTCCTGTGTTGGCGATCCGCGCGAGACCCCCGGTCTCTCGGCGTCGACTCCGGTCGGTGTTCTCTTGTGGGTCCATCGTCGTACTTTTCATCGTCACCGTGTGAGAGATGACGGGACCGGAGGCGAAAGTCGTCGGCGGACTGCGTCGAAAGTCCCGCCCCACGGTGCGCCCGCGACCGGGCACCGTCCGGCGGTGTCCGATTCGTCATACTGTCCGGGTGCGAACTGACCTGAGCGTGCTGGCCGACGACGATCGCGGGACCATCGGTGGGTTGGAGTTCGCCGTACCGGTCTGGGCGACCGCCACCGCACTGGTGCTGGTGCTGGCCCTCGCCTGGCTGTTCGGCGCGATCGCCCGGTGGCTGCTGCGTCGCCGTGCGCGCCTCGACGCCACCACGTCGATGGTCCTGTCGATCCTCGGCACCGCGGTCGGCCTCTACATCGCCGGGGCCATCGACCACCGCATGACGATCTGGCACCCGGTCACCATCCTGTTGGGGTTGGTGAGTTCGATCATCGCGGTCGGCGCCTACGGAACCGTCGCGGCCCGCCTGCAGACCCAGACCGACATCTCGGTGCCCGAGCTGATCGCCGCCGGCGAGTCCGAGGCGGTGGAGTTCAAGTCCACCGCCCGGGTCAACCTGCACACCGGACAGCGCGACCCCGCGATCGAGCAGGTCATCGCCAAGACGGTCGCGGCATTCCTCAACTCCGAGGGCGGCAACCTGCTCATCGGCGTCGACGACGACGGCACTCCACTGGGCCTCGACGCCGACTTCACCACGCTGCGCCACCCGGACACCGACCGGTTCGAGCTGTGGCTGCGGGACACCCTGACCTCGATGCTGGGGCAGAGCATCGCCGCCGAGGTCGGGATCTTCTTCGAGATGGTGCCCGTGCCCTCCGATGACAGCGACGAAGAGGCGGACGGCAGCGAAGAGGCGAAGGCCGCGCCCACCGAGGCGCTGGTCTGCCGCGTCGAGTGCACCCCGTCCCCGCGGCCGGTGTACCTGCGTCCCGCGAAGAACAACGCGCAGCCGGAGTTCTGGGTGCGCGCCGGCAACTCGTCGCGGCAGCTGTCGGTCGACCAGGCGGCGGACTACATCATGCATCGCTGGCCCCTCGGCGCCGGGCAGGCGCTGGCCGCCCAGGTGCGCGCCGCGGTGCGATTCTCGGCGGTGTGAGCCCGGCTGCTGCGGGCGCTGCCCGGTGACCCCCGGTCACACCGGATTCCGGAAGCGGACCGAAGCCGTCCTCGATGGTTGGGACAGTGGACCGACATCACCACCGAAGCCACCTGGAGGACCCGTGAACTGGACACTCGAAGTCGTCACCCTGCCCGTCACCGACCCCGACCGCACCAAGGCGTTCTACGAGTCGATCGGCTTCCACGCCGACGAGGACCACACCGTGAGCGAGGAGATCCGGTTCGTCCAGATGACCCCGCCCGGGTCGGACTGCTCGATCGCCTTCGGCAAGGGGATCACCGACCGCGAGCCCGGCACGACCGGCCCGCTCATCATCTGCGTCACCGACATCGAGGCCGCGCGTGAGCAGCTGCTGGCCGCCGGCGTCGACGCGAGCGAGGTCGACATCCAGCCGTGGGGCCACTTCGTCTACTTCACCGACCCCGACGGCAACCAGTGGTCGGCCCAGTATCTGCCGCACCGCGACAACAACTGAGCTGCACCGATCTGGGACCGCACAACCGGGACGACGCGGGCCGACACGGTCGTCACCGCTACGGTTGGTTATGCGATCCCCCATCGACGACTATCTCGAACAGGTCCTCAACGACTACCGCGATACCGACGACGGGGCCGTCATGACCGGCAATCGGGAACTCGAGAAGGCCGACCCGTCGTCGTTCGGGATCGCGCTGGCCACCGTCGACGGCACCGTCTACACCGCCGGAGTCGCCGACGTCGAGTTCTCCATGCAGTCGATCGCGAAGCTTCCCGCCTACGCCCTCGCGCTGCGCGACCGGGGACTCGACGCCGTCCTCGACCGCGTCGACACCGAACCCTCCGGGGACGCCTTCAACGAGATCTCCCTCGAGGCCGAGACCGGGCGGCCCCGCAACGCGCTCATCAACGCCGGTGCCATCGCCATCCACGCCATGGTCGACGGCGGGAACGCCACCGAGCGGGTCGAGCGCATCGCAGATCTCGTCGGCACCCTCGCCGGACGCGAGCTCACCATCGACGAGGACATGTGGGACGCCGAGATGGCCTCCGACGACCACAACACCGCACTCGCCTATCTCCTCCGCTCGGCCGGCAAACTCGACTACGAGCCCGAGGAGGTCGTCGACGGATACGCCGCGCAGTGCGCGATCACCGTCACCTGCCGCGACCTCGCGATGATGGGTGCCGTCCTCGCCAACGGCGGGCTGTCGACCACCAGTGAGGACGACCGGCTGCTCGAGGGCTGGATCACCCGCCACCTGCTCTCGGTGATGGCGACCTGCGGCATGTACGACGGCAGCGGCAGCTGGATGACCAAGGTCGGAATCCCGGCGAAAAGCGGTGTGAGCGGCGCGATCCTGGGTGTCCTGCCCGGCCAGATCGGAGTTGCGGTGTGGTCGCCGAAGCTCGACGATCAGGGCAACAGCGCGCGCGGTGTCGCCGTCTTCGAACGCCTCTCGCACGACATGGAACTGCACATGATGCATGTCGCGCCGTCGGGCATGCCGGCTCTGCGATCGGTGACCGAACACGACGACGAGACCGTCGTCGAGATCCAGGGCGATGTGCGTTTCGCCGGCGCGGAGATCATCGCAAGCCGTGCGTGCCAGGGCTTTGCGACGAAGTCGGTGGTCCTCGACCTCACCCACGTGCGGGTGATGGACGACGCCGCGCGCCGGTTGGTGCGCGAGGTCGCCCGCCGGCTCGAGGATTCCTACGACGCCCGTGTCGAGGATCCCAACGGCCTGATGGACGAGGGCACCGACGACCAGGACACCCCGGACCAGCACGGGACCGGTCAGGGCGACACCGAGAAGCGGTGAGCCCGTCCGCCCTCGACGAACCGCACCCGCGCCGTCCGACTCGGCCATAAACTGTGCGGATGACGGGGAGAAGGTTCCGCGCGCCTGTGATCGCGGTTCTCGCAACGATTGTCGTCTTCTTCGGCCTGGCATCCGCAACGGTCGTGGCCGCGCCGGTCCCCCAACAGGGTGTGGCCATGTCGACGTCCCACATCACCACCGAATGCGCCGGCAAACCCGTTCGGGTCGCCGCCCGCTGGTACTTCCCACCCGGCCGACCCACAGCCCTGGTGTGGCTCCAGCACGGCTTCTCCCGGACCGCGGCCAACCTCGACGCCCTCGCTCGTTCGTACGCGACCGCAGGCTTCCTCGTCGTCGGCCCGACGCTGGACTCGGTCAACCTCGGTGGATGCGCCGTCGCGTACAACATCGCCGACAACGCAGCCTTCGCCCGCACAGTCGGCGGGGTGTTCGGCTCGGGCGCCCAGACCGGCAGTCCGCTCGCATCAAGCCTTCGGCGCGCTCGCGAAGCCGCGCACCGGCCCGACGTGGCGATGCCGTACCGGATGGTCTTCGCCGGACATTCTGCGGGAGGCGAGTTCGTGCTGGTGGCGGCCGACGCGCTTCGCCGCTCGGACCCGGCCGCCTATCGGCGCCTGTCCGGACTCGTGCTGTTCGATCCGGTCAACTCGTTCTTCGGGACGCACTTCACCTCGGCCGCAGCATCTCTCGGCGTCGACGGGCTTCCGATCCGGGTGATCGCCTCGCAGCCGTCGATCTCCAACTCGTTCGAGTCCGGGGTGGCCGTGCTGCAGCGGACGACGCGACAGGATTTCCTCGGCGTGCGCCTGGTGACCGGCATCCACATCGACGCCGAGGGCACCTCGACCGACCTGATCGGGGAACTGTCGGAACTCGCCGCGCCCCGCCCCCGGAACGGTCGGGTCATCCACGCCCTGGCGACCGGATGGTCGTCGGACATGGTGGCCGGCACGGTGACCCCGACCTACTACCCCGGTGGCCGCTACTACGACCTGTTGCTCGCGACGCGAACCGTCACCACTCTCCCCGTGCGCTGAACCCGAACAGTGAAAAGCCCTCGCACTCAACGAGTGCGAGGGCTTTTCAGCCATCTTGCGGCTTACCGGTAGTCGTTGGAGAAACCGTAGTCGTCCAGCGGCACCGCAGCGCCGGCGGGAGCACCGAAGGTGCCGTCCGGGCTGTAGTAGGTGTCGTCGTAGGACGGCACCGCGTAGGCCGCGGCACGCGCCTCCTCGGTCGGCTGGACCTGGATGTTCCGGTAACGGTTGATACCGGTACCGGCCGGGATCAGCTTACCGATGATCACGTTCTCCTTCAGACCGATCAGCTTGTCGCTGCGGCTGTTGATCGCCGCGTCGGTCAGGACACGCGTGGTCTCCTGGAACGACGCCGCAGACAGCCACGACTCGGTCGCCAGCGAGGCCTTGGTGATACCCATCAGGACAGGGCGGCCGGCAGCCGGCTCGCCGCCCTCGGCGACGACGCGGCGGTTCTCCGCCTCGAACTCGGCGCGCTCGACGAGCGAACCGGGCAGGAACTCGGTGGAACCGTGATCGATGATCGTCACGCGACGCAACATCTGACGCACGATCGTCTCGATGTGCTTGTCGTGGATCGACACACCCTGGCTGCGGTAGACCTCCTGGACCTCGTTGACCAGGTGGATCTGCACCTGGCGCGGGCCCATGACGCGCAGGACCTCGTGCGGGTTGGCCGAGCCCTCCATGAGCTGCTGGCCGACCTCGACGTGGTCGCCGTCGGCGAGGAGACGCTCGCTGCCGTCCTCGTGCTTGAACACACGCAGACGCTGACGCTTCGAGATCTTGTCGTAGACGACCTCTTCCGAACCGTCGTCCGGGATGATCGTGATCTTGTAGAAGCGGTCGTCGTCCTCGAGACGCACCCGGCCGGAGACCTCCGCGATCGGCGCGACGCCCTTGGGGACGCGGGCCTCGAAGAGCTCCTGGACACGCGGCAGACCACCGGTGATGTCGTCACCGACGCCACCCTGGTGGAACGTACGCATCGTCAGCTGGGTACCGGGCTCACCGATCGACTGGGCCGCGATGATACCGACGGCCTCGCCGATGTCGACGAGCTTGCCGGTCGCCATCGAACGGCCGTAGCACATGGCGCAGACGCCGGTGCCGGTGCCACAGGTGAGGACCGAACGGACCTTGACCCGCGTGATGCCGGCGGCGAGGCAGGCCTCGATGGCCGGGTCGCCCAGATCGTGACCGCGCTCGACGATGACGTTGCCGTCCGCGTCGACCGCGTCGGCGGCCAGGGTGCGGGCGTACGCCGAGGTCTCGACGTGCGCGTCGCGGATGATCGAGCCGTCGGGCTGCTTCTCACCCAGCGAGACGGTGATGCCGCGCTCGGTGCCACAGTCGTGCTCGCGCACGATGACGTCCTGCGAGACGTCGACCAGACGACGGGTCAGGTAACCCGAGTCGGCGGTACGGAGAGCCGTGTCCGCCAGACCCTTGCGGGCGCCGTGGGTGTTGATGAAGTACTCGGCCACGGTCAGGCCCTCGCGGAACGAGGACTTGATCGGACGCGGGATGAACTCGCCCTTCGGGTTGGTCACCAGACCCTTCATGCCCGACAGGTTGCGGACCTGGGTCATGTTGCCCGTCGCACCCGACTTCGGGATCATCGTGATCGGGTTGTCGTCGGGGTAGTAGTCCTCCATGGCCTTACCGACCTCCTCGGTGGCCTGCTTCCAGATCTCCACGAGTGCGTCGCGACGCTCGTCCGGCGTGAGGGCGCCGCGCTGGAACTTGCGCTCCAGGCCGTCGGCGCGCTCCTCGTAACGCTCGAGGATCTCCTTCTTCTGCGGCGGCACGAGCACGTCGGCCATGGACACGGTGACGCCCGAACGGGTGGCCCAGTAGAAGCCCACGTCCTTGAGCTTGTCGACGGTCTGCGCGACCACGATCATCGGGTAGCGCTCGGCGAGATCGTTGATGATCGCGGCCTGACGCTTCTTCGGCATCTGCTCGTCGACGTACGGGTACTCGACCGGCAGCAGCTCGTTGAAGAGCACCCGACCCAGCGTGGTGATGGTGGTCCACGGCTGGCCGTAGCGCCATCCCTCCGGGAACAGCTCGGCCTCGACCTCGGCCGGCGGGCGCAGCTCGGTCAGGCGCACCTTGATGCGCGACTGCACGGTCAGCTGCCCGCGGTCGACGGCCATGATGGCCTCGGCCGGGCTCGAGTAGACGCCGCGCTCGACGTCGTCGCCGCTGGCCGGCTGGTACTCGCCCTTCGCGCCCTCCTTGTGGGTGGTCAGGTAGTACAGGCCGGTCACCATGTCCAGACGCGGCATGGCGAGCGGACGGCCCGACGCCGGCGACAGGATGTTGTTGCTCGACAGCATCAGGATGCGGGCCTCGGCCTGCGCCTCTGCCGACAGTGGCAGGTGCACGGCCATCTGGTCGCCGTCGAAGTCGGCGTTGAAGGCCTCACACACCAGCGGGTGCAGCTGGATGGCCTTGCCCTCCACCAGCTGCGGCTCGAAGGCCTGGATGCCCAGACGGTGCAGGGTCGGTGCACGGTTCAGCAGGACCGGGTGCTCGGCGATGACCTCTTCGAGGACGTCCCACACCGCGGGGCGCTGACGCTCGACCATGCGCTTGGCCGACTTGATGTTCTGGGCCTGGTTCAGGTCGACCAGACGCTTCATCACGAACGGCTTGAACAGCTCGAGCGCCATCAGCTTCGGCAGACCGCACTGGTGCAGCTTCAGCTGCGGACCGACGACGATGACCGAACGGCCCGAGTAGTCGACGCGCTTGCCGAGCAGGTTCTGGCGGAAACGACCCTGCTTGCCCTTCAGCAGGTCCGACAGCGACTTCAGCGGGCGGTTGCCCGGTCCGGTGACCGGACGGCCGCGACGGCCGTTGTCGAAGAGGGCGTCCACCGACTCCTGCAGCATCCGCTTCTCGTTGTTGACGATGATCTCGGGAGCACCGAGGTCGATCAGTCGCTTGAGGCGGTTGTTGCGGTTGATGACGCGGCGGTACAGGTCGTTGAGGTCCGAGGTGGCGAAGCGGCCACCGTCGAGCTGGACCATCGGACGCAGCTCCGGCGGGATCACCGGCACGGCGTCGAGGACCATGCCCAGCGGCGAGTTGCCCGACTGCTGGAACGCGGCGACGACCTTCAGGCGCTTGAGAGCACGCAGCTTCTTCTGGCCCTTGCCGTTGCGGATGGTCTCGCGCAGGGACTCGGCCTCGGCGTCGATGTCGAAGTTCTCGAGGAGCTTCTTGATCGCCTCGGCACCCATGGCGCCCTGGAAGTACTCGCCGTAGCGCTCGTCGAGCTGGCGGTAGACCTTCTCGTCGATGATCAGGTCGCCCGGGGCGAGCTTGGTGAACTTGTCCCAGATCTCCTCGAGCGCGTCGAGCTCACGCTGGGCGGCGTCGCGCATACGACGCATCTCGCGCTCGGCGCCGTCGCGGACCTTGCGGCGCACGTCGGCCTTGGCGCCCTCGGCCTCGAGCTCGGCGAGATCCTGCTCGAGCTTCTGCTGGCGCTCGGCGAGGTCGGCGTCGCGCTGGTCGGCGATCGCCTTCTTCTCGACCTCCATCTCGGCCTCGAGCGTCGACAGCTCGTTGTGGCGGAGCTCGTCGTCGACCGAGGTGATGACGTAGGCGGCGAAGTAGATGATCTTCTCGAGATCCTTCGGCGCCAGGTCGAGCAGGTAGCCGAGGCGGCTCGGCACACCCTTGAAGTACCAGATGTGGGTGACCGGCGCGGCGAGCTCGATGTGGCCCATACGCTCACGGCGCACCTTCGCCTTGGTCACCTCGACGCCGCAGCGCTCGCAGATGATGCCCTTGAAGCGGACGCGCTTGTACTTGCCGCAGTAGCACTCCCAGTCGCGAGTCGGTCCGAAGATCTTCTCGCAGAACAGGCCGTCCTTCTCCGGCTTCAGCGTGCGGTAGTTGATCGTCTCCGGCTTCTTGACCTCACCGTACGACCAGTTGTGAATATCGTCGGCCGTGGCCAGGCCGATCTTGAGTTCGTCGAAAAAGTTGACGTCGAGCACTTGTTACCTTTCCAGAGCTCTGTTGTCAGTGGGTCGGGCTGCCGGCCGTGACGGACGACCGGCAACCCGGCCCGAGTTGGTGAGGATCAATCAGTTCGCGAGGTCGTCGACCGTGGCCGACTCGTTACGCGACAGGTTGATGCCGAGGTTGGCCGCGGCGCGCTCCAGGTCCTCGTCGTCGGAGTCGTGCATCTCGATGGCCGCACCGTCGGAGCTCAGCACCTCGACGTTCAGGCACAGCGACTGCAGCTCCTTCAGGAGGACCTTGAACGACTCGGGGATGCCGGGCTCGGGGATGTTCTCGCCCTTGACGATCGCCTCGTACACCTTCACGCGGCCCACCACGTCGTCCGACTTGATGGTGAGCAGCTCCTGCAGGGTGTAGGCGGCGCCGTAGGCCTGCATGGCCCAACACTCCATCTCACCGAAGCGCTGACCACCGAACTGCGCCTTACCACCGAGCGGCTGCTGGGTGATCATCGAGTACGGACCGGTCGAGCGGGCGTGGATCTTGTCGTCGACCAGGTGGTGCAGCTTGATGATGTACATGTAGCCGACGGCCACGGGGTACGGGAACGGCTCGCCGGAGCGGCCGTCGTACAGCGTCGCCTTGCCGTCGCCGTTGACCATCACCTCGCCGTCGCGGTTGGGGAGCGTCGAGGACAGCAGTCCGGTCAGCTCCTCCTCGCGCGCACCGTCGAACACCGGGGTGGCGGTCTTGGTGTTCGGCGGCGCCGAGTACATGTCCTCGGGCAGCTTCTCGGCCCACTCGGGGACCCCGCCGGCGACGTCGATGTTCCAGCCCGCCTTGGCGATCCACCCGAGGTGGGTCTCCAGGATCTGGCCGATGTTCATACGACGCGGCACGCCGTGGGTGTTCAGGATGATGTCGACCGGGGTGCCGTCGGGCAGGAACGGCATGTCCTCCTGCGGGAGGATCTTGCCGATGACGCCCTTGTTGCCGTGGCGGCCGGCCAGCTTGTCGCCGTCCTGGATCTTGCGCTTCTGGGCCACGTAGACGCGGACCAGCTCGTTGACGCCCGGGGGCAGATCGTCGTCGTCGTCGCGGCTGAACACGCGGACGCCGATGACCTTGCCGGTCTCGCCGTGGGGCACCTTCAGCGAGGTGTCGCGGACCTCGCGGGCCTTCTCGCCGAAGATGGCGCGCAGCAGGCGCTCCTCCGGGGTCAGCTCGGTCTCGCCCTTCGGGGTGACCTTGCCGACCAGGATGTCGCCGTCGCGGACCTCGGCGCCGATCCGCACGATGCCGCGCTCGTCGAGATCGGCGAGGACCTCGTCGGAGACGTTCGGGATGTCCCGGGTGATCTCCTCGGCACCGAGCTTGGTGTCGCGGGCGTCGATCTCGTGCTCCTCGATGTGGATCGAGGTGAGGACATCCTCCTCGACGAGGCGCTGGCTCAGGATGATCGCGTCCTCGTAGTTGTGGCCCTCCCACGGCATGATCGCCACGAGCAGGTTCTTGCCGAGCGCCATCTCACCGTTCTCGGTGCAGGGGCCGTCGGCGAGGACCTGGCCGGACTCCACGCGCTGGCCCTCGTCCACGATCGGACGCTGGTTGGCGCAGGTGCCGTGGTTCGAGCGCGCGAACTTGCGCAGGCGGTAGGTGTCGCGGGTGCCGTCGTCGGCCATGACGGTGATGTAGTCGGCCGAGACCTCCTCCACCACGCCGGTCTTCGCCGAGACGATGACGTCGCCGGCGTCGACGGCGGCACGCAGCTCCATGCCGGTGCCGACCAGCGGGGACTCGCTGCGCAGCAGCGGCACCGCCTGACGCTGCATGTTCGCACCCATGAGGGCGCGGTTCGCGTCGTCGTGCTCGAGGAACGGGATCATCGCGGTCGCGACCGACACCATCTGGCGCGGCGAGACGTCGAGGTACTCGACCTCGGCCGGGCTGACGAACTTGACCTCGGGGCCCTTCTCACGGACGAGCACGCGCTCGTCGGTGATGCGGCCGTCGTCGTCGAAGTTCGTGTTCGCCTGGCCGATGAGGTAGCGGTCCTCCTCGTCGGCGGTCATGTACTCGATCTGGTCGGTGACGACACCATCGACGACCTTGCGGTACGGGGTCTCGATGAAGCCGAACGGGTTGACCCGCGCGTACACCGAGAGCGAACCGATCAGACCGATGTTCGGACCCTCAGGGGTCTCGATCGGGCACATGCGGCCGTAGTGCGACGGGTGGACGTCGCGGACCTCGAGGCCGGCGCGCTCGCGGCTCAGACCGCCCGGGCCCAGCGCCGACAGGCGACGCTTGTGGGTCAGACCCGAGAGCGGGTTGTTCTGGTCCATGAACTGCGACAGCTGGCTGGTGCCGAAGAACTCCTTGATCGCCGCCACGACGGGACGGATGTTGATCAGGGTCTGCGGGGTGATCGCCTCGACGTCCTGGGTGGTCATGCGCTCACGCACGACACGCTCCATACGCGACAGGCCGACGCGGATCTGGTTCTGGATCAGCTCGCCGACGGTGCGCAGGCGGCGGTTGCCGAAGTGGTCGATGTCGTCGACCTCGACGGGCACCTCGACCCCACCCGGACCGGTCATGTAGGTCGTGGTGTGCGGGTCGGCCTCGTGCAGACGCACCAGGTACTCGACGGTGGTGACGATGTCCTCGCGGGTCAGGGTCGACTCGCCGGTCATCGGGTTGTCGGTCAGGCCCAGCTTCTTGTTGATCTTGTAGCGGCCCACGCGGGCGAGGTCGTAGCGCTTGTCCTTGAAGAACAGGTTCTCCAGGAGGTTCTCCGCCGACTCCTTGGTCGGGGGCTCGCCCGGACGCAGCTTGCGGTACACCTCGAGCAGCGCCTCGTCCTGGTTGGCGGTGTTGTCCTTCTCCAGGGTCGACATCATGATCTCGGAGAAGCCGAAACGCTCGGTGATCTCCTCGTTGGTGTAGCCGAGGGCCTTGAGCAGGACGGTGACCGGCTGGCGGCGCTTGCGGTCGATGCGGACACCGACGGTGTCGCGCTTGTCGACGTCGAACTCGAGCCAGGCACCGCGACCCGGGATCACCTTGACGGTGTGGAGGGTCTTCTCGGTGGCCTTGTCGATGGCGGCATCGAAGTACACACCCGGGCTGCGGACGAGCTGGCTCACCACGACACGCTCGGTGCCGTTGATGATGAAGCTGCCCTTGTCGGTCATGATCGGGAAGTCGCCCATGAAGACGGTCTGCGACTTGATCTCACCGGTGTTGTTGTTGATGAACTCCGCGGTGACGAACAGCGGCGCCGCGTAGGTCATGTCCTTGTCCTTGCACTCCTCGACGGAGGCCTTGACCTCGTCGAAGTGCGGATCGGAGAAGGACAGCGACATGGAGCCGGAGAAGTCCTCGATCGGGGAGAGCTCGGCGAGGACCTCCTCCAGACCGCCGACCGGGTTCTCCTCGCCGCGAGCGATCGCCTTGGCGCGCCACTCCGGGGACCCGACGAGCCATTCGAAGGAATCGAGTTGGATATCGAGGAGGCCGGGGACCTCCAGCGGCTCGCTGATCTTTGCAAACGACGCGCGATGCGGCGCGCCGGGGATTGTTGAGGTGGACTGGCGGTTGACTGCCAAGATGCGTCCTTCCAACACGACGTTATTCACAACCTAGATGTGTGGTGGCTTGATGGGCCGTTCGCTGGTGACACCCTGAGATCGGCGATCACACCAGCACACACAACAAGGTGGCCGTAGAAGGATCGGTAGATGGACAGGAGGCAGCCAGCGCAACGTCCAACAGTAGCAGAAAATAGACGTACTTTGTCAAGCCCGTCTGAGATCGATCTGGAAGCGATGTGCGCGCGGGTGGCTGCCTGCACGTCGATCGCTGGAGACAGACTGGCCCGCCGACGCCCAAACGTCAAGCGGTACGCGCCAATTTCGCGAATCTGTCCCCGACCTCACCGGCCCGGAGGCGGTCTAGAAGGGCTCGACCGCCTCGATCCGCCACGTGTCACCCTCCTTGACCATGGCGAACTGGGCGCGCGGCGCACCGCTGTTGGTGGCGATGCTGTTCTGCGTCTCGCTGATCACCAGGTTCGCGATGACCGACGCGTGCGCGCCGTCACCGCCGCCGGTGAGGTCGCGGACGCCGATCGCGTCGACCCGGCACTCGGCGCCGGTCTTGGTCTGGGTGATCAGGTCCCGCTGGGCCTTGAAGGACTTGTCGAACTCCTCGCGGGCCTTGCCGGTCAGGGCGTTCTGCGCGCGCTTCTGCCAGGCGTCGAGCTCGGTGTACTCGTATCCGAAGATCGCGCAGATACGTTGCTGCGCCTGCGATGTCAGCTGCGACGTCGCCTTGGCGTCGATGAACGCCTTGTCGGAGCCGAGCCACGGCTGGAAGGCCAGTACGATGGCGAGCGCGGCGAGGATCGCCGCCACGCCGGCCAGGATGGCGGGAAGTGCCCACCAGCGACGGTCACCGGTCTGCGACGGGCGTCCGGGCCCGCGGGTCTGGCGTGGCTGCGCGCCGGTGTCGGCACTCTCGGATCGCGGACGCAGCGTCGAGACGCGGGCGACGGGGCGGGCCTTGGGCTTGGACAGGTCGACGGCGCCCGAGGCCGCCGAGGTCTCCGACGGTGATTCGGAGGTCGTCTCCGACCGGGACCTCTCGGTCGTCTCCGACGAGGGCCGGGTGGTGGCCTCGGTCTCGGCGACCTCTGCCCCACCGACCTCGGGGGCCCGGTCCGTCGGGCGGGTGCCGGCGTGACCGGCGATCTTCGGCGTCTTCCGACGCTTCTCCGGCTGCTTCCTACCGGTCGGCTTCTTCGGGGTCCGCGCCATCAGTTGCCCCTTTCCGGCGCCGGTGCGGCGCCCCCGCCGGCATCGGCGTACTCGATTCCCTCGAGTCCGACGACGTTCTCGGCCTTCCAGGCACCGTCGGACTTGACCATGCTCACGTCGAAACCGCGGGTCTGCTCGACCGGCGGCTGGTCGGGCCGCTGCAGGGTGGTGACGACGTAGACGAGGACCTTCGCCTTCTCCTCCTCGGCGTTGACCTCGCTCGGCGCGCTGCGCAACAGGCGGGCGGACAGCTTCGCGGCGTCCGGGCCGGCCTCCGCCAGCATCTCGAGGACGTTCTGTTGCTGCCCCGGCTTCCTCTCTCCGGTGCCGAGGACCTCGTCCTTCGCCTGGCCGGTGAGGGAGGCGTCGACGCGTCGCTTGAACTCGTCGAGGTCGGCCGGATCGATCGTCGTGATGTTCAGGACCGCCTGCTCGGCGGCCTGGGTCGCGTCCTCACGGGCCGTCTCGGTCTCGGTCGCGTCACTCGCGCTGATCGCGAAGACCACGACGCACACGAGCGCCGCGATCACCGCGACGACCGACAGTGCCAACGGGACGACCCGCAGCAACGCCGAGCGTGCGCCGGTCCCCTCCCCCGCGGTCGGGGTCGAGCCGGGCTGGGTCGAACCGGGCGCGGTGCCGGGTTTCTCGGGGGTGCCACTCATCGCAGACACTGTATCGATCACTCCTGAGCGCAGCCCAAATCCCGACGTACCGCACATGCGGTGCGCCGGGACCTGGATGGGCGCGTCGTTACTTGGGCCGGACGCCGAGCAGCGCTGCGAGCTGCGTGGCGATCGGGTTGAGGTTGAGCTTGTCCGGGTCCTTCTTCGGCGTCTTGTCCCACGGCTGAGGGTACGCCGGGTTGGCGTACTGCGCGCGCTCCGCACCGCGGACACCGGTCGGATTGCCGAACGGGACCTTGCAGGTGGCCTCGGTGTTGAACGGGAACTCGTCGTAGTGGACGTCGAAGTTCGGGTTCTTGCGCTTCATCTCCGCGATGATCGCCTGCGTGCCCTCGTAGCCCTTGGTGCACGACACCGGGTTGTTGGTCTCCAGGACGACGCCGAAGTGGATCTGACCGTCGCCCGGCGCCGGCGCGTGGCTGCCCGCCGACAGCGCCGAGAGCATCGCGAAGGTGGTCGACGTGTTGTAGGTGACCGGCTGGATCGTCCGGGCCACCTCGCCGAGGTCCTTCACGACCTTGGAGATGTCGTTGCCGTTCTTCTGGATCAGCTCCGAGATCTGGGTCGCCGACAGCGTGCCGGTGGTGAGCAGGCGCCGCAGATCGGGATCCGACGTCGCGAGGGTCGCGGTGATCAGGTTGATGTTGCGCGACCAGCTCAGGATGGCGTCGGACTGGTCGGCCTGCGTCTCCAGGACCACGTTGGAGTCCTGGATCAGCCCGACCACCTCGGAGAGGTTGTCGACGCCGGCCCGCGACAGCTTGCCCAGCGAGTCCACCAGGCGGGTGAGGTTCTCGCCCTGCCCGTTGAACGCCTTGCCGAGCTCGGTGATGACCACGTTCAGGTCCTCGACCGGGATCGACGAGGTGAAGTCGATCGCCGACTTGACCACGTCCTCCAGCGGCTCGGGCAGCTGGTACTTGGTGATCACGTCGCCGTTCTTCAGGTACGGACCCGACGAGGTGGTCGGCTGCAGGTCGACGTACTGCTCACCGATCGCCGAACGCGACGCGACGACGGCCACCGCCGACGCCGGGATCTTCGGTGCGCCCGAGTTGATCTGCAACTCGACGTCCACGCCGTCCTTGGTCAGGTTCAGCGCGCCGACGGTGCCCACCGGCACGCCGAGGTAGGTGACCTCGGCGTTGCTGAAGATGCCGCCCGAGTCGGGCAGCTCCGCGGTGACGGTGTAGATGCCCACACCCGCGAGCTTGTCCAGCCGCGCGTACTTCGCACCCACGTAGACCAGCGCGACGAGGCCGACGACGACGAACACCGCGAGCTGGATCTTGACGAACTTCGTGATCATCGACCTGCTCCTGAGGATGCCTGACCGGACGTCGAGGGCTTGAGACCCATCGCGGCCAGCGGACCGTCGAGGAATCCCTGTCCGGGGACCGCCGGGGTCGGCATCGGGCCGGTGCCCTGGGCGGTCGAGCGCGAGAACGATGCCGGGTAGGTACCACCCGACGGCGGGGTGTTCGGCCCCGGCCGCCAGTTCGGTCCCGGCGGCAACAGCGTGATCGTCGGCCAGCCGTACCGCGGACCGTTGCCGTCGTAGTACGGGTTGCGCGGGTTGACCGGCACGTTCACGCGGGCATTCGGCGAGTACTTCGGGGTCCCCTGCCCCACGCCGAGCGCCTCGAGCTGGTTGAGCAGGCGCAGGTCGAGCGTCATGAACAGGTTGACCGAGTCACCCTTGACCGCCGGCAGGATCCAGTCCGGGAACGGAAGCGTCAGCATCAGCGGTGCCGCCGTGATCAGGTCCGGAGCGGCCTTGGCCAGCTCGGTCAGCACCGGGCGCAGCGCCTTCAGGTCGTTGATCAACGCCTTGCGGGACTTGCCGAGGATGTCGGTGCCCACCTCACCCAGCTGATCGAGCTTGGTCAGCAGGTCGACGAACTGCGGCCGCTGCTCCTCGAGCACCTCGATGCCCTCGGGCAGCTGCTTGAGGATGCGGTCGATCTGCGTGGTCTGCTTCTCGGCGCGCGCCGACAGGTCGGCGAGACCGTCGATCGCGGTGATGATGTCGTCACGCTGGCGGTTGAGGCCCGCGATGAGCTCCTCGGTCTCGTCGAGCAGGTCACGCACCTTGTCGGTGCGGCCGTCGAGCGCCTTGTTCAGCTCCGACACGATCGGCTGCAGTTGATTGATGCCGCCGCCGGTGAGCAGCATCGCCAGCGCACCGAGCACCTGCTCTATGTCAGTGGCGGTCCGGGTGCGCGACGCCGGGATCGGCTGCGACGGATTCTGCCGCGGCGCGTTCTGGCTGCCCTCGGGCTCGCTGAGCGCCACGAACTTCTCACCGAGCAGATTGGTCTGCTGAACGCTGGCCTCGGCCTTGTCGGACAGATCGACGCTGTTCTTCACCTGGACCGTGACCTGGGCATACCAGGCGTCCTTCGGCACCTCGACCTTGGTGACGCGGCCGACGGGGATGCCGTTCTGCTTCACCATCGACTGCGGCACCAGGTCGAGCACGTCGTCGAACTGGATCTTGTAGGTGCGCGGGTTCGACCCGGTGTCGACGCCGCCAGGGAGCGGGATCGACTGGATGCCGCCGGACATGCAGCCCGACACCATCACCGTCAACGAGAGCACCGCGCCGGCCAGCGCCATACGCATGGACCGTCGGTTCATCAGTTGCCTCCCCGGGGTGCGCTCGTGGTCGGGGTCGCGGACTTCGACGCCGGCGTCTTGGAGGTCGGCGACTTCGAGGACGGCGCCGGCCTCGGTGTCGACTTCCGCGCCGACGACGGCGCGGGCGTGTTGATCTGCGGGTCCGGGTTGCCGGGGACCGTGCCGGGCACCGGGTACTTCTGGAGCTTGTTGCCGCTCATGATGCCGAAGGGCAGCACCGGCAGCATCGGCTCGAGCACCCCGTCGGTGATCTGCTTGCCGACCGCCTCACACTGGTTGATCAACGGACGCAGGGTGTTGGAGAACTGCGTCGCCTGGGGGTTGCCCGGCAGCAACTGCCCGAGGTCGAGCAGGCGGCACTGGGCCCCGATCAGGTCCTGCAGATCCGGGATCGTCAGGCGCAGGTCGAGCGTGCCCGACTCCGCGTTGTAGGCGTTGATCAGGTTGTTCATCGCCAGCGGAAGGACGGTCAGGACCTCCTTGAGGTGGGTCTTCTCGTCGAGCAGTGCCTGCGTGGTCGGCTTGAGGTCGCGGACCGTCTCGCCGATCTGCTCGCGGTTGTCCTCGAGGAACTCCGCCACGTCGCCCAGGGCGATCGACAGCTTGTTCAGCGAGGACGCGAGCTGCTGGCGTTCGCCGGCGAGGAACTGGTTGAACGACGCCATCTGCGAGTTGAACTGACGCACCTGGGCGTCGTTCTCGCGCAGCGCACCGACGAAGGTGTTGAGGTTCTTGACGGTGTCGAACAGGTTGCCGCGCGAATCGCTCAGCGTGGTGGACGCCTTCGACAGGTTCTCGATGGCCGCGCCGAGCTTCTCGCCGTTGCCCTGCAGGTTCGCCGCGCCGGTCGCGACGAGCTCGCTCACCGCACCCACGCGGCCGGTGCCGTCGGTCTTGTTCGCGCCGTCGGGACCGAGGGCGTCGGACAGCTCCTTCACGCTGCGGTAGAGCTCGTCGACCTCCACCGGCACCATCGTCTTGTCCTCGCCGAGGGTGATGTCGCGCGGCGCCTTCGGCCCACCGGAGTAGGCCGGGGTGAGCTGCACGAAACGGTCGGCGACGACCGACGGGATCACCTGCACCGCGCGGACGTCCTCGGGGAGGGTGATGCCGCGGTCGACGGTCATCGTGACCTTGACCTTGTCACCCTGCGGCTCCACCGAATCCACCTTGCCGACGGCCACACCGAGGATGCGCACGTCGGAACCGGAGTAGATGCCGACGGTGCTCTTGAAGGTCGCGGTGATCTTGGTGGTGCCGATGTTCGAGAACGCCCACCAGCCCACACCCGCCACGACCAGCGCGACGATGATCGCGAAGACCGTGACCACGATGTGCCGCGGGGTGAACCAACGGCCCGGGCCGGCGGTCTGCGTCAGATCTGGTGCCGTCATCAGCCTGCCCCCGTTCCGCCGTTGTTCTCCATGACCTTCTTGTTCGGCGGCCGCGTGGTGTTCTGTTGCGGCAGCGCCGGCGGCAGCAGGTTCACGACGACCTGGTCGAACCAGCGACCGTTGCCGAGCACGTTGGCGTAGAGCCGGTAGAACGGCGCCATGTACTTGATCGTGTCGCGGATGTTCTGGTTCTGACGGGTCAGCAGTTCGTTCACGCCCTTCAGTGCGTCGAGAGCCGGCCCGATCTGCTCCTCGTTGTCGCGGACGATGCCGCTCAGCGAGTCGCCGAGGCTGGTCGTGGACGCGAGCAGCGCGGAGATCGACTGCTGCCGCTTGTTCAACTCGTCGAGGAGTTGGCCCGCACCGCCGATGAGGCGCACGAACTCCTCGTTGCGGTCGGCCAGGATCTTCGAGGTCTGCTTGGTCGCGTCGAGGAGCTTCTGCACCTCCTGGTCGCGGCTGGCGATGGTGTTCGACAGTCGCGCCAGGCCTTCGAGCGCGGGACCGGCGTTGGCCGGAGTGCCCGAGAAGGCGTCCGACAGGACCCGCATCGAATCGGCGAGCTGCTTGTTGTCGAAGTCCTCGATCTGCTCGGCCGCCGCGGAGAACGCCTCGATCACGTCGTACGGCGCGACCGTGTCGGTCAGCGGGACGTCGGGATCGGCTGGCTTACTGCCGCGCGGATTCAGCGCCAGGTACTTCTGACCGAGGATCGTCTTGATCTGGATCGACGCCTGGGTCTGGTCACCGATCCAGGTGTCCTGCACCTTGAAGGTGACGTCGACGCGGTCACCGTTGAGTTTCACGCTGTCGACCTCGCCGACCTTCACGCCCGCGACGCGCACCTCGTTGCCGGGACGCAGTCCGGCGGCCTCGGTGAACTTCGCGGTGTAGCGCGCGCCCGCGCCCAGCAGCGGGACATCGGTCAGATAAAAGGCACTCAGGCCCATCATCACCATGATGAGGATGCCGATGGCGCCGATGCTGACCGGGCTGCGCCGCCCCGCGAAACGGCGATGGGGGTGCTGCTCGGACTGCTGTGCGGCGCCGGTCTCACCGGCGTCGTTCGTGCTGTTCTCGTCTGCCATCTGGGTCACCCCCCTGGCTTCTCGTCGGCCCAGCAGCGGGTCGCCGCGCTGGTGTACAGGACATGGTTGATATCGGGCAACGGGACCAGCGGCTGGGTCAGCAGCGGAGACTTGCCGTTGCCGGCGACGACGTCGATGCCGCACAGGTAGAACTGGAACCAGGAGCCGAAGGTGGCGGCCCGTCCGACCTTCTGCAGCTTCACCGGGAGATTGGTCAGGGTCTCCTCGATGTCGTCGTTGCGCTTGTTGATCTCGTCGGCGAGCGACTTCAGTCCGGCGATGTCGCCCTGGATCGACGGTCGGGTCTGCCCCAGGATGTTCGCGGTCACCGAGGTCAGATTCGACACCGAGCTGATCGCCGAGCCCACCGAACCGCGTTGTGCCGCAAGTCCGGTCACGAGCTTCTCGGTGTTGTCGAGAAGACTGGTGAACTGCTCGTCGTTGCGGTTGACGGTGTCGAGGACCTTGGTCAGGTTGCCGATGAGCTCACCGATGACCTTGTCCTTGTCGGCGATCGCGTTGGTCAGGTCCGCGGTGTCGCTGACCAGCCGGGTGATGGAACCGCCCTGCCCGTCGAAGACCTTCATGATCTGTTCGGCCAGCTTGTTCACGTCGTCGGCCGACAGCTGCTGGAACAGCGGCCGGAACCCGTTGAACAGCGCGGTCAGGTTCACCGGCGGGTGCGTCGAGGTGTCGTCGTCACCGAGGCCGAAGGTGTGGCCCTGGGGGACTGTCTTCGACGGGTCGCCGGCCCCACGCTCGAGCGCGAGGTACCGCAGGCCGGTCAGGTTGCGGTAGCGGATGTAGAGCTGGGTGCCATCCGGCAGGCGGTCGCGGTCGACGTTGAACGTCACCATCGCCTTGTTCCGGTCGTAGACCTCGACGCTGTCGACCTGGCCCACGCGGACGCCGGCGATGCGCACGTCGTCGCCCGGGTTGAGCAGGGTCGCGTCGTCGAAGACGGCCTTGAACTTCGCGTCACCGTCGCCGCCGGCGTTCGCGATGGTGATCGCGAGCAGGCTGGTGGTGACGACCGTGACGACCGCGAAGATGATGAGCTTCGTCAGGGGTGCGGCGATCGACTTCATTTGATGTCCACCTTCGCTCCCTGCAGCGCGCCGCCGGCGATCATGGTGACCCAGGTGGGCACCTCCTCCGGCGCCTGACCGGTGGTCGCGCCGTAGATCACCTGCAACTGCTTGCGGTAATCGGGGTCATCGAACGGGTTCGGTTTCACCGTGCCGGCCGGGACGCCGCTGAACTGCGGCTGCGGCAGCTGCTTGACGTTGCGCGGACCCGGGTTGCGTGACGGCGGCTGGTAGCTGCCGTCGGCGAGACCGCCGCCCGGGTACTGCGGGAACGGGCGGCCGTTGGTCGCGGGCTCGTAGCACACGGCGGGAGGATCGAGGTCCATGAAGCGTGGTTCGTCCTGGTTCGGTAGATAGCGGCCACGGGGGTTGACGAACTGCAGGTTCACTCGCACACCCGGGTTCTTGGTGCCCTCGCCGACGATGACGCGCGACTCCGGGATGAGGCCCGCGAAGTTGCGGAACGTGCACACGAAGGTCGGCGACTGCTTGGCGAGTCCGACGAGCAGTTCCTCGGAGTCCACGGCCAGGTCGATCAGGTCGGTGCGGTTCTGCCGCAGCCAGCGTGTGGCGTCGTCGGAGGCCACTCCGAGCGTCGAGATGAGCGTCCGGAGATCGCCCTGCCGCTCGACGAAGGTGTTCGAGGTGGTGCGGAACGAGTCGAGCGCGTCGATGACGTCCGGCAGTGCCTGCGAGTAGGTCTGCGAGAACGTCGCGAGTCCTTCGAGCGTGCCCTCGAGGTCGGGCATGTTCTCGTTGATCTCGCCGAAGATCTTGTCGAGCTCTTCGAGTGTGACGCCGAGCTGCTCACCGCGGCCCGACAGCGCCTGCGACAGCGCGGTCAACGTCGAGTTGAGGTCCTGCGGCGGGATCGCCTCGAGGACCGGGAGCAGCTTGTCGAACAACTGCTGGACCTCGAGCGCGTTGCCGCTGCGGTCGGTCTCGATGGTCGAGCCGTCGTGCAGCGTCGGGCCGTTGTTGTCCTCGGGCACCTGGAGTGCGACGTAGCGCTCGCCGAAGAGGGTCTTCGGCAGGATGCGCGCGGTCGTCTTCGCCGACAGTTCCTTCGCCTTGTCGGGGTCGAGGCCGAGGACGACCTCGACGGACCCGTCGGGCGCAGGCTTCACGTCGCGCACCTCACCGACGACCATGCCGCGCGCCTTGACGTCGGCGTTGGCCGGAAGCGCGTTGCCCGTCGAATCGGTGATCAGGGTGACGTCGGTGAAGTCCTGGAATGTCTTGTTGAACTTCGTGATGGTGGCCGTCAGGAAGAGCGCGACCACGACGAAGAACACCAGGCCGAGCAGTCGTCGGCGCAGCACCTCCATCGCTAACCTCCCACTCGCACGGTCGTGGTGGTGCCCCAGATCGCGAGGCCCAGGAAGAAGTCGAGGACCGCGATCAGGACCAGAGCAGCCCGGACCGCGTGACCCACGGCCACGCCCACGCCCGCGGGTCCGCCCGACGCGTAGAAGCCGTAGTAGCAGTGCACCAGGATGATCACGAAGGCGAATACCAGCACCTTGCCGAACGACCACAGCACGTCGACCGGCGGCAGGAACAGATTGAAGTAGTGATCGTAGGAGCCGCCGGACTGGCCGTTGAACACGGTCGTGACCACGCGGGAGGCGAGGTACGCCGACAGCAGGCCCAGGACGTACAGCGGGATGACGGCGATGAAGCCGGCGATGACGCGCGTGGACACCAGGAACGGGATCGACGGCACGGCCATCGTCTCCAGCGCGTCGATCTCCTCGGAGATGCGCATGGCGCCGAGCTGCGCGGTGAAGCCGCAACCGACGGTCGCCGACAGGGCGAGGCCCGCCACGAGAGGCGCCACCTCACGGGTGTTGACGTAGGCCGACAGGAAGCCGGTGAGGGCCTGCGAACCGATCTGGTCGAGGGCCGCGTAGCCCTGCAGACCGACGACGACGCCGGTGAAACCCGACATCAGCACCATCACGCCGATCGTGCCGCCGATGACCGCGAGGCCGCCCGAGCCGAATGCCACCTCGGCGAGGAGTCGCAGGACCTCACGGGTG
Source organism: Gordonia paraffinivorans NBRC 108238 (assembly GCF_000344155.1). Classification (GTDB taxonomy): domain Bacteria; phylum Actinomycetota; class Actinomycetes; order Mycobacteriales; family Mycobacteriaceae; genus Gordonia; species Gordonia paraffinivorans. The sequence continues at coordinate 62,847 of NZ_BAOQ01000023.1, read as the reverse complement.
TAATGCACCAGCGTCTTCGGCATCCACGCGAGCGTGCGGCCGTAGAACGACATCTGCTCGCCGGCGCCGTCGAGCACCTTCAGCGGCTTGCCCAGTTGCTTGCGGGCCTCGTACATGAAGTACTCGGGCCTGCTCTTGGCGATAGTCACGCCTCCGCCACCATCGGTCACGTCTAGCTTCCCTTCGGCGGGACGACCTGCAGGTAGACCGCAGTGATGATCAGGTTTGCGAGGAAGAGCAGCAGGAACGTGATGACGACGCTCTGGTTGACCGCGTCACCGACGCCCTTCGGGCCGCCCTTCGGGTTGAGGCCCTTGTAAGACGCGACCACACCGGCGAGCACACCGAAGACGGCCGCCTTGAGGGTCGACACGTAGAGGTCGGGCAGCTGCGCGAGCGCACCGAAGGACGCCAGGTAGGCACCCGGGGTACCGCCCTGCACCACGACGTTGAAGAAGTAACCACCGCCGATGCCGATGACGGCGACCAGACCGTTGAGCAGCATCGCGACCAGAACCATCGCCAGCACGCGCGGAACGACCAGGCGCTGGATCGGGTTGATGCCCAGCACCTCCATCGCGTCGATCTCCTCGCGGATCGTGCGCGAACCGAGGTCGGCGGCCACGGCCGACCCGGCCGCGCCCGCGATGAGCAGGGACGTCACCAGAGGCGAGCCCTGCTGGATCACCACCAGCACGCTCGCCGCGCCGGTGTACGACTCGGCGCCGAGCTGCTTGATCAGCGAACCGGTCTGCAACGAGACGATCGCGCCGAACGGGATCGCGATGAGCGCGGTGGGCAGGATCGTCACGCTGGCGATGAACCAGGCCTGCTGGATGAACTCCCGCCACTGGAACGGGCGCACGAAGGTCTGGCGTGCAACGTCGACGAAGAGCTGAACGATGTTGCCGGTCTGGGCGAGAGCACCCGTCCCGGCCTGCGCGATTCGGTCGACGCCACGCATGGTGGCGCTGGTCATTCCTGGGTCGTCCGCCCTTCGTTGCCGTCAGCCGCATGCTGACCGCGCTTGGTCAGCGGGTCTGTCTGCCACTGCTCGGTGGGTGCGTCGCTGCCCCCGTAGTCGATGACGTCGGTCTTGGCGTCCGCGACCGCCACGTTGCCGGCCGGGGCCGCGGTCCACTCGCCACCGGCTGCTGCGTTCCCGCCCGCCATGTTGCTGGCGTGGGCGTCGCTCTCGGCGCGGATGCGGTCTTCCTCTTCCATGCTGCGCAGGATCGCCTCCTGGGCCTGCGGCGGCAGGGTGTGCAGCATCGCCATCACGCGCTCGCGGTGACGCTTGACCGCCTTGCGCTCGGGCATGCCCGGATTCGGCTGCACCTGCGGGATGATCTCGGTGAAGTCCTCCTTGGTGCCGCCACCGGAGATGCCCGCGGCCTGCATCGCCTCTTCCTGCTTCTGGACCGCCTCGTCCTTCTCCTCCGACATGCCGATCGGACCGAAGCGGTCGCCGGCCAGGAACTGCTTGACCACCGGCTGCTCCGAGGTCAGCAGCTGCTCGCGAGGACCGAACATCACCAGCTCCTTGCGGAACAACATGCCGATGTTGTCCGGGATGGTGCGGGCGATGTTGATGTTGTGGGTCACGATCAGGATCGTCGCGTCGATCTGCGCGTTGATGTCGATCAACAGCTGCGAGATGTACGCGGTACGAACGGGATCCAGACCGGAGTCCGGCTCGTCGCACAGGATGATCTGGGGATCGAGCACGAGGGCGCGCGCGAGGCCGGCACGCTTGCGCATACCGCCGGAGATCTCACCGGGGAGCTTGTCCTCCGCACCGGTCAGACCGACCAGGTCGATCTTCTCCATCACGATGTCGCGGATCTCGTGTTCCTTCTTCTTCGTGTGCTCACGAAGCGGGAACGCGATGTTGTCGTAGAGGCTCATCGAGCCGAACAGCGCGCCGTCCTGGAAGAGGACGCCGAACAGCTTGCGGATCTCGTAGAGCTCCTTGGCCGAGCACTTGGTGATGTCGGTGCCGTCGATGATCACCGAACCCTGCTCCGGGTGCAGCAGACCGATCAAGGTCTTCAGGAACACCGACTTGCCGGTACCCGACGGACCCAGCAGTGCCGAGACCTCGCCCTCCGGCAGGGTCAACGTCACATCACGCCAGATGTTCTGCGAGCCGAACGACTTCGTGAGCCCCTCGACACTGACCTCTACACCCACAACTTCCTCCAGACGATCGCTGCCCCCGAATGCGGCCACGGTGTGTCCGCACACCAACCGGTGGCATTTGTGGTTGGGGTCACTGTATCGGAACCGTGACCAACCACAACGTGACCGGTTGACTCAGCGTTTGGCGGGCGCGAAGCTACCGTTCGGTAACCATCGCTGCGTCCCAGAACGATAGCGGATGATTTCTAGTGAGGAAAGTCGGGCCGGAACCGTCCATGTGACCGCCGACGCAAAGTCCCAGGTCACTCTCGCAGACCTCATTTCGGCCGTGCGGACTCGATCGAGATCGCCCACGGTGAGCAATGTCGCAGGCGACCTCGAACCGGAGAAACCAACCGCACGCATCACGCTGCGACGAGTCCGATCCGCGCGAGGGACGGACGGAGAATCTGCGCCAGTTCTCGGCGCTCGAGCGTGGACCAGGTCCAGCGGATCACCACGATCCCCTGCTCTGCGAGCGCTCCCTCACGCCGCTTCTCGCGGATCAGGACGTCGCGCACCGTCTCCCCGTCCCTGATGAGCTTGTCGTACTTGTGCATCCCGTCGAACTCGCCGATGACAAGGCCGTCCCAGTCGAAGTCGCTGCGTATGTCTCCGTAGGACGTCTCGAAGGTGTGCTGCAGACGAGGCAGCGGAATCCCCGCCTCGATCATCTGGGCCCGACTCCAGGACTCTCCGACGCTCTCCGAACGGGCGTCGGCCAGTGACAGCGCACGGCGAGCCACGCCGATGTTGGGAGTCCCCGCACGCGCGTCGACCATAGCCGTCATGACAGCGGGATCGGCGCCGAGCCGAAGCGCCGCATCGAGCACGACGATCGCCTGCTCGAAGCTGCCCGCCATGGCAATGTCGACGGCGGTCCGCTCGAGGCGTGTCACGACGACACCGTCGATTTCAACGGTCTCGGCCGGCGTAAGCGGCCCGTTGTGGACGTGTCGTAGCCCGCGTACGAAGCCGCCGCGGGCGGTGGACTTGGTGAGGTGCACCCGTTCACGATCGGGGTGAAGAGTGTCCAGTCCGAGCAGAGCGGCCGCCGAGAAATGACTGAGTGTGGAGACTCCCCGATCTCGGGCCGAGGTCGCCACCGCGATGGACCGGTATCGATACAGACGGTCGACACCGTCGGCATCCTCCAGCCCCGGAAAGGCAGGAACCCACACGCCGGGCGCGAGCCGCAGCAGACGTCCTCGCCTCACCGCAGCGTTGACGACGTCGTCCGCGATGCCGACACGAAGGGTCGCCTCCCGGCGGATCAGGCCGTGTCTGTCGGCCGGAAATCTGTCTATCGGGAATTCGATCACGGAACTTGGACGCAGAAACTCGTCTATGGGTTTCACATCTATTCCGCGACACAGGGACCGAAGCCGGCCAGATCGATGTCGCCCGCGACACCGCTCTGACACTGCGACACCGATCGAAGTCGCCGTACCGGAACGATGTCGCGGGCGACATCGTCACTGCCCAGGTGAGTCAGCCCCGGATACCACCGAACCCGGGACAGCGAACGCTGCCCCGGGCCCGTGGGAAGTAAGAGAGAGTCTTACTTGAGGGTGATCTTGGCGCCGGCCTCTTCGAGCTTGGCCTTGGCAGCCTCGGCGTCTTCCTTGCTGACCTTCTCCAGGATCGGCTTCGGAGCCGACTCGACGAGGTCCTTGGCCTCCTTCAGGCCCAGGCCCGAGACGACCTCGCGGACGACCTTGATGACCTGGATCTTCTTGTCGCCGGCCGACTCGAGCACGACGTCGAACTCGTCCTGCTCGGCAGCGGCGTCGGCGCCACCGGCGGCAGCCGGAGCACCGGCAGCGGCAACGGCGACCGGAGCGGCCGCGGTGACCTCGAAGACCTCTTCGAACTTCTTCACGAACTCGCTGAGCTCCAGCAGGGTCAGTTCCTTGAACTGCTCGATGAGCTCGTCAGCGGTGAGCTTCGCCATGATCGGCGTCCTTCCTGTCAGTCCCCGTACGGGGGTTGGTTTCACATCCCCGTACGGTTCGGGGATAGCTGTGGGTGCGGCGAATTACTCGCCGGCTTCGTTCTTCTTGTCCTGCAGGGCCGCAGCGAGACGCGCGACCTGCGATGCCGGCTGGTTGAACAGGCCGGCGGCCTTTGCCAAGTTGCCCTTCATGGCACCGGCGAGCTTGGCCAGCAAGACCTCACGGGTCTCAAGGTCGGCGATCTGCTCGATCTCGGACACGGACAGCGGCTTGCCGTCCATGTACCCGCCCTTGATGACCAGAGCCTTGTTGTCCTTGGCGAAGTTCTTGATCGCCTTTGCGGCCACAACCGGCTCACCCTCGATGAAGGCGATGGCGGTGGGACCGGTGAACAGCTCGTCGAGCCCTTCCACGCCCGCCTCAGCAGCGGCACGCTTCACCAGGGTGTTCTTGGCGACGGAGTAGGTTGCACCCTCACCGAGGGAACGTCGCAGCTGCGAGATCTGCGGAACGGTCAGACCACGGTATTCCGTGATGACTGCCGCCGTGGAGCCCTTGAACTGCTCCGCGATCTCCGCAACAGCGGTGACCTTTTCGGGCTTGGCCATACTTCGCCTCCTCTCCTCGTCACTATGAGTTGGTCGGGTTCAACCGAGCGACGGGCCGAGGAGGCGATCGGAGGCTCATACGACAAACGCCCCGGCACACAGGCACGGGGCATCAAGATGCGCACGCCGCGAGGCGTGGGACTCTCAAATCCTCGTTCATCCTGCGTGGGCCGGCGACTGCTGTCGCGCCTTCGTTCGGGAGGTCCCGACGACCGACGGTCTCTGGTTGAACCGATACGACACACGGTTGTGCATCACATCGAGGACTAGGCTACGTGGTCGTGGGGGAACATTCCAAATCGCCGGACGTGCACGACCCCAACGAGCGCGCGCAGGTCGCCATGGACGCGATCACCGCGCGCCACCTGCAACGCGCCTTCTGGTTGCCGGCGACACGCGCCGCCGCGGTGGCGTGGCCGATCGGACTTCTCCGGGCGCAGTTCGGATCCTGGCATTACTGGTGGCACGCGCACCTCGTCGACCTGCTCGTCGACGCGGCGATCCACCGGCCGGGCGGGACCGCATACGGCGATCGCTCGTTCGACCCCGAGGTCGCCGACGACGCCAATCGCCTGCTACGGGGCATCCGGGTACGCAATCTGGGTCGCTGGACGAACAACTACTACGACGACATGGCATGGCTCGGGCTGGCCATCGAACGGGCCGACCGTCACCTCCAGCTCGATCACCGACGCGGACTGCGGGTCCTCACCCGCCGCATGCTCGACGCCTGGGTGCCCGAGGAGGGCGGCGGAATCCCCTGGCGCACGATGGACCGCTTCTTCAACGCGCCGGCCAACGGCCCGGCCGCGATCCTGTTGGCCCGCACCGACCACGTCGAGCGCGCCGTCGCGATGTGCGACTGGATGGACGCCCAGCTCATCGACCCGAAGACGCATCTCGTCATCGACGGACTCCGTCGGCAGCCCGACGGTTCACTGACGCCGGAGACCGGCACCTACACCTATTGCCAGGGCGTCGTGCTGGGCGCCGAACTCGAGGCGTTCCGAGCGACCCGGGACCAACGCCACCTCGACCGCCTCGCCCGACTGTTGGGCGCCGTCGAGAAACACTCCTGCGTCGACAGGGTCATCAAAGGCGGGGGTGGTGGCGACGGCGGCCTGTTCCACGGGATCCTCGCCCGGTATCTCGCCCTGATCGCAACCGACCTCCCCGACGTCGACGGCGCGGGCGATCTACGGTCCCGGGCCGCACGTATCGTCATGACCAGCGCCGATGCCGCGTGGTCGAACCGCACCGAGACCCCACGGTCGACGCTGTTCTCCAGCGACTGGCGCGCCAAGGCCGTCGTCCCCGACAAGAAGGGCGAAACGGCCCGGTTCGTGGCGGGCGCGGTGAACCCGTCGGAGATCCCGGAGCGGGACCTGTCGGTCCAACTGTCGGCGTGGATGGTGCTGGAGGCCGCCGCCGCCGTCGATCTGGCGCTACCGGAACGTGACCTTCCCTAGACCTTCGCACCCGAACCGACGCCGCCCGGTTAGCCATCCGATATGCCGGCTGAGTTATTCTTCATCGACGATGGGTGACGTGGACCACATCGGAGTGCTTCGCGCTGTGGCCCACGGCAACTCACGACCGACACGACGGGGTGTCGGTGTCCACCCGGCCATCACGACCAACCCTTCCGCGGTGCGGCATCACACCCCAGGCAGGGGTATGCACCATGACGTACCAGCTGGATCCGGCGGAGCGGCGCTCGCGCCCGCTCACCGCCCCCTCGCGGCGCCCGTTCGCCTCACCGCACTTCGGCACGCTCCCCCTCGGCGACCCCACGGGCGGCGCCGACGGCATCCGCTGGCGCGAGCAGGTCGACGGCAAGCAGCTGTATCCCCGCGTGGTCGTCGATCGGGACGTGTCGATCCGGATGAGCGACGGGGTCATCCTCAAGGCCACCGTCGTGCGCCCGGCCAACCGGTTCGGCCAGACGGTCCTCACTCCGTATCCGGCGATCATCAACATCAATCCCTACAACCGGGCCGCGATCGACTTCATCGACCAGGCCCTGCATGCGCCCGTCCTCGGCAAGGCGCTGCACACGGCGTCGCGGTCGGTCGACGCGTCGGGCACGGCGCTCGAGGGCCTGACCAACCTCACCAAGACGCTCTCCGGCGGGGTCTTCGACGTCTTCGGGATCAACCGGAACCTGGTGCGCAGCGGTTACGTCCAGGTCGTCGTCGACGTCCGCGGCACCGGTTCGAGCCACGGCCGGTGGGAGATCCTGGGCCTGCGCGAGCAGCAGGACTCGGTCGAGATCATCGACTGGGTCAGCGAGCAGGAGTGGTGCGACGGCACGGTGGGCCTGGCGGGCTGGTCGTATTCGGCGATCAACTCGCTGCAGGCCGCCGACAAGCGCCCGCCGCAGCTGAAGGCGGTCTTCGCGGTCGAGGGGTGCGACGACATCGTCCGCGACATCTACATCACCGGCGGCATGCCCTCGGCGTTCATCCCGGTGTGGCTGAGCGCGGTGAACGCGCTCAAATGGGTGCCGAACCCCTCCCACGTCCTGCGTGACATCCTGCGCGGCGACGCACTGCGCTGGGCGATCGACCGGATCAAGTCGCCGGCCACCGAAATCCCTTCCCTGCTCTGGGGTTTTCTCACCGCACGCGATCCGCGCATCTTCGACGACCCGTACTTCGACGTGCGCGACCCGGTCGTGTCCCGGATCGAGGCCCCGACCTTCACCGTCGGCGCATGGCACGACCTGTTCGGCCGCAGCGCGACCGGCGTCTACGAGCGCCTGCAGATGGAGCCCGGCCGCAAGCAGATGATCGTCGGCGACGGTTATCACCTCGACGTCGGCTCGGGGTTCGGCGGCCCGGCGGCGCCGCCGCGTCTCGACGTCCTCGAGCGCGCCTGGTTCGACCGCTGGCTCAAGGGGCACCGCAACGGGATCGAGTACTACGGCCCGGTGACCATGCTGCAGCAGGGCGGGGTCTGGACCTCGGGTCAGAGCTTCCCCCGCCCCGGGGTCGAGCCGACGCGGCTGTACCTGAGCCCGGAGTCCTCGTCGACCGCCGACCACGCCGTCCACGACGGCTCGCTGGGACCGCGCCCGGCACGAGAGGTCTCGTCGCTGCACATCCGCCCGGACGGTCGCGGCCTGCGGTCCCGGGACATGACCCAGGTGACCGCCGGCGCGACGATGGTCCTCGGTCCCGACTGGTTCAGGGACGCGCGGTTCCAGGAGCGCGGCGGTCTGTCGTTCACCACTCCCCCGGTGACCGCGGCGACACCGATCAGCGGCGCGATGAACCTGCGCCTCAACGTGGCGACCACCGCGCACGAGGCGATCTGGGCGGTGACGGTCAACGACGTCGCACCCGACGGCACCTCGACGGTGCTGACCAACGGCGCGTTGTCGGCGTCGAACCGGGCACTCGACCGCAGCAAGTCGGTGTATGCCTCCGACGGCAGCCTGCTCTCGGCGCACCACTATCTGTCGCGCAAGCGCAAGCTGCCGGTGCCCGCGGACGAGCCGATCCGCATCGACGTGGACCTGGTCCCGACCGATGCGGTGCTGCAGCCGGGCCACCGGCTGCGGGTGGACATCTACGCGGCGAGCACTCCCCGGTACCTGACCGTGGTGCCCGACCTGATCAAGGCCCGCGGCCGTCACCAGCGCCTGGTCCTCGACCCCGAGCACCCGAGCTATCTCACACTGCTCGCCGGTGACGGCCTGAGTTTCGCACTGGAGCAGGTCGGCGTCTGAGCGCACCTGGGCGGCGTCAGGCGGTGCCCCGACCTGCCCATTGGGACACTGCGGTTTGATCGTCTCATTGACACGACCCCTCCGGCGGGCCTACGTTTCTGGTAACAGCCGTAACCAAACTGCCCCGGCATACCAGAACGCACCGATCGGAGTCCGTCCGATGACGACCTCACCACTCGCCGCGTCGGCGCGCCCGGCGAATCCGTCCGCGCAGGACGCCCCCGCCCCGAAAATCCCGGCCCGCCATCCGGACCGCCTGTGCTCGATCCCCATCGGGCTGCGTGTGGTGGGCCCGCTGCTCGGCCTGCGCAAGCCCACCCGGGAACTGTTCACCCATCTCGGCGAGCTGCTGAACGTCGGCGATCCGGACGCCGACCGCCTGGTCGACTGGATGCACTCGGTCGGCATGAGCGCGGCCCGCCCGCTGTTCGAGCGCGCCCTCGAGGGCGGCATCGACTCGGTCCCCGACGCGCCCGCTCCCCTGCGGGAGTTCTTCGAGATCTACGAGAAGGTCCCGGGCTGGGTCAACCGCGAGATCATCGAGGAGGGCGCCCGCGTGATGCGCAGCGGCGGCGCCGACGGCCTGTACATCGCACGCGACGTCGCACTGCTCGGTGGCTATCAGTTCTCCGGTTTCAACCAGACGCTGCTGCGGACCGGCGCACTGGAGAAGGGGTCCAACCGACGGTTCGCCGAGACGACCCAGTGGGCCACCGACGTCATCACCGAAAATGGTTTGCGCCCACAGGGAGTCGGCTACAAGTCGACGCTGCGCGTGCGGCTCATCCACGCCATCGTCCGACGCCACGTCGCCCGAATGGACGACTGGGACCCCGCCGAATGGGGTCTGCCGATCAATCAGACCGACATGGCCGCCACGCTCGTGGGCGCCCTGGTGTCGCCGAGTGTGGGCGCGATCATGATGGGAATCGTCTACCGCCCCAGCGAATACGACGCCGTCGCGCACCTCACCAGGTACACGGGCTGGCTTCTCGGGGTCGACGACGAGTTCCTGCCACGCGACTTCCGCGACGCGATCCGCGTGCTGTACCACACGTCGTACGTGCTCTCCACGCCCGACGAGACGACGCGGCAACTCTCGGTCCCGATGGGCGACGACCCGGACCAGTGGAACTACCGGCGCTTCCCGAAACTGCGTCGCAAGATCGCGCGGTCGCAACACCTTTCGATCACCAGCGGCTTCCTCGGGCCGTCGGCGATGCACACCCTCGGGCTGCCGTTCGTGTTCCCGTGGTATCCGCTGATGCGGTTGCCGATCAACCTCGTCCGATCGGTCGCCGCGTTGCGGCCCGGCGGGCGCGAGCGCGCCGCGATCCGCGGGATGGCCGAACAGCGCGAGTTCATGCGGATCATGTCGGGCGACGACGTGACGATCGGGCATTCGGCGAAGGAGATCACCGGGCACTGACCGCGAACGCAGCCTCCGGCACCGATCTGGTCCGGCGGCGGCACGTCCGGCACCGTGGCGAAACGCACCACAGCAGGCCGAGGCCGTAGCTGGCATAGTGGCACCCATGCAGACCGACCGTGTCAATGGGGAACCGACGTGAAACTCGGGATGCTCTACTCACTGTCGGGTGTCCAGGCCGAGATGGAGCAGTCGATCCTCGACGGCGCAATGCTGGCCGTGCATCAGATCAATGCCCGCGGAGGCGTTCTGGGCTGCGCTATCGAGGTCGCGATCTACGACGACCAGTCCGAGGTCTCCTCGACTGCGCGCGGCGTGGACCACCTGTGCCGGGTCGAGAACGTCGACGCCATCGTCGGCGGGTACACTTCGGCCGCCCGGTTGGCCCTGATACCGGCGATCCACTCCAACTCGACCCTGCTCATGTACCCCACCTACTTCGAGGGTGAGGAGACCGATCCCCGCATCTTCTACTGCGGTGCGGCCCCGAATCAGTACGTCGCCGACTACCTCGCGTGGATCGCCGACACGCTAGGCCGGCGTGTGTACGTGGTCGGATCGGACTACATCTATCCGCGGGTGCTGTCCGAGGCGATCCGCCGGCTCGCCGGGCGGCTCGGGATCGAGGTGGTGGGCGATCGATACAGTCCGATCGGCGAGACCCGGTTCGAGGCGATCATCGATGACATCGCGGCCAAGCAGCCCTCGGTCGTCATTTCCAACCTGGTAAGTACCGACTCGACCACCGCGTTCTACACCCAGTACCATCTCGCGGGATTCACCGCCGAGACCACGCCCATCGCCGCGACGGTCACCACCGAACTCGATCTCGCCCACATGCCCACCGAGGTGAGCGACGGACACTACATGGTCGCGACCTACTTTTCCGGCCTGTCCTCGGGCGTGAACGCCGACTACCGGCGGCAGCTGCTCGAGGTCCGCGGACAGGTCTGGAGTCACGCGGTCCAGGTCGGCGCGTTCAACGCGGTGCACGCCCTCGCGCTCGCGGCGGAGACGGCGGGATCGCTCGACCACGACGACCTGTCGCGCGCGCTGATCGGGATCCGCTTCGACGACAGCCCCGAGGGGGCGCCGTTCTTCTTCCGCGCCAACCACTACAGCGCGCATCCGGCCTACATCGGCCGTGCCGAGCACGGCCGATACTCCGTCATCCGGGAGTTCGACGCGCGGCTGCCTGATCCCTGGTGGTCAGGGAGCGACTTCCCCGCCGCGGTCGACCCGGCCTCGGGCCGCCTCGCCGAGACATAGCGCGAGGTAGTAGTCGGTCCGGTCGGCCATCGTCTGCAGGCCCCGGCCGGTCAGTTTCTCGATCCGCGACAGCCGATAGCGCAGCGTGTTGATGTGGATGCCGAGCTCGTTGGCGGTCGCGCCCGAGCTGCAGTCGAGGGCGAAGAAAGTCTGCAGCGTGGACACGTAGTTCGTGTCCTTCTCCCGGTCGTATGCGGCAACGGGTCCGAGCAGCGACCGGTGAAGCGCCCGGGCGCGTTCGGGATCGCCGGCGAGAAGGGTGGCCGCGAAGGGGACCGGCAGGACCACTCCGACCGACCCAGCATCGCGGGACCGGGACCGCCGCTCGGCCATCTGACGGGCGTTGATCAGGCCTCTCATGAGATCGTCGCTACCGCGGATGAGGTAGGAACTGCCGCCTACCGCCAGACCGGGATGACGCGCGACGAAGAGTTCCTCGAAGACCTTCATCTGCCGGCCGAAGTCACCGCGCGACGGCGCCTGCGGTTCCTTCTCGGTTCCCGTTTTGACCAGGGCATAGGCCGACGACCCGTACGCGGCCGCGATCGTCGACAACCCGGCGGCGGCACCCAGGTCGTGTAGGGCCTCGACGACCCGGGACGGTGTGATGGCCGCCTGCTCGTCGACGATTACCGCAACCGAGTGCACGCGGTCGCCGGACACGTATCCGAACGACTCGACCCACGGCTCCATCGCGGAGGCCGGCAGCCGGGCCTCGAGCAGCTCGCGCACCAGCACCGCCTCTAGCGGCCTACGCATCAGCCGCTGGGCCTTCAGGACGTACGTCGCGGCGTCGAGGTCGTGGACCAGTTTGCGCACCCGGGCCGGCTCCAGCGGCCGCCGCTCCGGATTCGACAGCGCCAGCGCGGCCTTCGACCGGGGCAGGGTGATGTTCAGCGCCGCAGCGATTCCCGAAATCGCATGCATGGCCGCCGCCGGAAGGGCGACCGTCTTGGCCAACAGTCCCAGATCGGGCTCCTGTGACGGCGCCACGAGGACCGCTCCGTCGAGGACCACCGCCCCGAAGATCGAGGACCTGCGGCGCAACGAGTCGAGCAGGTCGGCGATCACGGTAACCGGGTCCGGGTCGGACTCCTCAACAGCCTGCGGCTGGGCCTCGTCGAACAGTGCCCGGATGTCGTCGAACCGGCACCCCTTGGGCAGCATGTAGATCGGCACGCCCTGCTGCACACATGCCGAGACGAACTCCGCTGTCAGACAACGATCATCAGTGTCGACCACCACGGCGCACACTCCACGCCTGCGGATCGCGGCGACGAACGCACCTGGTGCGCCCGCCGCCCGCCAGCCCGTCTCGCGCATACAGACCAGGTTGCCGGCCTTCACCTCCGGCGCGGCCGACGCACACTCGGCGACCCCGGTGACCTCCTGGCGGCGGGTGCGCTCGGCGGGGCCGGGCGTCAACGGCAGCAGACCGAGCCGGTCGGCGACCTCACCCACCGTCGGCATCCGGACCTCCCGTGTGTCGTGGCCCCTCGATTATCGACGCACCCGGCAGATCCCTCCACTCGACAGATCGCCCACTCGACCGATCGCCGCAACGAGGTTTCCGTTGTGTGACAAAACGTTTCGTATCCATTTCGGACACAATCCCGTTACCGGCCCCCAGTTCCGCGTTTGCCCTGGTCGCGCCGCCCCGGTGGCCACCGGGGCGTGCCGGGGTCCAAGGCCGGACCGCACCGGCCTGGCAACTGAGCCAATTGTCTGCTTCCGCCGCAGGGCGTTTCGTAGTGGCGTCCCCGCACCGCCTACCAACGAGGTGTCCATATGACCGAAGCCATCAGCCCGAGCGGAAAGTTCCGGACCGCCGTCGACATCGGCGGCACGTTCACCGACGTCTTCGTCCAGCAACCCGACGGGACCATCCGCACCGCGAAGTACCCCACCCAGAACAACCCGATCGACGGCGTGCTCGCCGGCATGGAGCAGACCGGGGTGGGCTGGGAGGACGTCGAGTTCTTCTCGCACGGCACCACCATCGCCACCAACGCGCTGATCACCCGCCGGTTCCCCAAGGTGGCATTGGTAACCACCGATGGCTTCCGCGACGTCATCGAGATCCGGCGCGGCGACCGCGAGTCATGGGATCCCTACCAGGAGGTCGCCCCGCCGGTGGTCCCGAGGCGTCACCGCCTGACTGTGCGCGAACGCATCGGCTACGACGGCTCAGTCCTCGAACCGCTTGACGAGGACGGCGCCCGCGAGGTCGCCCGCGTCCTGCGTCGCCGCGAGATCGAAACCGTCGCAGTTTGTTTCGTCAACTCCTTCACCAACCCGGTACACGAGAACCGGATGGCCGAGATCCTTGCCGAGGAACTGCCCGGCGTCTCGATCACCACGTCGAGCGACGTCCTGCCAGAGATCTTCGAGTACGAGCGGTTCTCCACCACGGTCACCAATGCCGCGCTCATCCCGATCATCGGCCCCTACGCACGCACTCTCGAGGGCCGGCTCGCCGAGGCCGGTTACGACAACGACGTGCTGCTGCTGCACTCCGGCGGCGGCGTGATGACCCCGGCGATGGCCGAGCGGTACGGTGCCCGACTCGCGGCCTCCGGCATTGCCGCCGGGGCGATCGCCAGCCGGCACATCGCGCGCACCTGCGGCTTCGAGAACTCCATCGGCTTCGACATGGGCGGCACCTCCACCGACGTGTCGCTCACCGACAACGGGGTGCTGGCTACGACCAACATGTGGAGTGTCTCGTTCGGCCACCCCATTTGCTTCCCGAGCATCGAGGTGCTGACCATCGGCGCCGGCGGCGGATCGATCGCCTGGCTCGACGACGCAGGATCGCTGCGAAACGGCCCGCAGTCGGCCGGTTCCGATCCGGGTCCGGCATGCTACGGCGGTGCCGGCGAGCTCGCGACCAACACAGACGCCAACCTGATCTTGGGCACTGTCGGCAAGAAACTGGCCGGCGGTGTCAAGGAGCTCGACGAGTCACTGGCGCGGGCGGCGGTGGCCAAGATCGCCGAACCGCTGGGACTCGATGTCGAGACCGCCGCGCAGTCGATCATCAAGGTCGCCAACGCCAACATGGCCGACGCGATCCGGCTGATCTCCATCCGCAAGGGACACGACCCCCGCGACTTCGCTCTGGTCGGCTTCGGCGGCGCAGGCCCGCTGCACGCCGCCTATCTCGCGAAGGACCTCGGAATCCCGACGGTCATCATCCCCCCGCATCCCGGCGTCACCTCGGCGATGGGCTGCATGCTCGTCGACATCCAGCACGACATCACACGGATGTATCTGGCCGACACCGACAACGCCGACCTCGATCACCTCACTGCGACGTTCGCCGAACTCCGGGAGGAGGGGCGCGCTCGGCTGACCGCCGAGCACGTCGATCCCGACGACATGCTCTTCGAGTACTACCTCGACATGCGCTACAAAGGCCAGTGGCGCGCCATCTCGGTCCCGGTCTCCATGCCGCTGAGCGATCTCGACGAGGTGGTCGCGTCCTTCCACGCCGCCCACCTCAAGGAGCACAACTTCTCCTCAGAGGACTCCGGGGTCGAGATCTACCGGATCTCCCTGCGCGCCATCGGCCTGACGCCGCGAATGGATGCCACCCCGGCCGAGCTGATCGATCCCGCGGACTTCGAGCCGCACCCGCTCGAGGTGCGGCAGGTGCTCTTCCCCGACGAGCAGGCTCGGCTCGCCACCCCCGTCTACGACCGGGCAACGCTGCCCCCCGGTGCGGTGCTGAACGGCCCGTGCATCGTCGACCAGCTCGATTCGACGACCGTCGTACCGCCGGCCACCACGGCCCGGGTGGACGAGTGGGGCAACCTCCTGCTCACTGCGGCTGAATGAACACCCTCTCCGACAGACAAGGAAAACCACGTCATGGCAACCACTCTGGACCCGGTCACCTTCGAGGTGCTCAAGAACGCCTTCATCAACACTGTCGATCAGATGGCCGAGCAGATCCTGCGGACCTGCTACTCGTTCGTCATCTATTCGCGCGACTTCTCCTCGGCGATCTGCGACACCGAGGGCAACACGGTGATGCAGGGCACCGGCGACATCGCCGCCCACGTGGGCACGCTGCACTACACCGCCAAGGCCGTCATCCGGCAGTTCGAGGGTGACATCCATCCCGGCGACGTCTTCGTCATCAACGACGTCTACGAAGGCGGCAGCCACTTCAACGACACCCGCATCATCCGCCCGATCTACTACCACGGTGAATTGCTAGGCTACGCGCAGGCCAACGGCCACTGGGCCGACGTGGGCGGCGCGACGCCCGGTTCGTTCAACGTCAAGGCGCTCGACCACATGGGCGAGGGGCTGCGTATCCCGCCCACCCGCCTGTGGAGCAGGGACCAGTTCCTCGAGGACGTCGCCCACCTCATTGCGAAGAACACCCGCAGCCCGCGCGACGTCATCGGCGACATGCAGGCGCAGGCGGAGGCCACTCGCGTCGCTGAGCGCGAAATCCAGCGTCTGTGCGACAAGTACGGCGTCGATACGGTCAAGACGGCGATGGCCGAGGTCCAGGACTACGTCGAGGACCTCACCCGGGCCAAGATCGCCGCCCTGCCCGACGGTGTGTGGTACACCGAGGACTACATCGATCAGGACCCGGCGCTCGGCGAAGGACTCATCCCGATCAAGACGCGCATGACGATCTCCGGAGACACCGTCCACTATGATCTGAGCGAGTCCCACGCCTCGATCTCGTCGATGCTCAACGCCGGGTTCGGCGGTTCGTTCGCCGGCATCGTCGCCGGCACCAAGATGCAGTTCCCGGACATCCCGCTGAATTCCGGCTTCTACCGGGTCGTCACCGCCGATCTAGGGCCGCTCGGTTCGATCGTCAACGCCGACTGGCCCTCACCGTGCGCAGGCTTCTGCTCAGGTCCGTTCGAGAAGATCATGAGCTCTGTCTTTGAGATCTGGTCCGATATCCAGCCCGAGCGCGCGATGGCGTGCACGTTCAACCTTGAGTACCTGCTCGTCGGCGGCCGCGATCAGCGTGGCGAGGGCAACCCCAACTTCATGTGGTACGACTGGATGATGGGCGGCTGGGGCGCCCGAAACGGCGCCGACGGCTACAACGCCTCGGCCGCGGTGTTCGGAGTCCAGTACGGCACACAGCCTTTCGAGGGTCAGGAACGCCTGGCGCCTGTGCTGACCAGTTGCCACGACCTCGTCCCCGACTCGGGTGGTCCGGGCAAGTACCGCGGCGGCCTAGGCGCCGAAAAGGGTGGAAAGCTCTGGGCGAGCGACAACACCGTGATGTCCTACTGCTGCGACCGGGAACGGTCGGTGACCTGGGGCCTGTGGGGCGGCCTGCCGTCCATCCCGCACGGGGTGTGGCTGAACAAGGGGACCGAGAACGAGCGGTATCTCGGCTCGATCTTCGCCGCCGAACCGATCAGGTCCGGCGACGTCTTCACCCGCCCCTCGGCCGGCGGCGGCGGACTCGGTGACCCGTTGCAGCGAGACATCGACGCCGTACTCGAGGACGTCATCGACGGCTACGTCACCATCGAGCGCGCCGAGAAGGACTACGGCGTCGTCATCAAGGCGATCGATCCCGAGATCCTCGAGTACGAGGTCGATCTCGAGGCGACCCTCGCCGCGCGTGAGTACATCCGCACCCACCGCCGGTCCTGGATGGAACGCGACCCGCACGAGGTCTCTGACGAGTACCGAGCCGGCCTGATCAACGAGATGGACTGCGTACGTCAGTTCGGGGTGATCCTCGACTGGGGCAGCGGCGAGGTCCTGGCCAAGACGACGGGCCAATTCCGAGAGATGTTGCAGCGACGCACCATCGTGCACTGGACCGACGACCCGAACGTCGACTATGTCCCGGGCACCCTACGCGTCTCCGAGACTGCGACAGTCTGAGCCGCCGACCCGGCCGGTACGACCTCTCCTCCTCGACACCCAGCGGCGGGTGGTGGGCAACGACGCCCCCACCCGCCGCCCCTGTATCCCTCACGTCTGCGAAAAGGAACGATCTCCATGACTCTTGACATCTCCTCCTCGAAGTCGGGTGGCGTGCCCGCCCTCGAGGTGACCCACACCGATGACCCGCATGTCCTCGCGCGCGCCGCGGCCGAGGACTATTCGCTGCACATCGTGCCCCGGTCGTGGCGGACCTCCCGGTCGTCGGTGTCGATGGCCTGGTTCGGTTTGATGAGCGCGATGTTCTTCGTGGTCGTCGGCGCCACAGTGTCGCTGTCGGTGGGCGCGGCCGATGCCCTCATCGGTATCGGCCTGTCGGTGCTGGCCTACGGGGCCATCAACTCGGTGGCGGCGAAGTTCGCCAACCAGACCGGCACGAGCGTCTCACTGTTCTCCCGCGTGGTGTTCGGGCGCGCCGGCTCCGCCTTCGCCGCAGCTTTGTTCGGCATCACGATCGCCTACTACGTGGTCGCCGAGGGTGCGATCGTGGCATCCGCGCTGCACGCCTACTTCGGCGGACTGCCGATGGCGTTCTGGGCGTTCGTCGTGGTGGCCTACCAGGCGCCGCTGGCCTGGCGCGGTGTGACGACCTGGCTCGACCGTCTCAACGGCGTGCTCCTGCCGCTGTACGTGCTGGGACTCGTGGGATCGGTCGTGTGGGCAATCGCCGAGTACGGTTACAGCAACGAGTGGCTGACCTACAAACCGGAGACCGCCGCCGACATCGGCGTCCCGGGTTGGTGGTTCTCGTTCGTCATCTATATGGGCGTCTGGGTGGTCACCATGATGGCCTGGGACTACGCCCGGTTCGGACGGCCGCAAGACGCGGCCTTCAATGCGCGCGTCTCGTTCGGCACCCCGTTCTACGTGGTCACCCTGCTCGTCAACGCGGCGGTCGGCATGTTCCTGGCTCAGACCATCACCATCGCCGGCCCACTGTCGGAGGAGTCCGCCATTCTCGGCGTGATCGGGATGATGGGCATCTGGGGCCTGCTGTGGGTGCTGGTGAGCCAGACCCGCGTCAACAGCGGCAACTTCTACCTCGCCTCGACGAACTTCCAGAACTTCTTCGCCCGGACGCTGAAGTTTTCGATGCCGCGCACCTTCTGGGTCGCTGTGGTGGCGGTCATCGCCTACCTGATGATGCTCACCAACGTGCTGTCCTGGATTACCACCTCGCTGCAGTACCAGGGTGTGCTCATCGTCGGATGGGTAGCGATCGCTCTCGCCCACATCGTCTGGATGCGACTGCGCAAATTGGCCCCGGACTCGCTCGAGTTCCGACCGGGTCGGGTTCCGGCAGTCAACCCAGCGGGCGTGGGCGCATGGGGGATCGCATCGGCCATCGGCATCTTGCTCATCCTCGTCGACGAAGGCTCCGGTGCGCTGTGGGCACCCCCGGTCGCCTTCGTCGTCGCCGGCGTCGTCTATTCGGTTGCCCTCGCGTTCTACCGCGACGGTTGGTTCGTCATGAAGCGGCCGTACGACCCGCGCGACGAGGTCGACGACATGTGGGAGGCGCGCGTCCGCTGCCATCGCTGCGGCGACGCCTACATCGCCTACGAAATGGATCGCGACCCGGCGGCCGGTCACGCGCCGATCTGCCTCGCCTGCGCTTCCGATGACCTCGCTTTCCAGCGGGCGGCCGATCGCGAGGCGGCTGCATACCGCACCAGCTGATCTCCGGCACTAGCGGTGAGCAGGCCGTCCCGGGTCCTCGGGGACGGCCTGTCCGCGTGAACCGTCAGCCAATGTCGACCGTCAGTCAGTATCGACCGTCAGCCAATGTCGACCGTCAGTCAGTATCGACCGTCAGCCAATGTCGACCGTCAGCCAGTATCGAGCGTCAGCCGATCCCCGAATCGGCCAACACGACCCGGTACACGAACGCGGCCTCGGGGCCCAGCACCAGCCCGACGAGCTCGATCAGCGTCAACACGAAACCCCGACCGTGGCTTGGCCCCTCCGTGTCGTCTAGGTGATGCGCGACCTCGTGCAACACGACGAGTTCCCGCAATGCCCACCGGCCCTCGGAGTCCGACGGAATCGCGATCTCGGCCTCCACCGGTCCCCCACCGGACACCGGGACCCTGCGCGCGTAGTGGGCCTGTCGTCGGCCACGCCGTTTCCGCACCGACACCGGTTCGGCGGCGCGCGGGAATCGTTCGCGAACGCCGGGCAGGTCCAGCACTCGCCGGACGTAGTCCTGCACGGCGTCGATGGACGCGAAGCGCGCTTCCGCGGGCAGCGTGATCTCGGCACCGGCGAGCTGCACCGTCCTCGATGACGGTGCGTTGTCGAACAGCCGGTGGACCAGCCGCTCGGCGTCGTAGAACGCGGCGCGGCCGGTGTCGCGGGGACTCACGGCCATGCCCTCACGCCTCGAGAGCCCGTCGCGGAGCACCGAATTCATGGTCGGCGCCGATCTTGGCACGTCGCCCCGCCCGGTCGCCTGCGCGCCGCGCGGCCTCGGAATACCCGGCCGACGCACTCGACGGGCGCCAGGTGCCGCGGGCCGTCGACTCGGTCCGATAAAAGTCGCGGACCTCGAGTTCCTTGTTGCGCAGCGCCACTGCCGTCGATCGTTCCGGCGCTCCCGACTCCCGCTCGGCGTCGAGCGCCTCTTCGCGGGCGGCGTCGCGGGCCTCGGCGAGGCGCTTGCCGATACGTTCGGCGAACGCGGACTGGAAGTTCAGCCGTGCGGTGATCGGCGACAGCGGTTTCTCCTCGATGACGCGGCGTGCGCGCCAGCCGGTGCCCTTGGTGACGACCCGCGCGAACGTCTCCCCCTTGTAGGCGCCGGATCGCAGGTAGGCATCGCTGGCGGCGACCATCTGCACGATGAGCGACGTGTACAGCGCCTCGCACGCGTCGATGTCGGCCTCGTACCCGTAGGCGAGGACGAAGGTCGAGTTCGACGCGACGTCGACGGTCACGTCGTTGGCCGCCGCGATGGCGACGAACAGCTGCACGTAGGTGCGCAGACCGCGCTTGCCCGGCTCCCCGATCTTGATCTGACGGGTGATCGGCGTGACCTTCTTGCGGGCGTCGGGGTCGTGTGCGCGGGCCACCGCCAGATCGATCGCGGACGCGGTCGCCAGGCGCTGCGCGGCCTGCATGAAGGCCTCGGCCTCGTGCTCGTTGTCGGTGTTCTCCGCCTTGCGGAGCAGAGCCGAGATCCGGGAGAGCAGCTTGTCGTCGCGCATGAAGTTCAGACTATCTGCGCGCCGAATCGGTTCCCTCGGCCGCGCAGATGGTCGAAAACCTCAGGTCGAGGCGCCCGGAGGGGTGACCGAGCCCGGAGCGTCCCCGGGCAGTGCCCAGCGGGCGATGGCGTCGTCGCCGACCGGCCGTTGCTGCCGGTGCCGCTGGTTCGCGACGATCGTCGGCGATCGGACAGAGACGGCGGACAGAGACGAAGTCGCCCGCGACTTCGATCAGCCCCGGCGATTTCGATCGCTGTCGCCGATCCGGACCGATGTCGTGGGCGACGTCGTTTCGACGCCGGGGTCAGTGCTGCTCGCAGGCGATGCCGTCGCCGTCGCGGTCGCTCTCCGAGTTGGCGTTGTAGAGGTCGGCGTCGACGGTGAAGTTCGTGACCGGGGTGCCCGAGGTCGAGTCGACCGCACCCGGCCTGCCGACACCGTGCGGGTAGTCCTCACGGAGAGCGGTGCAGTTCGGGTAGTCGGTCGCGGCCTGCGCCGGGGCGGCCACCGTCAGCGGCGCGATCATCAGCGCTCCCGCCGCCATAAAACCCAGCACCGTCTTCCGCACAACGCTCATCGTCGACCCTCTTCCACACCGATGCGATCAGGTAAAACCTACCGGCACGCGGCGGGCGGACCAGCATCGGAAGCGAGGATTGGTCCGGTCGAGTGACAGGCACCCGAGCCCACCCGAAGTCGAGGGTCGAGCCCACGATCGCGATGTCCAACCCGCGCGAGCGCACCAACCCGCGATCCTGTCGCCATCCCTACAACCCGAACCTCGCCTGCATCCGGCGCAGCGTCTCCGCCGACGCGAGCAGCCCCTCTCGCTCCTCGTCCGACAGCGGCACCTCGAGCCTGTTACGCGCACCGCCGCGATCGATCACGGTCGGCAGCGACAGGCACACGTCCTCGAGGCCGGGGAACCCGTCGGCGACCGTCGAGACGGGCATGACCCGGTGTTCGTCGCCGAGGACCGCCTCGACGATGCGCGTGGCCGCGAGTCCGATGGCGTAGTTGGTGGCGCCCTTGCCCTCGATGATCTTGTACGCGGCGTGCACCACCTCGTCTCGAATGGCCTCGCGCGCAGCGAAATCCATCGGCGGTCGACCGGGCAGCGGAGTCCACTGCGTCAGCGGGACCCCGCCGATCGTCGCCGACGACCACAGCGCGATCTCGGTGTCGCCGTGCTCGCCGACGATGTAGGCGTGCACGCTCTGCACGGCGACCCCGCAGTGGTCGGCGATCAGGAACCGCAGCCGCGACGAGTCGAGCACCGTTCCCGAACCGAACACCCGATTCGGCGGCAGCCCGCTGACCTCCAACGCCGCGCGCGTGACGACGTCGACGGGGTTGGTGACCATGAGATAGATCGCGTCTGGCGCAACCTCCAGGACCCGGGGCAGGATCGATCGCGTCAGGCCGATTGTGGCCTCGGCCAATTCGAGCCGCGACTGTCCCGGTTTCTGTTTGGCGCCGGCGGTCATCACGACGACGTCGGCACCTGCGCACACCGACATGTCGTCGGAGCCGACGACATCGGCGCGGGGCACGAACTCCAGACCGTGCGAGAGATCGAGGACCTCCGCGGCGACCTTCGCCGCGTTGACGTCCATGAGCGCGATGCTGCGCGCGACGCCACGGATCAGCGCGGAGTACGCGATCGCGGTGCCCACCGCACCCGCGCCGATGATCGCCAGCTTCGTCGGTCGTCCATTCATCGGGTCACCGTCCGCCTCGGTTCGCTTCGGGTCACATCGCCTCGTGGACACAAGGATAGGTGTCGTCGTCGTCCCGCGCCCGACGACCGCCTCGCCGGCGACGCCGCCCGGCGCCGGGGTTGGTACCCTCACCCTCGAGAGCGGTCGCACCCGCACCACGCGGAGGCAAGGGAACCTGGTGGGAATCCAGGACTGGCGCGCAGCGGTATGGGGGACGAGCCCGACACCAAGGCCACTGGGGCAACCCGGGAAGGCGTCGGGCCCGGTCGATCCCGAGTCCGAATACCTGCCGCTCTCCACGAGTCCACCGGCGTCTCGCGCACAGACGCCCAGACCGAGGTAGAAACACGTGTCCCGTCCCCCAGACGGCACGACCGGGGTCGCCGGCGCATCAGCGCCGCGACTTCCGTCGACGCCGCTTGCCCTGATCCTGTCGGCGCTCACGCTGGTGAGCATTGTGCTCGCGACGGCGTTCGGCGCCGAGTCCATCCCGATCGAGGAGGTCGGGCGCACCGTCGTCGGACGCCTGCGCGGCGACGAGGTCGACGCCGCGCACTCGGTCATCATCTTCGACCTCCGCCTGCCACGCTCGATCCTGGCCGCGATCGTCGGCGCCGGGCTCGCACTCGCCGGAGCACTGATGCAGGCGCTCGTCCGCAACCCGCTCGCCGAGCCGTATCTGCTGGGAGTGTCCGCCGGGGCGTCGGTCGGCGCGACGGTGGTCATCACCCTGGGTTCCCTTGCAGCGCTGGGTGTCTGGGCTCTGTCGGCGGGCGCCCTCCTCGGGGCGCTCTCGGCATCGGTTGCGGTGTACACCATCGCTCGTGCGCAGGGGGGCCTCACGCCCCTCCGGCTGATCCTGTCCGGCGTGGTGCTGTCGTCGGCGTTCATGGCGATGTCGTCGCTGCTGGTGTTCACCGCCGCCGATCCCCACGCCGCCGACAACGTCATGTTCTGGATGCTCGGCAGCGTCGCCGGCGCCACCTGGACGAAGGTGCAGATCGCCGGGGTCCTCGTCATGGTCGCCGCGTGCGCGATGCTGGCTATCCACTCATGGCTCGACGCCTACGCGGCCGGCACCGACACCGCGTCGTCGCTGGGAGTGCCGGTGCGCGGCGTTCGCAACGCGCTGTTCGCCGTCCAGGGAGTCCTCGTCGGGGTCATGGTGGCCGTCGCCGGAGGCATCGGCTTCGTCGGCCTGATCGTCCCGCACGCCGCGCGCCTGCTCGTCGGCGCAACCCACCGAGCGATGCTCCCGGTCGCGGTATGCGGAGGCGCGCTATTCCTGGTGTGGGTCGACGTCGTCTCCCGCGTCGCCTCCGCGCCTCGGGAGATGCCGCTCGGCATCGTCACCGGACTGATTGGCGCCCCGGTGTTCCTGCTCCTGATGGGGCGACGCCAGTACGTGTTCGGCGGGGGCACCTCATGACGACGCCCCCGCCCCGAGCGCTGTCGTTACATGCCCGGTCGGTCGGCTGCCGACGCGGAACCCACGTAATCCTCCACGAAGTGAACCTCGACGTCCCGGCCGGCACCCGACTCGCCGTCATCGGACCGAACGGCGCGGGGAAATCCACCCTGCTACGCACGCTGTGCGGTCTCGAGTCCCCGGCCGGCGGCCACGTCATGGTCGGCGACCACGACCTCGCCCGACTTCCGGCGCGGCGTCGCGCCCGCGCGATCGCCGTCGTCACGCAGGACGAACACCCGTCAGCCGAACTGACCGTCGCCGAGGCCGTGGGCCTGGGCCGAACACCGTACCGGTCATCCTGGGCGACAACCAGTTCCGACGACGCCGCGGCCGTTGAGGAGGCCCTGAGCACGGTCGGTCTGGCCGGCTGGCAACGACGGTCGTGTACCCGATTGTCCGGTGGAGAACGACACCGCGTCGTGCTGGCCCGCGCGCTCGCGCAACGGACCCCGATCATCGTTCTCGACGAGCCGACCAATCATCTCGACGCCGCGTGGCGCCTGCGTCTGATGCAGGTCCTCGACGAACTCGACGCGACGGTCGTCGCCGCGATGCACGACCTCGACCTCGTCCTCCGCCATTTCGACGCGGTGGCGGTCGTCGCCGACGGCGGGATCGTCGCCCAAGGGCCACCGCTGGAGGTGCTGACACCCGATCTGCTCGCCTCCGTGTTCGACGTGACCGGCAGCATCGTGCCGCATCCCGAAACCGGGCGGCCGCACCTGTTGCTCAACTCGCCCAACACATCTGAACTGCCGACTCTCAACCTCGAGGAAGTCCCGTGAAGCTCCCTAGCACTCTCATCGTCGTCTCCGCGCTCACCGCCGGACTTCTCGCCGGATGCGGCACCGACGACTCCACCGCATCCGCGGACTCGGTCACCGTCACCAACTGCGGCGAACAGGTCGCCTTCCCCCAGCCCCTCGAGCGTCTCTTCGTCAACGACGGCGGCATGATCGCCATCGCGCTCGCGGCCGGAGCGCGAGACAAGATGGTCGCCGTCAGTTCGTTGGCACGCGACAAGGACGTTCTACGACTCGTCTACGGCCCGGAACAGGTCGACACCCTCAACGAGGTCTCCACCCAACCGCCCACGCTGGAGAACATCGTCGGCGCCAGGCCGCAGGTCCTCTACGCCGGGTACAACTACGGCATGAGCGAATCCCGGGGGATCACCCCGGAGATCCTCGCCTCGCACGGCATCGACGTGTACCAACTTTCGGAGGCATGCCGCCAGGTCGACGGACAGGCCCAGCGGGGCACGATGGACCCGTGGGTCGCACTCGACACCGACCTGCGCAACATCGGCACGATCACCGGTAACCCGGGCCGGGGCGCGAAAGCCGCCGACGACGTCGCCAAGCGCCTCGAAAAGCTCCGCGGCGCACCGCAACCGGAGGTCCGGCCGACGGTCTTCGTGTTCGACAGCGTGTCCGACACCATCTTCACGTCTGGCTCCTTCGGCGGGCCCCAGGGCATCATCGACGCCGCGGGAGCGCGCAACGCCACCGAGGACGTCCGGGACACGTGGACCGCTGTCAACTGGGAGCGGATCACCGTCGCCGATCCCGACCTGATCGTCTTCGTCGACTACCCCGGCCAGAGCGTCGAGCAGAAGATCGAGGCGCTGCGCTCCAACCCGGCAAGCCGGAACCTGAAAGCGGTGCGGGAGAGCCATTTCGTGAACCTGCCGTACGCCATGTGGGTGTCCAGTCCGCTCAACATCGACGCCGCCGAGACGCTTCGGGCGGTGCTCGAGGCGCACGACCTCGCACCCGCGTCGGGCATCACCCCGCCGCTCGACGTCCGGAAACTCGGACTGGCGGGCAACGACTGGCTGAACTGAACACCGCCCCAACGAAAAAGCGCTACTTCGCCCCCCCAGAATCGCGAGTCCCATCTCGCGATTCCGGGGCGAAGTAGGGATTCTTGGAGGGCTCGGGTTACGCGATGGCCCGGATCGCGGTGCGCACGAAGTCGCTGTGCTCGGTCCGCAGTCTCAGCGCGGAGTCGATGTCGACGGCGGTGAACCTCACCTCGTCGGGAGCCTTGACCTGTGCGAGGAGATCGAGGTCGGGCGTGATCACCGTGCCCACCGCCAGCGCGCCGCGACCCGGCACTGCGTCGCGCAGCAGGCAGGTCGGCGCGCCGCCGGTCACCGTGACGGCACCGAGCGGAAAGGCGAGCGGGACCTCGTCGGGCCGCCGGGTGTCCTCGGGGTCCTCCGGTTCGGCGATCTCGAGGGTCTCCCCGACGAGGGAGCAGGACACACGATCGGCGTCCGGCGCCAGTCGGAACTCGCGCTCGGTGAGCGCCCGCAACGACTCCGGGTTCAGCCGGTGCGCCCCGACGCCGAGGACCACGCGGATCTCCTCCGACGCCGACAGCGCCGGGCGCAGACGCATCGGGAGGTGACGCCCCTCCTCGACCGCGCGCGTGCGCTGGCCGATGCGCAGCATGTCCTTCGACCGCAGCGCTCGACCACCGAGGCCGCCCACCCCGGAGCGCAGATCGGTTGCACGACTTCCCATCACGACGGGGACGTCGATGCCGCCGGCGAATGCGATGTAGGAGTGTGCGCCGCCGCGGATCTCGCCGATCCGCAGCTCCGACCCGGCCGGGAGCCACAGTGCGGTCCAGGTCGGGTGGGTGACCCCGTCGACGAGGACGTCGACGTCGGCACCGGTGACCGCGACGGTGCAGTCCGTGTCGGTGGTCAGCGTCAGGCCGGTGAGTGCGGTCTCGAGTGTCGCCGCCTTGGGTCCGTTGCCCACCAGGGCATTCGCGATGCGGTTCGCAAACTGGTCGAGCGCGCCCGCGGGCGGCATGGCCATCGCCATGGTGCCCGCTCGCCCGAGGTCCTGGACGGTGGTGCGCACCCCGGGGTCGACGATCGTGATCACTGCAGCTCTCCCACCAGGGCACGGGCGTATGCGAGGCGATCCGCGGCGAACGCCTGCAGGTCGAATTCGATGTCGGCACGGTTGATCTCGTAGGTGCCCGCCGCACAAGCAGCCGCGATCTCGTCGAAACCCGACGCGTCGATCGGGGTGAACTTCATCACGGTGGGCGCGGGCAGCAACAGCGGCGACCCGTCGGTGCCGAGGCCGTTGCCGAAGTCGACGACCGGCACCGGCGCCCGACCGAGCAGCTGGGCGTCGGAGGGAGCGTCGGCCGGCGCGATCGTGGTCGTGTTGCCGCCGTGCCCGACCGCGCCGGCCGGGGTCTCGGTGCGGGGACTCAGGTACCTGGGCACGCGGAGCTGCATCTCCCGCGGGACGAGCTGCAGGCTCTCGGCGTTGCCGGGCACGCCGCCGGTGAACGTCACGATGAACGGATGCGCGGAGTGTGCGTCGACCAGTTCGCCGACGGTGTCGAAACCGTTGACACGAGCGACGAATTCGAGGTCGGACTCCGCGGGCGAGGGATGCCGGTCGCGGAAGCGCGCGCCGACCTCCTCGGTGACCGGGTCGCCGTAGAAGACCGGGATCTCGATGATCGACGTCTCGAACGTCGGCGCGAACTCGCCGCGTCCGGCGATCGCCTTCTGATGCGCCGCGATGAGCACCGGGATGAGGTCGCGCGGGTCGAGGTCCTCCGGCCGGACCCGAATGGTGTAGCCGGTGTGGGTGGAGGCGACGTCGGCGATGCCGTCCATGTCCAGCGAGGCGAGCGCGGCCACGATCGCCTGGACCTGTAGCGCGGCCTTCACGTCGAAGCCGACCGCGGGGTCGATCACCTCGCGCAGCTGCACGACGACGAACTCGTCGCCGCCGAAGGACAGTCGCGCCTTGCCGGGGAGCATGAAGTACTGGGGTTCCACGGTGGCCACCGCCTGGGTCATCGCAGCTGTCCCGTCCGTCGGTCGTGTCCTCGAATACCTCTGATCGCCAATGCTTTCCTCACACCTCGTCTTGCCGTACCGCGGATCGTCGTCGGTGTTCGCCGGCGGGCGGAGCCCCCACATCGACGCCCGATGGCGAACAAACTCGGCAAGCTTATCGGCAGGGTCGACGTAGGCTGCGTCACGCTCCGCCACCGGCCCCGGCCCGTCCCCCCGTCGGGCCCCGAGGCGTCTCAGCCGATGGTCATCGGCCGCCCGGCGACCATCAGCACGACCTCGTCCGACAGCGCCGCGATCTGCGCGTTCAGCCGTCCGAGCTCGTCTCGGAACAACCGGCCCGACGCGGTGTCCGGCACGATGCCGCTGCCCACCTCGTTGCTGACGGCGACCACGGGCACGTCGCAGGTCCGCCAGGCGTCCAGGAGGTCGGCGACATCGGCCCGCACGGCGTCGAGATCACCGGTCTCCCAGGCGCCGTGGTGATCGATCCGGGCCGCGAGCCAGGTGCCCAGGCAGTCGACGAGGACCGGGCGGGACGCGGTGCGCAGCACTGCGGCGACGTCGGTGTCCTCCACCGTGGTCCACGACGCGGGCCGGCGTCTGGTGTGTTCGGCGACCCGGACCTCCCAGTCGGGATCCCCGTGGCGTGGTCCGCCGGCCGCGACGTAGACGACCTCGGCGTTCCCGGCGAGCATCTCCTCGGCGTGACGCGACTTCCCCGACCTCGCACCACCGGTGACGAACACCCGCCGGGCCGGAGACCGCCCCGCCTCGATGATCTCCCCGTCGCGTCCCGGACGTGCTCCGAACTGCGCGAGCCGTTGCCGTAGACGGGCGATCGGCGGGTTGTGGTGGCCGAGGTGCACCGCGATCACCTCCGTGCGCCCGACGATCGCCCCCGCACGGCGCATCGCCGCGACCATCTCCTCGAAGCCGGCCAGGCCGAGATGGCCGTCGGACAGGTCCCCGCGGTCGCCGAAGGTCTCCTCGAGGAACACCGCGTCGTAGGCCGCATCGGCGACCGCGGAGAACCACGACTGCGGCCACGCCCCCGTGTCGGTCGCCCACAACAGACGCCGCCCGTCGGGCCCGGTCACGTCGTACAGCACCGCGTCGCCCGGGCGGAAGACCCGGTGCCGGGCGGGTAGGACGCGGACCTCGTACCCGCCCAGCGACAGCGCCTCACCCGCCTCGACGGTCCGGAACCGCACCGGATCGTCGGGACCGACCCATGGGCGGCAGGCCTCGATCACATTCGCCGGCCCGATGATCTCCAACCCTCTCGAACCGGGTATCCACGACCGATACAGCAGCGCCGCCGGCGCGAGATGATCGGAGTGCGCGTGGGTGACGAGGACATGCCGCACCGCGGAGAGCGAAACGCCGTGCCGCACCGCGGAACCCATCACGTCGGCGCCGAGGTCGAGGAGGATCGCATCGTCGACGAGCGCCGCGGTCTGTCCCCGATGCTCCCCGCGCCGGCGCGCATCCTCGCAGGAGTCACAGTGGCAGAACGGATTCGGCCAGCCGTCGGCCGCACCGGCGCCCAGCAGGGTGATCTTCATCGTCGCGCAGGCCTCATCGTCGCGCAGGCCTCGACGATCGGACGGCCGCGACCGGTCCGTCGCCGCGGACGGGCAGGACCGCGGGGCCGTCGCGTCGTTCGAGCACCTCGACATTGGCTGCGTACACGTCCCGCAGCCTCTCGGCGGTGAGCACCTCGGCGGGCGGACCATCGGCGACGATACGCCCGCGATCGAGCAGCACCAGGCGCTGTCCGTACTGCGCCGCAGACGTCAGGTCGTGCATCGCCGCGATCACGGTCAGTTCGTTGGCCCGGCGCATCGAGTCGACCAGGTCGAGCACCTGCTGCTGGTGCCCGAGGTCGAGGGCGCTGGTCGGCTCGTCGAGCAGGAGCACGCGCGGCTGCTGGGCGAGCGCGCGGGCCAGCACCACACGCTGCAACTCGCCGCCGGAGAGGGCCGAGGCGTACCGGCCGGCGAAGTCGTGGAGATCCAGTTGGGCGATCACCTCGTCGACCACCTCGCGGTCGGCGCGGGTCGACGGGCCGAAGCGCGACAGGTGCGGTGTGCGTCCGAGCGCGACCAGTTCGCGGACCGTCGTCCCCTCCGGGACCACTGGGCGCTGCGGCATCAGCGCGACGGCCCGCGCGATCTCGCGCCGACGCGCCCGCCCGGGGTCCACCCCGGCGACGTCGATGCGCCCCGTCGCCGGGACGAGCCCGGCCAGCGCGTGCAGGAGCGTCGTCTTGCCCGACCCGTTGGGCCCGACCAGCGACACCCAGGTGCCGGCCCGGATCTCCAGGTCGACGTCGTGCAGGACCTCGACCCCGCCGCGCGAGGCCCCCACTCCACGACAGACGACGGCGGTCACTGCGCCTCCCGCCCGCTGCGTCGGAGCACGACCAGGAAGAACGGCGCGCCGATGGCCGCGGTGACCACGCCGATCGGCAGCTCGGCCGGCGACATGGCGGTGCGCGCCACCACGTCCGCCAGTACCAGGAAGGCCGCCCCCACCAGCAGTGACAGCGGCACCAGCAGCCGGTGTCCGGGGCCGACCAGCAATCGCACCGCGTGCGGGATCACGATGCCGACGAACCCGATGAGGCCGCTCACCGACACCACCGCGGCGGTTCCGAGGGTGGCGATGCAGACGAGGAAGAGCCGGACCCGCTCCGGCCGGATGCCCAGACTCGACGCCTCGATGTCCCCCACGGCCATGACGTCCAGTGTGCGCGCGAACAGCAGGACCACGACGATGCACACGACGACATACGGCAGGACCGCGAGGACCTCCGACCAGCCGTCGGTGGCGAGGCGACCGAGCATCCAGCTGTAGACCTGCCGCAACGTCTCGTCGTGCTGTTGCATCAGGAACGTCTGGATGGCGTTGGCGAAGGCGGCGACGGCCACCCCCGCCAGGATGATGACGACCTCGGTGCGCGCTCCCCCGACGGTGCGACCGAGCGCATAGGTGGCGGCGACGGCCACGAGCCCGCCGACGAAGGCGGCCGGCGGCAGCGCGGCCGTTCCGAGGGCCCCGCCGATCACGATCGCGGTCGTCGCACCGAGACCGGCACCGCTGGAGACACCGAGCAGGTAGGGGTCGGCGAGCGGATTGCGGAAGACACCCTGATACGCCGCGCCGGCGACCGCGAGCATGGCTCCCACCAGCGCGCCGAGCACGATGCGCGGGACGCGGACCTCCCAGAGGATCGTCTGCTGGCGCGTGCTCAGGCCGGAATCGGCGTCGACGAAGGGAATCCGGTCGGCGAGTTCGATCAGGACGCCTTTCGCGGTGAGACCCGCGGGTCCCACCAGCACGGCGAGGAGGCAGACGCCGAAGAGCACGAGGATCGCCGCGGCGACCACTCCTACGCGACGCCCCGTCGTCGTCCCGGCGCTCTCGAAGCCCGGCCGGCCACGGCCCCTCTCGAAGCCCGGCCGACCACGGCGACCATCGACGCCGCCGCTCACGGTGTCGCCTGCACCCCGATACCCGAGACGATGCGCGCCACGTCGCGGACCAGATCGACGACGCGGGGTCCCCACCGGCTCGCGATGTCCTCGTCGAGCACGTGGATCTGCTTGTCGGTGACCGCGCGGAGGTCGCCCCACCCGGCGCGCGCGGCGACCTTCTGCGGCGTCACCCCGCAGCACTGCGAGTCGGCGAGGAAGATGACCTCGGGGTCGCTCTCGATGATGAACTCCGCCGACAGCTGCGGGTAGCCGTCCTGACCGGATGCGATCGAACGCAGCCCGAGCAGGCGGTAGATCTGGCCGATGTAGGTGTCGTCGGTGACGGTGTAGTACGCGTCGTCGAGCTCGTGGTAGTACGTCAGCGGCACCTCGCGCGCCGGGACGGTGGCGACGATCTCGTCGATCTGCGCGCGCATCGACGAGACGAGCTCGGACGCCTCGCGGGTGTGGCCGGTGGCCTCACCCACCATCTCGATCTGTGAGTACGTCTCGTCGAGGTTCTTCGCCGCCGGGAGTTCGAGCACCTCGACTCCGACACGCTGGAGGTTGGCGATGATGTCGTTGTTGTCGTCGGTGAGGACGACGAGATCGGGGTCGTAGCCGAGGATCGCCTCGAGGTTCGGGGTGTAGCCGGACAGACTCGTCCGCGGTGCGTCGGCGGGGTGATCCGACTGGTCGTCGACCGCGACCACCTGATCTCCGGCGCCGACGGCGAAAAGCATCTCGGTGCCGGTCGGGCTCAGCGAGACGATCTTCGACACCTCTCCCGCGTTGTCGGCGGAACCGGAATCCGACGAGTCGGCGCACGCAGCGAGTGCGGCGACGACCGAGACGACAACCGCGACGATCGCGAACCGCCACCACCCGGAACCCGACCGATGACCTGCACCGTGCCCGGACGATCGACTGGACATCTGCACTACCCACCTCCAGGGAGACACCGCGACAAGCATGCACGAGGGGCCCGGCATCTGCGATGCCGGGCCCCTCGTGGGTCTAGGTCGATCTGCGACGAAGCGCGATC
Organism: Gordonia paraffinivorans NBRC 108238; assembly: GCF_000344155.1. GTDB lineage: Bacteria > Actinomycetota > Actinomycetes > Mycobacteriales > Mycobacteriaceae > Gordonia > Gordonia paraffinivorans. The sequence continues at coordinate 30,960 of NZ_BAOQ01000023.1, read as the reverse complement.
ACGCCTGGGCGGGCGCTTCGGCGAAGTTCCGACTGACCTGCGGGTCGACCGGGATGCCCGGGCCCGAGGTGGTCGAGATGGTGACCTTCTTGATGTAGCGCCCCTTGGCGGCCGACGGCTTGGCGCGCAGGATCTCCTCGTACGCGGCGCCGTAGTTCTCGGCCAGCTTGGTGGCGTCGAAGGAGGCCTTGCCGATGACGAAGTGCAGGTTCGCTGCCTTGTCGACGCGGAAGTTGATCTTGCCGCCCTTGATGTCGCTGATCGCCTTGGTGACATCGGTGGTGACGGTGCCGGTCTTCGGGTTCGGCATCAGGCCGCGCGGGCCGAGGATGCGGGCGATGCGACCGACCTTGGCCATCTGGTCCGGGGTGGCGATCGCGGCGTCGAACTCCAGCCAGCCGCCCTGGATCTTCTCGATCAGGTCTTCCGAACCGACCTCGTCGGCGCCTGCGGCAGTGGCCTCGGCGGCCTTGTCGCCGGCGGCGAACACGATCACGCGGGCGGTCTTACCGGTGCCGTGCGGCAGGTTGACGGTGCCTCGAACCATCTGGTCTGCCTTGCGGGGGTCGACGCCCAGCCGGATCGCGACCTCGACGGTCGCGTCGGTGTTCTTCGACGAGGTCTCCTTGGCGAGCTCCACAGCCTCCAGCGGACTGTACAGCTTGGTGCGGTCGACCTTCTCGGCCGCGGCCTTGTAGGCCTTGCTCTTCTTGCTCATTGCTCTGTTCCTTCTCCGCACTCACTCGGCGGGGTTTGTGGTGCGGGCCGAGCCGGCCCTCCCACGTCGTCTTTCAGTTGGAGGGCAAGCTCACTCGACGGTGATACCCATCGAACGCGCGGTGCCGGCGATGATCTTCGCGGCGGCGTCGATGTCGTTGGCGTTGAGGTCCTCGGCCTTGGTCTTCGCGATCTCGCGGACCTGGTCCATGGTGACCTTGCCGACCTTCTTCGAGTGGGGCTCGCCCGAACCCTTCTGCAGACCTGCGGCCTTCAGCAGCAGCTTCGCGGCCGGCGGGGTCTTCAGCTTGAAGTCGAACGAGCGGTCTTCGTACACGAAGATCTCGACGGGCACGACGTTGCCACGCTGCGACTCGGTCGCGGCGTTGTACGCCTTGCAGAACTCCATGATGTTCACGCCGTGCTGACCGAGCGCCGGACCGACGGGCGGAGCCGGGTTGGCCTGGCCTGCCTGGATCTGGAGCTTGATGATCCCGGCGATCTTCTTCTTCTTGGGAGGCATCCTTGTTCCTTGATTGTTTTCTTGCGAATCCACGCCCGCTGGAGACGTGAAAGTCTTGGACTGCGCGGTCTACCCGCGCGGCGTCAGATCTTCTCGACCTGGTTGAACCCGAGCTCGACCGGGGTCTCACGACCGAAGATCGAGACGAGCACCTTGACCTTGCGCTGCTCCGCGTTGACCTCGCTGATGGAGGCGGGCAGCGTCGCGAACGGACCGTCCATGACGGTGACCGACTCGCCGACCTCGAAGTCGACCTCGATGTTGCTCGACGCCGCGGCGGCCGCAGCGGCCTCGACGCCCTCGGCGGCCGAGCCGCGCCGGGCTGCGGCCTTCTTCGACTCGGTGCGCGGCATGAGGAACTGCAGGACCTCGTCGAGCGACAGCGGCGACGGCTTGCTGGTCATGCCCACGAAGCCGGTGACGCCCGGGGTGTTGCGCACGGCGCCCCACGACTCGTCGTTGAGCTCCATGCGGACCAGGATGTAGCCCGGCAGCACCTTGCGGTTGACCTTCTTGGGCTGGCCGTTCTTGATCTCGGTGACCTCTTCGGTCGGAACCTCGACCTGGAAGATGTAGTCGCCGACGTCGAGGTTCTGGACGCGGGTCTCGAGGTTGGCCTTGACCTTGTTCTCGTAGCCGGCGTAGCTGTGGATCACGTACCAGTCGCCGGGCGCGCGGCGGAGCTGCTTGCGCAGTTCCTCGCGGGGGTCGAGCTCCTCCTCGGCGGGCGCCTCGTCGGCAGGGGCCTCATCGGCGGCGTCCGCGGCTTCGGGGGCCTCGGAATCGGAAGCGGTGGCCTCGGCGCCCGCCTCGTCGACGGCGGCCTCGGCGGCGTCGTCGGTCACGGCCGCGTCGACATCGGTGTCAGGCACCTCGACGGCGTCGGTCGATGCGAGTTCGTTCTCCGGGGTGCTCACTGCAGCCCACGCTCCTTATGGTTCATTCCGGTCGGCTCCCGCTCGCCCGGCCACCCACCGCGTGGGTCAGCCGAACAACCAGAGGACGCCCTTGGCGAAGGCCAGGTCGAGGCCGGCGATGAACGCGGTCATCACGATGACGAACACGAGCACGACGATCGTGTACGTGATCATCTCGCGCCGCGTCGGCCAGATGACCTTCTTCAGCTCGGCGACGACCTGCGTGAGGAACACCCAGATCCGAACGAACGGATTCCGGCTCTCCTCGGCGGACGCCTTCTTCTTTTTCTTGCGGTCCTTGACGGCCACCGATCCCTTGCCGGAATCGGCGTCTCCGTCGGTGCCGGACACCGTGGACGAGCGACGGCCACGAGCTGAGCGCTTGCCGGACGGACGCAGCTCCTTGGCGGCGCCGGTCGACTGCTCGTCGGCCCCTTCACCGCCAGCGGCAGCGTCGAGCTCAGCCGCAGCCGAATCGGCCGCAGAACCCTCCGCGGCTTCTTTCGCGCGGGCAGCCCGGTCTCGCTTGCTCAACTTCGCGGTCCTCTCGTCAACGTGTGCCCTTCACCAGGGCAGGGGCGACAGGACTTGAACCTGCAACCTGCGGTTTTGGAGACCGCTGCTCTGCCAATTGAGCTACGCCCCTTTGCGACTTCCCCACCGTGGTGGTTCGGTTGCCATCCGACGGATTCCCGGCCTCTCGGCCGATACCGGCGATTCTTCGCCGACAAAACCAACGCGCCACCCTATGGGCAGCGCGCAAGTCCGAATCAATCAGACACTTCAGTGTAGATCACCGGAGCTGCGGACCCAAAATGCACTCCCAGACCCGGTGCCCTCGACCGTACACGACGAGGGCACCGACGCCGCATCCCCTCCGCCCACCAGCGAGTTCGTTGCGCGATCACACGCCGGGATCGCGCGACAGGGCGTGTGCGTCGGTGCCGACGGAGGCCACGCAGCGGGCGGTCCGGCGCCTCGGTGAGCTCGTCGACGAGGGTCGCCGGCAGGTGATCGCTCGGTTCGCCGAGGATCGGCGGGCAGCCACCGCCGTGGGCTCGCGGGGCGCCCGCCCGTCGCGGCTGGGGTCGAGATCCACGAGAGTCGTTGCGTCACCGGTCGGGAACGCGCGGTCGTGACCGTCACGACCCCGCAGCGCCACTCGCGCAGGCGCGCCGTGCGCAGCGCCGGCGCCGCCGCATCGAGATGGTTGGCCGGCTCGTCGAGCAGGAGCAGATCGGCGTCGGGCGCCGGCAACCCGGCGAGCACGTGAACGAGGGTCACCGACGAAGAAGAAGACGGGCGGCGGCGACCGCAATGGTCGCCGCCGCCCGTCACTGTGAGGAGGTTCAGTTGAACTGGATGACCGCCTGGGCGCGGCCGAAGATGCGGCGGTCGCCCTGCTTCGCGGTGATCGCGATGGTGCCGCGGCGCGTCTCCGGATCGAGGGACTTGACCTTGCCGCTGAAGTCCACGGCCGCGCTGTCGTCGGCCGGTACGTACACCGGGCTGGTGAAGCGCACGTTGTACTCGCAGAAAGCGGCCGGGTCGCCGATGAACTCGGAGATGAAGCTGGCTCCGAGGCCCATGGTCTGCATGCCGTGTGCGACGACGTCGTCCATGCCGGCCGCGCTCACGACGTGGTCGGAGAAGTGGATCGGGTTGGGGTCCCCGGCGACGCCGGCGTAGTTCGCCAGGTTGCCGCGGGTCAGCAGGTAGCGCTTGGGCTCCAGCTCCTGCCCGACCGACAGGGTGTCGAAGTCGATCGCGCCGTAGGCCTTCGGCGTCTGTGTGGGATCGGGGAGCTCATAGCGTCCGGCCGGGGCCGTCACGGTGTGGCCGGGGTCGCCGATCTTGTCGATCTTCATCATCACGTGGTCGAGCGAGGCCTCGAGCTCGGGATCGACCTCCAGGCCGGGACGCGCCGCCAGCGACGTCCAGGTGGTCATCACCGGCTCGTCGTACTGGTTCCAGATGACGTTCTTGGTGACCATGAGATCGATCACCTCGGGGCTGGTGACGTGCCGGAACGACTCGAGCGACACGTCGCAGATGAGGCGGTCGCCGACCTTCATCGGCTGGTGGTAGACGAGCCGCTGGTCGGTCTGCATGATCTGCCACATGTCATAGCCGGTGACGAAGTCCTCGAACAGCTTGCGCTGCGCGATGATGCCCAGCACGGAGACATAGGTCGGGGCGGCGATCAGCGTGTCGTGGCCGTACGCCTTGGCGCCTTCCTCGCTCCAGTGGGTGGGATGGGCGTCTTGCACGGCCATGGCGTGCTTGCGGATCTCCTCACGGCCGATCTCGTAGTAGTCGTCGACGGTGTAGTGGAATCCGACCAGCGACGCGGTGTGCGCGGCGATCTCCTCCGGGCTGGGTTTGCGGCCGCCGTTCTTCGCCTCCACGACCCGTTCCCGGAGGTCGGTTCCGCTCGCGTCTGCCATTGACCAGTTGCTCCCTTCGCATGACCGGCCCGTGGCTGTCGGACCGGACTTCGGTGGATCGTCTCGCGACGTCCCACCCGCGCCGCGCTGCGCGTGTCTTCTCGGTGTCATCGGCGTGCGTCGCGGACCTCGTCCGCGGACGTCCGCATGTATCCGGCCGTCCGCGGCCCCGGCGAGGGCATGACCCACTCCGATGTCTCGTTCGTTGTTCGGTTGTGCGGCCCGACTGCGGAGGCGCAAATGTCCCCCAACAGCAAGACGGGCCGCCTCGTGAATGAGGCAGCCCGTTCGCTGGGTCCTTCTACCGGAACCGTCCAGACCGGCGAGGGCCTAGCGGGATTCCTTGTGCGCCTGATGCTTGCCGCAGTTCGGACAGAACTTCTTGATCTCGAGACGATCGGGATCGTTGCGGCGATTCTTCTTCGTGATGTAGTTACGGTGCTTGCACACCTCGCATGCCAAGGTGATCTTGGGGCGAACATCTGTTGAGGAGGCCACTTGGTTGCCTTCTTTCGGGTGGTACGTGGTCGGGTTCGGCAGTTCCCTCAGGGCTTGCGACCCTTGCGCTCGGTTCCGGTCGGACCCGATGTGTAGCGGTGGGGGGACTCGATCCCCCGACCTCACGATTATGAGTCGTGCGCTCTAACCAGCTGAGCTACACCGCCCCGCGGACTGTCGTCCAGCGAGCCCCCTGACGGAATCGAACCGTCGACCTTTTCCTTACCATGGAAACGCTCTGCCGACTGAGCTAAGGGGGCGTGCCCCGGGCATTTCTGCTCGAGAGCCTCAACGAGGTTACACACTCATGTGCTTGCTAGACAAATCGCTGGTCAGAGACCGTCTGTCATGCAGTTTTCATGAACGTTCACCACGTCGTGGCAGGTATAGGATTCGAACCTATGTAGCTTGCGCGACGGATTTACAATCCGCTCCCTTTGGCCGCTCGGGCAACCTGCCGTGCTGTTCTGCCGGCCGCCGTGACGGCCGTTCGAACAACGCCGTGAAGAATACAACGAACCCTACGCACCCGCGCAAACCGGCTGTTCAGAGGCTTGATTTCGGCACCGTGAGGCACCCTCGACAACGCGTCGCATCCCCTGGGGACGCCGTCGGACCGGTCCGAACCCCCGCGCCCGGCGCGTGGGCCGCCTCGGGTCGGCCGGCGATGACATAACCTGTCCGGCATGGCTGATTCATCGTTCGACGTGGTGAGCAAGGTCGACCGCCAGGAGGTCGACAACGCCCTCAACCAGGCCGCCAAGGAACTCTCCCAGCGCTACGACTTCCGTGGCACCAACACCGGCATCGAGTGGTCGGGCGAGGAGACGATCGTCATCACCTCCGACTCCGAGGAGCGCGCCAAGGCCGGCCTCGAGGTCTTCAAGGAGAAGCTGATCCGTCGCGACATCTCGCTCAAGGCCTTCGACGCCGGCGACCCCGTCGCCTCGGGCAAGACGTTCAAGATCACCGGCAAGCTGGTCCAGGGCATCGACTCCGAGCACGCCAAGAAGATCTCCAAGAAGATCCGCGACGAGGGCCCGAAGGGCGTCAAGGCGCAGATCCAGGGCGACGAGCTGCGCGTCTCGAGCAAGAAGCGCGACGACCTGCAGGCCGTCATCGCGCTGCTCAAGAACGAGGACTTCGGGATCGCCCTGCAGTTCGTCAACTACCGCTAGACCTTCCCGAGGCGACCGCTGTCCCCGCTCGGCCCACCCGCCGGGCGGGGACTTGCTCACCGGCAAGGCCCTGCGTCGAGTCCGGCGGCGCGACCGCACCGGATGCGCGCGCCGATCGTGGGCAACGTCGCACCGCGGGAGAAGATGTGATCACGACCGTCCGGAAACCCGGACGGGCGCTGCGTCGTTTGACCGGATGAAGCGTCTCTCGCCCGCCACCGGGGCGAACGGGTCCCCCAGCCCGCCCGGTGCCCGGGCATCCGGTTGAAGGCGCCGCACACACGAGGACCCCCGATGAACCTGAACGGCTTGAAGACCGCGGCCCTGCTCGGCCTGATGTCGGCGATCATCGTCGGCATCGGCGCGATGTTCCGCAGCCCCATGATCCTGTGGGGCTCGGTCATCCTCGCCGTCGGCATGAACGCCTTCGTCTACTTCAACAGCGCGAAGATGTCGCTGAAGGCCATGCACGCGCAGCCGGTCACCGAGCTGCAGGCGCCGGTCATGTACCGGATCGTGCGCGAACTGGCGACCGCGGCGCATCAGCCGATGCCGGCGCTCTACATCTCCCCGACAGAGTCCCCGAACGCCTTCGCGACGGGACGCAACCCGAAGAACGCGGCGGTCTGCTGCACGACCGGCATCCTGCAGATCCTCGACGAGCGCGAGTTGCGGGCGGTGCTCGGGCACGAACTGTCGCACGTGTACAACCGCGACATCCTGATCAGCTCGATCGCGGGCGCGATGGCGTCGATCATCAGCGGCCTGGCGAACTTCGCGATGTTCGCCGGCGCGTTCGGCGGGAACCGGGACGGCAACGGCCCGAATCCGCTCGCCATGCTGCTGGTGGCCCTCCTGGGGCCCATCGCGGCCACCCTGGTGAAGCTCGCGGTGTCGCGGTCGAGGGAATTCCAGGCCGACGAGTCCGGCGCCGAACTTACCGGCGACCCCCTGGCCCTCGCATCGGCGCTGGCGAAGATCTCCGGCGGCGTGCAGGCGGCGCCGCTGCCGCCGAACCCGGACATCGCGGCCCAGTCGCACATGATGATCGAGAGCCCGTTCCGGGCGAGCGACCGCATGGCGAAGCTGTTCTCCACGCACCCGCCGACCGCCGAACGCATCCGGCGGCTCCAGGAGATGGCGCGCGGGCAGCGCTGACGGCGGCGTGCCGGGTCAGCCGACCCGTTCGATCGTGTAATCGACCAGCGACGACAACGCCTGGTGCGCCGGGGTCTCGGGGAGCCCGGAGAGCATTCCGTGCGCCTCGTCGGCGAAGCTCTTCAACTTGGCGCGCGCAGCGGCCATGCCCTCCGAATCGGCCAGCAGCGCGAGGGCCTCGGAGACCTCGGCGTCGTCGGTCAGCGGGCGCGGGGTGCCGTCCGGACGGACCAGCAGCTCGCGGATGCGCGCCGACGTGGCGTCGGTCCCGGCGAGCGCGTACAGCACCGGCAGGGTGTGGACGCCCTCGCGCAGGTCGGTCCCCGGCGTCTTGCCCGATTCCACCGACCCCGAGCTGATGTCGATGATGTCGTCGGATACCTGGAAGGCCACTCCGACGATGTCGCCGATGCGCGAGAGCCGCTCGATGTCGTCGGTGGTCGCGCCGGAGGCCATCGCGCCGAAGCGCGCCGCGGCGGCGATCAACGAGCCGGTCTTCTCCCAGACGACCTGCAGGTAGTGCTCGATCGGGTCGGCACCGGGCTTGGCGCCCACTGTCTCGCGCATCTGCCCGGTGACGAGCTCGGCGAAGGTCTCGGCGATGATCCGGACCGCCTCGGGGCCCAGCGTCGACACCAGGCGCGAGGCGCGCGCGAACAGGAAGTCGCCCGACAGGATGGCGATGCTGTTGGTCCAACGCGCGTTGGCGCTCGGGGCGCCGCGACGCATGGAGGCCTCGTCCATCACGTCGTCGTGGTAGAGCGTCGCGAGGTGGATCATCTCGACTACGGTCGCCGAGGTGATCACGTCGTCGTGGTCGGGGCGCGGGCCGAACTGGGCGGCGAGGATCGCGAACATCGGGCGGAACCGCTTGCCGCCGGCCTTGGCCAGGTGGGTGGCGGCCTCGGTCATCACGTCGTCCCCGGACGAGAGCTCACCGAGCAGCAGGTCCTCGACCTTCTGCAGTGAGGAGCGCACCGTCTCGGCGAACTCATCCGATACCAGGTCCAACCCGGCGAATGTGGACTTCACAGCTGCGCCGCTCCATCTCGTCTGATCCGGAATACAAGTCTGCGCGGAGAGCCGGAGTCTGGCCGTCTCCCCGCCTGCCTGCCGAGCCTATCGGGTCTGGCGTACGGACATACTGTTCGGGTGAGCACCGCATCGTCGAGCAGCCCCGCACCCCGCGACGCCGACTCGTCTCCCGAGGTCGCCTTCCCCGACTCCGCCGACGTGCTGGTGGTCGGCGCGGGCCCCGGCGGCTCGGCGGCCGCGGCCCACGCCGCCGACGCCGGACGCGACGTGGTGCTCGTCGACGCCGCGGTGTTCCCCCGGGACAAGACGTGCGGCGACGGGCTGACCCCGCGCGCCATCGCCGAGCTCGACGCGCTCGGCCTCCGGCCGCTGGTCGCCGACCGCCCGCGCATCGACGGCCTGCATCTCCACGGCTGGGGCGCCGAGCAGCTGGTGCGCTGGCCGTCGGGGCGCTTCCCCGCCCACGGCAGCGCGATCGCCCGCACCGAGTTCGACGACGCGATCCGCACCCACGCGGTCGGCAAGGGCGTCACGATGGTCCAGGGCGCCAAGGCCGTCGGCGTGGAGATGGACGGCGACCGCGTCGGCGCGGTCACCTTCTCCACCGCGACCGGCGCCCACACGATCCGGGTGACCGACCTCGTCGTCGCCGACGGCGTGCGATCCGGTCTCGGCAAAACCCTTGGGCGGCAGTGGCATCGGGATACCGCCTACGGGGTGGCCGCCCGCGCCTACGCCCCGTCGGGCCGGGCCGACGCGAACTGGATGGGCTCGCATCTCGAATTGCGCGGCCCCGACGGCGATCTGCTTCCCGGTTACGGCTGGGTCTTTCCGCTCGGCGCCGCCGGCGGCGGCCTGGTCAACGTCGGGGTGGGTGCGCTCGCCACGTCGAAGCGCCCGGCGCACATGGCACTTCGCCCGATCCTCGCGCACTACGCGACGATGGTCGGCGACGAGTGGGAGCTCGACGGCCCGCCGGTCCGCATCGCCTCCGCACTGCTGCCGATGGGCGGCGCGGTCACCGGCGTGGCCGGACGCAACTGGATGTTGATCGGCGACGCCGCCGCGTGCGTCAACCCGCTCAACGGCGAGGGCATCGACTACGCGCTGGAGACCGCCCGCCTCGCCGTCGAGCTCCTCGGCGCCGACGACTACACCACCCGGTGGCGCGACACCCTCGTCGAGCACTACGGGCTCGCGTTCTCCGCGGCGCGGCGTCTCGCCGGCCTGCTGACCATGCCCCGGACCGTCCCGACGCTCGGCCGGCCCGGGATCCGGTCGGCGCGTCTGATGTCGATGGTCGTGCGGGTGATGGGCAACCTGATCACCCCCGAGGACGCCGACCTGGTGGCCCGCGCCTGGCGGACGGCAGGCCGCGTGTCGACCCGCGTCGACCCGCGGCCGCCGTTCAGCTGAGGGGCCGACCTTTCCACGCTCCCCTCGCGCTACATAACTCGACTTATGTAGATTGGTGCCGTGTGACACACAGCACTATCCGAAGAGACGTTCTGACGCTATCGTTTCATTGCTGTGTGGCACCGACCACATCGTGAGACCACCGTCGACCCAGGAGATGCCGATGTCCGCCGCATCCACGCTCGTCACGCGCGCCATGCGCGCCGTCCAGAACCGGATCGGGGAGCGCTACCGGCTGCGTGGCGAGATCGCCCGGATGGACTCCACCAAGAATCCGACCGAGATCGCCCACGCACTCGCCACCAAGGAGTTCCCGTGGGGCATCAACCAGGCACTGAGCTTCGCGCTGTTCCGCACGTACGCGGTGCCGTCGATCGGCGACCTGCTGTACAAGACCGGCGGCTTCACCAAGGAGACCCAGAAGCGCTACGACGACACCGTCCTGCTCCTCGAGGCCCCGCTCGAATACGGCATCGACAGCCCGCTCGGCCGGGCCGGCATCCGGCGCATCAACCAGATGCACGGCATGTACGACATCTCCAACGACGACTTCCTGTACGTGCTGTCGACCTTCGTGGTCTGCCCGGTCGAGTGGGTCGAGGCGTACGAGTGGCGCCCGCTGACCGATCACGAGGTCCGCGGCATGACCAACTACTACCGCCGCCTCGGGCAGCTCATGGGCATCAAGGGCATCCCGGAGACATACGAGGAGTTCAAGCAGTTCTACGAGGACTACGAGACGGCCAACTTCGCGTTCAGCGCCGACGCCCTGGCCGTCGCCGACGCCACGCTCGACCTGCTGGGCACCTTCCGGCCCTACTCGTTCCTGCCGCGCGCGGTGGTGCGCCGGATGTCGTTCGCGCTCATGGACGATCGGCTCCTGAAGGCCTTCCGCTACCCCAAGCCGACCCTCCCCGAACGCATCCTGGTCCGCGGCGGCCTCAAGCTGCGCGGCCTGGCGATCCGGTTCGTCTTCCCGCCGCGCACCGAGCCGAAGTACAGCCGCCACACCGGCCAGGTCCGCAGCTACCCGAACGGCTACCGCCTCGAGGAACTCGGCACCTTCGCCCCGGGCTGCCCGGTGCCGAGGCCCGCGAAGCGCAGTGCCGCCACGGAATCCGCCGGATGCCCGGTGCCGCACGAGGTCTCGGAGACCGACGCGGTCAGTTCGTAGACGGGGCACGCGGGTGGCCGCCCTCGGCCACCCGCGACCCGACCGATCAGGCGCGCGCCGAGTGGATGGCCGCGATGCCGCCGGTCATGTTCTGCCAGCGCACCTTCGTGAACCCGGCCTCCCGGATGAGGTCGCCGAGCGCGAACTGATCGGGCCACGCCCGGATCGACTCGGCGAGATACACATACGCCGCCGGGCTGCTCGACACCTTCGTCGCCACCGCGGGGAGCGCCTTCATGAGGTACTCCATGTAGACGGTGCGGAACGGTTTGAAGGTCGGGGTGGAGAACTCGCAGATCACCAGCCGCCCACCGGGTTTGAGAACGCGACGCAGTTCCGCGAGCGCCGTGGACACGTCATGGACGTTGCGCAGGCCGAAGGAGATGGTCGCGGCGTCGAAGGAGTCGTCGGCGAACGGCAGGTGGAGTGCGTCGGCCGCGACCTTGGGCACGTCCCGGTGCGCGCCGGCCTTCAGCATGCCGAGGGAGAAATCCGCGGCGATGCAGTGCGCTCCCGATCGCGCGAGCTCGACGGTGGAGACCGCCGTGCCCGCCGCGAGGTCGAGCACCACCTCGCCAGGACGGAGGCCGAGCGCCTTGCGGGTCTTCTTCCGCCACCCGCGGTCCTGCCCGAACGACAGCACGGTGTTGGTGATGTCGTAGCGCTTGGCGACGCGGTCGAACATGGCCGCGACCTCGGCCGGATCCTTGTCCAGACTTGCCCGCTGCGGAGGGTTCGTGCCCGTCGATGCCATGCCGATCAACCTACCGGGCGGCGTCGGCCGGAACGAGGCGAGGTCAGGCGGGACGCCGGAGCCCGTCCGGTCCGGACGGCGGGGCGACCGAGCGATAGTGCCCGACGAGCTCGGCGCACACCGCGGCCCAGGTCCTCGCCCGCACCGCCTGCAGCGCCGCGCGGCCGAACGCCGCCCGCACCGCGTCGTCGCGCAGGTACCCGACGATCCCCGGCAGCTTCTCCTCGAAGTCCTCGACCCCGAGGAGGTAGCCGGTCCGCAGCGGCGCGACCAGGTCGCGCGGGCCGCCGGCGTCGGGGGCGACGACCGGCAGCCCGCAGGCCATCGCCTCCTGGACGGTCTGGCAGAACGTCTCGTGTTCCCCGGGATGGACGAAGACGTCCAGTGACGCGAACGCTCGCGCCAGGGCCGGGCCCCGCAGTTCGCCGGTGAACGCCGCGTCGGGGAGCAGACGCTCCAGTCGGCGGCGTTCAGGCCCGTCCCCGACGATCACCAGACGTAGCCGTGGATCGCCGGACAGCACCGCGAGCCGCTCGACGTGTTTCTCCGGCGCCAGCCTGCCGACGAATCCGCAGAGCAGGGCATCGGCGCGCTCGCCCCGCCAGGCCGCGCGCACCGACTCGTCCCGATGTCCCGGCGAGAAGGTCTCCGCGTCGACGCCACGGCCCCACCTCCGCAGACGCGGCACCCCATGGGCCGCCAGCGCCGCGATCGTGGCCGACGACGGGGCCAGCGTCAGGTCGCACATCTCGTGGAGTCGCCGGGTGTGCCGCCATGCCGCCCGTTCGGCCATCCCGAGCCGGTACGCGGACGCGAATCCCGCGACGTCGGTCTGGAACACCGCCACCACCGGCACGCCCAGGCGTCGTGCCGCGATCGCCCCGGCCGCGCCGATCACGAACGGCGACGCCAGGTGGACGACGTCGGGCGCGAAGTCGCGCAGCACCCGGTACAGCAGCGGAACCGGCACTCCGACCGGCAGCGACGTCACCCGCGGCACGCGAATGGACGGAACGAGGTGCACCGGTGTCCGCCGCCCCACGATCCGCGGACCGGGCGCATGGTCGCGGGCCGCGTCGGGAGCGACGACGACCACGTCGTGGCCGGTGGACTCGAGGTACTCGACGACCCGCAGCACGGAGTTCACGACCCCGTTCATCTGCGGCAGGAAACTCTCGGCGACGATCGCTACTCGCATGTCCCGAGCCTCGCCGCCCCGGACGACCTGCACGTGGTCGGCGGGTGGCGCGCCGGCCGACTCCCGGTGAACATCTCGGCGAGTCGCCCGGCAGCGGCGTCGGCCCCGGCGTCGGGCACAGTGGACCTGTGGCCGACTCCCCAGACCTGTTGCTGCTCAGCCGGTGGCTCACCCCGGTACCCGGCTTCCTCGTCCCCCTCGTGGGCGCGGGTGCCCGGATCGGCTACGTCCCCACCGCGTCGTCGATCTATCCCGACCAGACGTGGCTCGATCTCGACCGCGCCACGCTCGAGGCGCAGGGTTTCGAGGTCCTCGACGTCGACCCCGAACTCGTCTCCACGGCGACCTTCACGCGGGCGCTCGGCGAGATCGACGCGATCTTCGTCGCCGGCGGCAACGTCTTCCACCTGCTCGGGGCGTTACGACAGACCGGAGCGGACCGGCCGCTCGTCCACGCGGTGAGGCACGGCCTGCCCTACATCGGGGCCAGCGCGGGCGCCGCGGTAACCGGACCGGACATCGCTCCGCTCCACCTCCTCGACGACCCGTCGGAGGCGGCGCCGCTGGAATCCACCGCGGGCCTCGGACTCATCGACGTGACGATCATCCCGCACGCGGAGGGCACGGTCGGCGGCCGCGAACGGATCGACCGGACGCTCGCGCAGTACCCCGACCATCCCCTGCAGCTCCTGCGCGACGACGAGGCGCTGGTGTTCTCCGGCGGCCGGCGCAGGATCATCCCGGGTTAGCTCACCGCGAGCTGAGGGACTCCTCGCCGCTCTCGGCGCCGGCCGGTCCGGTGCTCTCGCCGTCGATCGCCGGAGCATCCCCGCCGGCGGCCGCCGGGACGTTCTCACCGTCACCCGCCGGGGCGTCGTCACCGTCCTGAGCCGCCGACTCGGCCCCGCGACTACGCCGGCCGAACTCGGCGACGACGACCATGAGCAGCCCGACGACCGCCCAGCCGGCGAATGCGACGGAGAGTCCCGGGATGATCGCGAGCATCGCGGTGCGGCCGGTGGGGCGTGCGAGATCCGGGTTGTAGGCGGCGTATTCGACGCTGATGCGCTGGCCCTCGCTGAGCTCGGTGGGATACAGCAGGCCGAAGCGCGGACTGTGGAACGACCCGTCCGGGGTCTGGAACGCGACCGCCGCGTGCAGGGGGTCGACGGAGACGACCTCGGCCATCACGGTCGCCTTGCTGGACTCGATGGCCGCGTCGTCCTTGAAGCACCCGACGATGAGCGAGAACGCCATGGCGGTGATGGTCAGGCCGACGACGAGCAGGCCGAGCTGCACGCGTCGCTGGATCACCGGGGTCATGGCGTTCAGCCTAACCGGCCGGCGCCTCCGCGGTCACCGGAGCCATTCCGTCGGCGCCGTACCCCCGGCGGCCATCTACCGGCGGCAGGACGTCGGGGCGGACGGCGGTGCCGGGCGTCAGCGCAGCCGGGCGGCGATCGCCGCGTGTACCGACCGCAGGCGCTCCCGATCGGTGGCCACCTCGATCACCTCGATGCCACCGGCCGCCGGTTCCTCGGCGAGAACGGCCCGCAGGTCGTCGACCCCGACCCGGCGATGCGGGATGTGGAATCCGGCGCACATCGACGCGATGTCGGTGCGGTGCGGGGTCCCGAAGACCCGTTCGTAGGCACCGGCGAAACGGCCCGTGTTGTAGCGCGGGTCGCCCTGCTCGAGCAGTCCGAAGATCCCGCCCCCGTCGTCGTTGGCGACGACGATCCGCAGTGACTCCGGACGTGGCTCGCCGGGCCCGATGATCAGCCCCGTCGCGTCGTGGATGAAGGTGAGGTCACCCATGAGCGCCACGGTCCGCGCACCCGGACGTTCGCGGTCGAGGGCCAGCGCCGCCCCGATCGCGGTCGAGTTGGTGCCGTCGATGCCGGCGACGCCCCGGTTGGACAGCACTCGCACGCCCTCGGCGACCCGGCCGGCGAGTGCAACGTCGCGGATCGGGTTCGACGCCCCGACCACGAGCTGGTCCCCCGGCTCCATCGCCGCGGAGACGGCACGGGCCACGTGCAGGCCGGTCGTGGTGCCGGACTCGTCGAGTTCCGCGGCGACCGCCCCGACGACCTTCTCCTGCACCGCGGCGCATTCCTTGAGCCAGTCCTCGCGCGGCTCGCCGACGGCCTCGATGCGGGTGCCGGTGGCGTAGACGTTGCCCGAGACGTCGGGCCACCGCGGGCCGGTGGTCAGGGCGTAGACGCGCACCTCGGGGTCGGCGAGCAGCCGCGAGACCCCGCGGTGCAGGGTCGGGCGCCCGCAGATGATCGCCTGCTGCGGCCTGATCGAGTCGAGGGCGAGCGGGTGCAGCGGCGTCGCCGGATGCGGGGCGGTCGGCTCGGCCACCGTCGGCACCCCGGCGAGCGCCGGATGCGCGCCGGACCCGTGACCGGACACGACGACGGTGTCGAGCGAGAGGTCGATGGGCAGCGGGACGTCGAGGCGGCCGACCGGCGCCTGCGTCCACGGCAGGCCGCCGGGCCGGCCGGCGAACGAGCCGAGGTCCTCGTCGCCGACCTCGTCCGGGTCCGGGACGAGCGGTTCGCGCAGCGGGATGTCGAACTGGACCGGTCCCGCGTTGCCCGTGCGGGCGCCGCGGGCAGCGGCCAGCACGCGCCCGACCGCCGAGCGCCACTGGCTGTTGGTGTCGAGGTCCTTCTCGGCGAGTCCCAGGCTGATGGCGGCGCGCACCTGGGTCCCGAAGATCCCGAATTGCTCGACCGTCTGGTTCGCGCCCGATCCGAGCAGTTCGTACGGGCGGTTGGCGCTGACCACCACGAGCGGCACCCGGGCGTAGTTGGCCTCGAAGACCGCCGGACCCATGTTCGCGACGGCGGTTCCGCTGGTCATCACGATCGGGACCGGCACCCCCGAGGACACCGCGAGACCGAGCGCGAGATAACCGGCGGAGCGCTCGTCGATGCGGACGTGCAGTCGCAGTCGACCCGCGGCGTCGGCCGCGTGCAGGGCGAACGCCAGTGGCGCATTGCGGGAACCCGGGCACAACACGGCCTCCCGGACCCCGCCGCGGATCATCTCGTCGACGATGACCCGCGCCTGCAGGGTCGAGGGGTTGGAGACCGGTCGTTTCATTCCTCAAGCCTAGGGACTCGAACTGCGGACGTATCGCCTGGGCGCGGCGATACGCTGGCCGCGTGGGATTCTACGGCGACCGCATCCTCCCGCATCTGATCGAGCTCACCTGCGGGATGAGCGCGCTGACGCCGCTGCGTGAACGGGCCTGCGCGCCGCTCGCCGGTCGGGTCGTGGAGATCGGCTTCGGCTCGGGGCTCAACGTCGGGCTCTACCCCTCCGCGGTCGCCTCGGTCGCGGCGGTCGAACCGTCCGACGTGGGGTGGCGGATGGCCGCCGAACGGGTCGCCGCGTCGCCGGTGCCGATCGAACGCGCCGGGCTCGACGGGGAGAGCCTGCCGTTCGACGACGACTCGTTCGACTCGGCGTTGTCGACGTTCACGCTCTGCACCATCCCGGATCTCCCGGCCGCGCTCGCCGAGATCCGGCGGGTCCTGCGGCCGGGCGGCACCTTCGCGTTCCTCGAACACGGCCTCGCTCCCGACGAGAAGGTGCGCAGGTGGCAGCGGCGACTCGAACCGCTGCAGAAACGCGTCGCCGGCGGATGTCACCTGACCCGCGACGTGCGTGCCGAACTCACCGCGGCCGGCTTCATCCTCGGCGCCGTCGACGCCTTCTACGAGCCCGGCACCCCCAGGCCCTACGGCGCACTGACACTGGGCGCCGCGCAGGCGGCCTGATCACGCACACCTACCGGTGTCGCCCGCGTCACCGGTGTTCACACCCCGACCGGCGACACCCGATCCGCTGTCCTAACGTGAGGCCAATGCGTCGCTGGTTGCTGCTGGGTGTGCTCACCGCGGTCGCGACGCTCGCCCTCGAGATCGTCGACGTCGACGCCGCCGCCCTGTTCGCGGGCCTCGTCGTCGCGGCAATCCTCGCGATCGCCGGACTCGCGCCGCTCCCCCGACACCGGCGTCGCGACCCCGCGGACGCGGCCGGCGGCGAGGTCACCGTCGACCCCGCCCCCGACACACCCCCGATCGTGCCGCGGCCGGTGTTCGTCGCCTCCCAGGGCGTGCTGGGCGTCTTCATCGGCACGATGGCCGACAGCCAGACGCTGAGCGGCCTCGGTTCGTCCTGGTTTCCGGTCCTGGTCATCGGCGTCGCGACACTGCTGCTCTCGGTCGCCTGCGGCGCACTGCTCGGCCTGCACCGCGACGTCGACCCGCTGACCGGCTCCCTGGCCCTCGTGGCCGGCGGCGCCTCTGGGCTCGTCGCGCTGACGCGGGAGTTCGGGGGCGACGAACGCATGGTCGCCGTCATCCAGTACCTGCGGGTCGCCCTGGTCACGGTCACCATCCCGGTCGTCGCGTCGGGCGTGTTCGGCGCCACCTCGTCTGCGGTCGAGGAGGTTCCGCCCTCCTGGGCCGACCAGGGCCTCGGCCTTCTGCTGCTGGCGGTGTGCCTGGGTGCCGGCATCCCGGCGGGCCGGCTCCTCCGGCTGCCGGCCGGGGGCCTGCTCGGCCCGCTCGCCCTGTCGACGGTCGCCGAACTCACGGGCATCGCCGGCGACGCCGCGGTGTCGCCGATCCTGCTCACCGTCGCCTACGCGGTCATCGGCTGGCAGGCCGGACTCGGGTTCACGGTGGACCGGCTGCGGGCGATCGGCCGGGTGCTGCCCTTCGCCCTGCTGTTGATCCTCGTCATCGGCGTCGTGAGCGCACTGCTCGGAGTCGCGCTCTCGGCATGGACCGGCGAGTCGATGCTCGACTGCTATCTCGCGACCACCCCGGGCGGGATCTACGCCGTGCTCGCGGCCGCTGTCGGGGCGGGCGGGAACGTCGCCTTCGTCGTCGCCGCGCAGATCCTGAGGGTCTTGCTGATGCTCTTCGTCGCGCCGTTCGCGGCCCGGGCCGCGTCACGACGGCGGGGTGCCGCGCCCAACTGACTCCACGGTCACATGTGAGGTGCGTCCCACGTAAGGTCGAACACATGAGTGGGGAAGACATCACCGAGACCACAGCAGCCACCGGGTCGGGGGACCGCGAGTTCGACGTCGTCGTGTTCGGGGCATCGGGCTTCGTCGGTGAGATCACCGCGCGCTACCTCGCCGACCACGCGCCGATCGGCACGAAGATCGCGCTCGCCGGTCGCAACGAGACCAAACTCGCCGAGGTGCGCCGCAGCCTGCCGCTGCGGGCGCACGAGTGGCCGCTCATCGTCGCCGACTCGAACTCGCCCGCCTCGCTGGACGCGATGGTCGCCCGCACACGCGTGGTGTGCACCACCGTGGGCCCCTACCTCAGGTACGGCGAGGCCCTCGTGGTCGCGGCGGCGAACGCGGGCACCGACTACGTCGACCTCACCGGCGAGGTCCCCTTCGTCCGCTACTCCATCGACAAGGCGCACGAGACCGCCGAGTCGACCGGGGCCCGCATCGTGCACTCATGCGGCTTCGACTCGATCCCCTCCGACCTCAGCGTCTACGCGCTCTACAAGAAGGTCACCGAGGACGGTGCCGGGGAACTCACCGACACCACCTTCGTGCTGAAGTCGATGCGCGGCGGCGTGTCCGGCGGCACGATCGACTCGATGCGGGTCATCGCCGAGCAGGCCCGCGACTCCGCGACCCGTCGCCTGCTGCTCAATCCGCAGGCCCTGTCCGGCGGTCCGGGCGAGGTTCCGCGGGTCAGCCTCTCCGCCGAGCCGAGCGACCTGAACCTCGTCAACGCGAAGAAGGTCGATCCATCGTTGCGCGGCACCCTCGCCCCGTTCTTCATGTCGTCGTACAACACCCGCATCGTGCGTCGTTCGAATGCACTGCTGGACAACGCGTATGGGCCGGACTTCCACTACGCCGAGACGATGAGCGTGGGCGGCATCCCCGCCCTGTCGACGCTGGCGGCGGGTGTCGTCGCGGTCGGGACGGGCGCGTTCCTGGGGGCGATGAGCTTCGGCCCGACGCGACGACTGCTCGACCGCGTGCTCCCCGCGCCCGGCGAGGGGCCGAGCGAAAAGGCCCGCAACAACGGCTATTTCGTGGTCGAGACCTACACCAGGACCGCCACCGGCCAGCGGTACCGCTCGCGCATGCGCGCACAGGGCGACCCCGGTTACAAGGCCACCGCGGTGATGCTCGCCGAGAGCGCCCTCGCGCTCGCGGTCGATCGCAACCGGCTGCCGTCGCGAACCGGCGTGCTGACGCCCGCCGCGGCGATGGGCGACGTCCTCGTCGAACGCCTGCAGGACGCTGGATTCACCATCGAGGCAACGGAACTCACCTGACCCGACCACCAGGGACCGGCACCGGAACGGATTAGCACTCTCCACCCGAGAGTGCTAGACGAGTCGCGAATCCGGAGCTAACCTGGTGTCGGTACAGCTTGTGTGCTGCTCGTCTGAACGGGTGGCGGGCAGCCTGTGAGATACAGGAGGTGAACTGCTGTGCTGCGATTCGACCCCTTCTCCGACTTCGACGCCATGACCCGGAGCATGTTGAACGCCGCATCCGGGACGGCGCGTGCACCTCGGTTCATGCCCATGGATCTCTACAAGGTCGACGACCACTACATGCTGATCGCGGACCTTCCCGGGGCCGACCCGGGTTCGATCGACGTCCGGGTCGACAACGGCGTTCTCACCTTGTCGGCCGAGCGCACCGCCCCGTCCGACGAGGGCGTCGAGTGGCTGGCCAGTGAGCGGTTCTCCGGCACCTTCCGTCGTCAGTTGACCCTCGGCGACTCCATCGACGCCGCGGGCATCACCGCGCGCTATGACAACGGCGTGCTGACGGTGACGATCCCCGTCGCAGAGAAGGCCAAGCCGCGCCGCATCCAGGTGGAGAGCGTCGGCAGCGGCCATACGCAGCAGGCCATCGAGACCGGGGCCAAGAGCTGAGGCGAGCAGACGGCCGGCACACCGGAGCCGGTGTGCCGGCCGTCGTCGGTCATCTCCATCCGAACACGCGATCCCCCGACGAGATCGGGGGATTCGCCGACTCGCCCCCCTGCTCGACGAGAACCGGGGCGCGGCGTCAGGCCTGTCCGGGCTTGAGCTTGATGAACAGGGCGTCCATCTCCGCGCACAGACGATCACCGTCGTGCATGGTGCCCTTGATGAAGACCTTGCGGCCCTCGATCCGGTCGGCCCAGGCGCGCACGCGCAGCGTCGTGTTGAGCGGGGTGATCGAGCGGTACTGGACGTTGAGGTAGGCGGTCCGGCTGACGGCCTGGATGGCGACCGCCGAGGCGTAGCCGCCGAGGTCGTCGAACGCCACCGCGATGTGTCCGCCGTGCGCGGCGTTGTTGCCGCCGAGGTGGAAGTCCCGGAACACGAGGTCGGCGACGACACCGGTCTCGGAGGCCTCGACGACCTCGTACGGGGGCAGGGTGATGTTGCCGCGCGAGGGCAGGTCGATGCGGGTGCCCGCGGGCGAGTGCCACTCGTCGATGCGCACCTTCGCCAGCTTCTCGTTGACCACCGCGAGATGCTCGATCAGCTCGTCGACCTGATCGCCTTCGGGGCACGCGTACCGGGCGTTGTCCATGAGCAGCCGGACCTGCTCGCTGAACTCCGCATAGCGAGGACCGCCGCGTTCGGTCGTGATCGCGGCGTGGGGGCGGAAACCGCCCTCGTGCGGATCCTCCGCCACGGTCTCGGCTGCACGATCGTTTGCTTCACTCACCGGTCAACCGTATAAGAAGACCCGCAGGCGCACCCGAGCCGCCTCGTCGGTGACCGATCGCGCGCTCGGTCGGACGGCGCCCGGGGCGCCGCGACGGCACGAGGTGTCGCCGGTGGCAGGCGCGAACCCCGCCGGTCACTAGTCTGAGCGCATGACCGCGACCGACGACACACGCACCGCCGACCAGCCGTTCGACCCGTCCCAGTGGGCCGAGGTCCCGGGATTCTCCGACCTCACCGACATCACGTACCACCGTCACGTCGGCAAGGGACGCGAGTACGGAATCGTGCGCATCGCCTTCGACCGCCCCGAGGTCCGCAACGCCTTCCGGCCCCACACCGTCGACGAGCTCTACCGGGTGCTCGACCACGCCCGCCGCTCCCCCGACATCGGCACGGTCCTGCTGACCGGGAACGGGCCCAGCCCCAAGGACGGCGGCTGGGCGTTCTGCAGCGGCGGCGACCAGCGCATCCGCGGACGCTCCGGATACCAGTACGCCACCACCCACGACTCCGACGTCGAGTCCGCGGGCGCCGACACCGTCGACGAGGCGCGGGTGAAGGCCGAGGGCGGCCGCCTCCACATCCTCGAGGTGCAGCGCCTCATCCGCACCATGCCGAAGGTCGTCATCGCCGTCGTCAACGGCTGGGCCGCGGGCGGCGGGCACTCTCTGCATGTGGTGTGCGACCTGACGCTCGCCTCCGCCGAGCACGCCCGCTTCAAGCAGACCGACGCCGACGTGGGCTCCTTCGACGCCGGTTACGGCTCGGCCTACCTCGCCAAGCAGGTCGGGCAGAAGTTCGCCCGGGAGATCTTCTTCCTCGGCGAGGCCTACGACGCGGAGACCATGCATCGCATGGGTGCGGTGAATCGAGTTGCTCCGCATGCCGAACTGGAGAACGTCGCGATCGAGTGGGCACGCAAGATCAACGGCAAGTCCCCCACCGCGCAGCGCATGTTGAAGTTCGCGTTCAACCTCACCGACGACGGCCTGATGGGCCAGCAGGTCTTCGCCGGTGAGGCGACGCGCCTGGCCTACATGACCGACGAGGCCGTCGAGGGCCGGGATGCCTTCCTGGAGAAGCGGCCTCCGCGGTGGGACGACTTCCCGTACTACTACTGATCACCGGCGCGTGCAGCGGTGACTCCCCTCGATCACTCCTTCGGCCCGCACGCCAGCACGTCGACCGTCACGGTCGGGTCGTCGACGAGCGACTGGACCGGCACCTCGGCCTCACCCTTCGCGGAGGTCGGTTCGTCGATCTTCAGTGTGATCGTGGCGGTTTCGCCCGGCGCGATGCCGACGCGGGTCGAGTAGTACGGCCGCCCGTGCAGCGTCTGCTCGACGTAGAAGGCACCGCCGTCGCCGAGCGTCATCTCCTTGAGGACCGCGCCCTTGTCGTCAGGAACTCGACGTTGGCGAGATTGGTGCCCTTCTTCACGTCGAGTTCCGTTCCGAGACCGCCCGCCTCGTAGTCGGTGAGGTCGGTCTGTTCGAGGGTGTTGGTGAGCCTGACGGTGATGACCGACTCGCGGGTGTCGCCGCTGCAATCGCCCGAGGTGTAGGAGATTTCGCGGCGTAGGTGGTAGTCGAGCTTGGTGCCCGACGCATTGCCGATCGCGACCTGCAGATACGGGGAGTCGGTGTCGGAGATCTGGTGACCGAGGTTCGTGGTCTCCAGGATCTCCTGCTCCTCGGCGTGGGTGCTGTAGACCATGATCCGGCGTTCGTGGACGCCCCGGCCGAGGGCCTCGAGCAGGTCGCGGGTGTTCGCACCCGAGTTGACGAGCTTCTTCACCACGGCCTGCGAGATGTCCTGCAGGTACTGCTTACGGGCCCGGTTGTCGTCCGCGAACCGCTTGTACGCGGTCGACAGGGTGATCGGCACGACGTTGTCGGCGGTGATCTTCTCCCCGTTCGCCAACGTCACCGGACCGACGACCTCGAGCACGTACCTCAGCGCGATCGGGTCGACGGCGATTGCGCTGTCGAGGCGCTGCCCGGTCTGGGCCTTCCAGAATGGGCGAGCCACGCGATCGCCGCGGCGACGAGCACCACCACGACGACGAGGACCTGAACGGCCCGGTTCCCGGCGATGCGGCGGATCATCGGATCTCCCCTGTGTGCTCGGGCCGTCCGGCGTTCGCGATCGGCCCCGTGTTCTCCGTCGACGCCGTGTACTACGTCGGCGCTGTGTTGTCGGAGGACACCGACTCGGCCGCGTGGTGAGTGGCCAGCCAGGAGGCGACGACCTCCACCTTGGGTTCGATCTCGGCGAAGACCCGGTCGAAGTCCTCGCGGGGACGCCCCATCGGGTCGACGATGTCGAGCTGCGGCGAGTTCGGATCGATCCGTCCGCGGCCGGCGATGACCTCGGGCAGCGGGCCGAGGTCCGACAGCGTGACGAACTCGGTGAGGGTGAAGACCCGCTTCCAGCGCGGGCGCCATCTGCTGGGCGGCGGCCCGGTGTGCGCGGCTCATGCACAGCACCAGATCGGCCGCGGCGAGCATCGGCGGACGCAGGTACCGGGACTCGAATCCGCTCGCGTCATAACCGCGTTCGGCGAGCACGGCCGCGGAGTGCGGATGGATCGGCTGACCGTTCAGGGCGCCCACGCCAGCACTCGCGGAGGTCACCTCCAGCGCCTTCCCCTCGGCACGCATCCGGTCGACGAGCCCGGCCAGCACCCGCTCGCCGGTCGGCGAGCGACAGATGTTGCCCGTGCACACGAACAGGATCGACATCCCCGCTGACGGCTCGGTCACCATTCCTCCTCGAACAACCAGGTCTCGAACGATTCCGCGAGCCGACGCATCACGTCGGGCTCACCCATGCGCGCATGCGTGACCCCGGCGGACACCACGTCCACCCGGGTCCTCGAATCCCCGACCGCACCGGCCCAGCGGCCGGGTTCGGGATTGTCCTCCGCGGCAACGTAGACGACCCTGCCGACGCCCACACCCGCGTCGACGGCACCGAGGTCGTGGGAACGCACCGCGTGCGCCAGCGTCCGGGTCCGTTCCTCGAAACGGCGCAGGGCGTCGGGGTCGTACCGCCGCGCCAGGTCGCGCAGCGGGTGGTCGTATCCGAGCAACTCGTCGTCGGGCACGTCCCGCAGCTCGTCGGGGGCCCGGGAGTCGAGGATCAACAAGGTCGCGACCTCGGCGCCCGCGTCGACGAGTTGTCGCGCGATCTCGTGGGCGAGATTGCCGCCGAGCGACCAGCCGACGAGGTGCTACGGCCCGTCCGACTGCCGCTGCCGGATCGACTCGACATGCAGCGCGGCGATCTCCGCGAGGGTCGAGGGCAGTTCGCGGCCGGCGAGCACCAGTTCCGGCAACTGCAGACCGAGAACCGTCACGCCCGGCAACGCCTCGGCGAACGGCCGGAACGGCTCGACCACGCCGGGCGCCGTGTGGACACACCAGACGATGCGCTCTCGCTCCCCCACTCGCGGATGTCGAGACAGCGGCACCACCCGCAGGTCGGAGATCGGCGCACCGGACGCCCTGGCCTCCAGGAGATCCGCAACCTCGGCGGACGTGCGGTGAGCGAACAGCTCGGCCACCTCGACCCTGACCCCGGTGCGTGTCGACACCTCGTCACGCAGGGCGACGAGGGCCAGCGAGTTGCCACCCAGCGCGAAGAAGTCGTCGTCCATACCGACCTGCGCCCCACCGGACACATCATCGTCATGCCGGCGGAGCACCGCGCGGAACGCATCGCGAACCGTTGCCTGCGTGACGTTTTCGGGCTGTCTCGTCGACGACGACCACTGCGGTTCGGGGAGCCGGCCCCGGTCGATCTTGCCGGCACCGGACAGCGGCAGGTCGTCGAGTTCGACGACGCGGCTCGGCACCATGTGCCGCGGCAACGTCGCCCGGCACACCGCGAGCAGATCCTCGGCGGGAGCCTGCGAGACCACATAGGACACCAGCGCCGGGCCGGCCGGACCGTCCCGCAGCACGGTGATCGCTCGGTCGGCGCCGGCACGCACGAGGACCGCGTCGATCTCGGCCGGCTCGACCCGCTGACCGCGGATCTTGATCTGCCGGTCGGCGCGTCCGACGTAGACGAGTTCGCCGGTGTCGCGGTCCCAGCGCACCAGATCGCCCGTGCGGTAGCGGCGTCGTCCGTCGGGTGCGGCGACGAAGGAGGCCGCGGTGAGCGCTGGGTCCCCGAGATAGCAACGCGCGACACCGGTTCCACTGACATAGAGTTCGCCGACCACGCCGGGCGGCACGTGCCGCAGCCGGGCGTCGAGGATCTCCACACCGATGCCCGGGCGCGGCGAGCCCAGCCGGATCGGCTCGCCCGGGCGCACCGCGCTCGTGGACACGGTCACGGTGGTCTCGGTGGGGCCGTAGATGTTCATGACCCGCGCGTGCGCCGACCACGCCTCGGCGAGATCGGCGGTCAGCGCCTCTCCACCGATGTAGACCAGCCGCAACGTCCGGATCGTCCCCGGCCGCATGGTGCGCAACACCGACGGGGTCGCGGTGAAGACGCTGACCCGGGTGCGGTCGAGGAAGCCGGCGAGATCGTTGCCGCCGACGATCTCGGCCGGCACCACGACGAGGGTCGCACCGGTCGCGAGCGGGAGGAGCATGTCGTGGAAGGTGGCATCGAGGCCGGGGCTGATGGCCGTGCCGACCCGGTCGTCGGAGCGGACGTCGCCGAGGGCGGCCACGCGGTGCACGCCGCGGTGTGGAACGCCGACGATGTTCGGGGTTCCGGTCGTGCCCGAGGTGGTGATGACGTAAGCCAGCGAGTCCGGGGACACCCGCGCGACCGGTTCGGAGGCAACGGGTCCGGCGGGCCGTGCGGGGATGTCCGACGGCCGGATCGGCGTGGCGCCGGCTCCGGCCGGGACCTCCTCGGCCAGCAGCGACTGCACCGCGTCGACGATCTCCTGCCGCCCGCCGTACCCGACCGCGACGTTGACGTTCATTCCGGAGCGGCCCTCGGTGCGGATCGAGGCCTCCTTCAGCCGCTGCGCGACCGGGGCCGGCAGTTGCGCCAGGCTGCCCATGATCCGCACGCGCCAGTCGCCGCCGGAGATCTCCTCCACGATGTCGGGCACGATCTCCATCAGGGCGTCGAGCTCGTCGGAGGCCCGGCCCAGGTTCTCGGTGGAGAGCAGGTAGAGGGTCACCGTGCCGATGCCGAGTTCCGAACACCAGCCGAGCATGTCGGCGATGCGCCGCGCCCCCACCCGGTGACCGTGACTGACGTCCTCGAAGCCGGCCTCGCGCGCCCAGCGCCGGTTGCCGTCGCACATGATCGCCACATGACGGGGCAGCTTCTGGGAATCGGTGAGCTGGATCAGCCGCTGCTCATAGACCCGCAGCAGGCCACCGCGGACCCGATCTGGGAGGAGTTTCACAGGCGTCACTTTACTTGGAAGTCTGGTTACCGGTGAGAAACCTACGGTAGCGTAGGTTCATGGCACTTGTTGTGGACGAGATGATCGAGACGCTGCGCAAACCGCGGCTGCGCGGCGTCATCCACCAGTACGCCGCCTACATCGCCGGCGCGACCCCGGCCGCGCCGGCGATGTAGGCGGCGATCTTGTCCGGCGCTGCGGCGGTGGCCGCGGTCTCGGTGTATGCCGTCACCATCGTGGCGCTGTTCACCGTCAGCGCGGTCTATCACCGGGTGGACTGGCGGACCCCGCGCAGCCGAGTCCGGATGAAACGCGCCGACCACTCGATGATCTTCGTGTTCATCGCCGGCAGCTACACCCCGTTCTGCGTGCTCGGACTGCCCGGCGACCTGCGCTGGTGGGTGCTGGGCATCGTCTGGACCGGCGCGGTCGCCGGCGTCACCGTGAAGCTGTTCTGGCCGGGCTCACCGCGCTGGCTCGGCGTCGCGCTGTATCTCCTGCTGGGCTGGACCGTGGTCGCGGTCGCGCCCAGTCTGCTCGCCCACACCTGGGTCGCGGTGGTCGTGCTGCTCGCCCTCGGCGGCGTCTTCTACAGCATCGGCGGCGTCTTCTTCGCACTGCGCTGGCCCGAGCCCTGGCCCAACACCTTCAGTCATCACGAGGTCTTTCACGCCTGCACCGCGGTCGCCGCGCTGCTGCACTACATCGCGGTCTGGCTGGTCCTGGTCGGCTGACTCCGGCCGGGTCGGCGCGGCCGGTTAGGATTCCGGCGTGACCGCCGACCGCACCGCCGCCCGGGCCCGAGGCGGCCTGATCGGTGCGTCCACCGCGATCACCGGGACGGCCGGCCACGCGCTCGGCCACGGTGCCCTCCCCGGCACCGACGCCCTGATCCTGCTGGTGCTGACCGGCGGCGCGCTGGGCCTGGCCACGGCCGGCGCCCGACGCCCCGGACGGCTGCTGCTGCCGGCCCTGCTGCTGGCCGGGCAGGCCCTGGCGCACCTGGTGCTGGCGCTGACCGGCGGCGGGCATCACGAGCTGCTGCCCGGCCTGTCGATGGCCGCGGCTCACGTGGCGGCCGCCGCGCTGGCCGCGGTCCTGGTCGCGGGCCTGGAGACCGCAATCCTCGGCCTGCTGCGCCGGCTGATCCCACTGCTCGAGGTGGCCCTCGGCCACCCGCCCGTCGGCCCGAGCCGACTCGCGGTGCCGACCGTCGACGGTCCCCGGCCCGACCGGCCCGGTCGCGGCCCCGGCGCGACCCGCGCACCGCCACTGCCGGTCTGACCTGATCCGTTCCACACCGCTCCGGGCCGCTGCGCTCCGGCAGCGGTGCCCTCAGCCTTGGGCGGTCACGCCGCCCTCCCCCACTGCGCTGCCGCCGGCTGCGTCGGCGACCTCGCGCGGGCTTCTCCTTCAAGGACTTGTCATGACCCCTCGTGCCGCAGTGCAGGCACTGCTGCGCCGGCTGCATTTCTACACCGGCATCCTGGTGGCTCCGTTCCTGATCATCGCCACCGTCAGCGGCGGGCTGTACGCCGTCGCCCCCTCCCTTGAGCAGCTGGTCTACCGCGATCAGCTGCACACCGACCAAGGCGGCACCGCGCTGCCGCTCAACGATCAGATCTCCGCCGCCGAGGCGGCCCGCCCCGACCTGACGGTCGCCGCGGTCCAGCCGGCGGTCGAGACCGGCCAGACCACCCGGGTTCTATTCACCGACCCGAGTCTCGGCGAGTCCGAGCGGCTGGCGATCTTCGTCGAGCCGGTCACCGGCCAGACGCTCGGCGAGCTCACCGTCTACGGCAGTGCCGGCGCGCTGCCGTTGCGGACCACGATCAGCGGGCTGTGCAAGGCCGCGCCCACCCCGGCCACCTACTGGGACTGGGTGGCCAGCATCGCCCCGATCAACTTCCTGCCCGGAAATCAGGACCTGGTGGACTACTTCGCCGGCGTCAAGGCCGAGATCGAACAGCGGCTGGTCGACGGGGTCGGGGCGGTGCCCACCGAGAAGTACCGGCTCTACTTCGACGGCATCATGAACTGGACCCAGCTGGGCTGGCTGTCCAAGCGCTTCGCCGAGTTCGACGCGGCGGTGGTCTGCGGCCGCTACACCCACAACTCCTTCTGGCAGGAGCCGCAGCTGATCGACGTCGAGAATCCGCTGCGCGGCATGGCCCAGCACTACCTGATCTGCCCGATCAACCACGGGCTGAAGATCATGCAGGAGCTGCTGGTCCGCGACCTGCAGGCCTTCGACATCGACGGCATCGCCTTCCACTCCTCGCGGACCTGCCGGGCGATGACCAACCCGCAGCAGATTCTGGCCAAGACCGCCGATCGGCAGCTCGGCGTGAAGTCGATGTTCTTCGAGGGCGATGTCGCCGACGCCTCCTTCTACAAAGACGACGTGCTCGAAAGCCGACTGGTCGCGATGCTGGAGACCATCGACATGCAGCGGGCCCGGGCCTGACGACGTGCGGAGTGAGTGACATGACCTGGTACACGATGGGAGTCGACCTCGGCTCCACCACCGCCAAGGCGGTCATCGTCGACGACACCGGCACCATCGTCGCCGCCGAGGTGGTCCAGTTGGGTGCGGTCAGTGCGCGTGCGGTCGGGGTGGCCGTCGACGCGACCCTGGCCGGCGCCGGCCTGCACGCCGGCGACATCTCCCGGACCATCAGTACCGGCTACGGCCGCAAGCTGGTCGCCTCGGCCGACCGGATGTTCACCGAGATCACCTGCCACGCCCGCGGTGCGGCCGCGCTGCGCCCCGGGGTGCGGCTGGTGGTCGACATCGGCGGGCAGGACAGCAAGGCCATCCTGGTGGACCGGGACGGGCTGGTGGACCAGTTCGCCATGAACGATCGCTGCGCCAGCGGCACCGGACGCTTCTTCGAAGTCCTCGCCCGCGCCCTGGAGGTCGAGGTGACCGACCTGGCCGAGCTGGCCCTGCCCGGGGACCGATCGCTGGAGGTCAGCAGCATGTGCGCCACCTTCGCCGAGACCGAGGTGATCTCGCTGCTGGCCCAGGGGGCGGCACCCGCCGACATCTCCGCCTCGGTGCATCACGCGGTGGCGATGCGGACCCTGGGCCTGATCGCGCAGGTCGGTCGGGAAGGGCCGGTGGTGATGACCGGCGGGGTCGCCAAGAACGCCGCCGCCGGCAGTTCCTCTCCGAGGCCCTGCGCCTGCCGATCGAGCAGCTCGACGAGCCGCAGATCGCCGGCGCCCTCGGTGCCGCCCTCATCGCCCGCGACGAGCATCGCAGTAATCTGGCCGTGAGTTCGCCGGACGTCGATCCGGCCGCCCGCAATTCGGCCGGCACCGCACCCCCGACGCCGCACTGTGCAAGCTGTGCGGTTCCGGCCGCACCGACTCCCCTGCCCGTCCCCAGTCTGCCTGTCCGCACCCTGCCGGCCGGCTGAGCCGCGCCACCGTCCCGAGGAGAACCACCATGACCGAGGCCGCCGCCACCGCCCCGGTGCCACCCGAGTTCGCCACCGCCGCCGCGGTCGTGGTCGGCGGCACCGGCGGGGTCGGCCTGGCCACCGCACGCCGCTTCGCCGAGGCCGGCGTCCGGCGGATCGGTCTGGTCGGTCGCAATCCGGAACGCGGCGCGGCCGCCGCCGAGACCCTGCGGCGCCGACACCCCGACCTCGAGGTCTGCTTCGTGGCCGGCGACGTCAACCAGCCGGCCGTCGCCCAGCAGTTGACCGATGAACTCGCCGAGCGTCTCGACGGCATCGACCTGTTGGTCAACTCGACCACCGGATCGGCCAATCCTGCTCTGCTGCACGACATTCCGATCGAAGCAATCCCCGACATCGTCAACCACCAGATGCTCGGACCACTGCTCATGTCCCGCGCGGTGCTGCCGTTGATGCGCGAACAGCGCTCGGGGTCGATCGTCAACATCGCCTCCGACGCGGCCAAGCATCCGACCCCGGGCGAGACGGTGATCGGTGCCGGGATGGCCGCCATCGTCATGTTCACCCGCGCCATGGCCATGGAGGCCAAGCGCGACGGCATCCGGGTCAACGCGATCACCCCGTCGCTCATCACCGACAGCGGGGGCTACGAGCGGGTGATGAGCGAGCCGTTCAGCGCCCGGCTGTTCCAGAAGGCGGCGCGGCTCGCCGCGCTCGGCGTGGCCGAGCCGGTCGACATCGCCGAGCTCGCCTGCTTCCTCAGCAGTCCGGCGGCCCGACGCATCACCGGCCAGGTGGTCAGCCCCAACGGCAGAATCTCAGCCTGACCGGGCCGAATCGTCCCCCACTACAATGACAGCCGACATCGCGCAGCAGAGTGGAGGCAAGCCGATGACCGGGCGACCGGACGAGGACACCGTCGGCTTCACCGGGCGCCGCTGGGCCGAGCTCGGCATGCCGCAGCCGGAACACTTCACCGCGATGAGCGAGGTGCTGCGGATCTCTGCACTGCTGAACAAGTCGATCGACCGCGCGCTCAAGCCGTTCCGCGTCTCCAAGCGCGGGCTGCTGGTGATGATCACCCTGTTCGTCGACCCCGACTCGAGCAAAGCGCTCGGTCAGCTCAGCAAGATCCTGATGGTGCATCCGACCACGGTCACGCTCACCATCGACCAACTCGAGAGCGCCGGCCTGGTGGAGCGCCGCCCGCACCCCACCGACCGCCGCACCGTTCTCGCCTCCCTGACCGAGACCGGACAGCAGACCATGAAGCAGATCGCCGACTCGCTGGCCGAGTCCGATTTCGGCTTTCCCGCTGCCGCGCCGGACAGCGCGCACGCCCTGACCGTCGCACTGCACCAAGTCCGCACCGAAATGGGCGACGC
>NZ_BAOQ01000024.1 GCF_000344155.1 Gordonia paraffinivorans NBRC 108238 | reverse complement strand
CGCCTCGGCACGGCTCAACGACCGAGAAGAGTCACCTCGGCACGGCTCAACGACCGAAAACGCCCAGCTCAGAGGGTAGGGCGGTACTGGTAGCGCGAGCTGCGGGTGAGCGCGAACTCGAAGATGCCCGAGCCGGGTACGCCGTCGAGATCGAAGGTGGCCAGCCGGTCGGTCAGCGCCGAGTCGAGAGTCTTGGGCGATACCGAACCGTCCAGCGGGAACGAATCGGACTCCACGTGGTCGATCCCGAGGTCCTTGCCGTGATGGCCGCCGTAACCGGCTCCGGCCATGTAGCCGCCGCCGGAGCGGGCATCGGCCTGCATCCGGTAGGTCTGGCCGGCGGCGGTGGTCACCTCGACCGTCCCCTCCTCCAGGTCCAGCCCGTCGGAGAAGCTCAGCGAATGCTTGACGTCGACGATCGGGTCCAGCGTTCCGTCGGTGTGCATCACCGCACCCTCGAGCAGCAACCGCTGATGATCCCGGGTCTCCACCAGCAGGAACCCGACCGCGAACTCCGGGAACTGCGCCTGGTACCAGATGTGCAGCCCCTGCCCGCCGGACATGGTCCGCACCCCGCGGGAGCGGTCCCGCTGGCCGTACCAGCCGTCCACCGACCGGGTCTGGCCGTCGATGCTCAGCGTGCCGGTGTAGAACCCGGACTGGAAGAGATGGTCGAAGGAGGTCGGCGTCCCCGAATCGTTCTGGACCGCCACCGTGCCGAACCAGGCCGGCGTCCGCGCCTGCCAGGTGATGTCGAACTCGACCCCGATCTCGTTCGGTGCCAACTGAAGTCGCCACTGCTGATTGGGCTCGACCACCTCGAACCGGAACGGCCCGGCACCGTCGAGCTCAGCGGCGCTGAGCTTGCTGGCGTAGCGCAGGTTCCGCTGTTCGGTCTCGGTGCTCACCACCACGAAGCCGTCGACGGTGTCCTTCAGCGGGTAGCGGCCGTGGCCCATGATGACCGACGGCGCCCCGCCGGCGACCGGATGCATGTTGAACATGAATCGGTCGAAGAAGCCGGCCGGGAGCCCCTCGGTCTCTCGGCCGACGAGCGGGTCGTGGAACTGCTGACTGGTGGACGTAGACATCGACTCTCCTAGTTACGGGCTCAGATCAGTGCGGACCTCGGCTCACGAGGTCGCAGGGGCGGCGGCGACCACGTCCCGGGCGTCGGCCAGGAAACGCGCCACCAGCTCCGGGTCGGCGTAGTACGGGTCGCCGATGCCGTCGAGCACGCGGCGACGGCTGTATTCGTAGAGCACGGCGAGCTTCCAGAGCGCCAACACGATGTACCAGGACAGGTTCGACAGGTCCCGGCCACTGCGCTCGGCATAGCGGGCCAGCAGCTCGTCGCGGCTCGGGAAGCCCTCCTCGAGCATGGCCAGCCCCAGCTCGGCGGTCGCATTGGGCCGCCGTCCGGCGACCGGGATGGTCGCGGCCAGATAGCCGACGTCCAGCAGCGGATCGCCGAGGGTGCACAGCTCCCAGTCCAGGACCGCATCGATCCGGCCCGGCGCGTCTGCCCCGAGCACCACGTTGCCGATCCGGAAGTCGGCGTGCACCAGGGTGGCCCCGGACTCCGGCGGCGTATTCGCCTGTAGCCAGGCGTCAACGTCGGTGAATTCCTCAGGGACCCCACCGTTTTCGTCTTCGATGAGCCGGCGCATCCGGGACACGTGCCGGGCGTTGAAGCCTTCGGGACGACCCAGATCACCCAGCCCCACCGCGGTGTAGTCCACGGCGTGCAGGGCGGCGAGCGTATCCACCAGCGCGTGGCCCACCTCGCGACGCCGCTCCGGGGTGTCCAGCGGCGCGGGCATCGTGGCGGTGACCACCGGCCCGGTCGCGAAGGACATCACGTAGAGCGGGACGTCGAGCACCTCGCCGGTGTCGGCGCTGGCCAGGATCGTGGGCACCGGCACCGCCGTATCGGCCAGTGCCGCCATGATCCGGGCTTCCCGCAGCATGTCGTTGGCGCCCGGCGGGATCGGCGGCGGCGGCGGACGCCGAACCACGAACTGCGCGGTGCCGTCGCCGACCAGATAGGTCAGGTTGGAATGTCCGTCGCCGATCCGGCGCGCGGTGACCGGTCCGTCGACCAGCCCGCGCTCGGCCAGAAAGGCCTGCAGCCGGTCCAGCTCGGCGGCGCTCCACTCCCAGCTCATGTCCTCACCGTCCGGTGAACTGAGGCGCGCGCTTCTCCTTGAAGGCGGCGAGCGCTTCGGGCATGTCGTCGGTGCGGGTCAGCAGCGCCTGACCGCGGTTCTCCAGTTCGAGAGCGGCCTCGTAGGAACCGATCTCGGCGTTGCGCTGGATGGCCCGCTTGGACATCCGCACCCCGCCCGGAGAGTTCTGCGCGATCGCCCGGCACATCTGCAGAGCTTCCTCCATCAGATCCTCGCTGGGCACCACGCGGTTGACCAGGCCGATCCGCTCGGCTTCGTCGGCCTTGACCAGGCGTGCGGTGAAGCCGATCTCGGCGGCGCGGGCCGGGCCGACGATGCGGGCCAGGTTCACCGACGTGCCCAGCTCACCCATCGACAGGCCGACCTTGACGAAGGCCGCACTGAGCTTGGCGGTCGGGGCGGCCAGCCGGATGTCGGCGGCCAGCGCCAGCGCGAAACCGCCGCCGGTGGCCGGGCCGTGGATCGCGGCGATCACCGGGAACGGCAGGTGGCGGATCGACTGGATGCCACCGGTGGCGGTCTCCTGGAACTTCAGGAACTCCCGCACCCCCATCTCGGTGATCACCGAGATCTCGTCGAGGTCGAAGCCGGCGCAGAAGGCGCGGTCGCCGGCGCCGGTGACGATCAGCGCGCGCAGACCGCTGTCGCGCAGCGCGCGCCCGGCCGCGAGGTACTCGTGGAACATCTGGACGGTCTGGGAGTTCATCCGGTCCGGGCGGTTGATCGCCAGGACGCCGATGCCGGGCTCGGCCTCGGTGAAGGACAGGGTCTCCAGGTTCGGGAAGTCGATGGTCATGGTCCCGGCCTCTCGTGTGGTTCGGGTGATGCGGGCGGTGGGCTGGGCGGGTCAGTCGCCCTGGAAGACCGGGGGCCGCTTCTCCTTGAAGGCGGCGAGCGCCTCGGGCATGTCGGAGCTGCGGGTGAGCAGTGCCTGACCGCGGTTCTCCAGCTCGATCGCGGCCGCATACGAGCCCGTCTCGAGGTTGGCCTGCAGCGCCCGCTTGGACAGCTGCACGCCGCCCGGGGAGTTGGTGACGATCTGCTCGGCGATCGCCAGCGCACCGGCGACCGCATCGTCGGCCACCTGGTTGACCAGGCCGAGCTCGGCGGCCTCGGCCGCGCCGACCATGCGGCCGGTGAAGCAGATCTCGCTGGCCCGGGCCGGGCCGACCAGCCGGGTGAGCAGCCAGGAAACACCCAGGTCGCCGGCCGAGAGCCCGATCTTGACGAAGGCCGCGTTGAACTTGGCGCCCGGTCCGGCCACCCGGATGTCGGCGGCCAGCGCCAGCGAGAAGCCGCCACCGGCGGCGGCACCGTTGACCGCCGCGATCAGCGGGACCCGCATGCTGCGCAGGGCGGCCAGCGCGCGGGCGGCCCGCTCCTGCTGATCGAGCATGCCCAGCGCACCCAGATGCGGCAGCTCCTCGGCGTCGGCCAGGTCGTAGCCGGAGCAGAAGGCCTTGTCGGCGCCGGTCAGGATGACCACGCGCAGCTCGTCCTCGGTGTCCAGGTCCCAGGCCAGCTGCTCCATCTCGCGGAACATGGTGTTGGTCATCGCGTTGTAGCGGTCCGGCCGGTTGAGCGTCACCGTGACGATGCCCGGCTTCACCTCGTCCACCAGCAGGGTCTCGTACGTCTTCTCCACGGTCTGCATGACTGTTTGGCTCCTGTGGTCAGCGGAAATTCGGGCGACGCTTGCCGACGAAGGCTTCGATGCCCTCGGCGGCTTCGCCGTCGGTGAACAGTTCCCCGATCTGGTCGACCTCGTAGCGGGCGCCCTCGGCCAGCGGGAGGTCGAAGGCGGCGTCGACGGTGCGCACCACGGCGCGCTGGGCCGGCAGCGACGGACCGATCAACTCGGCGGCCAGCTCGCGGGCCGCGTCCAGCACGTCGCCGTCGGTGATCCGGTCGGCCAGCCCGATCCGGTAGGCCTCCGCGGCCGGTACCTGCCGGGCGGTCAGCATGATGTCCAGCGCCCGGCTGCGTCCCACCAGCTGCGGCAGCCGCTGGGTGCCGCCGGCACCGGGAATCAGGCCGAGCTTGACCTCAGGCAGGCCGAACTTGCCGGCGGCGCCGGTGACCCGCAGGGTGCAGGCCATCGCCAGCTCCAGACCGCCGCCGAGGGCGATGCCGTCCACCGCGGCGATCGACAGCCACGGCGCGGCGGCGAGCCGGTCGTTCACCGCGCGCATCTTGTCGCCGTAGGCGGTGAAACTGAGGGCGTCGATGGTGGCCAGATGCTTGATGTCGGCTCCCGCGGCAAAGAAGCCCGGGATCTCGGAGCTGATGATCATGACCTTGACGTCGCCGGCCGCTTCGGCGGCGTCCATCGCGGCGTGCAGTCCGTCCAGCAACGGAATGCCCAGCGCGTTGGCCGGCGGGCGGTTCAGTCGGACTTCGAGGACGCCACCCGTGACGGCGCCCCAGGTGACCACTTGCTGCTCTGCCATCTCAACCTCATCGTCTACGCCGCGCGGAATGCTTCTTGCCCTCCGACGCTAGCCCGGGGCCCCACTTGAGTCAACCATTATTTTGGTTAGGCCAAATACCAATAAGCCTGAAAGGTGGGTTGATACCCAGGATCGCCACCGCCACTGGTAAATTAGGTAGGACCATTTACACGAGCCCGCGGGGGAATCATGTCAGAAGCAACCAACTCGAGCACGGTCGAGAGCATCCCGGTTCGGCTGCAGCCGATGTCGGTGCCGAAGGCCTCCGACGTGCTCGCCAACGACCTGCGCGAGCGCATCCTGCGCGGCGACTTCCCGTCCGGTACCGCCCTGCCCCCGGAACGCGAGCTGGTCAACCAGACCAAGATGAGCCGGACCACGGTGCGCGAGGCACTGCGGATCCTGGAGGTCCAGGGCCTGGTGGTGATCAAGACCGGACGCTCCGGCGGCGCCTTCGTGCAGCTGCCCGGCGGCGAGTCGGTGGCCACCTCGGTGAGCCTGCTGATCCGCGGTCAGCAGTTGCGCCTGACCGACCTGCTCGAGACCCGCGAGGCGATCGAGCCGGCCTGCGCGGCGCTGGCGGCCAAGTACCGCACCGATGAGGACCTCGCGGCCCTCGACGCCGCCAACAACACCGTCGGCGACCTGGAGATCCCGCTCGAGGGCTTCTTGCAGGCCAACGTCGACTGGCACCTCGCGGTGGCCCAGGCCAGTCACAACGAGCTGCTGACCGGCTTCATGAGCGCGCTCTCGCAGGCGATCTACAGCTCCACCGAGAACACCGCCTTCGTGGACACCGACGTCCGCCAGACCACCTACCGCGCCCACAAGAGCATCACCGACGCGATCCGGGCCGGCGACGCCGCGGCCGCGACCCGCCGGATGACCAAGCACGTCCACGGCTACGCCGAGGCGGTAGTGCAGGTCGAGGAACGCACCGAGATCACCCTCGACTGACGCACCGCGATCCGCAGCCGGGGACCCCACCGAACCGAGAACTCGGGCCCGGCCTCCGTCACCGGAGGCCGGGCCCGAGTCGTCAAGCAGGTCAGGCGGGCTGCGCCGCACCCAGATGCTCCCGCAGACCGGTGAGGATGTGCCGGTTGATCTGCATGGTCTGCTCGTCGCTGAGTCCCCACGGCGGAGCGATCAGGTCGAGGTGATCGAAGCCGCCGGGCAGCCGGCCCAGCTCACCGGCGAACTCGCTCGGGCGGCAGGCGATCGCGATGGTGTCGATCATCTCGTCGGTGACCCCGGCGATCAGCGCCTCGGTGTCCCGGTCGCGGGCGGCCTGCCGGATCACCTGCTGCGCGGCGCTCCAGCCGTGCAGCTCGAAGAGCCGGTCATAGACCCGCGAGGCCGCGTACTGCCCGATCGCGAAGGCCGCCTGCCGGCGCGCCTGCTCCACGTCCTCGTCGATGGCGCACATCCGGATGCCCATGATGGTGACCTCCGACGGGTCCCGGCCCGACCGGGCGGCACCGACCGCGATCTCCTCGGCCACCGGCCCGCGCACGTACTCGGCGGTGAACATCGGATGCCCCACCAGTCCGTCGGCATGCTCGCCGGCCACGCGGAGCATCAGCTTGTTGACCCCGGCGATCCAGATCGGGATCTCCGGGCGCACCGGCTGCGGGACGTCGGCGGTGGGCGCGATGTGAATCGAGTAGAAGCGCCCGTCGTGATCCACCGGCCCCTCGTGCAGCCGCCACAGCTTTTTGAGCACAGTGAGCAACTCGGCCATCCGGGCCGCCGGCGCCTCGCCGGTGACCCCGTGCCAGGCCTCCATCATTTTGGGCGTGCCATTGCCCAGCCCGAGGATCACCCGGCCGCCGGACAGTTCGTCGAGGTCGCGCGCCTCGGCCGCCCACATCAGCGGCGTGCGGCCCACCCCGTAAGCGATGTTGGTGCCGATCGACACCGTCTCGGTACCGGCGGCCAGCACGGCCATCGGCACCGTGGCCGAGCGGCTGTAGAGCTCGCTGGTCCACACCGCGGTGCAGCCGGCCGCCTCGGCCTCCCGGGCCAGCTCGGTCATCGTCTCGAAGCGTTGCCGCCCACTGCCCACGCCGAAGGCGTTGACTCCGAAGGTCGTCACGATCTTGATCCTCTCACTGGCCCCGACCGCCCTCAGGCGCGTCGCGGGAACTTGTCGAACTGCGGGGCACGCTTGGCCTTGAAGGCCTCGCGCCCCTCCTTGGCCTCTTCGGTGGCGTAGAACAGCAGGTTCGCGTCGTGCGCGAGTTGCTGGATCCCGGCCAGACCGTCCTCGGCCGCGTGGAAGCTGGCCTTCATCAGGCGCAGCGCCATCGGCGAGAGTTCCAGCATCTGTCGGCACCAGGCCACCGTCTCCGCTTCCAGCTCGGCGAGCGGGACCACGGTGTTCACCAGACCCATCTCCAGGGCCTGCGCCGCGTCGTACTGACGGCACAGGAACCAGATCTCCTTGGCCTTGCGCACACCGACCATGTCGGCGAGCAGCCCGGCACCGAAACCGCCGTCGAAGGAGCCGACCTTGGGGCCCACCTGCCCGAGCCGGGCGTTGTCGGCGGCGATGGTGAGGTCGCAGACGATCTGCAGCACATGCCCGCCGCCGATCGCATAGCCGGCCACCATGGCCACCACCGGCTTGGGCAGCCGGCGGATCTGCACCTGCAGGTCGGTGACGTGGAACCGGCCCACACTGCCCGGCCGGTCCGGCTCGGTCAGGTAACCGGTGTCGCCGCGGACCCGCTGATCACCACCGGAGCAGAAGGCGGCGTCGCCCTGACCGGTCAGGATGATCACGCCGATCTCCGGGTCTTCCCGCGCCAGGGTCAAGGCATCGGAGATCTCCATCAGGGTCTGCGGCCGGAAGGCGTTGTGCACCTCCGGGCGGCAGATCATGATCCGCGCGATGCCGTCGGCGGTCCGCGAATAGTCGACGTCCTCGTAGCGACGGACCGTCTCCCAGCGCACCGGTGCCGCGTCCTGCGCCTCGGTGGTCATACCGGTCACGCCATGGTCAGGCCGCCGCTGACCGACAGCGTTTGGCCGGTGATGTAACCGGTGTCGTCAGCAGCGAAGAAGGCGACCGCCGCGGCGATGTCGGCGGGCAGGGCCAGCCGCTTCATCGGGACCGCGCGGGTCATGCCGCCGAGCACCTTGTCGGCGTCCTGGCCGGAGTTGTCGGCGAACTTGCGCAGCGCCGGGGTGTCGGTGGGGCCGGGGCAGACGGTGTTGACCGTGACGCCCTTGGTGGCCACCTCACGGGCCAGGGTCTTGGTGAAGGCGATGATGCCGCCCTTGGCGCCGGAGTAGACCGCCTCCAGCGAGGAGCCCACTCGGCCGGCGTCGGAGCCGATGTTGATCACGCGGCCGAAGCCCCGCTCGACCATGCCGGGGACGACGGTGTGATTGACCCGCAGCGCACCCTTGAAGTTGATGTCGAGGATCTTGTCCCAGAACTCTTCGGTGGTGTCGAGGAACTTCATGAAGTCGTCCCAGCCGGCGTTGTTGACGGCGACGTCCACCGGGCCGAGCTCGGCGGTGATCTGCTCGATGGCCTTGCGCACCGAGGCGGTGTCGGTGACGTCCATCGGCACGGCGAGGGCGGTGCCGCCGGCGGCGACGATCTCCTTGGCGGTCTGCTGGGCGGCCTCGAGGTTCAGGTCGGCCACGGCCACCTTGAAGCCGTCGGCGCCGAGCCGGCGGGAGATGCCTTCGCCGATCCCCTGGGCGCCGCCGGTGACCAGCGCTACGCGATTGCTCATGGTGTTGTCCTTTCGATGGAACAGGTTCGATGAAACAGGTTGTGTGACTATTTGATTCGGCTCTCGGCGACCTGACGGGCCAGGTCCTCGCGGAACTCTGGGGCCGCGACCGCGATGAGCCGGCGGCGCCGCTCGGCCAAGGGCTGCCCACGCAGGTGCGCCACCCCGTACTCGGTGACCACGCAGTCCACATCGGCGCGGCCGGTGCTCACCGCCCCCTCGTCGAGGGCGAACTTGATCGAGGAGCGACCGCGTACCGCGGCCCGCAGCGCCACCACCGACCGCTTGCCGGTGTAGGAGGCGGCCCGGGCGAAGTCCACCTGCCCGCCCACCGCCCCGAGGTAGTTGCCGCGGCTCAGCTCCGCGCCCACCTGGCCGGTGAGATCCACCTCGATCGCGAAGTTGACCGCCACCAGATTGCTGATCTGCGAAAGCACCTGCGGCGCATGGGTGTAGGAGGTCGCGGCAAAGCGGAACGGCAGCTCCGCCGAGCGCCGATAGAGCTCGGTGGAGCCCAGCGCGGTGCCTGCGACACAGACCCCGGTATCGATCGGCTTGGCCGCGTTGGTGATCACGCCGGTGTCGATCAGGCGCATCATGCCGTCGGTGACCATGCCGGTATGCACCCCCAGCTCGCGGTGGCCGGCCAGCGCCTCGAGCACCGCGGCGCCGATCGAGCCCACCCCCACCTGCAGCGTGTCGCCGTCGTCGATCAAGCCGGCGATGTTGGCGGCGATCGCCCGATCCGGCTCCCCCGGCTCGCGCACCGCCTCCTGGGCCAGCGGCCGGTCGGTCTCCACATAGCCGGCGAAACTGGCCAGCGGCAGACTCGGCGCGCCCGGTACCGCCGGCATCTGCTGGTTGATCTCGGCGAACAGCCGCGGGGTCACCGCGGCGGCGTCGGCCATGTAGTCGGCGCCGATCCCCAGCGAGCACTGCCCGTGCGCATCCGGCGGCGCCACGGTGACGATGCCGATGTCGGCGGGCAGTCGGCCTTCGGCGAACAGTCGCGGCATGGCCCCGTAGTGACACGGCACCACCTGCAGCCGGTCGCCGAGGTCGCGCAGCGAGCCCAGCCCGCCGTAGGAGATCATCTCGTCGCCGGGCGCCAGGGCGCTGGCCAGCCTCTCGTTCCAGCTCAGGCCGGTGAACAGGCGCAGCGGACCGCGCTCGCGGGCCGGGTCGAGCAAGGCGTCGACCAGCGGCCGCGGCTCGGCGGCCGCCTGTCCCCACCACACGCCGGTACCGCCGGCCAGCTCCCCGAAGTCGATCATCTAGTCGGTCCGCTCGATCAGCGTCCCGGTGCCCAGACCACCGCCGCAGCA
This sequence comes from Gordonia paraffinivorans NBRC 108238, assembly GCF_000344155.1. Lineage (GTDB taxonomy): Bacteria > Actinomycetota > Actinomycetes > Mycobacteriales > Mycobacteriaceae > Gordonia > Gordonia paraffinivorans. The sequence continues at coordinate 98,166 of NZ_BAOQ01000024.1, read as the reverse complement.
CATGGTCACCAGCCCGAGGTGGGCGTCGCGACGCTCCATCTCCGAGAGGATCGTAGCGATCAGCCGGGTGCCGGTGGCCCCGACCGCGTGGCCGAGGGCGATGGCACCGCCGTTGACGTTGACCCGATCCATATCCGGCTGCAGTTCCTGCTGCCAGGCCAGGACCACCGAGGAGAAGGCCTCGTTGACCTCGAACAGGTCGATGTCGTTCACCGAGAGATTGTTGCGCTCCAACAGCTTTCGGGTGGCCGGGATCGGCCCGGTGAGCATGATGATCGGGTCCACGCCGACCGTGGTCTGGTCGGCGATGCGGGCCCGGATCCGCAGGCCGTGGGCCTCGGCGGCCTCCCGGGTGCACAGCACCAGCGCGGCCGCGCTGTCGCAGATCGGGCTGGAGCTGCCGGCCGTCACCCGGCCGTCCTCCGGGCGGAAGACCGGCTTAAGGCCGGCCAGCGTCTCCACCGAGGTGCCCGGCCGGACCGCCTGGTCGCTGAGCCGGACCTCACCGTCGAGTTCGAGCTTGACCATCTCGTCGGTGAACCGGCCGGCCTCGATGGCCGCGGTGGCCAGGGCGTGCGAACGCGCGGCGAACTCGTCCATCTCGGTGCGCGAGATGTTCCAGCGATCGGCGATCAGCTCGGCACTCTCGCCCTGATTGACGAAGTCGTAGCGCTCCCACAGTTCGGCCGGCCACGGCTCGCCGTAGAGCTCGCTGATCTTGGCCGGGGAGTTCATCGGGACATGCCCCATGTGCTCCACACCGCCGGCGATCACCACGTCGTGCACGCCCGAAGCCACCAGGGCCGCACCGAAGTTGACCGAGGTCTGGGCCGAGCCGCAGCGGCGGTCCAACGTGGTGGCCGGCACCTCCGGCGGGAAGCCCGCCTGCAGCCAGGCGTTGCGACCGATGTTGCGCGACTGCTCACCGAACGGGGCGGTGCAGCCGATGATCAAGTCCTCGACGACCATCGGGTCCAGCCCGGTGCGCTCAATCAGGTCCTGGTAGCAGGCGCCCAGCATCTCGTTCGGATGGGTGTCGCGGAACCAGCCGCGCTCCGGATGGGACTTGCCGATCGGGGTGCGCACCGCTTCGGCGATCACCACTTCGCGACCGGAGCGGGTGAACGGGCCGGAGATCTTGGCAGCCATGTCAGATCACCGTCCCGCCGTCGACCGGCAGGATCTGGCCGGTGATGTAACCGGCCGCCGCCGAGGCGAGAAAGACGAAGGTCGGTGCGATCTCGTCGGGATACGCCCAGCGCGCCAACGGGATCCGGGCCAGGGTCTTCTCGGCCAGCTTTTCGTTGCTCCGGATGTTCTCGGTCATCGCGGTCGCGGCCAGCGGGGCCACCGCGTTCACCGTGATCGAGCGGCGGGCCAGTTCCTTGGCCAGCGACTTGGTGAGCCCGATGACGGCCGCCTTGGCCGCCCCGTAGTTGGCCTGCCCGATGGTGCCGGTGAGCCCGGCCGCGGAGGTCACGTTGATGATCCGGCCGCTGCCGTCGTCGGGCAGCCGGTCCAGCGCCGCCTGACTCAGGTGGTAGGTGCCCATCAGGTGGGTGTCGAGCACCCGGCGGAACTTGGTCTCGTCGAGGTTCGGGAACATCGCCGGCGCGATCACCCCGGCGTTGTTCACCAGGATGTGCAGGGTGCCGTCGCCGAGTGCGGCGGCCGCGGCCACCGCGTCCCGGGCCGCGTCGGCATCGGTGACGTCGAGTGCGAACGGCTCGGCAGTGCCGCCGGCGGCCTGGATCTCCGCGCTCACCGCGGCCGCGGCGTCCTTGTCGATGTCGGTGACCAGCACCGCCGCCCCGCAGGCGGCGAAGGCGCGGGCCACTGCGGCACCGACCCCGCCGCCGGCCCCGGTGACCAGGGCGGTGCGGCCGGTCAGGCCGAAGATCTCGATCCCCGGGATCGCGGTCCCGGTTTCTTGCGTGCTCATCAGTAACTCCTGGGAAGGCCGAGGACGTGGGAGCCGAGGTAGTTCAGGATCATCTCCTGGCTGATCGGAGCGATCCGGGTCAGCCGGGCCTCGCGGAAGTAGCGGGCGACGTTGTACTCCTCGGAGTAGCCCATTCCGCCGTGGGTCTGCAGAGCGCGATCGGCGGCCTCGAAGCCGGCGTCGGCGCAGAGGTACTTCGCGGTGTTGGCCTCGCGGCCGCAGGGCATGCCGTTGTCGTAGAGCCAGGTGGCCTTACGCAGCATCAGTTCGGCGGCGTCGAGGCGGGCCAGCGAGTCGGCCAGCGGGAACTGGATGCCCTGGTTCTTGCCGATCTGCCGGCCGAAGACCTCGCGCTCGTTGCCGTAACGCACGCCGGCGCGCAGCGCGGCCCGGCCGATGCCGAGCGCCTCGGCGGCAACCAGCATCCGCTCGGGGTTGAGCCCGTCGAGGATGTAGGTGAAGCCCTTGCCCTCCTCGCCGACCCGGTCCTCGACCGGGATCTCCAGGTTGTCGATGAACAGCTCGTTGGAGGTGACCGCGTTGCGGCCCATCTTCTTGATCGGGCGGATGTCGATCTTGCTGCGGTCCAGGTCGGTGAGGAACAGCGTCATGCCGTCGGTCTTGCGCGGCGACTCGTCGAACCTCTGGGTGCGGGTCAGCAGCAGGATCTTCTCCGACTCCACCGCCTTGGAGATCCAGACCTTGCGGCCGTTGACGATGTACTTGTCGCCCTCACGCTTGGCGAAGGTGGTGATCTTGGTGGTGTCCAGCCCGGCACCGGGCTCGGTGACGCCGAAGCAGACGTGCAGGTCGCCGTTGACGATGCGCGGCAGGGTGCGCCGCTTGAGCTCCTCGCTGCCGTGGACGATCACCGGGTGCATCCCGAAGATCGACAGGTGCATCGAGCTGGCCCCGTTCATGCCGGCCCCGGAGGCCGCGACCTGCTCGAGCAGCAGCGAGGCCTCGGTGATCCCGTAGCCGTGGCCGCCGTACTCCTCAGGAGTCGTGATGCCCAGCCAGCCGCCCTCGGCGAAGGCGTTGTAGAACTCCGTCGGAAACTCGTGCTTCTCGTCTTTCTCCTGCCAGTACTGATCGTCGAACTTGGCGGCCAGCTCGGCCACCGCGTCCCGGATCGTGATCTGGTCTTCTGTCAGTTCGAAATCCACGTCGACACTCCCATGCTTGTGAGGTAACTATACCAATGGCCTGACCATAAAAGGCAAGCCTTGATCACGAGGCCGCCGGCGCCCCGAGCAGGGCGGTCGCGATGCGCTCGTTCCAGGTCTTCGGCGTCCCGTACAGCGGGCGGTCGAGCTTGGCCCGCTTGTAGAAGAGGTGCAGATCGTGCTCCCAGGTGTAGCCGATCGCGCCGTGCACGGTCAGGGCACTGTCGGCCAGCTGCGCCGCCGAGGCGGTCACCTGCGCCTTGGCCACCGCGGCGATGGTCGCCGCGTCCTCCCGCCCGGCGTCGAGCGCCGCCGCAGCGTAGAGCGCCGAGGAGTAGCCGGCCTCCACGGTCACCAGCATCTGCGCACAGGCGTGCTGTACGGCCTGGAAGGAACCGATGAACCGGCCGAACTGCTTACGCTGCTTGCTGTACTCCACCGAGAGCTCGAGCATCCGCTCGGCCGTCCCGAGCGCGTCGGCGGCGGTGAGGGCTGCGGCCAGCGCCGCCACCGGCTCGAGCGCCGCCGGCCCGGCGGGCACCACCTCGGTGGCCGCAGCCTGCTCGACGCTCAGGTTCGCGGCCTGCCGGGTCTGGTCCAGCAGATCGTCAGCGGTCGTCGTGGCCGCCGCGGCCGGGATCCGGGCGATGCCGTCGCCGGCCTCGCCGGTGACCGGCACCAGGTAGACCCCGGCGCCGGCGGCACCGAGGACGTGGCGCACCGTGCCGGTGATCTGGCCGTCGGCGAGCTCCAGCGGCCGCCAGCCGGGCACCCGGTCGGCCGGCACCGCCAGCGCGAACCGCTGCTCACCGCTCAGCTGGGCGGCGAGCTCGGCCTCGGTGAGCAGCGGCGCCACCAGCGCCGCCGCCAGCCACCGGCTGTCGGTCGCCGCGGCCCGGCCGAACTCCCGTGCCGCCAAGGCGAGTTCGAGGATTCCCCCGCCCTGCCCGCCGGCCGCCTCAGGGTAGCCCACCCCCCACCAGCCCTCGGCGATCAGGCCGTCGTCGAAGCCGCTCGTATCGCCGCTCTCGGCGAGCTGCCGCACGGTGTCCAGCGGGTACTTCGCGGCGAGCCATTCGCGCAACGAGGCCGCGAACATCTCGTGTTCTTCAGACAGTTCCCAGTGCATGACGTCTCCTCAGTTCGCTTCGGCGGGACCGGCCGCGACCACCGCGCGGATCACGTCCACCGCGCCGGGGTTCTCGGCACCGGACAGATCGCCGGGATCGCCCCCGGTCGCGGCCGCGCGCACCGCGCGGCGCAGGATCTTGGCCGAGCGGGTCTTGGGCAGTTCCTCGACGATCCACACCTGCGCCGGCGCGAACGGCTTGCCGACGCCCTCGGCGACCAGCCGGCGCAGATCCGCCGAGACGCCGGTGGTGTCGGCGCCGGGCCGGGGGACCCAGAAGGCCCAGACCGTCTCGCCCTTCTGCGGGTCGGGGATGCCTACCGCCGCGGCCTCGGCGACCGCCGGATGAGTGGTCAGCACCGACTCGATCTCGGCCGGCGCCAGGCGCTTGCCGGCCACGTTCATCACGTCGTCGGAGCGGCCCATGATGAACCACTGGCCGGCCTCGTCGATGAGCGCATAGTCGCCGTGGCACCAGACGCCGGGGAAGGTGGTCCAGTAGGACTCCAGGTAGCGCTCACGGTCCCGCCAGACACCCCGGGTCATGGCCGGCCACGGCTGCCGGCAGATCAGCTCGCCGATCTCACCGCGCAGCGGCTGCCCGGCGTCGTCGACCACGTCGACCGCCATACCCAGCGAAGGGCCGCCCAGCGAGCAGCTCGGGATCGGTTCCACCGGGTAGGGCGCCAGGAAGGAGCCGCCCACCTCGGTGCCGCCGGAGAAGTTGATCACCGGCACCCGGCCGCCGAAGACCTCGCGGGCCAGCCAGTCATAGGAGTCCGGGTCCCACGGCTCACCGGTGGAGCCCAGGATCCGGACCGAGCTGAGGTCACGCTGCGCGATCTGCTCCAGCGGCGTGGACTTGAGCGCGCGGATCAGGGTCGGCGAGACGCCGAGCATGGTCACCCGGTGCCGCTGCACCAGGTCCCACAGCCGGCAGGTGTCCGGCACGTCCGGGGAGCCTTCGTAGAGTACCAGCGCGGCGCCGTTGGCGTGGGCGCCGAAGGCCGAGAGCGGCCCCATCACCCAGCCCATGTCGGTGATCCAGCAGAACCGGTCACCGGGGCTGATGTCGAAGGAGTAGGCGACCTCGGTCGCCACCTTGACCGTGAAACCGGCGTGGGTGTGCACCGCCCCCTTGGGCTTGCCGGTGGTGCCCGAGGTGTAGCCGAGCATCAGGGTCTGCATCGCCGGGAACGGCGTGAACTCGTGGGGCACCCAGCCCGGGTCGAGCAGGGTGCGCCAGTCGGTGACCCGCACCTGCGAGCCGGGGACACCGACGCCGGTGCCGCCGCCGAGATTGTCCACCACGATCAGCGACTCGACCGACGGGGTCGAGGCCAGCGCCTTGGCCAGCTCGTCGGCCATGCCCACGGTCCGGCCGCGGCGCACGGTACCGTCGGCGGCCACCACCGCCTTGACCTCGGCGTCGTTGAGTCGGGCGGCGATCGCCGGGGCGGCGAAGCCGGAGAACAGCGGCACCACCACGGCGCCGATGCCGGCTGCGGCATAGAGCGCGATGACCGCCTCGGGAATCATCGGCAGGTAGATCGCGACCGCGTCGCCCTCGCCGACGCCGAGGCCCTTCAGACCGGCCGCCACCCGCGCCACCTGATCGGCGAGCTCACCGAAGGTGAGGGTGCGCACGGACTGGTCCTCGGCCTCGTGGATGATGGCCGGACGGTCGGCCTCGGTGTCGAGCCAGCGGGTCAGGCAAGCGTCGACGATGTTGAACCGGCCGCCGACGAACCACTCCGGGAACTCGATCCCGGCACTGGTGTCGAGCACCTGCTCGTAGTCGGTGGCGAACGGGATGCCGAGGTCGGCGATCGCCGCATCCCAGTACCAGGCGACGTCCTCCACCGAACGGCGCCGCAGCTCGTCGATCGAGTCCAGGCCGTGGGCCCGGGCCAGGCGCAGTACGTTCGCGTTCTCCAGGTAGTCCGGGGTCGGCTGCCACACGTAGTCACTCATCAGGCGTCATTCCTCAGCTTCGGGGCATGCCGAGCACGCGCTCGGCCGCGATGTTGCGCTGGATGAAGGTCGAGCCGCCGGCGATGGCGGTGCCGCGGGCCTGATAGGCCAGGCGCAGCCACCGCTGCTGGTCGGCGTCGGCCGTGGCGTCGTCGGCCGCCAGGCCGAACTGTCCGCCGAACTCGGAGATCTCCAGACCGAAGTCGGCGATGTCCTCCACCAGCGGGCAGAAGTAGAGCTTGCCGATCGAGGTGACCGGCCCCGGCGGCTCGCCCGAGGCGGCACCGGTGATCACCCGCTGACCGATCAGGTAGTGGGTCAAGGCGCGCCCGTAGAGATCGGCGATCCGCTGGCGCACTTCGGTTTTCGCGGCGAGCGGGGTGCCGTCGTCGTCGGTGTTGCGCTGCACCTGGGCCACTAGGTCGGCGACCGCGCGGGTGGTGTTGACCCGGCCGGTGGCGATACCCACCCGCTCGAAGCTCAGCGTGCCCATGGCGACCTTCCAGCCGCCGTCCACCTCGCCGACCACCGCCTCGTCGGGCAGGAAGACGTCGTCGAGGAAGACCTCGTTGAACTCCGCCTCGCCGAGCATGTGCTCGAGCGGGCGGATGGTGATCCCCTCGGCCGACATCGGCAGCAGGAAGTAGGTGATGCCGCGGTGGCGCTCGCCCCCGCCGGTGCGAGCCAACAGGATCGCATTGTCGGCGATCTGGGCGCGCGAGGTCCAGATCTTCTGGCCCTGGATCCGCCACCCGCCGTCGACCTTGGTGGCCTTGGTGCGCAGCGAGGCCAGGTCCGAGCCGGACTCCGGCTCGGAGAACAGCTGGCACCAGATCTCGTCACCGCGCAGGATCGGCTCGAGATAGCGCTGCTTCTGCGCGTCGCTGCCGAAGGCCACGATGGTGGGTCCGGCGAAGTCCTCGCCGATGATGTTGAGTCGCTCCGGCGCCCCGGCGCGGTCGAGCTCCTCGTTGAAGACGGCCTTGAGCTTGGCGTCAGCTCCGGCACCGCCGTACTCGGCGGGCCAGGACAGTCCGGCGAAGCCGCCCTCGAAGAGCTTGCGCTGCCATTCCGACCAGAATTCGCGCTTGTCCTCCAGCCGCGCCGGCTCCGGCCACGGCAGGGTCGGCACGGTCTGCTCGAGCCACTCCCGCACCCGCGTCCGGAACTGTGCCTCGTCCGGCGAATCGCTCAGATCCATCAGGAACCTCCCACGTCGTTACGGACCAACGGTACATTAGGTCTGACCATAAAACCAGGAGGTTTTCGATGAATACCCAACCGGCCGCGCCGCTGGCCCCGGGCGACGTCCTCGACGTGGTGTCGTTCGAGGTAGAAGCAGGCAAGATCCGCGAATTCGCCCGGGCCACGCAGACCGCCGACCCGGTCCATACCGACCCGCAGGCGGCCGCCGAGGCGGGCTTCACCGCCGTGGCGGCCACCCCGACCCACGTGGTGGTGGCCGGACACCACCGCAATCAGCAGGAGTTCGTCCGGGCACTCGGGATGGACATCAAGCGCATCGTGGTGGGCTCGGTGTCCTGGGACTACGCGCGACCGTTGGTGGCCGGCGATCAGCTCACCGGCACCCGCCGCGTGGTCTCCGACGAGCGCAAGGATGGCAAGCGTGGCGGGACCATGCGCCTGGTGACGCTGGAGACGGTCTGGGCCGACCCGGCCGGACAGGCCGCGGTGACCCAGCGCGAAGTCCTGATCGAGCGGGGTGCCTGATGCGCGCCCCGATGTCCCTGTCGCCCGGACAGCAGCTGCCGGTCCGCCGCATCGGACCGATCAGCCAGACCGACATCGTGCGCTTCGCCGGCGCCGGCGGAGACTTCAATCCGCTGCACCACGATCCCGACTACGCGGTGCGGGCCGGGCTGCCCGGTGTGATCGCGATGGGCCAGATGCAGGCGGGCATGCTGGCCGGCTACCTCAGCGACCAGGTGCACGTCGAGCACCTGCTGTCCTATGCGGTGCGCTTCGCCGGGACACTGGCCGTGGGCGAGACGCTGGACCTGCAGGGCATCGTGACTGCCGTCGACACCGAGGCCGGCACCGCCGAAGTGGAGCTGACCGCGACCGCCGGTGAGCGCACCGTCATCGCGGGCTCGGCCACGGTCCGGATCGCCTGACCGCCGCCGAAGCCCGGCGCCCATAACGCCGGCGCCGGGCCGGCGGCAGGCCGGGCGGTCTATTTGAACTGTTCGCGCAGCGCGGTCTTGAGCACCTTGCCGGCGGCGTTGCGGGGCAGCGCCTCCACCGTCTCCATGACCGTCGGGAGCTTGTACCGGCCGATCCGGGTGCCGGCGAAGTCCCGCAGTTCGTCGAGAGTGACCTGTTTGCCGGGCTTCAGACTGACCACGGCACAGACCCGCTGACCCCAGGTGGGGTCCTCGCGGCCGATGACCGTCACCTCCGCGACCGCGGGGTGATCGAACAGCACGCCTTCCACCTCGGCCGGGTAGATGTTCTCGCCGCCGCTGATGATCATGTCCTTGATCCGGTCGGTGATGAAGAGGAAGCCCTCCTCGTCGCAGTAACCGGCGTCGCCGGTCTTCAGCCAGTCGCCGTCGAAGGCGGCCGCCGTGGCGTCGGGGTCCGCCCAATAGCCCGGGGTCACGTTCGGCCCCTTGACCTGGATCTCCCCCACCACGCCGGGCCCCACCACGTCCCCGTCCAGGGAGACGATCCGGACGTCGCAGAGCAGCAGCGGACGCCCCGCAGAGCCGGCCTTGGAGATCGAGAACTCGGCGGTCAGGAACGAGGCGATCGGCGCCGCCTCGGTCAGTCCGTAGCCCTGCGCGAGGTCGATGCCGCGCGCCTGGAAGAGCTTGATCGGCCCGAGCGGCACCGGCGCATCCCCGGTGATGATCAGCCGCAGGGCCGACAGGTCGGCGTCGGCGAAGCCAGGCTGCTCGGCGATGCCCTGGCACATCATGGCGATGCCGAACATGGTGGTCACCCGGGACTCGACCAGCTCACGGAAGACGGCGGCCGGGTCGAAGGCGCGGTGGATGATGAGATGTCCGCCCTGGACGAGGGTGGCCAAGGTGGTCGCGTTGAGCCCACCGATGTGGAACAACGGAGCGCACACCAGGGTGCGATCCTCGCCCTCGATGCGCAGCGCCAGGATGGTGCAGATGTTGTTCCACCACAGATTCCCGTGCGTGAGCGTCACGCCCTTGGGCCGCCCGGTGGTGCCCGAGGTGTACATGATCAGCGCCGGATCCTCCGGGCTGACCGACACCTCCGGCGGAGCCGCCGGCGCAGCGGCGAGCAGCTCGTCGACCGTCAGCCAGCCGGTGCGGTGGCCGTCCACCGCGATGAAGTTCTCCAGCGGCAGGGCCGCACGGTACTCGTCGATGAGCTGCGCCAGGGCCGCATCGCTGAACACCGTGTGGCTGCCGCTGTGGTCGATCGCAAAGGCGAGCTCGGCTCCGGACAGCCGGTAGTTCAGCGGTACGAACACCGCCCCGAGCCGGGCGACCGCGAACAGCGCCCGCAGAAACATCGGATGGTTCTGGCCGAGGTAGGCGACCCGGGTTCCGGGTTGCACACCGCGCTCGGCCAGTCCGGCCGCCAGCCTCTCGACCTGCGCGGAGAACTCGGCGAAGGTCACCGTCTCGCCTTCGAAGGTGATGGCCGGACGATCAGGTGTCGAACGGGTGCGGGCGGCGAGCAGTGAAGCGAGATCGACGGGGGCGACGGCGGCGGCGCGGGCCGGTGCAAGCCTCGCAGTTGTGATTTGAGTCATGCCGCGAATGAACCACCCGCACCGCCCGGACTCAACGGTGCGGGCCGGAAATTAGACCCTGCTGGCGAGATTTATCAGCCACAAGACTCAGCCCTCGGACGCCGGCGGCGGACGAAGCCGCAGGTCGGCGGCGCCGGCCGGGCGCTTGAGCAGCGGCGCCGAGCGGTTGCCGGCCGCCGGCTTCAGTGCCCACGCCGGGTGGATGAGCTTTATCACCCGTTGGGTCGATGTGACGCACGCCATAGCCCGGCAGCATCGTTACCCAGGCAACCCGCCCCGCCCGATCGGCCGGTCGCGATTCACCCACGCAGCCGACCGGTGCGGCCCTACCGAGCGATCCCACGCTCGGCGAAGACACCCCTTCGTCCAGAACTGCGCGCCGCCGCAGACCCCCGAAAGGAAACCACCGGATGACCACCGCCATCGCACCCCACCCGGACTCACGCCGTCACCACCTAGGTGATGACCCGCTCGGCCGAGAGTCCCTGCTCTACATGTTCCAGCTCCCCGACCAGGGCATCGGCCTGGCCTTCTATACCTGGGTCACCAGTGACCACAAGACCGGTTACGGCGCCTGGGTCTACGGGGGCAACCCGGACGGGAGCTCGATCTTCGAGCACCGCGACGGGGCCTCGGTGGCCCCCGACGCCGACTTCGACGACTGGCAGGCCTTCGACCTGTCGATCCGCCTGTCCCCGGACAGCCCGTCCTCGACGGTGACGTTCACCGGCGAGAACTTTCAGGCAGACCTGGAGTTCACGCCGTTCCACGACGCCTTCCTCTATTCCAGCCACCCCCGGGGCTGCCCGCCCTACTTCGCCACCGACCGCCTCGAGCAGTCGGGCACCTACCGGGGCACCCTCCGATTCAACGGGCAGGAGATCCCGGTCGACACCACCGGTCACCACGACCACTCCTGGGGCGTCCGCGACTGGGAGGCCATCCAGCACTACAAGTGGTTCGAGGCGACCACCGCCGACACCGCGGTGCACGTCCTCGACATCTCCGGACTCGGCGCCAATCCGCAGATGGGTTACGTCCACAAGGACGGACTGACCTCGCCGATCAAGACCGCGGAATAGGATGTCGACTACGACGTTGCGAACTTCCAGACGGCCCTGCGCCTCGACGTGGAGGACCACGCCGGCCGACAGACGACGGTCACCGGAACCACCTTCGCGACCTTCGAGTTCCCGGTCGGCCCCAAGACGACCCTGCTCGACGCCGTCCTGCGCGCCGAGATCGACGGCAAGCCCGGCGGTGGCTTCGCCGACTGGCTCTGGCCGAAGGACTACCTCGAGCATCTGCGTGCCCGGGCGAAGTAGCCACCCGCGCAACACCTTCCGCCACACCATCCGCAACTCACACCCCTAGGAAAGACACGATGGAAACTCAGCTTCGACCCGTCTACACGGCCGGTCAGGTCACCGGTGAATGGGTCACCCAGGCCCTCTCGAGCGCCGGCCTGATCTCCGACGAGCAGGTGACCGACGTTCAGTGCGTCCCGTGCGGGACCGGTCAGCTCGCCGACAGCTACCGACTCTCCCTCACCTACGACCGGCCGACCGACGCTCCACCGACGGTGGTCGCGAAGTTCCCTTCCGAGGACCCCACCAGCCGCGAGTTCGCCCGGGCCAACGGCTTCTACCGGTCGGAGATCGAGTTCTACCGCAACCTGCGCTCGGGGCTGAAACTCAATGCACCGCATGCGATCTACGCCGCACTCGACGACAACGAGGTCGACTTCGCGCTCCTGATGGAAGACATCGGCGCCGCCCGCAGCGTGGACCAGAATCAGGGCTGCAGCCCGGACGACGCCGCCAACGTCGTCCGGCAGGCGGCGATGCTGCACGCCGGCAGCTGGGGCCAAGAGAACCTGCGGCAGTACCCCTGGCTGCAGAGCATCGTCGGGGCCTTCGTGGAGGTGACGAAGAACTTCCCGGAGATCACCGAACTGTTCCGGCAGAACTTCGGCGATCTGGTTCGCGAGGAGTGCTTCGACGAGGCCGAGAAGTCGCTGGCCGCAGCCGAGGCGTGGATCGATGTGCTGCAGCGACCGCTCTGCCTGTGGCACTCCGACTTCCGGGCCGACAACATCCTGTTCGACGCCCGCGGACAGCAGGGCCTGGTCACGGTGCTCGACTGGCAGACCCTCGGTTTCGGTTCGGGAACCATCGATATCAGCCATTTCATCACGCTCTCACTGGAGACCGAAGTCCGTCGGACTCACGAGCGGGATCTACTCAAGGAATATCACGACGCCCTCGTCGCAAACGGCGTCGAGAATTACAGTTTCGACGAGTGCCTGGACGACTACCGAGCCAATAGCCTGTACTCTCTGCAATCCGGGATCCACGCCGCCAATCAGGTGAAGCGGCCCCCGCGCGGTGATGAGATGTGGCGGATCTGGGTGGAGCGGGCCACCGCGCAGGTGCAGGACCAGGAGACCGTCAAGGTCCTGACGTCACGGCGCTGACCAGCTAGGATAGGGGGTCATGCGAGGGTTCGACACCCTCGCATGACCCCCGTCCGCCGGGGCCTGCCACACGGCGGCATGCCTGTTCAGGCGAAATGAGGAACGATGCCGGAAGTCCAGCTCCTGCAAGAGCCGCAGGATGCATTTGCGAGTCGAATCAGTGGAGTGACCGACCGCATTTTTCACGACCGCAATGAATCGCTGAAGAATGGAGCCGCATTAGGCTCGGCCACCATCGAGTCATATCGCCGGCGCATCACTGAACTCACCGATCAATTGCCGGCCGACTTTCACGATGATCTGCACCGTAGCCTGACCGGGCTGCACCAGGAATGGCAGCTCGCGGTGACGCAGGACTGGGAGATGAACTCCCGGGTGACCCGCGACATGGACGATGCGGCGCTCGAGCTCTCCGGCCTCGAGCGGACCGAATACCTCGAGCAGGTACCCCGGATCGTCGGTGAGATCTGCGGCTTCCAAAAGGTCCTGTTCTCCGTGGTTCAGGGCACCCACTGGATTCCGGTGTCCATGTGGGCGAAGGACCCCACCGAGATCACCGCGATCCGGTTGAACGATTACCTCAAAGACAACCCGGTCATCCGCCTCGTCGGCAGCCTTCCCGAGGCCGAGATGGCTCGCAACCGCCGCCCGGTGCTCATCGAGAACGCACTGGAGAATCCTCGGACCCACAAGCCGCCGGTCGTCCTGTCCAATGCCACCGACTACGCGGGAGCGCCGCTTTTCGTCGACGGCCGGATCGCCGCCTTCCTGCATATCGACCGCGCCATCCAATCGCGGCCGCCCAACGAGACCGACATGCTCTGGCTCAACCGCTACTCCACTTCGGTGGCGGCGATGTACCGGATCCAACGCACCACCAAGAAGGAACGCCGGCTGCGCAACGAGATGCCCCCCGGATCGCGGCCTTGCTCGACGCTTCGGCAGCTCCAGGTGCGCCGGACGTTCCGGGTTCCGATGCCCCGCCGCGGCGCGACCGCATCGAGTTCAGCCGCCCGGCCGAGCAACGCCCGAGGGTGATGCCGAGCCTGAGTGCGCGCGAGTACGAGGTACTCGAACAGCTCAGCAGCGGCCTCACCAACCAAGCGATCGCCGCGCAGCTCTGTGTCAGCATCCATACCGTGCGGACCCACGTCCGGCAGATCCTCAAGAAGATGAACGTGGGTCATCGAGCCGCGGCCGTCGCGGCCTTCAATGCGATGAGCCGAGAACACCGGGATGACTGAAGCGGCCGATTCCGGGGCACCGTCCGACGTGGTGTCGGGCGCCGCGGCCCCGACGGTGACGCCACACCGCCTGCTGCACTGGAGCAGTTTTCTCGCCGAGGGCACTCAGTCGTTCGACACCGCCCTCACCGGTGACGAGCTCCTCGGCCAGATCGTCGACACCTGCCGGCACTGGCTGCCGGTCCAAGCGGTATGGCTGGCCCGCCTCGACGGCGAGGAGGTCATCGCCGTGGGCGCCGACGACGGCAGCGGCTCCACCACGACCGCCGCCGCGCGTGCCTTCCCCGCGACCGCCGCCGAACGCGAGGTCATCGAGCACGGTTCCTGCGGCCTGGTCTCCGCCACGCATCCCCTGACCGCGGTCTCGAGCGGGGTCCTCACCGTATCGGCACTCGAGCCCGGCTTCGACTCGGCCACGAGCCTGCTCTACATCGGCCACAGTCGCCAGCCGGACGCGGTGGACCTGCAGATTCAGCGCGCGGTGACCTACGACGCCGGTCTCGCGCTGCGCCGCATCGAGGTCGACGATCTGATCGCCACCAGCAAGCATGCCGCATTGACCGCCTCGCAGGCCTTGGCCAAGCTCGCCTCCGACTCGGTCGAGTTGAACGAGTCGGCCGACCTCGAGATCGACCTGGACCGGACGCTGCCGTTCCACCTGGTGGGTCAGTCCTCGGAGTCGGTGAACTTCGCCGACATCCTCACCCCCCGCCAGATCGAGGTGCTCGAACTCATGCTGAAGGGCTTGAGCAATCAGGACATCGCCGAGACGCTGGTCCTCTCCGTGGCCACCGTGAAACACCATGTCCGGGCGATCCTGCAGAAGTTCGGTGCCGCCAACCGGGTCGAGGCGATCGCCCTGATCGGGCGGTTGAGCCGAGTCCGCGACTGAGCCGAGTCCGCGACTGACCCGCTCGCCCCGAAGGCAGCGCTGCCCCGTACCGATTCGGTACGGGGCAGCGGTGCCTTCGGCGGCCGGCGGCTCAGGGTGCCTTGCCCACCGACCAGCCCGGGTGTTCGGTCGCCGCGACCCGCCGGGACCGGAAGCCGTCGAAGTAGCGGCTGCGCCGCACTTCCACCTCGTAGCGCAGCTCCGTGGCCACCTCGGCCAGGATCGCCCGGCGGTCGGCGCCCCGGGCCAGCAGCGTAGCGAGCAGTCCCCGGATCAGGCGGGGCGGGCTGATGATGTCCTCGGGATACTTCGTGCGATTGAACAGATCCGAGATGCCCGGCTGCTCGGTGCCGGCGAAGGTCCCCAGCACCGCCTGAGCCAGCGGCGAGGTCAGCTGTGGTCGGGTCTCCCGGTTGCCCCAGTGGTAGGTGGGCAGGGTGTCCCGGTCCCGCTGCTTCTCCCAGTCGGTGATCGCCGCGTCGAGCAGCTCGGGATCGTCGATGACCGGGGCGGCATACTCGGCGGCCAAGCGCCCGTGCTTGAAGGCATCGCGCATGCCGTTGCCGGTCACCGGATCTTTGAAGTGCCCGGCATCGCCGATGAGCATCCAGCCCGGACCGCTCGACTTGCGGTAGAAGGCCGACAGGTCGTCGGTGGTCCGGATCGGGCTCATCCCGCTCGCCCCCGCCAGTCGCTCGCGCAGCTTGGGGTCACGGTCGAGCTTCTCCTGCCACACCCCCCTCCGGGTCCTCCCGGAACCGGGGGATGTCGGAGGCGTAACACATGTGCACGACGATCGCCCGGCCGGCGGGAGCCGACGGCATCACCAGCGCCTGATTGCCCTCGGCACGGAACACCTGATAGGTGTCCTGCTTGTCGGCACCGATCGGATCGTCGATGTAGCGGTAGGCGAATCCCCGGCCGTTCTTGGAACCGCGGTACGGTTCCCACGCACCGACCCCGGCCGCGACCTTGGACTTCCGGCCGTCGGCGCCGATCACCAGCTTGGCGCGGATCTCGTGGCGGCCGGTAGTGGTCCGGTAACGCACCCCCACCGCCCGGCCGTTCTCCATGAGGACTTCTTCCACCAGGCAGCGTTCCCGCATGTCGGCGCCGGCGTCGCGGGCCGCCTCCGCCAGCAGGACGTCCAGCTGGTCTCGCGGGATCGTCAGCCCGTAATCGATCCCCCCGTACGGGCGCATCCGCTCGCGGATGTGCACGTCGCCGATGTCGAAGGTCAGGTACTTCGACTTCGCCGGGTTCAGGGCCAGCACCTTCTCGAGGGCTCCCATGCGGGCCAGCTCCTGGACGGCATTGGGCACCATGATGTGGGTGCTCATCGTGTCGGAGGGGAACCGCGACTTGTCCAGTCCGATCACCCGCAGGCCGGCCCGGGCGAAGACCACCGCCGCCGCCGTTCCGGAGATCCGGGTGCCCACGATCACGACATCGGCATACTCGGTTTCGACCTCGGTCGCCGTGGCCTCGGCGACGGGCTTGTCCACGGTCGTCATGCCAGCCCCAGCTGTCGCGCGAAGTCGGCGGCGTCGTAGTAGGCCCGGACACTGACGGCCTGGCCGTCGGCGTTCAGGATCCAGACGTCGATGCCTTCCACCTCGAAACTACGGCCGCTCGCCGAAACGCCGGCCGGGAATCCGTCGCCGGTGTGCGTACCGGTCATCACCCATTCCTGGGCGACCGTGGACCGCGGAGCGTCCACCAGCGGCTCGCCGACCGCCTTGAAGGCGATGTCGGGGAAGGCCTGCCAGCCGGCCTGGAAGAAGGCCTTGGCCCCCTCCCGGTTCTCCAGCACCTCGGGCAGTACGGGATCCTTCCAGCGCAGCGTCTCGGCCACCACCGCCAGGGCCGCGTCGAGGTCCTTGTCGCCCCAGGCGTCGAAGTACCGAGCCGGGTAGGCGGCGAGGATCGAATGGTCTGTGGACATGTTTGTTCTCCTGTCTGAAATCTCAATGGGTTCTGGTGGACGCGCTCGGCGCCCTACCGGTCAGGGAAGGTCGAGGACCAGGTCGGCGTGATCGGGGGCCAGCTTCAGCTGGCAGGCCAGTCGGGACCGATCGCACGCGCCGTCGAGGAACTCGACCATGTCGGCCTCGTCGACCTCCGGCGGGTCGAAGTCCGGCACGAACTCCTCGGGGACCACCACGTGGCAGGTCGCGCAGGCCATCGTCCCGCCGCATTCGCCGATGATGCCGGGCACGTTGTGCCGGACGGCGACCTCCATCGCGCTCTGCCCGGCGACGGCATCGGTATGCCAGGTGTCGCCGCCGGCGGAGCGAAAGGTGACCGAGATCTGCTGAGTGTTCATGACTGATTCCTAACCTTGGTCAAGAGCGAATCCTTCAGTGGAATGTCCGGCTCCCCGAGCAGGCGCCGGTCCAGCTGACGGCCGTCCTTGATGAATTTCCGGGCCGCCATGAAGTCGACGGCCGAGTTGACGGTTTCTGCACAGACCAGCTGGTCGCCGGCGACGTGCAGCACGGTGAGGGAGTCGGGCTCCCCGGACCGCTTGATGAAGACGTCCAGCTCGCGGGCCGGATCGAGCAGGCCGGCCACCTTGATCCGGTGGTCGCACTGGTCCGACCAGAACCAGGGAACCTCCAGCGGTGCCGGGGCCTCGCCGAGGATCGCGGCCGCCGCCGCCTTGGCCTGCTCGACCGCGCTGGGAATGCTCTCCAGCCTCGCCCGCGAGCCGTCCGGCAGCGGACGCGAGGTCACGTCACCGATCGCGAAGACGTCCGGGTCGCTGGTCCGCCCGGACCGGTCGACGACGATGCCGTTGCGGCAGTCGATCCCCGCGGCCACGGCCGGTTCGCTGTTGGGCACCACGCCGACCCCGACCAGCACGGCGTCCACGGCGACCGTGGAGCCGTCGCTGAGCCGGGCCGCGCGGACCTGCGGCCCGCCCTGCAATTCGGTGACCGTGGTCGCGCACCGCACCCGCACCCCGAGCGCTCGCTGCATCCGCTCGATCTCGGCGGCGAACCGGGGACTGGCCGTCCGGGCCAGCAGCTGTGCCTCCCGCTCCACGATGGTCACCTCGACGCCCTCGGCGGCCGCGGTCGCGGCCACCTCCAGCCCGATGTACCCGCCGCCGATGATCAGCAGATGAGCTCCCGGAACGGCAGCTTTGCGCAGGACCGCCACGTCGTCGAGCGTGCGCAGGGTCTGGACGCCGGCCAGCTCGAAGCCCGCAACGTCCGGGACGACCGCCCGCGCACCGGTCGCGATGACCAGTTTGCGGTAGCCGATCGCGGTCCCGTCGGACAGCCGAACTCGCCGGCTCTGCCGTTCCAGGCCCACCACTCGCCGGTCGAAGATCGCCTCGATCCGCTGGCCGGTGAAGAAGTCCGCCGGCTTGAGCGGCTCGAGATGGTCGGGCCGGTTGAACTTCTTGGACAGCGGCGGCCGCTGGTACGGCTCGGTGGCGTCGGCTTCGATCGCGATGATCTCGCCGGTGCAGCCGCCCTGCCGCAGCAGCGCCGTCACCTGCATGCCCGCGTGGCCGAGGCCGATGACGACGATCGGCTGCTCGCCTTCGGCTGCGGGATCGCCCTGCATCGCCATCACGCGTAGATCGACTTGTAGGTGAGGTAGCCGGTCAGCGCTTCCGGCCCCAGCTCCTGGCCGAGGCCGCTGGCCTTGATCCCGCCGAACGGTGCGGTCGGGTCCGGAAGGTAGCCGTTGATGCCCACCGAACCCGATTCGATCCGGTCGGCCATCGCCATCCCACGGGCGTGGTCGGTGGTGAAGACGACGCCGGCGAGCCCGTACTCGGAGTCGTTGGCGATCGCGATCGCGTCGTCGTCGCCGTCGTACGGGATCACCGAGAGCACGGGACCGAAGATCTCCTCACGGGCGATCCGGTGGCGGTTGTCGACGTCGGCGAAGACCGTCGGCGTCATGAACCAGCCGGCGGAGTCCGGGCGCCCGCCGCCGGTGGTCACCCGGGCCCCTTCCGACCGCCCGATCTCGATGTACTGCTCGACCCGGTCACGCTGCCGCGAGGTAGCGAGCGGGCCGATCGTGGTCTGCGGGTCCAGCGAGTTCCCGACGTTCTGCACGCTCACCAGGGTGGTCACCAGGTCGACGATCTCGGCGTAGCGCGCCCGCGGCGCGAGGATCCGGCTCGACAGGAAGCAGGTCTGGCCGTTGTTCAGCAGCATCGTCGAGAACATCTGCTCACCCACCCGCTGCAGGTCGAGGTCGGCATCGTCGAGGAAGATCGCCGCCGACTTGCCGCCGAGCTTTAGCGTCACCGGCCGGAGCAGCTCCCCGCAGACCCCGGCGATCCGCCGGCCGACCTGGGTCGAACCGGTGAAGGCGACCTTGTCCACGCCCGGGTGCGAGACCAGATACTCACCGGCCGTGTGGTCGCCGGGAACGATGTTGATCACCCCCGGCGGGATACCGGCCTCGGCGACCGCCTCGGCCAGGATGTCGGAGTCGAGCGTGGTCTCCGGGGACGGCTTGATCACGATCGCACAGCCGGCGGCGAGCGCCGGCGCGTACTTGAAGGCGGCCAGCGCCTGCGGGAAGTTCCACGGCACGATCGCCGCGACCACCCCGACCGGCCGGCGTTGCACCTTGGTGGAGCCGCCCAGCAGACCCGGACGCATCTCCTCGAAGTCGAAGTTCTCGATCAGACCGGCGTAGTAACGCAGCAGCGTCTGCGGGAACACGGCTTCCAGGCCGTTCGCGATGGAGATCGGCATGCCGTTCTGCGCACTGACCGCCGCGGCCAGATCACCGGCGCGCCGATCGAGGGCGTCGGCGAGGGCGTTCATCTTGGCCGCGCGCTCTGCAGGCTGCAGCCGGCTCCAGCCGTGCGGATCGGCCATCGCCTGCCGGGCGGCGCTGACCGCCGCGTCGATCACCGCTGCCGTGGCGAGCGGGGTACGCGAGAGGACCTTGCCGTCGTTGGGCGAGACGATGTCGACGGTGTCGGTCGCGTAGGTCCGCCACTTGCCGTCGATGAAGAAGTCGCTGCGCTTGGTAGTCACTGATTGCTCCGTCCTGTGGGTCTGTCTGCACACCCGATCGCCTTGGCCGAAGCTCCACGCAGACCACTGTTGACAGGTCGGCGACGACCGCGATGAGCAGGCCGAACGACCGAGGTGATCCGAGGGAGGACCCGGTGATGGGTGGATCCGAAGCCGGTTTCCGGCCCGGCTGTGCGGGAGCAGTTCCGGCTTCAGATCCGCTGTCGTCTGCCGCTGCAGACCGACTAGAACCAGACTGTCGAACTATGTCGCAGGTCACATCGACCCATCGGGCGGTTTGGCTCGCCTCCTGGGCTCATTGCCCGAGTCCGGCCGGCCCGCCAAACCCCGGGAGAAGGCACCACGATCGACGAAAGGCACCGCCGATTCGGCGGTGCCTTTCGTCAAAGGTGGTGCGCCGGCGGGGTGGGCCGGCGGCGGCGCTCAGTCGGTGAGCACGATCTTGCCGATGTGGGCGCCGGCTTCGAGGAGTTCGTGAGCCCGGCGCGCCTGGTCGAGCGGAAGGGCCTCGGCGATCACCGGCGGACTCACCGCGCCGCCCTCGACCAACTCGAGCAGACCCTGGAAATCGGCCGGGCCACCCATCGTGGTGCCCAACAGCGAGTACTGGCCGAAGTAGAAGGCGCGGATGTCCATCGGCGCCTGCTCGGCGACGTTGGCTCCGAGGACCACCAGCCGGCCGCCGGGGCGCAGCGTGCGGACCGACCGGTCCCACAGCCCGACCGGATCGAGCACCACGTCGAAGCCCCGTCCGCCGGGTGCGGCGGCCTTGGCCCGCTCCGGCCAGTCGTCGGCGGTGTGCAGCACCCCGTCGACGGCGCCCGTCGCCCGCGCCCGAGCCAGCTTGGCCTCACTGGACCCGGTGACGAAGACCTGGGCACCGATCGCCGAGGCCAGGGCGATCGCCATGGTCGCCACCCCGCCGCCCGCGCCGATGATCAGCAGGGACTCGCCGGCCTGCAGGCCGGCCCGGGTCACCAGGGCCCGGTAGGCGGTGACGCCCACCAGCGGCAGCGCGGCCGCCTCGGCCCAGCTGTAACCGGCCGGCTTGGCGGCCGCACACTCCTCCGGCACACTCACCGCCTCGGCGTAGGTGCCAGGCAGGTGGTCGCCGAGAATGTCGAACTCGGGGCCCGGGGCATCGCTGCGATCTCCCCAGAAGAGCGAGGGCAGGATCACCACCGCTTCGCCGGTGTCGGTGCGCACCCCGGCGCCGTCGGCACCCGGGGTATGCGGCAGCGGCGAACCGTACCGACCCTGACGCACCAGCACGTCGTGCCAGTTCAGCGCGGCGGCATGCAACCAGACGGTCACCCAACCCGGCCGGGAGACCGGCTCGGGCCGCTCCCCGATCTGCAGGACCTCCGCGCCACCGAAGTCGCGCATCACCACGGCCTTCATCGGATCACCCCGGCCGACTCGGCGATGTCGGAGTGCAGCTTACCGCCGGTCACCGCGTCGAGCGGGTACCCCTCCAGGGAGGTGCCGTAACCGACCGAGCCGTCGGGCGCGGTCCAGCGGACCATCGACAGTCCGGTCGGGCAGGAACCGTAGGGCACCCAGAGGTTGTAGGTGGCCGGGACCCCGGTCAGCGTCTCGGTCCGACCGTCGGCATCGGTCACCGCCAGCGTCAGTTCCGCCGGCGCCATGCCGCGGTGGCGGACGCCCAGCGAGCCTGCCACCGCTCCGGTGAGCTGCCCGTCGCGGATCAGGTAGCCGTGTTTGAAGGTGTGCTGCTGCCCGTCGGGCGCCGTGGGGTCGAATCCCCAGATCGACTGCACCACCCGCCCGTCCTCGAACTGCGCGTTGACATAGCCCATGGGCCGCATCCCGCGCTCCGGCCGCGGTCCCCAACTGTGGTTCTGGGTGGCCAGACAGTCGACCGGATACTCGGTTCCGCGGACCTTCACGGTGCCGGTGACCCGGGCGGTCAGGTCGAAATGCCCGGCGTAGGCGGTGCCGAAGCCGCTGTGCTCAACGGCCTGCGCGGGATCGGGCTGCGCCATCGGATCCAGGTTCGGATCGTGGATGTCGTAGGGCTCATGGATCCCGGCGATGTCCAGGTGCATCTCGGTGTCGTCGACGCCGACGTAGTCGAGCCGGTACGAACGCGGCGAATGCGACTCGAAGGACAGCCCGTTGGGCAGCGTGTAGCTGCGCAGGCTCGCCGGGATCGGCAGGTGATTGTGGATGTCGACGTAGCGGGCATCGAACATCTGGTCCGAGCAGCGGTCGACGAACTCGACGTCGCAGGTCATCACCCCGACGCCGGCCCGGAACACCTGATAGACCCAGCCGTAGAGATTCGCCTCCGGGATGTGCAGGCCCAGCCACAGGGTCTCCGCCCACTGGTGGTTGGCGTCGGCCGGCGTCTGGAACTCCAGCTGCCGTTCGGTGATCATGGTCCTCCTCGGTCAGTCCCGGCGCTGCTGCACGATCACGGTGGCCAGCGCGCACGGTTTGCCGGAGGCCGCGAGCGCCGCGACCTCCACCACCGCCATCGACCGGCCCCGGTGCTGCACCGCGGTGCGGAAGGTGGTCGGATGCGCGGCATCCGCCGGCCGCACGAAGACGGTATCGATGCTGGTGGTGCGGAGTTCGCCGGTGGCGCGCAGCACCGACATCGCGGCGAACTCCATCCCCGTGATCAGGATGCCGCCGTGGATGTTGCCCATCCCGTTGGCGGCGTAGGGGTTGGCCGGCAGCTCGACCACCCCGGGCTCGACCTCCCGCAGCGCGAGTGCCTCGCGCAGGGAGACCTCCGGCCCGGGCACCGGGGCGTCGATGTACGGGGTGGTGGGCGCCTCGCTCACGGTCAGCAGGTGCGACCGCTGCGTGATCAGCGCCAGCACCGCCCCGTCGGGTCCGGCGACCTCGCCGCGCGTGGTACCGCTGACCTCGTCGCGGGCGATCAGCCGGCCGGTGGCGGTCAGCGGGCTTCCGTCGATCGGCGGGTCGGCGAGCAGATCGAGGCGGATGCCTAGGCTGACCGGCCACCGGTCGTTCGGTGACCCGGCAGCGACCACGTACCCGGTGACGTCATCGAGGATCACGCCGAGCGCGGCGCGACTCACGCCCACCGCCGGGTCGGCGAGCCAGGCCCCGCTCTCCTCGCGCAGCTCGGCCGACTCCGGGGTCAGGCTGACCGCCGACACCCGGAGCAGCCGCTCCGCGCCGCCGATGACGAATTCCGGTGCAGTGATCTCCATGCCGGTCAGTCTGCCCCGGGCGTCGCCACCTGTCCCAGCTCATCGGCGACCTGCTTGCGCAGCACGTGCTTCTGGATCTTGCCGGTCGCGGTCATCGGCAGTTCTTCGATGACGATGACCCGCTCCGGGGTCTTCTGGATCGCCACGCCCCGCTCGGTCAGGTAGGTCCGCAGCTCCTCGACGGTCGGCGCCTTGTGGCCGGCCTTGGGCACCGCGTACAGGCAGACCTTCTCGCCGAGATTTGCGTCGGGCATGCCCACCACGGCGATCGCGCTCAGGTCCGGATGAGAGGCCAGTTTGTCCTCCACCTCGCGGACGCTGATGTTCATGCCGCCGCGGATGACGATGTCCTTGGTCCGGCCGGTGACCCGGACGAAACCGTCGGCGTCCATGACACCGAGGTCGCCGGAACGGGAGAAGCCGTCGGGCGTGTACAGCTCGTCGGTGTCCACGGGCCGGTTGAGGTAGCGGATCATGTGCGACGGGCCGCGGAAGGCGATGTCGCCCTCACTGCCGCGCGGCACCTCGGCACCGTCCTCACCGACGATCTTCACCTCGGCACCGGGCAGTGCGGCACCGTCGGAGGTGATCGAGCGCTCCGGCGAATCCTCGATGGTGCAGGTGGTGGTGGACAGGTTCTCCGACCGCCCGTACAGCGAAAGCACCCGGGTCCCAGGCAGTTTGGCGGTGGCGTTCTCCACCACCGCGGCCGGGATCGGCGAGCCGGCGCAGGTCCACACCCGCAGGCTCGACAGGTCGGCCTCGGGGTGCTCGTCGGCGGCGGCCATCAGGGTCTGCAGGAAGGTGGTCGCGGTGACCGCGGCGGTGCAGCCGAACTTCTCGATGTCCACCAGCGCCTGCGCCGGGTTCCACTCGGCCATGAAGTGCGTGGCGGCGCCGGCCAGCATCGGGATCAGCACGCTGGTCACCAGGCCGGTGGTGTGGGTGATCGGCGACGGGCCGAACTGCACGTCGGCCTCGGTGTGACCGAAGGCGATGGTGAGCGCCCGGGCCCCGGAGGCATAGGTGTTGAAGGTGTGCACACAGCCCTTGGGCCGCGAGGTGGTACCGGAGGTGTAGACGATGACATAGGGATCGTCGGGGTGGGTCCGGAAGTCCAGCTCGGCGTCGGCCTGCTCGGCGGTGACGTCGCCGACGATCAGGTCCTCGAGGATGTCGATGTCGCGGGCGCCCAGCGCCTCCCGGGCGTCGGCACCGGCGCGGACCGCCACGATCTCCCGCAGGGTGGACGACTCGCGGCGGATCTCCTCGAACATGCCCACGTAGTCGAAGCCCTTGAACTCGGCGGGCGCGATGGCCATCCGGACGGCGGCGTCTTCGATCACGTGCGAGACCTCGTCGCGGCGGTAGATCGGCATGATCGGCACCATCACCGCACCGATCCGGGCCAGCGCCGCAGCGACCACCACGAAGGCGGCCCAGTTGGGCAGCTGCACCGCGACCCGGTCGCCGGCCGCCAGGCCACGCCGGCGCAGACCCACGGCCAGCTGCTGCGAGGTGGTGTAGAGCTCGGCGTAGGTCAGCTCGTGGGTGCCGTCGGTGACGAAGACCTTGTCGGCGTGCGACTGCGCGCGCTGCTTCAGCAGTTCGGTGAAGTTCTCATCAGTCCACTGGCCGGTCCGGTAGTAGTCCTCGATCTGTTCCGGGGTGTACCGGCCGAGATCACGTTCGCTGCTCATTGCGTCTGCTCTCACATCAGTTTCAAGGTAATGCGTCGATAGTAGAATGGTATGACCCTTTAGAGCAAGGGGTTCTGAATACCCGCCGCAGCAGCGATCAATCGGGGCGTTCGAGCAGGTTGGCCCGCACCGCGGCCAACTCGGTCGGGGTCACGCCCGCCGGGCCGGTCAGATAGTCGGCCACCTCCCCGTAGGCCTCGCCGACATGTGCCAATGCATAACTCATCGCCTCGGCGGGGGCATCGAAGAGCACCCGGGCGATCTCCGGGTCGCGGCCCGCTGCGACGAGCCGGTCGGCGAAGGCGTCCACCCGATTGGGCCGCAACACCCCGGTCAGCGCATAGTCCCCCACCACCAACTCCTCGGCCACCCCCAGCGAGCGCAGCACCAGCGCCACGAACACCCCGGTCCGGTCCTTGCCGGCCGCGCAGTGGACCAGCGCCGGCAGTCCGGCCGGGTCGGCGAGCAGGCGGTAGGCCGCCCCCAGCACGTCGGCCCGCTGCTCGAGCAGCGCCACGTAGAACCGGCCCATGTCGGTCGCATCGAAGCCGGCCAGCTCGCCGGTCAGCAGCATCTTGAAGAAGTTGGTGTCCGCACCCTCACCGCCTTCGGCGATCGGCAACTGGTGCAGCACCCCGCCGGTGGCCACGGCCCAGGCCGACGGCGCGCGGCTGAACTCCGCCTCGTCCCGCAGATCGATCACGGTCCGCACCGCCAGCTCGCGGTAGTGCACCTGCTGCGCCGCGTCGTAGAAGGAGTAGGACGACGGACCGCCGGGATCGACGATCGCCTCCGCCCGGTAGAGACGCCGCCGGGCTACCCGACCACCGTCGATGGTCGGGTAGCCGCCGGCGTCGCGCAGGTTGGAGGTGCCCGGCACGGCGATCCGGCGCCCGGCGTCTCCGGTCATCCTTCGATCACCAGCGCCCGCACCGGACACCGCCGGACGGCCTGCTCGACCGCCTTGCGCTGACTCTCGTCGGGGGTCGCGTCTAGGACCACCAGGTCCCCGTCGTCATCGATGGTGAAGACCTCCGGCGCGGCGTATTCACACTGACCGTGACCTTCACACAGGTCCCAGTCCACCAAGACCTTCATCACTGTTCTCCCTTCTTCTCCACCCGCACCTGCAATCGCTTGAAGGCGTGGAACTGGTTGCTGTGCAACCGGTCCGGATCTGCGAGCGGTTTGATCCGAAGCCCGCGATCGAGCATCTGCGTCAGGAAGGAGGTCACCTCGGCCCGCGCCAGATGAGAACCCATGCAGGCGTGGATCCCCCAGCCGAATCCGACGTGCTCGTTGTCCTCGCGGTCGATCCGGACCGAGTCCGGATCGGCGAACACCGCGGGGTCCCGGTTGGCCGCCTGGAACCAGCACACGACCTTGTCGCCGGCCTTGATGGTCTGGCCGCCCCACTCCACGTCCCGGGTCGCGGTGCGGCGCATCGCCCGGATCGGGGTGATGTAGCGCAGCATCTCTTCGATCGCCGGCTTGAGCAGGCTGCGGTCCGCTTCGAGCTTGCGCCACTCGTCGGGGAACTCGTCGAAGGCCAGCATCGTCCCGGTCAGCAGGTTGCGGGTGGTCTCGTTGCCCGCACCGACCAGCACGAAGTAGTACGCCGCCAGGTCGTTCCAGGGCAGCGGCTCTCCGTCGAGCTCGGCGTGCACCAGCTTGGAGACGATGTCGTTGCGCGGCTCCTTGCGGCGCTGCTCGCTGAGCTCCTTGAAGTAGGCGAACATCTCCTCCCGGGCGCGTTCCTTCTCGTCGGGCCGGGTCATGTACTCCGGATCGTCGGAGACCACCCGGTTGGTCCAGTCCAGCAGCAGCCCGCAGTCCTCCAGCGGGACGCCGAGCACCTGGCCGAGTGCCTGGATCGGCAGCAGCGCGGCGGCCGATTTCACGAACTCGACCTCCCCGCGAGCCTCGATGTCGTCGAGGATCGCGGCGACCGCCCGGTCGATCACCTCCTGCCAGGCCTGGATCTTGACCGCTCGCAGATGCGGGGCGGCCAGCTTGCGCAGCTTGCCGTGCCGCGGCGGGTCGGTGTTGTGCACCGTGCTGGTGGAGCCTTCGACCTTGCGGCTGAGGATCTGGGTGCCCTCGCCGTTGATGAAGGCCTGCGGGTCCATCACCACCCGCACCACGTCCGCATAGCGGGTCACCGACCAGAATCCCGGGCCGTCCGGCTCGTCGTTCCAGTGCAGCGGCTCCTGCTCCCGCAACTGCGCGAGCAGATCGTTCTCGGTGCCGGCGATGAACGGCTCGAGATCCATCAGGTCGACAGCCTGTGATTGCACAGTCATTGTTAATGCCTCACTCGATAGCTTTCGCCGGCTCAGGCCGACGAGACGTGGGGAAAGCCGTTGCCGAACAACAGGATCGGCGTCAGAATCTCGGCCGCCCGGGGGCTGGTCAGCACCGGCCAGGCCTCCTGGGCCTTGGGGTGCATGGTGTCGAAGCCTTCGGCGACGAACTTGTCCCAGATGCCGGCCCGCGTGGCGTGCGGCAGCAGGAACTCGCGGGTGTAGACCATCACCCCGTCGCGGATCTTCTCCTCGGTCGACTTCTTGGACAGGGTCCGGTACATCGACATGGTGCCCTTCTGGCACTGCTTCGAGATCTCGGCCATCTCCTGGTCATCGAGCACCCGCAGCTCACTCATCGGGGTGTCCATGGTGTCGCGGGCGAAGACCACCGCACCCTCGAGGTACTCGAGGTAGTTCGACGGCTCGCTGAAGGTGGTCTGGATCTCGGTGATGGTCGCGTTGACCTTGTCCGCCGAGAACACCATCACCTCGGTGACGCAGTACGGCAGCCCCTCGGCCACTCCGGCCCACGGGTACGCGGTCTCGTTGAGGAAGTGGTCGCGCACGATGGCGAACTTGCCGCCGGGCAGCGGGTACGGCCCGGTGTCGGCCATGCCGGCGCGGCAGTCGTAGTGCAGCATGAAGCCGAACAGCTCGGTCCGGGCGTTGAACTGCCGGAAGGCTTCCAGCTTGGCCGGGTCGTCCAGCGGCTTGACCTGATCGACCAGCGTCTGCAGGAAGGCCGGCTCGAGCACCGGGACCTGGTACTCGCGCGCCGAGACGAAGCCGGGGCCCTCGCCCCAGGTGCCGTGCTGCAGCCGCCGGCCGAACTGGATGATCGTCTCCAGGTCTTCGCGGCGGCTGTCGACGGTGTCCTGCTCGAGTTCGATGCCGATGCCGCGACCCAGGATCGGACAGACCGAGGCCGCCCAGTTGCGGGTGACGTTGATCTTGGTGCCGATCTCCCGGCTGGAGGTCTTGGCCAGGTCCAGCAGTCCGTCGACGCCCACCTCGTCGGTCAGCATGCGGATGAACTTCGGATAGTTGTTCCACTGCTGGACGAAGGAGACGGTCTCGTACTCCTGGCGCGGGATCAGACCCGATTCGCCTTCCGAGGCGCGGCCCAGGATGAAGTCCCACAGGTTCCAGGCCGCGTAGTCCAGCCAGCTGTTGACCTGCTCGTCGGCGAGGGATTCCAGCCGGATGTCTTCAGCGGTGGTGTCCAGGAACGGCACTGCCAGCCGCTCGCGCATCTGGCGGTTGCCCTCGACGCCCTGCGGCACCTCGGCCTTGAACGCCTGCAGGAACGGAGTCGGATCGAAGGGAGCCTCGGCCCCGGTGTCGGTGGTGGTCATGTCTCTCTCTGCCTTTCGGTTACGCGTTGCCGTCGACGAGGTAGACCACTCCGTTGTCGCCCGAGGTCTCGAGCCGCACAGTGGTGCCGTCGGCGGGGATGGTCTCGCCGCGGGAGGTCTGGATGCCCTCGGTGAACTCGGTCGACATCACACAAGGGATGCCAAACTCGCGGGAGAGGATGCCCAGATGGCTCTCCGGAGCACCCTGCAGGGTGATCAGACCGGCCACTCCGGCCATCAGTGCCGGCGACATGAAGGTGGTGGTTCCGCCACGGGAGATGACGATCGAGGTCTCGACGTCGGGACCGTCGATGAAGTCGAGGACCTCTTCGGGGGAGTCCAGGAACCGGATGGTCCCGGTGGCGGTCTTGGATGACGTGAACGCCTTGATACCGGTGCCGATCACCGCGTCGGCAACTACTTCATTGCTGGTCATGGGGTTTTTCCTCCAGATTCGGGGACTGGTCAGAATTGTTAGACCAATTGCTACGATGATGTGTGCCGTGTCACAATGACGTCAACCGGTTTCGGTCGTCACAGGGCTTTTTCCCCAATTCGGGGGAGCCACAGAACCGACCCGGCCAGGAGGAGACAACCGTGAACGTCGAGGAGTCGGAGCCGACCGTCGAGGCGGCAGTCCGTGCACTGAGTAGGGCCGCTGGCGGCCTCGACACCTCGACACAGTCCACCACCCGTGGGGTGGTGGACGGCCAGACCGCCTTGGAGATGATCGCCGCGGTGCAGCGGGTCCTGTCCGGACTACCCACCGATCCGGAACTGGAGCAGGCGACGCTGGACCTGCGGGCGAGCCAGGCCGAGATCCTGGCCGCAGAGGTGGCGCGGCAGCGCTCCAAACTGTCGGTCCTGCGCGAACAGCTCACGCGGCTCCGGGCGGCACGAACCGTCGACGACCTCGCCGACGCGATCCCCATCGAGGCGGCCGGCCTCGGCTACGAGCGTGCACTGTTCTCCTGGGTGCGCGACGAGCGGTGGATCCCCCGCTCCGGGCACAGCCTCGGGGACCCACACGAGGCCCGGGCGATGGTCGCCGCCGGCGGGCCGCCCTATCAGGAGATCCGCTACCTCAACGAGGTGCGGGTCGTGCGCGAACGTAAATCCATCCTGGTTCTCGGAGTGGCCGATAACCCGCGAGTGCATCCGACGATCCTGCCGGTGACCCGATCGGTGACCTACACCGCGGGGCCGGTCGTCGCTCGCGGACGCGTCGCCGGAATGGTGCACGTGGACCGCAATCTCGAGACCGGCTTGACCGACGAGTTCGACCGGGATCTGCTCGGACTGTTCTGCGAGAGCGTCGGAGTGGCCCTCGACCGGCTGCTGACCGCTGAAGAGATCGGCCAGGCGCAGACGACACCGAGTGAGGCGGAGTGGCTGGGCACGCTGACCGAACGCGAGCGCGAGGTGCTCCGACTGGTCGCCGAAGGGCTGACCAATGCCGAGATCAGCGCGCGCCTCTACGTGAGCCCCGAGACCACGAAGTCCCATGTGAAGCGACTGATGCGGAAGATGGGCGTGCGGACCAGATCCCAGGCGGGAGCGATGTTCCACGCCGCCGGTGCGGCCTGACACCGGATTCGCACAGGCCGACTTCCGCCAACCCCTCCCCCGAAAGGGTGAAGTGTGCGTTCGGTCACTCCGGAGGGTTTCGGTGACACCTGTCTCGGGCTAGATTCGAACCATCGAACGGTCTGACCAAAAAATGACGGAGGCAATCATGACCGGTGTCTACTCCTTCGACCACGATCACGGTGTGCCGGCCCGCGAGCTCGGGCACCTGCTCGGCGGCAAGGGTGCCGGCCTCGCAGAGATGACCACGGCACTCGGACTCAACGTCCCACCCGGTTTCACCATCTCGGTTCCGGTGTGCCGCGACTATCTCGAGAATGGTTGGCCAGAGGGCCTCGACGACGAACTACGCACACACATCGAGCGACTGCGGGGCCGGATGGGCCGGCGCCTCGGCGACCATCAGGACCCGCTGCTCGTCGCGGTTCGCAGCGGCGCCCCCGTATCGATGCCGGGGATGCTGGACACCGTGCTCAACCTGGGCTTGAACGACGAGACCGTGGAAGGTCTCGCCCGCGCGGCCGGTGACGACCGATTCGCCTGGGACAGTTACCGCCGCTTCCTCACCATGTTCGCCACGACCGTGATGGGAGCCGGCGAGGACCTGCTGCCCACGGCACCGGATCACGCGGGCGCCGACGAACTCCGGACTCATGTCGCCGAGCTCAAGCGGCGCATCGCCGAAGTCACCGGACGCGAGGTGCCGCAGGTTCCGTTCGAGCAACTGAGGCAGGCGATCGAGGCCGTCTTCCGTTCCTGGGGATCGGACCGGGCCCGCGCCTACCGCGCCCACGAGGGAATCGAAGAGGATCTAGCGACCGCATGCAACGTACAGGTGATGGTCTTCGGCAATCGGGGCGAGGACTCCGGCACCGGTGTGGTCTTCACCCGCGATCCGTCGACCGGCGAAGCCGTGCCGTTCGGCGATTACCTGCCCTGCGCGCAAGGTGAGGACGTGGTCTCCGGCAACTCCTCCACCCGACCAATCGGCTACCTCGCCGATCATCAGCCCACCGCCTACCAGGATCTGCTCACCACTTTGCGTCGGCTCGAACTGCACTACCGCGACATCTGCGACGTCGAGTTCACCGTCGAGAACGGCAAGCTCTGGCTGCTGCAGACCCGCATCGGCAAGCGCGGCGCCGTGGCGGCGGTCCGGATCGCGGTCGAGATGGCCGACGATCCCGATATCGCGCTGTCCCCCGCGGAGGTCCTGGTCCGGGTTCCCGAGACGATTCGCGCCCGCGCCCGCGCCGAGGTTGCCGCTGCGGCACACGATCCGGGCGTCGGCACCCAACTGCTCGGCTCCGGGCTGGGCGCTTCGCCGGGCCGGGTCAGCGGGCGGGTGGTGCTCAGCGCGGACGAGGCGATGGATGCCGACGGCGACGTGATCCTGGTCCGCCCCACCACCAGTCCGGAGGACGTGGCCGGCATGTCGGCTTCGGTGGGCATCCTGACCACCCGCGGCGGACTGGTCAGTCATGCCGCCGTCGTCGCCCGCGGCTGGGGCATCCCCGCGGTGGTCGGCGCCGAGACCCTCACCGTCGACGACGCGGGGGTCCGCTCCGCGGACGGTGCGCGGGTCAAGGCCGGTGACCTCATCACCATCGACGGCACGTCGGGCTGCGTCTGGATCGGCGAGGTGACCGGTTCCGACGCGGAAGCCGCCGATGCGGTCGCGCGGCGGTTGCCTCACCTGCTGCGGCTCGACGAGTGGGCGCAGCGTCCGGAAGTGACCCCGGCATGAGCGGCTCGCCAGACCATGTGGTGGTGGTCGGTGCCTCGCTCGCCGGCCTGCGGGCGGTACAGACCGCTCGCGAGGCCGGATTCCAGGGCAAGCTGACGCTCGTCGGCGAAGAAGTTCACCTTCCCTATGACCGTCCGCCACTGTCCAAGGAGTACCTGGCCGAGGGACCGCTGACGGACAACCACCAGTTCCCCGACGTCGATTCCCTGGGCAGCGAACTCGGTGTCGACCTGCAGCTCGGCGTGCGGGCCACCGGCCTCGACGTCGCGGAGCGGCAGCTCACCACCACCGCCGGCACCACCGGCTACGACCGGCTGTTGATCGCCACCGGCGTCACCGCCCGGACCCTGCCCGGTACCGACCACCTGTCCGGCGTGCACGTGCTTCGCCGACTCGACGACGCCCAGGCCATCCGCGGGGCCCTCGACGCACGCGCCCGCGTCGTCGTGATCGGCGCAGGTTTCATCGGCGCCGAAGTGGCCTCGGCCGCCGTGGCACGTGGCCTCGAGCCGATCGTGCTCGAAGCCGCCCCCACCCCGCTGGTCCGCGCCGTCGGCGAATCCGGCGGCCAGGGCCTGAGCCGCATGCACGCCCGCCACGGCGTGGACCTGCGCTGCGGAGTGGCGGTTGCCGAAGTACTCGGCGACGACCGTGTCAGCGGGGTTCGGCTGGCCGACGGCAGCGAGATTCCCGCCGACCTGGTGGTGGTCGGCATCGGCGCCGATCCCGCAACCGGTTGGCTCAGCGGATCAGGCCTGACGGTGGACAACGGAATCGTCTGCGATCCGTCACTCCGTGCCGCCGAGAATGTCTGGGCTGCAGGCGATGTCGCACGATGGACCAACCCACTCTTCGACACCGCGATGCGGCTGGAACATTGGACCAACGCCGGAGAGCAGGCCGTTCACGCGATGGAGAATCTCCTGGATCCCGCCGCCGCGGCGCCGTATTCGCACGTCCCCTATTTCTGGTCCGACTGGTACGGCCAGCGAATCCAGTTCGCCGGCCTGCCGATCGGCGAGCCCGAGGTGGTCAGCGGCAGCTGGGACACCGACAACCTCGTCGCCCTGTACCGCGACGGCGACCGACTCATCGGAGCTCTCGCCGTCAACCGCCGCGGCGACATCATGAAGTACCGAGTCCAGATCTCGCGGCGCGGCACGTGGGAGGCCGCACTGGCCTTCGCCGCCAAGCGCAACGCCATCTCGGCGTGAGCCGCGACGGCCAGAAAGCGAATCCTCATGCAACAACACGATGACTTGTTCATCGGTGGCCACTGGGTCACCGCCGATTCCGCGGAACGCACCCCGGTGATCAATCCGGCGACCGAGGCCGTCTGGGCGCAGGTCCCCGACGGCAACGAGCGCGACATCGACACCGCAGTACGGGCGGCGCGCGGCGCGTGGCCCGCCTGGGCTCAGACCGATCCCGCCCGGCGCGCCGAGCTCCTCGACCGACTCGCCGACGAGATAACCTCGCGCGCAGCAGAACTGAGTCGCATCATCACCGCCGAGAACGGCACACCGATCGCGGAGAGCGGCGCGGCGCCGGTCCATGCCGCAGCACATCTACGGCTGACCGCTGAACTCGCCGACGTTCTGACCGCTCCGGACGATCGGCCCAATCCGATGGGCCCCGGCCACACAGTGGTGCGTCGGGTTCCCGTCGGGGTCGCCGGCCTGATCACTCCCTGGAACTTCCCGCTCGGCCTGGTGATCATCAAGCTGGGGCCGGCGCTCCTGGCCGGTTGCACCGTGGTGATCAAACCGGCACCGGAGACCCCGATGGCAACCCGGCTGCTGATGGACGCGGTGGCTGCCGCGGGATTCCCCGACGGTGTGGTGAACCTGGTGACCGGCGGCACCCGGGCCGGCAACGCCCTGGTCGAGCATCCCGGCGTCGACAAGATCTCCTTCACCGGTTCCACTGCGGTGGGCCGGCAGATCGGGCGTAGCTGTGGTGAGCGGTTGCGGCCGGTGACACTGGAACTCGGCGGCAAGTCACCGGCGATCGTGCTCGACGACTTCGAACCCGACGTGCTGGCCCGCAACCTGCTCAAGGTCACCATGCGGAACACCGGGCAAACATGCAAGGCATGCACCCGCCTGTTGGTACCGGCCCACCGACACGACGAGATCGCCGCGCTGGCAGCCGATGTCGTCGCCGGCGCACCGATCGGCGACCCGACGGACCCGCAGGTCGTGTTCGGTCCGCTGGTGTCGGCACGGCAACGCGACCGAGTGGCCGGCTACCTCGAGTCCGGCCACGCCCAGGGCGCCAAGGCCGTGACGGGCGGCGACGTCGCCACGCGCTTCCCGCGCGGCTTCTACGTCGAGCCGACCGTGTTCTCACAGGTGAGCCCGGACATGACGATCGCCCGGGAGGAGATCTTCGGCCCGGTCCTCTCCGTCATCCCCTACCGCGATCTCGACGACGCCGTAAAGATTGCCAACGACTCTGATTTCGGCTTGGCAGCAACAGTTTTCAGCGAGGACGAAGACCTGGCGACGACCGTCGCGCAGCGCCTGGCAACCGGCAACGTCGGCATCAACCACTACGGCTCGAACGCTGCGGCACCGTTCGGCGGCCACAAGGACAGCGGCCTGGGCACCGAGTTCGGCGCCGAGGGCCTGTCAGCCTATCTGCAGTACACCTCCATCCACTATCAGTCCTGAACACCCGAGGAGATCTGATGCGCGCAGCAGTCATGTGGGCCCCCGGCGAGCCCTTCGACATCCGGGAGATCGATATCGCTCCCCCGGCCCCCGGGGAGGTCTCCGTCGAGCTGCACAGTTGCGGCGTGTGCGCCTCCGACCTGTCACTGACCACCTCGTTCGGCCAGCCGACGCCGGTGGTGCTGGGACACGAGGGCGCGGGCATCGTGACCTCGGTGGGCGAGGGCGTCACCTCGGTCGCGCCAGGCGATCACGTGGTCATGGTCTGGGTCCCGCCGTGTGGTCATTGCGTGCCCTGCCGCCGCGGCGACGACTACCTGTGCGCCAATCGAAGGTCGTCGGCCGATCAGCGCGCCGGCAAGGGACCGGCGCGGCAGTCGCCGCTCAGCCTGAACGGCGCGTCGATCCATCAGGGCATGGCGACGTCGACCTTCGCCGCGCAGACCGTGGTACCGGCCAACGCGGTGGTCCGCATCGACGACGACGTCCCCTTCCCGGTCGCAGCGATGATGGGCTGCGCGGTGCCGACCGGAGCCGGCGCCGCGCTGCGCAGCGCCCGAGTCCAGCCCGGCGACAATGTCGCGGTGATCGGTTGCGGAGCAGTCGGTCTCAACGCCGTGATGGGCGCAGTGGTGGCGGGCGCCGCGCGAGTGATAGCCATCGACCCGATGCCGGAACGGCGTGCCCTTGCGACCACCGTGGGTGCCACCGAAGGCGCCGAACCCGACCAGCTCGACCAATTGCGCGACCTCGACGTGGTGATCGACGCGGTGGGCGCGCCGGCCACGGTCACCGCGGCCTGGCGCGCCGTGCGCCGCGGCGGCACCGTCACCGTGGTCGGCGCGGGGCGTCCGGATCAGGTGGTCGAGATCAACGCCTACGAACTGTTCCACGACGACAAGAAGTTGACCGGCAGCTTCCACGGCGGCATCAGCATGCATCGGGACCTGCCCCTGCTGGTGGGCCTGTGGCGGACCGGCCGGCTACCCGTCGAGCGGCTCATCACCGAGACCGCCGATCTCAGCAAGATCAACGATGCCGTCGACGCCCAGCAGAGCGGCCAGGCGCTGCGGATAGTGCTGTCACCTCAGGCCTGATCGCCCACACCTCACCTCACCTATCACCGCCGCTGAGCGGCGGTGATAGGTGAGACGGGCGCGTGTGACGACCCGGCCGGACGTATCGGACGCAGCCACGTCGATGGTCGCGGAGTTGCGGCCCAGGTGATGTGACTCCGCTACGAACTCGATTGTCTCGCCGAATCTTCCGGGCCTGGCGTAGGAGATGTGCAGGGTCGCCGGAACCAGATCGGGGTTCTGTTCGTGGACGAAGTGCGACGCGGCGAGTTCGGTAAGGTACACCGACACCCCGCCGTGTAACGCGCCCCCGGGATTGGTCGCGTTCTCTCCCACCCGAACCTGCACCCCGGCTTCGGTCATCACCCCGCCGAGACATCCCAGCGTCGACCCCTCGAGATCGCCGACACTGCCGGCCATGACTGCCGGCCGCGGCGCCACGTCGATGAACGCGATCCGCTCGATCACTGTCGCCACCAGACGGTCACCGGAATGGACTGTGCCGGTGGAGACTCCGGCAACCGCATCGTGCTGCACCGTCTGCCCGCACACCGACAGGTCCGGGGCGACATCCGGGATGTCCCCGCAGAACACGATGGACAGATCGGTGGTGACCGCCCAGCCACCTGCCGGCCGGTGCGCGACTGCGGCCCCACCGACCGCCGCGTCCACCATCACGCCGATCCCGCCCGGAGCGGGCCGACCGTCGTCGGTCCGCAACCACGACCCGGAGCGCATCTTCCTGGTCACCGCCGAACTGGTGCCGACGATGTCGACGACGCCGAAGATCGCCTCGGGAATCTGCGCAAGGAATGCGACCTTCGGATCGGCGTCGGCCACCGAGCTCAGCCGACCAGCGCAAGCACCCGCTGCGCCTGCTTGAGATGCGGAAGGTCGAGCATCTTGCCGTCGAGCGCGACGGTACCGACCTCCCCCTCGAAGGCGGCCACGACGCGGCGCGCGAAGTCGACTTCCGCCTCGGTCGGGGTGAACGCCTCGTTGATGACCTCGACCTGCGCCGGATGAATCGCGATGCGGCCACTGAAGCCCTCGGCGCGCGCACGGCGTGACGACTCCGCCAGCCCCTCGGGATCGCGGATGTCGACATACAGCGTCTCCACCGCTTCGACGCCGGCAGCCCGGGCACCCATCAGCGTCATCGACCGCACCAATTGATAGGTAACCGCCCAGCCCCCGTCCGGCCCGACATTCGTCGAGGCGCCCAGTGCGGCGCTGAGATCTTCAGCCCCCCAGGTCAATCCGTAAAGACGTTCGATCTGCGCCGCGGCGAAGTCTCCGAGACGGAACGGCGCGACGGCGGTCTCGGTGGCCACCGGAAGCAACCGGATACGCCCAGCAGACAAACGATGTGAGGCTTCGAGCGCGTCGACGTAGTGCGACACCTGCTGGACATGGGCCGGTCCGTCGATCTTGGGGATCATGATCCCGGCCGGACCGACGGCGATCACCGCGGCCAGATCGGCCAGCGCTTGGCCGGAGTCCAGCGGATTGATCCGAACCCAGAGCTCGGGCAGTTCCCGTTTCCCGGTGGCCTCACGGAGATAATCGGCGACCAACCGTCGCGCGTCGGCCTTGCGGGACGGACTCACCGAATCCTCGAGATCCAGGATGATCGCGTCGGCCGGGGACCCGTCGATCTTGCCCAGCTTCTTCTCACTGTCGCCGGGGACGAACAGGAACGACCGCAGCGGTTTCACTGCGGCTTCTTCCGCTGCAGCCCGGCACGTTTGCAGGAGGCCACAACGTCGCCGTGCTGGTTGAAGGCCTTGTGCAGGAAGACCACGATCCCCTGATCCGGCCGAGACTTGGACTCACGTAATTCGATGACCTCGGTGGTGACGTTGATGGTGTCACCGTGGAACAGTGGCTTGGGAAAACGAACCTCGTCCCAGCCGAGATTGGCAACCGCGGTGCCCAGCGTCGTGTCACCGACCGAGATCCCCACCATCAGGCCCAAAGTGAATGCACTGTTGACCACCCGCTGCCCGAACTCGGTGCCCTTCATGTACTCCTCGTCGAGATGAAGCAGCGCGGGGTTGTGGGTCATCGCGGTGAACAGCACATTGTCGGTCTCGGTGACCGTGCGGCGGATCGGATGCTCGAACATCTGCCCAACCGTCAACTCGTCGAACCACACACCTGCCACGGCACACCTCCACAGTCGAATAATGGCTGAATGGTACGACCTTTATCGGAACCGGTCAACGACTCGGCCGAGCCCCGGCGCGCAGAAGCGCGAGCTGCCGACGGCAGTGCCGCTGCAGATCCGCTGCCTCACAAACCGGCAGACCGCCGGAATTCGTGGCGAGCGCAGACATCACCCGCTGGTAGAACTCCGCTTGACCGACACCGAAAGTCACGAACACCTCGTCGTCACCCGGACCACCGAACGGCGCCCAGGCGCGGGCGAACCGGATCAACTCGTCGGCGTGCCCCACCGTCGCACTTCTGGCCATGACCGCCACCTCCCCAACAACTAAATGGTATGACCATACAGTAGCGGAAGCGAGGGCCCAGGGGCAATAGCCGACCCATGTCCGCTCAGTCGGTCACAGGGCCGTCCGGGAACTCGTCGACGATCGACGGAGCATTGAGATGGTTGCCCATCAGCTTGAAGGCCAGCCTCGGCTTCTGCCGGGCGATCGCGTCGGTGACCGCCTCGTGCACCTGCAGCGACCGGAGACGGGAATCGGCGTCCTCACCCTGCAGTGTGGTCCGATCGAACTGCCGGTATGCAGCACGTGAGACGGCTTCGACCAGCGTGAACAGAACCTCGTTGCGACCGGCCCGCGACACCGCACTGTGCCAGGCGACCTTGCATTCGACGAAATCTCCGTGACCTTCGAGCGCCCGGGCGGTGCGCTCGTTGATCTTCCGCAAATCGGCGAGATCCTCCTCGGTGCGACGCTCCGCGGCGAAGTAGGCACACCAGGGCTCGATCGCCACCCGCGACTCCAGCAGCATCTCGGCGTCCGGCGCCCAGCCCTCGATGTTCAGCCGCACCGACCGCAGGACCTCGGTAGCGGTGGGCCTGGTGACCACCGACCCGCCCCGGCGACCGGTCTTCACCATGATTAGACCTTCGCGCTGCAACTGCGCCAGCGCCTCGCGCACCGAGGATCGGGTCAGGCCGCTGTCCTCGACGAGCTGCCGTTCGGCGGGCAGCATCGACCCGACCGGAAACTCGCCGTCGAGGATCTGACGACGCAGTGTCTCGGCGAGGACATCGGCCGGTCGCGGCACCGACACCGCACCGAGCCTGATCGATTCTGCTGAGTGCGCCACTTTGTTCCCGCCTATCAACCCCTGCCTCGCCTTACCGTCGGTGCAGCCACCCGGGTCATGCCTCCACAGTGGTGCACCATGACAACAACGATAGCGCAGCCAGCCAGCCGATACGGATCGTCCCGCCCGCCCTACGCGGCCACGGACCGCCAGTGGATCAGTCTGTTCCCTCCAGGATCTTCGGACGCTGCGCCCGACGAAAACCGTTGTAGGCCTCGTTGTTGTTCGAGCCGTTGAGCACCCACCGCCGGCCGTTCGGCGCCGCCCCGTCGATCCGCAGACAGGTACCGGTGACGAAGGCCGCGGCAGGTGAGAGTAGGAAGACGATGCCGGCCGAGATCTCCGACTCCGTACCGAAGCGGCGCAGCGGCTGTCGCGGGATCACCGAGTTGCGGATATAGCTGCGCTGATGCTCCGGATAGGTGTCCAGACCGCTCGAGGCGATCGATCCCGGAGCCAACGCGTTGACCCGGATGCCGTACTCCGCCCACTCGCCGGCTGCTGATTCGGACAGCGTGAGCATGCCGCCGCGGACGGCTCCGGAGTGGGCGAAGCCGGGCCAGCCGTGCCAGATGTCGGCGATGATGTTGACGATCGAGCCGCCGTGCTCCTTCATGTAGCCGTTGAAGACCTCACGCATGAAGATAAAGCCGCCGGTGAGATTGTTGCGCACCACGGCCTCGAATCCCTTGGTGGAGATCTCCTCCAGCGGTGACTTGTACTGTCCGCCGGCGTTGTTCACCAGGCCGTGGATGCCGCCGAACCGTTCGACGACCTCCGCCACGACCTCCTTCACCCTCTCCTCGTCGCGGATGTCGC
This sequence comes from Gordonia paraffinivorans NBRC 108238, assembly GCF_000344155.1. GTDB lineage: Bacteria > Actinomycetota > Actinomycetes > Mycobacteriales > Mycobacteriaceae > Gordonia > Gordonia paraffinivorans. The sequence goes on along the minus strand of NZ_BAOQ01000024.1, from coordinate 58,785 downwards.
AATTGAACGACGCCACGGTGCCGCCATCGTCTCGGATCTCCGCGGTGACGTTGTCCAGCCGCTCCTGCTTGCGACCGATGATCGCCACATTGGCGCCGAGATCTGCGAGTTCGTGGGCGGTGCAGCGTCCGATCCCACTGCCGCCGCCGGTCACGATGACCGTTTAACCCTCAAGAAGACCTGGCTTGAATACGCTTTCGTAGGACAACGCGGTCTCCTCGCTAGCTGGTGGTGCCCTCGCCGAAACCGGTCGGTAGGTGCGGCCCGATCGCCACGTGTTCGAACAGGCCGAGCCCCACCGCACCGTCTGAGCGCACCGCGCGGCAGATCTGCTGGGCGTGGACGTTCTCGATCCGGGCCGGGTCGGCCTCGGCGACGTTCCAGGTGTCCGAGCCGGCCACCGCGCCACCGTGATCGGTGCCGTGCTTCCACTTCGGGTGGTAGTAGCCCAGGCCCTGCATCAGGAATTCGACCTTGGGTTCGATTTTTATTTGCCGGGAGATCGCGCCGCGGGGCCCGACGGTGAGGTCGACCTCACGGGCCCGCCGGGTCCCCGGCACGTAGTCGATGTCGAAGTGGAATACGTCGCTGCGCAATAGGTTCTCGTCGTCGCCGTAGGCCTTCTCCCCCTCGGCCAGGAAGGGCAGCACCACTCCGGTGCGGGCCTCACTGACTCCCTGGCTGTTCTCGTTGACCGCCACCAGCAGGCACTCGTCTTCGAAACGCAGCAGAGTCCAGGCGAAGTAGATCGCGCTCTTGTGCTTAGAGTCCTTGCCCTCGCTGACGGTTCCGGTGGTCCGCGAGCCCCAGGACCGGTCGCGGAAACCCCACCACTGATCCCGGCTGCACTCGGTGCGCACGCCGTCGACCTCGAACCAGCCCGACCATTCGCCGAACTGCACGGTGCGCAGCCGTTCGGAGATCAGGGTGTGGCCGGAGTCGCGCCGCATCCGGCTGTCCTCCACATGCTTGGTGACCGCGGTGAACGTGAGATCCGCTGCCACACCGTCGTATTCGTCCACCACCACGCGCAGCACGCGGCCCGGTTCCACCACCTCGAGGTGCAGCGGCGGAGCCTCCATGTCGAAGTCGACGGTGAGCGGCGCCGAGCCGAAGACCGACTTCTGCTTCCCGTCCCGGGACACGCTGAACGAGGCGTCGACGATCCCGCGGTTGGGGTGCACGCTGAGCCCGAAGCCGACCTGGGTGGTCAGGTCCTTATCGTGCATCGCCATCCAGTGGCGGTTGTACCGCCCGGCGTCGGCGCCGATGGTGGTGGTCGCCGGCAGCGGCGCCTGATGAATCGGGTAGTCGTCCCATTTGCTGAGCATTGGTCTCCTTCTTCAGTCGAGGAATTCGAGCAGGTCGAGGTCGAGCGCCTGCCGGGTACCGCGGTCGATCAGCGAGGCGAACATCGCGAAGCCGCGCTCGGTGGGCACCACGAACCCCATCGCCGCGATCATCGCCAGCAGCACCGAGCCGGACAGCCGCCGGTGCTCGGTCCAGGCCCGCTCGCGATCCCAGCCGGTGATGCCCCGTGCGGCCAGGGCGTCGACGTGTCGGCTGATCAGCGTGTGCTCGGCCGACCGGCGCTGCTCGGCCGGCAGTGCCGTGCCGAGGAAGAAGGCGGGATCCCAGGCCGGCGAGGTGAACGCCAGGGTCTGCCAGTCGATCAGCACCGCGCCCGAGGCGTCACTCCAGAGCAGGTTGTCCAGCCGCAGGTCCTGGTGCACCAGGGTGCGCGGACCGGTGATCCCGGCCGCCCATTCCCGGGAGCGCTGCCCGAAGCGTTCCACCAGGTGCCGCTGCGCCGCGTCGAGGCCCGCGCCGACGGTCTCACCGTGCCGGTGCCACGACTGCAGATACCGCTCGGCGAGCCCTTCGATGTGTTCCTGGGTGCGGTTGTAGAACCGCTCGTCGCCACCGGCCGCCGCCACATCGTCCCAGAACGGCGCCTGCAGGCCGGCCAGCTGATCCATCACCGAGGCCGCCTGCGCCGGCTCGCCGTCGCGAAGCTGATCCAGCGGCCGGGTGACCGCCGAGAGGTCCTCCAGCACGATGCCGACTCCGGCGTCACCGAACTCGACCAGGCCCAGCAGCTGCGGCGTGGTGATCTGCAGATGCGGCAGCAGGTCGGTGTAGAAGTATCTCTCGCGCTCGAAGGCGTTGATCCGCTGCGCGGTGCTCGCCGAGGCGGCGTCGGTCGGCGGCAGCTTCACGAAGACACTCGCCGGACCGGAGCTGCCCGCCCGGTACTCCAGCCCCAGCCGGAAGCTGTCGGCGAGCTGCCCGGCCCCGCACGGGGTGGCCGTCACCGCGGTCACCCCGGCGGTCTGCGGCAACTGCTCGCGCAGCACCGCGGCGAGCTCGTCGGTGGTCCCGGCCGGCACCTGAGTCGTCACGGCTGCCCCTTCACTTGGGTCGAAAGTCGTTGTCGGCATGCCTTATTCGTCATCGGCACTGCGCTCCTTGCCGAGGGTGACCAGCAGGTCTTCGTGCAGTTCCATCCAGATGTCGTGGTAGGACGCCGCCATCGGCTTGGCCAGCGCGCTCTCGTCACCGCCGCGGAACCGGGCCAACGCCTCACCGAATCGGCTGCGATAGCGCTCGAACCGCGCCGAGGCGGCCGCGGCGTCACCGAGAATCCGACTCACCTCGCCGTCGATCCGGTCCAGTCCGGCCAGCACCGCGTCGAGGTCCCGATCGGCCTGCCACTGCGAGGTCAGCTGCTTGAACTCCCGGTTGGGCGCCAGGAACTGCTGGTAGGCCTGCTCGAGTGCCGGGTCGGCGGGCTGGCCTGTCGGCGCAGCAGCAGCAACCGCGACCGCCCGACCGGCGTGAGCCGGGAACCGGCGATCCGGCCGGTGCGCTGCTTGACCCAGCCCGCCGCCACCGCGGCGGCCAGGACCGCCTCGACGGTCTCGGTCGGCAGGCCGGTGCTCACCTCGAGCTGCTCCGTGGTGGCCAGCCCGCGCACACCGAGGGCATGCAGCACCTCGAGCTCGCCGGGCTCGGCGGCGGTGGTGTCCCGGCTGCTCGGCGGCACCTCGTTGGCCCAGGTGCCGGTCAGGAAGAACCGGGGGATCATCTCGCCGGCCACGCCGTCGATGATCGTCTCGTAGCTGGCCACCGCGACTGGATCCAGCGACATGAAGCCGTGCCCGGCCACCAGTTCGTCGTACATGCCCGCCGCGCGGACGAACGGCAACAGGAAACCGGAGGCGTACACGACGGCACCGGCCATCACCTTCTCCGTCGTGGCTCATCGAGGCGATGTGCTTGTACAGCGCCGCGGAACTCGCCTCGCCGTGGGCCCGCATCTGGTCCATGTCGGCCAGGGTGAGGGTCCGCAGCTCGCTCATCGGTGTATCGAACTGCTCGCGGGCATAGACCGCCACGCCGGTGACGTAGGGCAGGTAGTTGGCCGGCTCGGTGAACATCGTCGAGCGGTCCTGAACCTTGGTCTGCAGGTCCGTGTCCCCGTCGAAGAACATCGCGATGGTGACCGCATAGGGCAGGCCCGCGGCGGCCGAGGACCACTCGTAGGCCGGCTCGTTGATAAACCGGTCGCAGACGATCACGAAGCCACCGTCCTCGGTCGGATACGGACCGCTGTCGCCCAGGCCGAGGCGATTGTCGAAGTGGACCAGGAAGCCCAGCAGTTCCAGCGCACCGTTGAACCGCTGGAAAGTGGTCCGGTCTGCATCGCTGCCCAGGCCGATCCGGTCGCTCTGGAACCGGTCGATCCAGCTGCGGTCCAGGACCGGTGCCCGGTACTCGCACATCGAGGCGAACATCGGCCCGGATCCCCAAATCCCCTGATACAGCTGCCGGGTCGCGGTCATCGCCGCCGGGATCGTCGCTGCCCGGTACTCGAATTCGTGCAGTTCGAGTTCGAGGGCGACGGCACGACCCTCACTCAGCGCGGTGCCGGCCGCCCACGCGTGCAGCAGGTTGATCTTGGTGCCGATCTCGCTGCGGGCGCGAGCACCGATCTCCACCATGCCGGCGTCGCCGACGCGCTCCCGGATCGCCTGCAGCCACCCCGGATGGCGGAACCAGGAATCCATGAAGCCCAGCGCCTCGTACTCCTGCCGCGGAATCAGCCCGGACTCGCCTTCGATCGCTCGGGCGGCCAGCGCATCCCAGACGCACCACGCCAGGTAGCGCAGGATGTCGGTGGTCTCACCGGCGGTGAGTTCGCGGTCGTACTCCGGGTCGCTGAGATCGAGCACGTTGGAGGAGAGGCTCTGTTGCATCTGGGCATCGCCTGCCGCACCGTGCGGGATCTCGCCGCGGAAGTCGGTCAGCAGTTTCTGGATCTGCGCCTGCTCCTCTGCGGTCAGGGCCGGAACATCCTGCTCGACCGGCGAATCATCGACCGGCGCACCGGATTCCATGTGCACGTATCCGGCGGGCCGGGCGGAGATGTCCATCCGCAGGCGCGCCCCGTCGGCCGGCACCACCTCGCCGCGCGCGGTGCGCATGCCGCGCTGAAAGGCCACCGACAGGATGCAGGGGATGCCGTACTCCCGACTGAGGATGCCCAGGTGACTCTCCGGCGCGCCCTGCAGGGTGATGATGCCGCGCACGCCGGCGTTCAGCGCCATCGACAGGAAGGTGGTCGTTCCACCGCGCGCGATCACGATGACCTCGCTGACGTCCTCGCCACTCTCGACGAAGGCGATCACGTCGTCGGGGCTGTCGAGCCACTTGGCCCGGCCGAAGACCGGCTCGGCGCTCTCGAAGACGGTCAGGCCTTCGCCGACCGGCTCGTAGCCTTCGCCGACGGTGGTGGGAGCTTCTGCAGTCACGACTCATCTCCTGGAATCGATTGCGGCACAGCGCAGGAAGGATCGGGTGAGCCAAGACCGGCCCGTGACGGCAGTTCCGTCAGACCGAGGCGAGGAAGAGATGGGGATTCGCCGACGGGCCGGTCTGGCTGTCGAGTACCGGATGTGAGGTACATCTCAATCCTAGGCGGTGCCCGATTTATAGTCAACCTTTTTTAAAGGTCTGACCTCACTTATCGATCCGCGGTGAGCCCCTCCCGCAGGGCCTCAAGCCGCTCCGGTTCCACCCCGCCGGCCTGCTGCAGGTAGCCGGGCACGCCGCCGTACTCGCGGTCGAGGTACTCCAGCGCGCTCGACATCGCCAGCGGCGGCGCCTCGAAGAAGGTCCGGACCTCGTCCATCACCAGCCCGAGCTCGGCGATCAGCGGTGCGGCTTGCTCAGCGACATGGCGCCGGTTGACCCCGGTGACCGTGTAGTCCTCGAGGATCGCCTCGCGCGGCACCCCGAGCACCTCGAGGATGAGGGCGACGAGCAGCCCGGTGCGGTCCTTGCCGGCATGGCAGTGGATCAGGGTCGGGCGTCCGTGCGGATCGGCGATCTCGGCGATCACCTGGCCGAAGATCTCGGCCCGGCGGTCGTAGACCTGGCTGTACCAGACCCCGAGGTCGGCCGGTCCGAAGCGGGTGATCGCGCCGTCCCGCAGCATCCCCATGAAATCGGTTTCTGTGCCTTCGACGCCTTCGGGGATCGGTGCGTGCAGCAAGCGAGCTCCGGTTTCCGGCGCCCATGCCGAAGGAACCAGCTCGACCTCAGGCGCGGATCGAAGATCCACCACGAGCTGCAGGCCGAGCGCCCGGTAGGTCTGGGCGAACTCGTCGGACCAGCAACATTCCGCACCCGATCCCGGCGGGCCCAGCACGTCGCCCCGGAACAGCGTGCCTCGGGCGACGATCCGTCCGTCGGTTGTCGGCAGGCCGCCGAGGTCGCGGGTGTTGGTGGTGCCGGGCAGCGGCGTGGTGATCACGCCGCTGCCCGTCGTCACATCGTTACTCGTCATGGTCGCCGCGCTGACGGCCGAGGGTGGCCAGCAGATCCTCGTGCAGTTCCATCCACACGTCGTGATACGACTCTGACATAGGCCTCGCCAGCGCGCTCTCGTCGCCGCCCCGGAACCGGGCCAAAGCGTCGTCGAAACGTCTCTGGTAGTTGCCGAACCGCGCCGACGACGCCGAGGCATCGCCGAGAATCCGCTCCACCTCCCCGTGGATCCGGTCGAGACCGGCCAGAACCCTATCGAGATCCTTGTCAGACTGCCACTGGGTAGTGAGCGCCTTGAACTCGCGGTTGGGCGCCAGGAAGGCGTCGTACGCCCTGGCCAAACCCGCCCGTTCTGCTTCACCGACCTCTTTCTCGGTGAGGAGCAGCAGCCGCGCACGGCCGGCCGGGGTGAGCCGGGCACCGGCGATGCGGCCGGTGAGCTGCTTGACGAAGCCGGACTCGGCCGCCTCGCCGAGCCGCTGCTCGATCAGCGAGACCGCCAGGCCGGTGCTGGCCGCGATCTGCTCGGCGGTGGCGAAACCGCGCACCCGGGTGGCGTGCAGCACCTCGAACTCGCCGTCGGCACTGGCCACGGTGTCACCGCTGCTCGGCGGCACCTCGTTTGCCCAGGTCCCGGTGAGGAACAGGCGAGGGATCATCTCGCCGGCCACCCCGCTGACGATGGTCTCGTAGCTGGCGGTGGGCACCGGGTGCACGCTCATGAAGCCGTGTTCGGCGATCAGCTCGTCGACCATGCCGGCCGCCCGTGCGAAGGGCAGTACGAAGCCGGACGCGTAGACGACCGCGCCGGCCATCACCTTCTCCTCCTGGCTCATCGAGGCGATGTGCTTGTACAGCGCTTCCGAGCTGGCCTCGCCGCGGGCCCGCATGTCGTCCATGTCGGACAGCGACAGGGTCTTCAACTCGCTCATCGGGGTGTCCCACCTGTCTCGGGCGTACACCGCCACGCCCTTGACGTGGGGCAGGTAGTTGGCCGGGTCGCTGAACATCGTCGACAGGTCCTGCACCCGTACCTTGAGGCCGGAGTCGGCGTCGAAGAACATCGCGATGGTCACCGCGTGCGGCAGACCTTCGGTGGTCGAGGACCATTCATAGGCCGGTTCATTGATGAACAGGTCGCGGACCAAGACGAAACCACCGTCCTCGGTCGGGTACGGGCCACTGTCGCCGAGACCGAGTCGGTTGTCGAAGTGGACGAGGAAGCCGAGCAACTCCAGCGCACCGTTGAACCGCTGAAAGGTGGAGCGTTCGGCGTCCCCGGTGATCTCGATCCGATCAGATGAAAAACGGTCGATCCAGGCGGAGTCCAGGATCGGCGCCCGGTAGTCCCGCATCGAGGAGAACATCGGACCCGAGCCCCAGATGCCCTTGTACATCCGGCGCACCGTCGACATCGCCTCGGGCAGCACGCTGGTCCGGTAGTCGAAGTCGTGCAGCTTGAGTTCCAGGGCGATTCCCCTGCCGAAGCTCGACGCGCTGGCACAGGCCCAGATGTGCAGCAGGTTGATCTTGGTGCCGATCTCGTTCTTGGCCCGCGCTGCGATCTCGGTCATGCCCTCGGGGCCCACGCGATCCTGAATCGCATTGAGCCACAAAGGATGGTGGAACCAGCTGTCCATGATGCCCATCGCCTCGTACTCCTGGCGCGGGATCAGGCCGGACTCGCCCTCGGTGGCGCGGGCGGCCAGCGCGTCCCATTCGTTCCAGGCGAGGTAGCGCAGCACGTCGTTGGTCTCGTCGATGCTCAGTTCCCGGTTATACTCCGGGTCATCGAGGTCGAGCACGTTGGACCGGAGACGTTGACGCATCATCGCGTCGCCCTCCAGGCCCGGCGGCACCTCGCCCTGGAACTTGGCCAAGAGTGCCTGGATCTGCGCCATCTGTTCCGGGGTCATACCACCGCTGGAATCGGTATTCTCAGGTGAATCATCCACGGGAGCACCGGGTTCTACTGAGACGATGCCGTCCGGCCGGGACGAGATGTCCAGCTTCAACTGCACTCCGTCGGCCGGGATGGTCTCGCCGCGGCTGGTGCGTACGCCGCGTTCGAAGACCACCGACATGATGCAGGGGATGCCGTATTCACGGCTGAGTATGCCGAGGTGGCTCTCCGGCGCGCCCTGCAGGGTGATGACACCGCGTACGCCGGCGTTGAGCGCCATCGCCAGGAAGGTGGTGGTGCCGCCACGGGCGATGACGATGACGTCGCTGACGTCCTCACCACTCTCGACGAAAGAGATGACGTCTTCGGGGGTTTCGAGCCACTTGGCGCGACCGACGACAAGGTCGTCGCTCTCGTAGACGGTGAGCCCCTTGCCGACGGTTTCGAAGGTAGAGGAATCGGCGACGACGGGTTCGCGGGTGGTCATGGGATTCTCCTTGTCAAAGTGATGGCTGAGGGGTCTGGGCACGAACGTTCTTCATCAGGTGCGGAAAGTCAGTGGGCGGGTCATAAGCGCGAGTCGAGCAGGTCGAGGGAGCCAGCATCGAGCGCCTGGCGGGCGCCGAGGCTCAGCATCCGGCGGAACATCGTCACCATCCGAGGATTGGACTTCACCGAGCTGATGGGCGGCACCAGCATCATCAGCACCGCACACGCTGCCCACCGGTAGATGTCCTGCGCTTCGGACTCGGTCCAGTCGACGCCGAGTTCCTGCAGGTCGGCGACGTGCCGCCGGAGCAGTTCGGCTTCGTGCCGGCGCCGGGTCTCGACCTCCAGCGAGGTACCGATGAGGTAGGCGTAGTCGAACATCGCCGATCCCCAGCCGATGGTCTGCCAGTCGATAAGGACGATCTCGCCCTCCCCGAAGAGCAGATTGTCTGCTCGCAGGTCGTGGTGGACCAGGGTCTGCGGCCCTGGGTTGAGCTGCGCCCAGTCGGCCGCCGATCCGACGAACCGGTCGATGCACTTGCGTTCGTCGGCGGGCAGATCGGCCGCTATGGTGTCGGTCACCGAGTGCCAGGAACGCTCCATCCGTTCCAGGATGCTCGGGATCGGCACCCCCAGTCGGCGGTGCAGCCAGGGAAGTTCCGCGGTGGCGGAGTTCTCCCAGAACGGTGCCTGCAGCAGCGCGAGTTGATGCCGCGCCCGGTCGAGCTCTTCGATGGGCATCTCCCGGAGCTGGTCGCCGGGGCGATGTCGTGCGGTGAGGTCTTCGAGCAGGACCGTGTCCGGAGCCCCCGTCCCGGCACGATCGATCACGCCGTACAGCCGGGGTGCCCGCACCTGGGTGCGTGGGGCCAGTTCGCTGTAGAATCGCGCCTCGCGTTCGTAGGCGCCGAGCGAGGCGGCGGTGGTCGCGGCGGTGCTGTCGCCGGCGGGCTGTTTGACGATCAGTCCGGTCGGGCCGGTCCGGGCTACGTCCCAGGTCAATCGTACCTTGAAGGTGTCGGCCATGGCCCCGGAACCCACCGGGGTCAGTTCGGCACCGGCCAGGCGCGCGCCGAGGGCCGAGCCGCCGGCGTGCAGGGCTGCCTCGAGCTGCTCGAGCGTCGCCGGATCGGCGGGAATCGAGGTCACGGTGTCGCCTTTCATCGTCACGGCTCGGCCCGGGTGATCAGAGCGTCGAGGGCCTCGACCCGGTCGCCGTCGACCAGCAGCGGATTGATCTCCACGGCCTCGACCGCGTCGCCGAGCGCTTGGGCCACCTCGGCCACCCGCAGCACCGTGTCGACGACCCGGTCGAGGTCGGCCGGTTTGCTGCCGCGAAAACCGGTGAGCAGCGGGTAGCCGCGCAGTTCGGTGATCGCGGTGGCCACGTCGTTGCGCGAGACCGGCAGCACCCGCAGCGCGCTGTCGTCGAGCAGTTCGACCATCGCCCCGCCCAGCGCGACCGCCAGCACCTGCCCCCAGTCGTCGTCGCGGGTGACGCCCACCAGCAGCTCCACTCCGCCGGTACGCATCGGGCTCACCAAGACGCCGTCGAGCGTCACTCCGGCCGCCTCGGCGCGGGCGACGAGCTGGTCGTAGGCCGCCCCCACCGCCTCGGCGCCGTCGAGGTTCAGGACCACCCCGCCGATCTCGGTCTTGTGCGCCACCTGCGGGGAGGACATCTTGAGCACCACCGGGCCGCCGAAGCCGGCCGCCGCGGCGAGAGCGTCTTCGCGCGAGCTGACCAGCGTCGCCGGGACGAAGTCCACTCCCGCCCCGGTGAGCAGCCCTCGCGCCGCGGCTTCACTGACCGGTCCGGACCCGGTGAGCGCCAGGTCTAGCGACCGGTTCTCGGCGACGCGACTACTGCTGTGGTCGCTCGGGCGAGAAGCAGTCGCGGCGCGCTCCTGCAGCCAGGACGACCAGCGGGACAACCCGGCAGCGGCCCGTACGAAGCGCTCCACGCCCGGCATCACGATCGCGATGCCGGTGTCGGCCTTGGCCTGCCGCACCGCCTCGGACTGCGGCTGATCGATCTGCGGCAGGAGTGCGCCGGGCACCCCGGTGGCCGCGATCGCCTCTGCGACCGCGCGGAAGGTGTCCACCCGCTGCGGCTCGCCGTCGGTGGGCAACGAGGTGACCGCTCCGATCAGACCCACTTCGGGCTCGCCGGCCAGCGCCTCGAAGGCGCCGCGCCAGACCTCGGGGCGGGTGGCCGCGGCACCGGTCACGTCGAGCGGGTTCTGCGGATGCGCCGACGGCGGCAGCACGGCTTCGAGCTTGGCCGCGGTCTCCGCCGAGATGGCCGACAAGGGCAGCCCGGCCGCCGAGCCCTGATCGGCGATGAGGTCGCAGGCGCCGCCGGAGACCGACATGACCGCGATGCCCGGCCGGCGCAGCGGGCCGGTGTGGGCGCACAGCATGCCGGTGTTGATCAGGTCCTCCACCGAGGTGACCCGGATGACGCCCTCCTGGCGCAACACGGCGTCGATCACCCGGTCGTCGCCCACCAGGGCACCGGTGTGGGCCTTGGCGGTCTCGGCGGCGAGCTCGGAGGCACCGACCTTGAGCATCACGATCGCCTTGCCGCGGTCGGCGGCCCGGCGCGCGGCGGTCCGGAACAGCTCCGGGTCCCGAATGGTCTCGGCGAAGATGCCGATGGCCTTGGTGTTCTCGTCGTCGACGACGAAGTCGAGCACGTCGGCGACGGTGACCATCGACTCGTTGCCGGTGGTCACCACATAGCTGAACCGGGCGTCGTTGCGGGCGGCGTAGCCGACCAGCGAGGAGCCCACTGCGCCGCTCTGGGTGATCAGCGCGAAGGGGCCGGGCTCGATCGGCATGTCCAGGCCCAGCGCGCACATCGCGATCCGGTCCCACAGGTTGGCGAAGCCGAGGTGGTTGGGACCGAGCAGGACCACGCCGAGCTCTTCGGCCACCGCCACCAGCTCGGCCTGTGCGGCCCGGCCGGTCTCGCCGTCCTCGGCCCAGCCCTGGCTGAGCACTGCCGCGGCCCGGGCACCGCCGGCCGCGGCATCGCGCAGTGCGTCGACGGTGGCGGCCTGCGGAGTCAGCAGAAAGGCGCAGTCGATGCCGCCCTCGATCTCCTGACACGAGGTCACCGTCGACTCCCCGTGAACCACGGGGGTCCGGGGATTGACCAGGGTGATCGGGCGGGCACCGGTGAGCCGGCTGTGCTGGGCGAAGGCCCGGCGGGAGAACAGATTCTTGTCGCTGGCGCCGACCAGCGCGATGCGCTGCGGCCGGAGCAGGCTGGCCATGGCGTCGTGCGTCGGCCGCCGGCGAGGGGTCGGATGGTCACTCATGAGGGCTGGTCCTTTGTCGGTTCGACCCGGAGGTCAGAGTCGGAGCATGGTGCGCAGGGTGCGGCCTTCGCGCTGGCCGGCGGCCACCTCGTTGATGGCCTCGAGGTCGACGACCTCGTCGACCATGCCGTCGAGGTTCAACCGGCCGGTCCGCCACAGCGCGACCAAGCGCGGCAGCTCACGCTGCATGTCGGAGGAGCCGTAGTAGGAGCCGATGAGCTGCTTCTCGTCGTGGAACAGCTCCTGGGCGGTCAGCTCCACCACGTCCTCGGGCCGGCCGGCCCCGACGATCACCACCCGCCCGCCGCGGCGCGCGGCCCGCCAGGCGGCGGTGATGGTCGAGGAATGCGCGACCGCGTCGATCACCACGTCGAAGCCGGGCGAATCGGTCAGCGCCTGGCGCGGATCGTCGTCCGGTCCGTAGGCGTGGGTGGCGCCGAAGCGCCGCGCCAGATCCTGACGGCCCGGCTGCGGATCGACCGCGACCAGCTCGGCCGCACCGGCGATGCGGGCTCCCTGCAGGGAACTGAGACCGACTGCGCCGCAACCGATCACCAGCACCGAGTCGCCCGGGACCACCTTGGCCGAGTTGACCGCGGCACCGAAGCCGGTGGGGACCGCACAGCCGAGCAGGGCCGCGAGCTCGAAGGGGATGTCGGCCGGCAGCGGGATGATGCCGCTGACCGGGACCACCGTCTCCTCGGCGAAGGTCCCGGTTCCCAGCCCCACCTGAACCGGAGTGCCGCCGACGGCCAGGCCCGAGCTGTTGCCCTGCTCGCTGGACCGCTTGCGGTTGGCACAGATATAGGTCTCGTGGCGCACGCAGTGGTAGCAGTGCCCGCACGGCGGCACCCAGGTGACCAGCACCCGGTCGCCGACCGCGACGCCGGTCACGTCGGGGCCGACCTCGAGCACCTCACCGGCGCCCTCGTGGCCGAGCACCACCGGCATCGGCTGCCCGAAGGCACCGGAGGCCAGCGACATGTCGGTCTGGCACACCCCGGCGGCCCGGATCCGCACCGCCACCTGGCCTGGGCCGGCCGGGTCGCGGGTGGCGTCGGAGCGCACCTCGAACGGCGAACCGGCCTCCCAGATCACTGCAGCGCGCATCAGCCCGCCTCTCCTTCGAAAGTTCCCAGTACCGCCTTGACCTCGAGGTACTCCTCGAGACCGAAGGCGCCCAGCTCGCGCCCCAGTCCGGAGGCCTTGTAGCCGCCGAATGGCGCCACCGGCGGATGCGGCGAGCGGACCCCGTTGACCCGCACCTGTCCGGCGCGGATGCCCCGCACCAGCCGGGCGGTCTGGGCCGGATCGGCCGACCACAGCTCGGCTGACAGTCCGTAGGGGGTGTCGTTGGCGATCCGGATCGCGTCGGCCTCGCCCTGGTGGCCGAGGATCACCAGCACCGGGCCGAAGATCTCCTCCTGCACCACCGGGTCGGTCTCGGCGACGTCAGTGATGACCGCCGGTTCCACGAAGAAGCCGGTGGGACGGTCGGCGCGACGCCCACCGGCGACCGTCGCGCCGCGTTCCCGGGCACCGTCCACATAGCGAAGGACCTTGTCGCGCTGCACATCTGAGGCCAGCGGACCCATGGTGGTCTGCGCCTGCAGGGGATCGCCCAGCCGGTACTCGGCTGCGGCGGCGGAGGCGATCTGCATCGCTGCGGCCCGCTGCTCGGCCGGCACGATCAGCCGGGTGGGGGCGTTGCACTTCTGTCCGGCGTTGGTGAAGCAGTTGCGCACCGTGGTGCGGACGGCGGCCTCCAGGTCGGCATCGGCCATCACCACCGCCGGCGACTTGCCGCCGAGTTCCAGGGTCGCCCGGACCACCCGGTCGCCGGCCACCGCGCCGATGTGCCGGCCGACGGCCAGCGAGCCGGTGAACGAGACCAGGTCGTAGGCCTGGCTCTGAACCAGCTTCTCGCCGGTGGTCGAGCCGCGGCCGGTGACCAGGTTGACCACCCCGGCCGGGATTGCGACCTGGTCGCAGAGCGCGGCCAGGAACAGGGCGTTGAGCGGCGTGAGTTCGGCCGGCTTGAGCACGATGGTGCAGCCGGCGGCCAGGGCCGGGGCCAGCTTGGCGACCAGCTGGTGCACCGGGAAGTTCCACGGGGTGATGCCCAGCACCACCCCGACCGGCTCGCGCAGCACGGTGCTGCCGGACTCGTCCTGATACTCCCAGTCCAGATCGCGCGCCGCCTGTGCGGTGCTGCGCAGCACCGCCTCGGGCAGCGCGGCCTGAACGCCGCGGGACTCGGCCAGCGGCATCCCGATCTCCGAGGTGGCCAGCACGGCGAGCTGCTGGCCCTGGTCGCGCAGCGCATCGGCCAGCGCGTCCAGGTAGGCGGTGCGTTCGCTCACCGGCAGCGCGCTCCACTCCGGCAGCGCCTGGCGGGCCGCGGCGAAGGCGGCGGCGATGTCGCTGTCGTCGGCGTCGACGATGGAGCCGATCACCTCCTCGGTGGCCGGGTTGAGCACCGGGATCAGTTCCCGACCGGCCGGGGTGAGCCACTGCCCGCCGATGTAGAGCGAGTTCATCCGGACCGCGTCGGTGGCGGCCGCAGCCGCTTGCATGGTCGTCGTCATCGCGGTCACCCGACCCGATGCAGACGGACCGGCAGGTGGCTCCAGCCGCGGAAGATGTTGTGGTTCACCCGAACCGGCTCACCGGTCACCTCGAAGCGCAGGCCACGGCGCAGCACCTCGGCGAAGAACGACCGGATCTCGGCCCGGGCCAGATGCGCCCCGAGGCAGAAGTGGATGCCCCAGCCGAAGGTGAGGTGCTCGTTGGGCGAGCGGGTGATGTCGAACTCATGCGGGTTCTCGAAGACCTCGGGGTCGCGGTTGGCCGCGGAGAACCACAGCACCACCTTGTCGCCGGCGGCGATCTGCTTGTCGCCGATGGTCAGCGGCTCCAGCGCGGTGCGGCGCATCGCGGCCACCGGGGTCACCCAGCGCAGCATCTCCTCGATCGCCACGCGCAGCCCGGCCGGCTCGTCGATCAGCTCCTGCCAGGCCTCGGGATGACGATCGAACAGCAGGGTGCCACCGGAGACCGCCTGCCGGGCGGTCTCGTTGCCGGCCGCGACCAGCACGATGTAATAGGCGGCCAGCTCGTCCCAGGTGAGCGGGCGGCCGTTGATCTCGGCGTTGGCCAGCACGCTGACCAGGTCTTCGGTGGGCTCGCGGCGACGCTGCTCGGTGAGGTCGGCGAAGTAGGTCATCACCTCTTCGCGGACCGCGGCGAGCTCTTCGGCATCCACCTGCTCGCTCGGGTCGGAGCTGGTCAGCCGATTGGTCCAGTCCACCAGCTTGGGTCCGTCGACGGCCGGCACACCCATCACCCGGGAGAGCACCAGCATCGGCAGCCGTGCCGAGATCAGCGGCACCATGTCGAACTCGCCGTCCTGCGCCTCGGCTTCGTCGAGCAGCATGTTGACCGCCTCATCGATGGCGTCCTGCCACTGCTTGATCTTGACCGCGCGCAGATGCGGCAGGGTGATCTTGCGGAGTTCGGCGTGCTCGGGATCGTCCATGTTGTGCAGACTCGCCAGCTTGCCCTCGACCTTGCGGTCGACGATCTGCGTGCCGTCCGCGGAGGACAGCCGTTCGTTGTCGTAAGCCGCCGCCTTCACGTCCTCATAGCGGGTCAGCGCCCAGAATCCGGGCCCCCGTTCCGAGGGGGGATTCCAGTGCACCGGGTCGGTGACCCGGATCTCGTCGAAGACCGGCATCTCCCGGTCCTCTTGGAAGATCGTCAGGTCCATCAGGTCGGGGGCCGCATTAGCAGTTGTCACGGTCATCACTTCCAGCCATTTCTGTTAGCTACTTCTCAACAAGCTACGACTAGTGATATGTTTCTGTCAATCATTTTAAAAGGTACGACCAAGGAGGTCTTGATGACCACCGTTTCGCCGAAATCCACCACCACCACCACCAGCGCGTCGCCAGCGGGTGTCACCGGTCTCGATTCGGCCGTGTTCCACTTCGACCACCCGCACGATCTGCCACACGAAGATCTCGTCGCCCTCCTGGGCGGCAAAGGCGCAGGTCTGGCGGAGATGAGCACCGGACTAGGTATCAACGTGCCGCCCGGTTTCACCGTTTCGGTGCCGGTCTGCCGCGCCTATCTCGAACATGGCCGACCGGCGGGCCTCACCGAGACCTTGGCCCGGTTCGTCGGCGAACTGGGCGAACGCATGGGCCGCAATCTCGGCGATCCGGCCGACCCGTTGCTGGTGGCGGTACGCAGCGGCGCCCCGGTCTCGATGCCGGGCATGCTCGACACCGTCCTCAATCTCGGCCTCAACGACGAGACCGTCGAGGGCCTGGCTGCGGTCTCGGGCAGCGCGGACTTCGCCTGGGACAGCTACCGGCGTTTCGTGACCATGTACGCGGTCACCGTGATGGGTGTCGACGGCGGCGAGCTGGCCGCCGCGGCGGTCCAGAACGGCGGCGGCATCGAGGAACACGTCCGCGACCTCAAGCGCGCGGTCGAGCAGCTGGCCGGGCGCCCGGTCCCGACCGACCCCTTCGAGCAGCTGACCGAGGCGGTCGAGGCGGTCTTCAAGTCGTGGCACAGCCCGCGCGCCCAGACCTACCGGGAACGGGAGAACATCGACCCGGCGCTGGGCACCGCGGTCACCGTGCAGGCGATGGTCTTCGGCAACCGCGGCGAGCTGTCGGGCACCGGCGTGGTGTTCACCCGCAATCCCTCCACCGGCGCCGACGAGCTCTACGGCGACTATCTGCCGATGGCGCAGGGTGAGGACGTGGTGGCCGGCACGGCC
This sequence comes from Gordonia paraffinivorans NBRC 108238, assembly GCF_000344155.1. Lineage (GTDB taxonomy): Bacteria > Actinomycetota > Actinomycetes > Mycobacteriales > Mycobacteriaceae > Gordonia > Gordonia paraffinivorans. The sequence continues at coordinate 42,443 of NZ_BAOQ01000024.1, read as the reverse complement.
AAGACGCTGTGCATCAGCAAGCTGGCCGAACTGCATCCGGAGATCTACGCCGAGCTACGGGAGACGTTGCGACGCTTGGAGATCCGTTTCCGCGACATGTGCGACGTCGAGTTCACCATCGAAGAGGGCCGGCTCTGGCTGCTGCAGACCCGGCCGGGCAAGCGCGGAGCCGCCGCCGCGGTGCGCATCGCGGCGGCTCTGGCCCAGGACCCCGAGATCTCGCTGACTCCGGCGGAGATCGCCGAACGGGTACCGGAGGGTCTCCGCGAGCGGGCCCGCGCCGAGGCGCTGGCCCACGTGGCCGACGAGACCGGCATGCCACCGGTGGTGACCAAGGCACTCGGCGCCTCCCCCGGACGTGCGGTCGGACGCGCGGTGCTGACCACCGACGCCGCCGCCGAAGCCGAGGACGACGTGATCCTAGTGCGCCCGGAGACCAGTCCCGAGGACGTGGCCGGCATGGCCGCCTCGGTCGGCCTGCTCACCACCAACGGCGGCCTGGTCAGCCACGCCGCCGTGGTGGCCCGCGGCTGGGGCATCCCCGCAGTGGTCGGGGCACACGACCTACGCTTCGACTCCCACGGCCTGATTAGCACCGACGGGACGCGAATTCGAGCCGGCGACCTGATCACGATCGACGGCAGCACCGGCTGTGTGTGGCTGGGTGCCGTGACCCCTCCCCCGGCGGACGTGGTGAACCGCGCCGTCGAACACGACCTTCCCGAGCTCTTGCTGATCGAGCGACTTCTCGAAGAGCACGCAAAGAATGGAGAGAACTGATGCGAATTTCGGTCGACATGGACAAGTGCACCGCGCTGGGCAATTGCGAGGCGATGGCTCCGGACTTTTTCGAGGTCGGTGACGACGGTGAGCTGGAACTGCTGCGGTCGGACGTCGGCGCCGACGAACTGGCCGAGGTGAAGCAGGCCATCGCGTCCTGCCCCACCGCCGCGCTGAAACTGATCGACGGCTGAGCATGGACAGGAACCGAATGGACGTCAACAGAACAGGCGTTGACCGAGTGGTGATAGCCGGCGCGTCCCTGGCCGGCATGAAGGCGGCGCAGGCCGCCCGCGCCGCCGGCTACGCCGGTCGGATCACGATGATCGGCGACGAGAAGCTCGCCCCCTACGACCGGCCGCCGCTGTCCAAGGAGTTCCTCACCGACCCCGGCTCGGGACAGCCGCCACATTTCGACGGTGCGCTGAGCCTGGCCACCGACCTGGATCTGGAACTACTGCTCGGCGAACCCGCGACCGGGGTGGACACCACGATGCAGCGCGTGACCGTCGGCGAGCGCGAGATCGCCTACGACGCATTGGTCGTGGCCACCGGGGCGGTGCCCCGGCGGTTGCCGACCACCCTGACCGGGGTGACCACTCTACGCACCGCCGACGACGCCCGGCAGGTGGCGGCCGGTCTACGCCGTGGCGCCCGGATCGTCGTCGTCGGCGGCGGATTCATCGGCTCGGAAGTGGCCTCGGCCGCCCGTGCCCACGGACTGCCGGTGACGATCGTCGAAGCCGCACCGGTACCGCTGGTACGTGCCGTCGGCGCGGTCGCCGGCGAGTGGCTCGGCGAGCTGCACGGGCGTCACGGCACCGAACTGATCCGCGGTGTGGGTGTGGAATCGCTTGACGGCGACGGTCATGTCCGGGAGGTACGCCTGACCGACGGCCGGATACTCCCGGCCGACCTCGTGGTGGTGGGCATCGGCGCCGACCCGGCCACCGGTTGGCTGGCCGACTCCGGGCTCAACGTGTCCGACGGCGTGGCCTGCGATGCGACGTTGCACGCCGGCCACAATGTGTGGGCGGCCGGCGACGTGGCCCGATGGTGGAGTCAGGATTTCGATCGTTCACTGCGCATCGAACACTGGACCAACGCCGCCGAGCAGGGGACACTCGCGATGCGCAACCTGCTCGGCGGATCAGATGCGTTGGCGTACCGGCACATTCCCTACTTCTGGTCGGACTGGTATGGCTCCCGGATTCAGCTGGTGGGCCTGGCCAGTGGCGAGCCTGAGATCGTCACCGGCGCCCCCGACGGCGACAAGTTCGTCGCCCTGTTCCGCGAGGGCGAGCGGCTGATCGGCGCGCTGGCGCTCAACCGGCGCTCGGACATCATGAAGTACCGCGCGCTGATCGCCCGTGGGGGTTCGTGGGCCGACGGGCTGGCCCTGGCCGAGCAACGTAACCGGCGGACGGTCGCGGCGTGAGCGGCTTCGGTGAGCTGACCCGGTTTCAGATCGACCACGCCCCGGCCGACCTCGACGATCTGCGCCGACGGATCGTCGGGGCCCGCTGGCCGGAACCGGCCACCGACGCATCGCAGGGGATCTCGGTCGAGTTCCTCCGCGAGGTGACCGACTACTGGGCGGACTCCTACGACTGGTGGGCCACGCAGCAACGGCTCAACGCGCTGCCGCAGTACACCGCGGTGATCGACGGGCTGCGCATCCACTTCGTGCACGTGCGCTCGTCCCGGCCGGATGCGACCGCGATGATCCTGACCCACGGCTGGCCGGGATCGTTCGTCGAGTTCGAGCAGGTGATCGGTCCGCTCACCGAGCCACCGCCCGGGCAGCGGGCCTTTCACGTGGTGATCCCGTCGCTGCCGGGCTACGGCTATTCGGCCAAGCCCACCGCACCTGGGTGGAACTTCGAGCGGACCGCGCAGGCCTGGGGCGAGCTGATGCGCGGTCTGGGCTACTCCGAATACGTTGCGCAGGGCGGCGATTGGGGCGCGCTGGTGACCAGCGCGATGGCGCAGGCGCAGGTGGCCGGGCTGCAGGCGATCCATCTGAATCTGCCGCTGGTGTTCCCCGAGGAGCCGCCGGCCGAGCCGACCGCAGCCGAGCAGCGGGCGATGACCGCCGCAGCCGAGTACTCGGCGAAGGGCACCGGCTACTACGCGATCCAGGCGACCCGGCCGCAGACAGTCGGCTACGGCCTGGCCGACTCCCCGGTCGGGCAGGCCGCCTGGATTCTGGACAAGGTGCTGGAGTGGACCGATCATCGCGGCGACCCGTGGGGCTACCTGGACCGCGACCGGGTGCTCGACATCGTCACGATCTATTGGCTGACCAACTCCGCGGCGTCGTCGGCGCGCTACTACTGGGAGAACGCCCGCGGGCGTGGCTTCCGCGGACCGGTGCTCGACCTGCCGGTGGGCGTCTCGGTGTTCCCCAAGGAGCTCTACACCCCGCCGCGGGAGTGGGCAGCGGCCTACTACCGCAACCTGATCCACTGGGGTGAGCCCGAGCGCGGCGGCCACTTCGCCGCGCTCGAGCAGCCGGAGCTCTTCGTCACCGAACTCCGCACCGCCTTCGCCTGACCCCCTCCCTCCGCAAACCCCCCCACTTTTGAGAGAACCCACCGCCTGATCGACCCCATTCAGGCTGAGGGTTTCAAGAAAAGTGGGGGGTTTGCATTGTCCGGGATCGCGGGACCCAGCCGGGACTCACCCTGTCGGGGTAGGCGGGGTGACCCATCGGGGTGAACTTTTCGGGCTGACCAATCAAACCGTTGACCAAATCGAGCGTAGCGCCCACGCTGGACAGTGACGCCGTTCACACGAACATCACGGCGGCGCCTGCCTCACGGCAGCGCCATCGATCAGCAAGGAGCACCATGTCGGCCATCGACTACCGCAAGTTCTACATCGACGGAGCCTGGCAGGAACCGGCCTCCTCGGCGACCGTCACGGTCACCTCCCCCACCACCGAACAGCCGATCGGCTCGGTGCCTGCCGCGACCACCGAAGACATCGACCGCGCCGTGGCCGCCGCCCGGCGCGCCTTCGACGAGCCGAACGGCTGGGGCGAGTGGGAGCCGGCTCAGCGCCACGAGGTGCTCGGGCGCTTCGCCGCCGAGCTCGACGCCCGCGCCGCCGAGACCGCACGCCGGGTCTCGATGCAGAACGGCATGCCGATCTGGCTGGCCGAGAACTTCGAGGGCGGCTTCCCCTCGGTCCTGATCCGCTACTACAGCCAGATGGCCGCCGACGCGCCCGCCGTCGAGGAGCGGCCGGGCATGCTGGGCGGCACGGCGCTGGTCAGCCGCCGGCCGATCGGCGTGGTGGGTGCGGTGGTGCCGTGGAACGTGCCGCAGGCGATCACCTTCCTCAAGCTGGCCCCGGCCCTGGCCGCCGGCTGCACCGTGGTGCTCAAGCCGGCCGAGGAGACCGTGCTCGACGCCTTCCTGATGGCTGAGGCCGCTGAGGCCGCCGGTCTGCCGGCCGGCGTGCTCAACGTGGTGCCCGGCGGCCGCGACCTCGGCGCCCACCTGGTCTCGCACCCGCAGATCGACAAGGTCTCCTTCACCGGCTCGACCGCCGCGGGACGGGCCATCGCCGAGACCTGCGGTCGGCTGCTGCGCCCGGTCACCCTGGAGCTCGGCGGCAAGTCGGCCGCGATCATGCTCGACGACGTCGACCTCGCCGCCTCGATGGAGAATCTGTTCGGGGTCACCTTCCTGAACAACGGCCAGATCTGCTGGCTCAACACCCGCGTGCTGGCCCCGCGCTCGCGCTACAGCGAGATCGTCGACGGGCTGACCGACCTGGCCAAGTCGCTGACCATCGGCGACCCGCTGGACCCGGAGACCAAGATCGGTCCGCTGGTCTCCGCGCGGCAGCGCGAGCGGGTCGAGGGCTACATCGCCAAGGGCAAGGCGGAGGGCGCCCGGCTCACCACCGGCGGCGGCCGCCCGGCCGGGCTGGACACCGGCTTCTTCGTGGAGCCGACCGTCTTCGCCGACCTGGACAACGACGCCACCATCTCCCGCGAGGAGATCTTCGGCCCGGTGCTCAGCGTGATCCCGTTCGAGGACGAGGCGGAGGCGCTGGCCATCGCCAACGACAGCGAGTACGGCCTCGGCGGCTCGGTGTGGTCCTCGGACATCGAGCGTGCCGCCCGCGTGGCCGCCAAGGTCCGCTCGGGCACGGTCGGGGTCAACCACTACAGCAACGATCCGGTGGCCCCGTTCGGCGGCATCAAGAGCAGCGGCATGGGCCGCGAGCTCGGCCCGGAGGGCCTGCACGCCTTCCAGCACCTGCACACCGTGTACCTGCCGCCGGCCGGCTGATCCGGCCACCAGGCATCACCGGGACGCCCCCGCGACCGACCCGGTCGCGGGGGCGCTTCGGCTAAGATTGGTATGACCAAAGACGGGGCGGACCTTCGGCCCCGCTGAGGACGTGAGAACGACGATGAACCCCCCTTTCCGGACACGCGGGCCTGGCCGCGCTGGACCTGGCGATCCGGCAGGACTCCGCCGCCGGCGGCGCCGAGCTGATCGACGCCGCCGCGCAGAGCGAGCCGGTCCTGGAACGACTGCGCGGCGCCCTGCTGGACCGACTGCGAGCCGACACCAAGCCGCGCGAGATGCGCCGGGTGGCCGCCCTGCTGGCCGAGGTCGAAGCCATCCGCCGCAGCCGGGTGGCCTACCGGATGGGCGTCTACCAGAGCCAGGTGACCGGCCTGCGCTCGCTGCTGTCCGGCCTCAGCCAGGCCACTGCAGCCGAGCACCCGTATGCGGTCACCGAGCGCCTGTGCACCGACCTCGGCTTCCGCAAGGCCGTCTACTCCCCGGCGAGCCGGACCGGCTGGTCGCCCACCACGATCGCCTTCCACCCCAGCATCGCCGACCGATTCCGTCCCCTGCAGTCGGCCATCGCGCAGTTGTCGCTGCCCCGCGGTGCGGCCCCGCGCGAGGAGTCGGTGATGCGGACCGGCCGTTCGATCGTGGTCGAGCCCGGCGACGTCTACCGCGACACCTACCGACCGCTGGTGGAACTGTCCCGGCCCCGGGGTTACCTGACGGTGCCGGTGGTGGCCGCCGGACGGGTCACCGCCATCCTGCACGCCGATCACGACGAGATCGAGATCGGCGAGTCGGACCTGACCGCCCTGCACAGCGCCGCCGAGATCTGCGGCATCGCCGAGGAGCGCACCGCCCTGCGGTCCCGGATCGCCGCACGCCACGATCGGGCCGGGGACGCGTTCCGCGCGCTGCGTCAGGCGCTCCACGAGATCGAGCACAGCCGGCTCAGCCTGGCCGACGCCCTGCCCGCGGCAGATACCGAGGGTCAAGACCATCCGGCATCGCTGGACTGTTGCGGCGTGCTGAGCTCCCGGGAGCACGAGATCTTCGCCGCCATCGCCCGGGGAACCGGCAATGCCGACGTGGCCCAGCGTCTGTTCATCGCCGAGGGCACCGTGAAGGCCCATGTGCGCCGGATCTACCGCAAGCTGAACCTGACCAGCCGCGCCGAAGCCGCCGCACTGTTGCGTCGCCGCCATGCCGACTCGGAGCCCGATGAGCGCCGCTGACGATCCGTCGCTGCAGCAGCTGCGCCGCACGATCGACGAGCGCCTGTCCCGGATCGCCACGGCCGGTGAGCCGGCCGGACCGGACACCTCCCGCGAGCTCGCCGACCTGATCGAGGAGTACGACCGCCGGTTCGCCGGGCAGTCGGCGGCGATGCGCCGCATGATCAGCGAGACCGAAGCCGCCATCGCCACGCTGAGCCGGGCCACCGACAGCGAGACGGTGCTGCAGTCGGTGCGAGCCGGTGCCGCCGAGATCGCCGGCACCGCGGTCCGGCTGGTCGAGCACGACCCGCCGCCCGCCGAGCTGCTGCTGCCGATCCGTCTGGGCGACGCGACCGTGGCCACCCTGGTGGTTGAGGATCGGGTGGATCCGGTGGTCGAGGGGGCACTGGTCTCGATGGCCGAACTGGCCGGTCTGCTGCTGGAGACCGCGGCCTGGCAGGGCCGGGAGGCTCGCCAGCTGGAGCTGCTCGACGCCGCCGGCGGGCTGGGCCGCAGCGGCCTGGCCGACGCCGAGCCGGCGCCGGCCGGGGTGGCAGGTCGGGCCCCGTCGGCACTGACCCGCCGCGAGGCGGAGATCCACCAGCTGCTGCTGACCGGCGCGGGCAACCGCGACATCGCCGAGGAACTGTTCGTCTCGGTGGAGACGGTCCGCTCCCACGTCAAACGCATCCTGCACAAGCTCGGCGCCCGTAACCGCGCCGAGCTCATCGCCCGTAGCGACTGATCCGGCCATACCGACAAAGCAGCGGGTGGCCGCCACTGCGACCACCCGCTGCTCGTCGGGGTACTCAGCCGACCGCGACCGGTGCCGACTGCTGCGCGGCCTGGCCCTCGAGGACCGAGGCGATGTCGGCCGGCGGCCCCTGGGGGAAGCCGGTCATCCGGCACCACGACAGCTCGCGCGCCGCCTGCGCCCGCGCGGCGCCGGTGAGGATGCGCCGCGCCGGGGTCCGCAGTTCCGGCTGCTCGCACAGTGCCTCGAAGCGTCGCACGACGGCCGCCTTGAGCTGCCCCACCTGATCCCGGATCCCGACGAGATCCGGTGGCGTGATGGCGGTCTCGTCCAGCAGCTCCTGGGCACCGGGGTCGGCGGCGAGCTCGAGCAGCGCACGCAGGGTGTCGCGAGAGGCACCGTGCTCGAGCAACTCGTAGCGGAACTCCGAGGCCTGCACGTCCATCACCCAGTCCACGCAGGCCAGCACCAGACCGGCCTGCTCGGTGGCGAAGCCGTCGGCCGGATCGATGGCCGGCAGGACCACCTTGGCCACGGTGTTGCGGACGGCGAAGAGCTGTTGGCCTACGGTCGGGATCATCGGTTCGTCTCCTGGTCTTCGCCGACGATGGCGAGCAACTGGTCGAGGTAGAAGGCGCCCAGACCGGCGAGGAAGGTCTGCATGGCGTCGAGGTGGGTGAGCCGCTCGGCGGAGTTGCGCGGCCCGGTGGCCACCAGCGCGACTGCGGCCCAATACATGTTGAGCACCGTGTAGTACTCCAGCCGGTCGCGGTCGACGGTCAGGCCGGAGCGGCGCTCGTATTCGGCGATGAACTCGTCTCGGCGGATCAGGGCCGAGCAGTAGAAGTCGCCGGTCTCGGCGTCCACCTCGCCCCAGCCGTCCATCATGGCGTAGGCCAGGTCGTGGTGACGGTCGCCGAGGTAGGTCAGTTCCCAGTCCAGAATCGCGGTGATCTCCCCCCGATCCTCGTCGAACAGGAAGTTCCCGTTGCGGTAGTCGCCGTGCACGACGGACACGTGGTCCACCGGCGGGCGGTGCCGCCACAGCCATTCCCGGGTCAACGCGATCACCGGATGCGCGCTGAAGGAGTCCTCCGCCCAGGCGCGGTCGATCGAGGCCAGCCGCCAGTCGACGGCGTCGGTGGTGCCCGGCCGGGGCCGCTCGAAGGCGCTGAACTCGGCCTGCGACCAGTCGAAGGTGTGCAGCGCGGCCAGGTGCTCGACGAACTGCGGCGCCAGCTGCTCGCGCAGTACCCGACCGTAGACGGTGCCCAGCCCCGAGGCGGTCTTCTTCGCGTCCCGGGCGCTGGCCGCTCCGGTCACGTAGCCGCACACCAGCGAGGGTGCGCCCAGCTCGATCTCGTCCTCGGCGACCCAATGCATCGCCGGCACCGGCAGGATCTGCGAAACCGCTTGCAGGACTTCGAACTCCCGCCGGCGCGGGGTCTCCACCATCGAGCCGGGCGGGTCCATCCGCAGGACCATGCGGCGGGACTCGCCGCCCTCGGTCAGGTCGAAGACGTACTGCTCCTTCGACGCACCGCCGGCCAGGCGCTGCAGGTTCTCGATCCGGAACGGCCCGTCGAGCCGGCGACTCAGAAACTGCTCCAGCCGGGCGGCGACCGCCTCGGTGGCGGGCTGTTCATGGATCACCGTGCCGCGGCGTTCCAGCTTCTTCTTCAGGGCCAAGTCGACGCTCGGCTCGACCACGGTACTGATGTTCATCTACTGCTCCTCAGGGTTGGATGCGGCCGGTCAGCTGCGGACCAGCACGACCTTGACCGCCTCGCCGGCGGCCTGCGCCTTGACCGCCTGCTCGATCTCCTCGAACGGGAAGCTGCTGATCAGCCGGTCCACCGGGAACTTCCCGGCGCGGTACAGCTCGATCAGGTACGGGATGAAGGTGGCCGGGTCGCTGTCGCCTTCGGTGATCCCGCGGACCGTCAGCCCGGTGACCATCGCCGGCACGATCGGCAGCTCGAAGGTGGCGGCCATGTCCTGTGGGACCCCGACGAAGCCGAGGGTGCCCAGCGGCGCGATCGCCCCCACGGCGTCCTGCAGCACCTGCGGGACCCCGGTGTTGTCGAAGGCGTAGTCGACCCCGTCGGGGATGATCCCCCGGACCTGCTCGGCCAGGCCGCCGGCGGTCGGGTCGATGGTCGCGGTCGCGCCGAGCTCTTCGGCCAGGCCGCGGCGTTGCGCGTCGAGGTCGGAGACGATGATCGTGGTCAGGCCGCGCTCCTTGGCCGCCATCACCGCGGCCAGACCCACCGGGCCGGCGCCGGTGATCAGGATCGACTCGCCGGGCCGGCAGTCCAGGCTGTTCATCACGGCACCGGCACCGGTCTGCAGGCCGCAGCCGAGCGGGCCGACCACCTCGAACGGGACCGACGGATCGACCTTGACCACGTTGCGCTCGGCGGCCAGCGCATGGCTGGCGAAGGAGGACTGCCCGAAGAAGGCCGAGGCCACGTTCTGGCCGTCGGCCTGGATCGGAGTAGTCCCGTCCGCCCGCAGACCGCCGCCGTAGTTGAGCTCGGCGAACCGCACGCAGTACGCGGGCTGGTCGCGCCGGCACTGCGCGCACTCGCCGCAGGAGGCGAACGAGACGGCCACGTGATCGCCGACCGCGACCCGGCTGACCTCCGGCCCGACGGCGGCCACCACGCCGCTGCCCTCATGGCCCAGGACCATCGGGGCGGGCAGGCCGAAGCGCGCGGCGATGTCGGTGTGGCACAGGCCCATACCGCGGATCTCGATGAGCACCTCGCCGGGGCCCGGCTCGGCCAGCTGCACCTCGCGCAGTGTGAACGGACCGCCCGGCTCGAGGATGCAGGCGGCGGTGATGTCGATCGTCATGAGTGAACCTTTCGAAGAGAAACGGGAACGAGCGGCAGCGGCCGGCCCGGGACAGGTGAAGCGGGCAGCTTCAGAGCAGGGCGTTGGAGCGCAGCCGGCCGTGACGACTGTTGTGCTGGGCGAGGAACTCCAGCCCCAGCACGTCGGTGGCCTCGGCGTAGCCGACGCGGCCGCCGTGCTCGTAGCGGAACAGGCTCTGGCAGCTCACGTAGGCGGGGCTGAAGCTGTACCAGGGAGCGCCGCCGATCGCGGCCCCGAAGAACTCGTGCCGCTTGCCGCGGACGTCGGTGGCGGTGATGTGGTTGCTGACCGGGAGCAGGTCCACCCGGGATGCCTCGACCGCGGCCTCGGTGATCCCGTAGACCTCGCCGTGCTCCATGACGTAGCCGAACTTGAAACCGTCGTAGACGATCTCGCCGTCACGCATCGCCAGGGACATGCCCAGGTGCAGGCCGAACTCCTCACCGAAGGTGACGTGGATCCAGGCGGCGGCCCGGTTGCCGACCTCGGCGCGCGGTCCCCAGGAGCGGTCCATGCCGTCGTAGCAGTCCACCTCGTACTGCTTGCCGCGCAGTTCCAGCGTGCCGGTGACGTGGCCGATCATGTCGTAGTGGCCGTTGGCCCAGACGTCGCCCAGCCCGGTGTCGATCTCCCCGGAGGTGCCGGCCACCAGCGGGTTCTGCTGCGGGTCGTGCACATCGAAGGGCTCGTGCAGGCCGCGGAAGTTCAGATCGAAGCGGCATTCGCCGAGCATGTGCTCGTAGCGGACGCGGAAGTCGCGCGGCGCGTCGGTGGCCTGCAGGCTCAGACCGCTGTCGAGGGTGAAGTCGGAGAAGACCTCCGGCGCCGGGACGTGCACCTGCGGGTCGGTGAAGTCGATGGTCTCCGGCTGCGTCGAGAAGCCGGAGTGCACCACGACCGCGGAGATGGTGGTCCCCACGTTGGGCCGTCACAGCACGTAGGCGTTGCCGAGGATCGCCGCCTCCGGCACCGAGACGACCAGGACGATGGTCTCCGCCCAGGTGGTCTCGCTGGGGTCGCTTTCGTGGTAGTCGGCATCGGCGGCTGTGATCACTGTCGCCCCTGGCTAGTCGGGGTGAGTGACCCGAATGTAGGAACGGTGACCCACACCACAACAGCTCTCGGTGCCGACTTCACCCCGGCGGGCGACCGAGTTACGCCCCCCGGGTGACCCCGGGACGCAGTTCGCCCGGTTCGCTCAGGCGCAGTCGCCCTGCGGCAGGTCGGCGAAGTGCTCGTCGAGCCAGCCGGCGGCCGCGTCGAGCACCGCGATCCCGCCGTCCATCGAATCGCCGACCGCGCTCATCGCGACCGCGAACCCGTTGAGCACCAGCGCGGCGATGATCTCGTCGCTGCCGATGAGGTTCACGTACTCCGACGGACCGCAGTTGTCGAGGACGCCGGTGGTGCCGTGACCGAAGGCGATCGTCGTCCAGCCACCGGGCGGCGGCGGACCTTTCGGAGTCACGACGATGCCGGACACCACGGTCGGAGAGTTGTCGATACCCGACCTCGACCGGTATTCGACCCGCTTGACGATCGCGCCCAGTTCGGTGATCACCGGGATCGGCCCACGGGGGGGTTCCATGACCCTCAGGACCGCACCGGGCCTGCCGGTGTCGGCGGGTCCGCGCATCACCGGTTCCGGATGGGGGGTGACCAGCTCGGGTTCGGGCTGCAGTGACAACGAGATCCCCGGAAGTCGCTCGGACTCGTCGTCACCGAATCCATGTGCCCCGCAACCGCTCACCGCGGTCACCGTCATCGTGACGGCTGCGGCGACGGCGGCCAGCCGCCTCCGGGTCGAGCGCCCCTTCAACGACCCCGCCCGTCGGATGGGCTCCCGACCGGTGCGGCCGGCCCGGAACCGTTGCGCGAACCATGCACGACAGTGCGGATCGGGTCGTCTTCGGAAGCACCTACCGAGAGGACGTCCTCGGCGGGGACATCCTCGTCGGCTTCGACTGCAACGTCGATGGATTCATCCGATGACGAAACATCTGCGGTCTTCGGCCTGCCGCTGACCAGCACGGTGCCGACCACGGAGCCGACCAGCTCGATCGCCGCCACGTTGTCGCGCAGCGACCTCCGGGTCGCCGAGCCCGAACGTACGACGACGACCATGGCGTCGGCGAGCGCCGAGTACACGATGGAATCGGAGGTCGGCCCCATGGGCGGGCAGGCGATCACGACGTAGTCGTACTGATCCCGCAGGTCGTCGAGGATCGTCTGCAACCGCGGATTGCTCACCAGCACACCGGAATCCGGCGCCGCCGGGCCGGCCGGAAGGATCGTGAGCCGTTCTTGCTCGATGAACGGGTCGACGCTTCCGACGCTGTCGGTGAGGAGCGTGGACAGACCGTGATCGGCCGACAGCGCGGTGCCGCCGGTCAGACCTTTGCCGGACAGGTCGCCGTCGATCAGCAGGACCGTGTTGCCGGTCTCGGCGACGGTGCGGGCGAAGCGCGCGGCGACCTGGTCGGCGTTCGCATCCTTGCCGACCGCGGTGAAACCGAGAACCCGGGGTGCGCGGACGTGCTGGTCACGACGTCCACCGAGAAAACGGATCAGGTTGTGCAGGCGATGAATCGAGGCCGCGTCGTCGTCGACGTGGTCCGCCGAGCCGAGCTCGGCGGGATCGACCGTCCGGGGCGACAGTTCGGCCAGCACCGGATGGTGGGTGGTGTCGACCGCGGTCACCTCGTCGACGACGGTCTCCCAACGTCGCCAGCCGAGCAGGAGCGCGACCACGACACCGACTGCGAGTCCGGCGCCTGCGCCGACGCCGGTCCACAGGATCCATGGCTTGCCCTTCGACCCCGGCAGGCCCGGCTCGTCGTACAGGATCGCCGACGCCGCCTGCACGCCACCACGGCGCGAGGTCTCGAGTTCCTGGACCACCTCCACGGTCTGCTGGGCGATGGCAGCCGCATACGACTGTGCGCGTTGCGGACTCGGGCCCGACACCGAGATGTCGAGGATCACGGTGTCCTCGACGGGCAGCGCGGTGGTGCGGGAGCGCAGGTCACCGGGGCTTATGGCGCCGCCGAGTGCTTCCGAGGCGCGGATCGCGACCTGCTCGCTCGTCGCGATCTGCGCGTACGAGTTCACGCGCCCCTCGGCGAACAGGTTGTTCTGGTAGGACTCGCCCACCGACGTGCCACCCTCCGCGGTGACGAACAGGCGGGCCGACGACACGTAGTCGACCGACTTGAAGAACATGCCATAGCCGAACCCCCGACCAGTGCGCCCACGAGAATGCACGCGACGATGGCCCACCAATAACGGACCACGATGCGGACATATTCATTGAATGGCACGAAACCTACTCCTTCCGGCGATGGCGGAGCAGGCCTCAACATCGAACAATCCAACGTGAAATGCGTGTTACACGTTTTCACGCCAGAGCATTCGAGCTCTGGCCTTTCCCCGACCCGACAACTTTAACCATTGCGGCCGGTTTGCGCGCTTCGAGAGCTGTGATGTCGAACTCGTTGCGGCCGCGTGTCTTTCTGCCCCCACTACTCAACCCGATGGCGCGCGGAACTTCGTGCAATGATTCTGCGCGTGGGGTTTGTTCGTTCACTTGCGATCGTGGCCATCGTGACGGACGGCACATTCGGCTGCCTTCTCGCCGGCGGTTCGGTCGTGACCGCGGCTTTTCTGGGAATCGTGCTGATCATCGGAGCCTATGTCGGACTGCAGCATCCGACGTGGCTGGTGTGGGCACTGGCGGTCGTCGTGGCCATTCTCCCGGCCGGGTACGTTCCCGGTACGCCCGTACCATTGATCTTCACGCTGACGATGGCCGTGCTGCTCGCCACTGTTGTGCACCCTCGCGAGGTGACGTCTTTCACTCCGCTCGAATACGCGTTGATGGTCTTCGTCGGCGTGGCCGCACTGTCGGTGATGGCGACGATGCGCCGACCCGTCGACGACGTCCTCGAGTACGTGAAGTGGACGAGCGCGACCCTGCTCGTCATCGCGTTGCTGCGGTTGCGCGCCGATCAGCTGCGCACCTTCGGCCGGGTGTTCGTCGTGACGTCGGCCATCCAGGCCGCGGTCGGTGCCGCGATGCTCACCGTGGACAAGGGCGCCAAGACCTTTGATCTGTTGTCCCCCTTCGGATATGACTCGTCATTCGGTGGACGATTCGTCTTCTCCGGGGCGTCGGTCACCGCACGCCTGTCGGGCACCTACATCGATCCGAATGCCGCGGGGATCGGGTTTCTCGCCGCCCTGATGATCAGCCTGCTGGTCTTCGACGGTTACTGGCGCTGGGGTTTCGCGGTCGTGCTCTTCGGTGCGGTCGCGATGACCCTGAGCCGCGCGGCGATCTTCTCGGTCGTCCTCGCGCTGCTGCTGGTGCTCGCCTTCCACACCATGTCCACTCGCAACCGCACCGCGATCATCGGCAGCCTGGTCGCCGGAATGGCGACCCTCCTGGCGATCCCCGCGTCCCGCAACCGCATCTTCTCGTCGTTCGGTGACGAAGACACCGGATCGTCGGCACGCGGTGAGGCGCTGCGCGAGTTCCCGGAGAAGATGAGCGGCTCCTGGTTGTTCGGACATGGTTGGGGTATCCCGGAATTCAAGGATCCCGAGAAGGCCTTCAACATCAACTACGTGGCCAACGCCCCACTGCTGTCGGTATATCGCGGCGGCATCCTGGTGGGCATCCTGTTCACCGGGATCATGCTCTACGCCTGCTATCTCGCCTATCGCTGCATGCGGTCACGGCGCTTCGAGGTCGCCCTGTACGGAGGCCTGTTCATCGCCTTCTTCATCCTCGGCATGCAGCTCGACTTCTCGACGGTGTCCATCCCGGTGTCGGTGACCGACCTGACGCTCATGCTGGTGTTCCTCGTGGTGGCGCTGCGCCGAACCGCCGATCCGAGCACCGTCGGTCATGTGGGATTCCTCTACGCGCCAACGGTTCTGGGCCGTCCCGCCGATTCCGGCGACAAGGTGCGTTCGCTGCGGTGAGACGTGCTGTCCGGGTGGCGCTGTGCGTGCTCGTCGTCGTGGTGGTCGGAGGCGGCGCGCTCGGATTCCAGTTGTTCACCCGGGTCCACGACGATCCGCTGCGTCCCGCGGATGTGATCGTCGTGCTCGGCGGCGAACACGACGGCCGCGAGGACCATGGAATCGAGCTGGCGCGCAAGGGATATGCCGATCAGGTACTCATTTCCGACCCGTACCGCCCGTACACGGACGCCGACGCGATGATGCCGCGGGTGTGCGCGTCGGGCACGCGGGATATCACGGTGACGTGCTTCGAACCCGACCCGTCGACGACGCGCGGCGATGCGATGTTCGTCCGGGACATGGCGCGCCGTCACGGCTGGCAGAGCGTCATCGTCGTCACCTGGAGCTACCACCTGGTGCGGGCCCGCTACATCTTCGGCCAGTGTTTCGACGGCGATGTGATCATGCACGCCGTCCCGCGTGACTACAGCCCGAACCCCGTCTTGTGGGGCGCTGTCTACGCATACCAGTACGGCGGCCTCGCGAAGGCCGCCGTTCTGGGGTGTTGACATATCGGGTTGTCGATCACGGCTCCCGGCCGCCGATCAGCTCAGCCGTTGAAGACGTCGCGCAGGAGCTCGATCTCGGCAACACGCTCGGCGTGGGTCGGGGCGACCGGCGACGCCAGCAGGCACGTGACGCCCGCCTCCTTGAAGGCCGCGACGCGCTCGGCGACATGCGACTTCGGACCGATCAGCGACATCCCGTCGACGAGATCGTCCGGCACCGCCGCGGCGGCCTCGACCTTCTTGCCGTCCAGGTAGAGGTCCTGGATGAGCTTGGCCTCTTTCTCGTAGCCGTAACGGATCGCGAGCTGGTTGTAGAAGTTCTTGCCGCGTGCACCCATGCCGCCGATGTACAGCGCCGCGTGGTGGCGGACGAGCTCCCGCGCGTTGTCGAGCTGTTCGGCATCCTCGGTGACACGGGCGGTCGACTGCACGACGATGCCCAGCTCGCCCAACTTCGGGTCGCGCTTGGCCTTACCGGCCGCCAGCGACTCGCCGAACGCCGCGTCGATGTGCTCGGGGTGGAACAGGATCGGCTGCAGCTCGTCGAACAGCTCGGCGGCGAGCTCGACGTTCTTCGGGCCGATCGCCGCGAGCAGCAGCGGGATGTTCTCGCGGACCGGGTGGTTGATGATCTTCAGCGACTTGCCCAGACCGGAGCCGCCGTGCTCCTTGTCCAGCGGCAACGTGTAGTGCTTGCCCTGGTAGTCGAGCTTCTCGCGACGCCACACCATTCGGCAGATCTCCGCGTGCTCGCGGGCGCGCCCCAGCGGGAAGTCGTACTTCACCCCGTGGAAGCCCTCGATGACCTGCGGACCCGACGCGCCGATGCCGAGGACGGCACGGCCGCCGCTGATGTAGTCGAGTCCGGCCGCGGTCATCGCCAGGTTCGTCGGGGTGCGGGAGTACATCGGCAGGATGCCGGTCTGCAGCTCCATCTTCTCGGTCTTCGCGGCGATGTAGCCGAGCTGGGAGACCGCGTCGAAGCTGTACGCCTCGGGCACCGCGATGCGCTCCACACCCGCAGCCTCGTAATCGGCGAGGTTGTCGATGGTCTCGCGGAAGTCACCCGCGTAGTTGATGGGCATCCCCAGCTTGATCGATGTCATGGCGTCGGATTCTTCCACAGCGACGGGCGGTTCCACCATGGGTTGGCCGAGCGTTCGTTCGCCCGATTTCGACCGCTGCCGGACTCGGCCGACATCGGCTTCGATTGCGACGCACGACACATCGACAGGCAGCAAACGTGACGAACGTGACACGCCGCGACACCGGCAAATCCCCACGAAACCGTGCCCAGGCGTTTAGGAAATCCGAACCCCAGCCCTCATGATGAAAGATATGAGCGGCGAGACGCTGATCCTGGTGCTGTTGGTGATCACGGCCCTCGGCTTCGATTTCACCAACGGTTTCCACGACACCGGCAACGCCATGGCGACATCGATCGCCACCGGGGCCCTGAAACCCAAGGTCGCCGTCGCCCTCTCCGCCACCCTGAATCTCGTGGGCGCCTTCCTCTCCGTCGAGATCGCCGCCACCATCACCAAAGAAGTCCTCAACATCCAGCAGACCAGCGGAGACGACGCCGGACAGATCGTCGCCGGCCTGACCCCCACCACCGCGCTGCTCATCATCTTCGCCGGGCTCATCGGCGGCATCCTCTGGAATCTCTTCACCTGGCTCTTCGGCCTTCCGTCGAGTTCCTCGCACGCGCTCTTCGGCGGGCTCATCGGCTCCGGCATCGCGGCCATAGGCCTGTCCGGGGTGAATTGGCACGGAGTGTTCGCCAAGATCATCGTCCCCGCGCTGCTCGCCCCGGTGATCGCATGCCTCGTCGCCGCCTGCGGGACCTGGCTCGTCTTCGCGATCACCCGCCGGATCGCCGAGGGCCGCAAGGAACAGGGTTTCCGCTACGGACAGATCGCCAGCGCCTCGCTCGTCTCGCTGGCCCACGGCACCGGTGACGCCCAGAAGACCATGGGCGTGATCGCGATGGCCCTGATCGTGACGGGCCACCTCGACGCGTCGACGGTGAGTCACGGCCTGCCGCTGTGGGTCGTCGCCAGCTGCGCGGCGGCGATCGCGATCGGCACGTACCTGGGCGGGTGGCGCATCATCCGCACCCTGGGCAAGGGACTCGTGGAGATCAGCTCGCCGCAGGGCATGGCGGCCGAGGCCTCCTCCGCCGCGATCATCCTGACCTCGAGCGCGGCCGGCATGGCGCTGTCCACCACCCAGGTCGCGACCGGCTCGATCCTCGGCTCCGGCGTCGGCAAGCGCGGCGCACAGGTGCGCTGGGCAGTCGCCGGACGTATGGCCGTCGCCTGGCTCACCACCCTCCCGGCCGCCGGCCTCGTCGGCGCCGCGTCGTTCTACATCGCCCACCTGCTCGGCAACGTCGCAGGTGGCATCGCCATCTTCGTCCTGCTGGTCGCGGCGTCGGCCTACATGTACTGGCGCGCCCAGCAGAACAAGATCGACGCCGGCAACGTCAACGACGACTGGGACGAGACCACCGGATCGATCGTCCCGGCCGACGTGGGCACCATCGTCCCCACCGCCGTCGCCGGCGAGTCCGCCTCCGGCACCACCGCGGGACCGACCGCGCGTTCGGTCTGAGAAGACGCGCGAGACACGAGAGGAGAGCGGATGGACATCGTCGAGGCGATCGGCAAGGTGCTGCTCGTCGGGCTGGTCTTCGGCGCCGGACTGCCCGCACTGTTCGCCGTCGGGATGCGCGTCCACTCCCTCGGTTCCGATCAGGTCGCCGATGAGGGGACGATCGTGTCCCACGGCAATCCGGCGATGCGGATGCTCGCCTATGCGATCTTCGGTCTGGTCGCGCTGGTCATCCTCGTCGCACTGCTCTGGATCACCCGCCAGACGATCTACTACTACACCGACATCAAGCTCTTCCCGTTCGGTTACAAGTGACCTGCGGGTGGGTATGCGGTGAGTCCGTCGGAATCGAATCGGTCAGAGGCGCGCATCGCCATGAACAACCGGACACCGTTCTTCGAGTCGGTGATCAACTGGATACGCAAGGGCTATCCGGAGGGTGTCTCGCGCACCGACTTCCCGCCGCTCGTGGCGTTGCTGAGACGAGAGCTCACCGCGGAGGAGGTCACCGACGTGGCCATGGAGCTGGTCAAGCTCTACGGACCGCGGGAGCCGGTGACGAGACAGCAGATCGCCGACGCCATCGAACGGGTCACCAGCGCCCCGCCCACTGCCGAGGACGTCGGCCGGGTCGCCGACCGTCTCACCGCGGTGGGTTGGCCGTTGCGGTCGCGGAACTGACTCCCCGGCGCCGGCCGACCCGTCCGGGCACGTCGGCCCCGAAATCTACAATCACGTCGTGTGCGGTGTGCGATCACCGCGAATTCCGCCCGGAAAGGGGGTGAGGAGTGTGGATCGTCCGCAGTTGCTGTATCGCATCATCGAGTGGCTGCGTGCCGGCTATCCCGACGGCGTGCCGCAGGGTGACTACATCCCGCTCGTCGCCCTGCTCCGCCGCCAGCTGAGCGAGGACGAGGTCCGAGAGGTGTCCTCTCGGCTGATCCGGCAGTCGCCTCCCCCGCCGGAGCCGATCACCAAGATCGACGCGGCGGTCGCGATCACCAAGGTGACCAACGAGCTCGCCCACGAGGACGACATCGACCGGGTGCGCCGGCGCCTCGAATCGTCGGGCTGGCCTTTCGATGCCCCCGATCAGGACCGGGACGAGCCCTGAAAACCCTGCGCACACTCGAGCTCCCGGCCCGACCCGAAGTCGCCGGCCGACGCGACGACCTGCTCGCGATCCTCGGCGGGTCGTGTGCTGTGGTCCCGACATCCGGTGCGGCACAGGAGATCTCCCTGCTGACCGAGGCACTCGGGGTCGGCGGGGCCATCGACGACGCGATCAGTCTGGTGATCTCCACGTCGGGGTCGACCGGAACTCCCAAGGGCGCACAGCACACGCCCGCGACGCTGTCCGCGTCCGCGCAGGCGACGCAGGAGCGGCTCGGCGGCCCGGGCAACTGGCTGCTGGCCCTGGCGCCGCACCACATCGCAGGCCTCCAGGTCCTGCTGCGCGCCGTGGCCGCGGGGTTCACACCGGTCGCGCTGAACCTCGACGACGGATTCGACGCCGACGTCTTCGCCGACGCGCTCGAGCGCCTCGACGGACCGCGACGCTACACCTCGCTGGTGCCCACGCAGCTCGTCAAGGTGCTCGACTCGCCGCGTGCGACCGCGGCCCTGGCCGCGGCCGACGCGCTCCTCGTGGGCGGCGCGGCGACTCCCGCACCGTTGCTGAACCGGGCCGTCGACGCGGGGATTCCCATCGTGTGCACGTACGGGATGAGCGAGACCGCGGGCGGATGCGTGTACGACGGCGTCCCGCTCGACGGCGTCGAGGTGCGCATCGACGACCCGAACCCGGAAGGTGTGGGCCGCGTCGTGCTCGGCGGTCCGATGGTGGCGAAGGGCTATCGCAACCTGCCCGATCATCCGGCGTTCGCGGAGCCGGGCCGGTTCCGCACCGACGACCTGGGCCGGTTGGACGACGGGGTGCTGCGGATCGTGGGACGCGCCGACGAGGCGATCTCCACCGGCGGGCTGACCGTGGTGCCGCAGGTCGTCGAGGCCGTGATCGCCGACGACCCGGCGGTCGCCGAATGTGTGGTGATCGGCCTGCCCGACGACCGGCTCGGCGAGAAGGTGGTCGCCGTCGTCGTGACGAGGACCGGAGAACGGCTCGATGCCTCCCGGATTCGGGGCCTGGTCGCCGAGCGCCTGGACCGCTACGCCGCTCCCCGGGAGGTCTTCGACGTGGATCGCTTGCCGCTGCGCGGTCCCGGCAAACCGGACCGGCGAACGTTGCGGGAGCGCTTCTCGTCGTAGGTGTCGCGGATCGCGGTGGCCTGCACAGCGTTTCGCGAAACACCTGCGGTCGCGCGGCGCGTCGTCGACACCGTCGACGATCAGGGAGTGCGATTCGCCGCCTAGACCTGCACCCGCTCGCCCGCGGCCACCCGCCGTGCACCGCCGACCGGTCCGGGCCGGGTACTCGCGCGTCGGCACCGGTGAGGACGCCGTCGTGCTCGAGGGCAAAGCATCGCAATTCCGGGGTTCACACCCGGATCGGACGTATTCCCAGGTCGACGCAGTTCCTCCGGCGTGTGAGACGACCTCGGACGTCGCCCATCGCATCGCGTGCCGCGACGATCCGCGACATCTGATGCGGCGGTCGGAGGCGATGCCGGGGCGTGGCAGGATCGAACCCGTGGCAACCGCATCGCAGTGGATTCAGGGCGCTCGCCCGCGGACTCTTCCCAACGCCGTGGCACCGGTGGTGGCAGGCGTCGGAGCGGCGCTGCACGGGTCGTCGTGGGACGACTTCTCGTGGTGGAAGGCCGTACTGGCGCTGGCGGTCTCGGTGTCGCTGATCATCGGCGTGAACTTCGCCAACGACTACTCCGACGGCGTGCGCGGCACCGACGACGAACGCGTCGGACCGCTGCGCCTGGTCGGTTCGGGCCTGGCGTCGCCGGGGTCGGTGAAGGCCGCGGCGTTCATCTGCTTCGGCATCGGCGCGGTGTGCGGTCTGGTGCTGGCGATCGCGACCGCATGGTGGCTGGTGCTGATCGGCGCGGTCTGCATCGCGGGGGCCTGGTTCTACACCGGCGGCAAGCGCCCCTACGGCTACGCCGGCTGGGGCGAGGTCGCGGTGTTCACGTTCTTCGGACTGGTGGCCGTCCTCGGCACACAGTTCGTGACGACGGGACGGATCGATTGGGTCGGCCTGGCCTGCGCGGTGGGCGTGGGCGCCGTGTCCAGTGCCGTTCTGGTGGTGAACAATCTGCGCGACATCCCGACCGACGCCGAGAGCGGCAAGATCACCCTCGCGGTCCGCCTCGGTGACGCACGGACCCGTCTCCTGTTCGCCGCGCTGCTCGCCACACCGCTGGTGATGAGCCTGGTGCTGGCGATCGCGACACCATGGGCGCTGGTCGGCCTGATCGCCGCTCCCCTGCTGTGGCAGGCGTACACGCCGGTCCGCACGGGTGCTCAGGGCCCGGGACTGATCCCGTCGATCGGATCGACCGGCAAGGCGATGCTCGGCTGGGCCGTCGTGACGGCGGTGGCGCTGGCGCTCGGATAGAGCGCGGCGCACGAGCAAAGCGACCAGAACAGCGCCCCGAGAACAGAGCACGGTGCCGCCCCGGAGCGACCCTCCGGGGCGGCACGTCTCTGTGTCCGGCGCTCGCGTGGACGTCCGTGTCGGTCAGACCGCGGCGTCGATCTCCGGCAGGCTCGCCAGGACCGCTGCCTTCAGTTCCTCGCGGGTGGTCGCCGACTCGATCAGCGTGCGTGACGCCTCGTCGTCGGCGTCGATGATCGCGAGGAGCAGGTACTCGGCGCGCAACTGACGATCCCCGCGGTCACGGGCGATCTCCACTGCACGGCCGAAGATCTCACGGGCGTCCGACGCGAAGCGGGGTCGGCCCCCTCGTCCTCGCGGACCCCGCCGACCGCGTCCGGGCTCCCAGGGGCCGTCGCCGGCGAAGGGGCCGCCCGGCCCGAACCCGCTAGGGCCGAAGGGACCGGGGCCGAAGCCCTCCGCTCCTTCGGGACCCCACGGTCCGGGACCCCAGGGGCCCGGACGGAATCCCCTCGGGTCGCAGTCGCGACGCGGGCCGCGGCCGCGGTGCGGACCGTGACGGTGTCCTCGGTGTCCGCGACCTCCCCCGGGCCGGCCGCGGCGGCCGGGACGCTCGCCCCAGCCGTCGGTGAGATCGTCACCGAACCGGCCGCGGACGGCCTCACGGACCTTGTCGAGGTCGATACCGATGGAGCGCAGCGCCTCTCGGTCCTCCTCGTAGCGTCGCCGGGCCGACTCGTCGTCGGGATCGGCGTCCTCGGCCTGTTCGGCCTTCTCGTCGTGGTGCTCGCGGACCACGTCCCGGGCCGTCGCCAGGGTGAGCCCCTGCTCGGCGAGGATCGTGAACAGCGGGCTCCGGGCGTTGCAGAGCATGCCCAAGATCAGGTGATCGTTGCCGACACGGCGGTGTCCGAGGTCGGCGGCCTCCTGGGCGGCGAAGGCCAGGAGCATCTTGTCGTCTCGTGTGATTCGTTCAAACATCGGTTGTTTCCCCTCCGGGTCCGCGGGGGCGGACCTCGCGTTGTGAGTGCTTCTGATGCACGGCCTGGCGGCTGATCTGCAGGACCTCTGCGATCGACTGCCAGCTCCAGCCGTGTGCACGGGCGTTGGCGACCTGCACTTCTTCGAGTCGGTCGGCCAGTGTCCGCAGCGCGCGTACCGCAGCCAGCCCCTTCGCGGGATCGTCGCTCGCGGCGGCTCCCGCCAGATCGGCGCCGGTGGCGTCGGGCTGCTGTTCGGTGTTCTGGTCGTCGTGCATGCCTGTCAGGTTATGTTGACACCACTGCGTTGTCAAGAATTATTGACAGCAATGGGTTGGATAGGCCAGTTCGCCGAGCCAGGTTCAGCAATAGGTCTCGCTCAGCGATACCTATTGCTGAACCTCCCGAGCGTCACGTTCCCGCATCGTCGAGACACGGGAGCTGCGGCTCATTCCGACTGGATCGACTCGCTGATGTTCATCCGCGAGGCGCGCACCGCGGGGATGAACGCGCCCACCAGACACAAGGCGCCCGCGATGGCCACGAACATCGCCGCCGACGGTCTCGGCGAGTAGACGACGTCGAGCGACGTCGTCACCGAGAGGATCTCGTCGCTCAGAAGATGCATCGCCCCACCGAGGACGACGCCCACCAGAGCGCCGACGATCGCGACCGCACCCGCCTCGGCGAGCACCATGCGGGAGACGAACCTGCGCGAGGCACCCATCGCGCGCAGCACGCCCAGTTCCCGACGGCGCTCGATCACCGACAGCAACAGGGTGTTCAGCAGCGCGATCGCGGCCGCACCGGCGACGATCCACTGGATGGCCACGGTGAACGAACCCGCCTGCTGCACCACCGCCTGCGTCGCGGCGAGCGCGGCCGCTCCGGTGTACACGTTGATCGGTTTGTTGCCGGCGGTCGGGACGTCGGCCACGAGCGCCTCCAGGGCGCCCTGCACCGCGGCGGGATCGGCGTCGGGCGCGGTGATCACCTGCAGATAGGTGTCCCCGTCACGGTCGAACCACTTTCCCAACAGTTCCTGCGACATCGCGGCGACGCCGGAGTCGACCGAGACGTAATCGACCGTGTCGCGCACCACCACGTCGTGGCGCCCGGTCGGCGTCGCCAGCGTCACGGTGTCGCCGGTCTTCGCATCCAGCACGCGCGCGAGCACATTCGACAGCAGGATGCCGTCCCCGGCCAGAACCCGCGCGACCGCCTCGGGGGACGCCTTGCGCATGAACGGCGCCCGCGAACCCGGTTCCAGCCCTTGGAGATTGGCGCGGCTCTCCCCGATGTTCACCGCGGCCCACTGGCCGCCGACGACCTCGGTGACGCCCGGGACCGCGGCCACCTCGTCCCGCAACGACGCCGGCAGGATCGGGCCCAGTGGGAGGCTCGCCTCGGAGGACGACGACACGTAAAAGTCAGGATCGCCGAGGCCGTCCAACGATCGCGACATCGACGACACCAGGTTGTCCAGGGCGCCCGAGGTCCCCATGCCCACCGCGATCGCCGCCGCGACCGTCATCAGCGTCGCCCAGGCACGACGCGGCGCGCGCTCGGTGTTCACCGACGCCAGCGCGCCGGGTCCGCCGAACCAGCGCGCGACCCGTACCACCAGCCACGACAGCGGCCTCGACAGTGCGAAACACACCAGCAGCGCGGCGATCAGATAGACGACGCCGGCAAGGATCGCGGGCCGTCCCGGCACCGTCGCCACGATCACCCACGACGCGATGAGCCCGGCGACGCCGACCACGGCGGCGACCGCGACCAGCGGGCCCCGCCGCACCGTCGAGTCCGACACCTCGACCGGTGCCATCGCCTCCACGGGCGACACCGAGAACACCGCCCGCGCGGCCAGCGCCGTCGCCGCGACACAGGCGACGACGCAGGCGATCACCGCGACGATCGGCGCGTACCAGGGCAGGTGGTAGTCGACGACCGTGCCGACGGTGTCGGCCGGTGGGTCGGGCAGGCTCGCGATCACCGCACGTCCGGCGACGATGCCGATCGGGATGCCGATCACGCCGCCGACGAGCCCCATGATCGCGGCCTCACCGAGCATGTCCCCGACCAGATGGGATCGCCTGCCGCCCAACGCGCGGATCATCGCGAGCGATCCACGCCGCGACGCCACCGCCATGTTCATCGTGTTGAAGACGAGGAAGGCGGCGATCACCAGCGACACCAGGGAGACCAGCAGGGTCGCGTCGCGGGTCACCGAACTCGACACCTCGGCCTGCTTGGCCCGGAAGTCCGGGTTCACGACCACCGCGCGGCCGTCGACGATCCGCTCCACCTCCGAACGCACGTCGCCCGGGTCCACGTCCGGTTCGGTGACGATGAGGATCGAGTCCACCCGGCCCTCGAGTCCGACGAGTCGTTGCGCGAGGTCGAGGTAGGCGAACACGAAGCGGCCCCTGTTGAGGTCGGCTGCCTGCCGATCGTCGACCACCTCGAGGACCTCGACGTCGACGCCGCCGACCGTCAGCCTGTCCCCGGCCTCCAGGCCCAGGCCCGGTCCGACGAGGACACCGGTCCGCAACCGGTCGAGGTCGATGGCGGCCGAACCCTGTTGCACCGCGGCCCGCAGGCTGCCCGACAGCGCCGTCACCCGCTGGTCGGAGCCGATCAGCGGGACCGCCGAGTCGTCGATGACGACCGAACCGCGGATCATCGGCACCACGGCCTTCGCCCCCTCGACATCGCGGCGGATGGCCCCGGCCAGGGACGCGTCGATGCCGGTGTCGGTGATCGCGGCGACCTCGAGGTCCGCGCTGCCCGACACCGCGTTGCCGAACTGACGCACCGACTCCGTCGTCGACCCGAATGTGCCGAGAACCGCGATCAGCAGCGCGGAGGACACGACCACGACGGCCAGCGACGTGAACAACCGCAGCCGGTGGGTGCGGATCTCCCGCAGGTTGAGCAGACGAATTCGGGTGAGGCCGGCGAGGAGGGACTCGGCCCACCGCGGAGTGCGGCTCACTCCGCGATCTTCCCGTCGCGCACCGTGATCGTGGTGTCGGCGAACGCCGCGGCCTTCGGGTCGTGGGTGACCATGACGACCAGTCGGTCCTCGGCCGCGTGCGCCACGTCGGCGAGCAGGTGCAGCACGGATTCACCGGTCTTGGAGTCGAGGTTGCCGGTGGGCTCGTCGGCGAGCAGGATCGTCGGGTCCATGATCAGCGACCGGGCGATGGCGACACGCTGCATCTGGCCGCCGGACAGTTCGTTCGGGCGGTGGTTCACCCGGTCGCCGAGGCCCACCTGTTCGAGCAGTTCGACCGCGCGCGGTTTGGCCTTGCGCAGCGACCGGTTGTCGAGCAGACGCGGCAGCGCGACGTTCTCCCATGCCGACATCGTCGGCACCAGGTTGAAGAACTGGAAGACGAAACCGACACGGTGGCGCCGGAATTCGGAGGCGGCCGCGTCGTCGAGCCGGCCGAGATCGACGCCGCCGACGGTAATCCGGCCGGACGTGGGCGTGTCGAGCGCCCCGAGGATGTGCAGCAGCGTCGACTTGCCCGCGCCCGACGGACCGACGACGGAGGCGAACTGTCCGCCGTCGATGGTCAGGTTCAGCCCGTCGAGAGCGCGGACCCGCTCCTGCCCCATCTGGTACTCGCGCACCAGGTCGACGGCTTCGACGAGTGGACGCTCGGTTTCGGTCGGCACCCGATGGATCGTAGCCGAGCGGTCATCGGCGCCCGCCGGCTCGAACGCCGGTCAGGCGGCCCAGCGACCGGTCGCGAGGAACTCGTCGAGGACCGCGTTCGCCGCGTCGAGGTCGAAGGACTGTGCGGCGATCCAGGATTCGTCGAAGTAGGTGTTGGAGTAGCGGTCGCCGGGATCGCAGAGCAGGGTGACGACGCTGCCGGCGCGACGCTCCGCCACCATCTCGGCGACCAGCCCGAACGCACCCCACATGTTGGTGCCGGTGGACCCGCCGACGCGGCGTCCCAGCATGTCCGAGACGCGATGGGTGGTCGCGATCGAGGCCTCGTCGGGCACGCCGATCATGCGGTCGACGACCTGCGAGACGAACGACGGCTCCACCCGCGGACGGCCGATGCCCTCGATGCGCGAGCCGGTGTCGGAGGTGAGCGATCCGTCGGCGGCCTCGTAGGCGGGCAGGAACACCGAGTTCTCCGGGTCGACGACGGCCAGCCAGGTGTCATGGCGCTGGTAGCGCAGGTAGCGCCCGAGCGTCGCCGACGTTCCGCCGGTTCCGGCGCCCACCACGATCCACGTGGGGATCGGGTGTGCCTCCTCGGCGAGCTGCGCGAAGATCGACTTCGCGATGTTGTTGTTGCCGCGCCAGTCGGTGGCGCGCTCGGCCATCGTGAACTGATCGATGAAGTGCCCGCCGAGTTCCTTCTCCAGGCGCAACGCCTCGGCGTAGACCTCGCTCGGATGCTCGACGAAATGGCAACGGCCGCCGTGCCGTTCGATCAGCGCGGTCTTCGCCGGCGACGTGCTCGACGTCATCACCGCGATGAACGGGACGCCGATCAGCTCGGCGAAATAGGCCTCGCTCACCGCGGTCGAACCGGAGGACGCCTCGATGACCGGCGTCCCCTCGGTGACCCAGCCGTTGCACAGCGCGTACAGGAACAGCGACCGGGCGAGGCGGTGCTTGAGCGATCCGGTCGGGTGGGTCGACTCGTCCTTGAGATACAGGTCGACCCCGGTCTCCCCGTTCGGCCCCTGCCACCGGGACCACTCCGGGAGGGGCACCCGCAGCAGATGGGTGTCGGCGCTGCGTCGTGCGTCGGCCTCGATCAACCGGACCGCGTTCTGCACCCAGGCGCGATCGGCGCGGCGGTCGACGACCCGTGTCGGCTTCACTCGGCTCGCCCCCTGTCCCTCGGTCACTTGCCGCCGCGGAGCCTGGCCTGCAGGTCTTCGTGGCGGGCGCGGCGCTGCGCCTCGATGGCGGCGATCTGCGTGTTGACGTTCAGCCGGAGGGACTTGAACAGGAACATGCCGAGCGGCAGCGCGATCAGGACGCCGAAGACGGCGGCGACGATGAACGGCACGTCGACGCCGACAGCGCGTCCGCCGAAGAGGATCACCGCGGCGACCACGACGACGAGCAGCATGCGTGCGACGGTGTAGCCGAACAGCGCGAGGGCGAGCTTCGCCGGGCTGGCCGCCGGCAGATTCTCCGGCGTCTCGTCGTTGCGTCCACGGGCGTTGTTCTGCGCTCTGCTCACGCTGCCAGGGTACTCACCGCCCGCAGACGACCTGCAGGTCACGGGTCTTTGCACGTTCTTTACCTACGGCTGAAGGTTCGAGTACCTGGGCGATTTGCGTGTATTCATGGAGTTACGCGTTCTACGACGCGTCACGGCACACAACGCCGACCAGCGGCCTTCCGACAGGGCACAATCCGTTTCAGGGGGAAACGTGACCACTACAGAAGAATCCACGAACACTTACATCACCCCGGGAATCGCGAGCCAGCACACCCTGACACCCGGACAGGTGGCAGCGATGTTCAACGTCAATCCCAAGACCGTGGCCCGCTGGGCCAGCTCGGGCATCCTCGGCTCCATCCGCACCCCGGGCGGCCATCGACGCTTCCGCGAAGAGGACGTGGTGGCGCTGCTGAACCGTCGTACGCACTAGACGCGTACACGACTCGGGAGACGACCAGTCGCTCACCGACCACGCCGGCGTCGAGACCTCCTGCGCCGCCCCGGTCCGCGACCGACGATCTCGTCTGCGGAGCAAGTCCTCCACGGATCCCGGGGCGGCGACGCCTGCGCGGGAGTCCACCACCCCGATCGACGGCGCACCCTAGGCCGATCGGGTTCACGTACCCTTGGGCAGGGAGGTTGCCATGACATATCTGTTCGCGGTTGTCGGTCTGCTCGCCATCGGTTTCCTACTCTGGCGCGCGTTCGGCCCCCGGCCCGACGACGCCGGCAACTCGCCGTCCCATGTCGACATGCGCAACCGCAAGCCCCGTCCCCTGGGCCCCGACGACGATCCGGACTTCCTCCGCGACCTCGACAACCGCACCCAGGACACCAACGGCGGCGACACCGAGGAACCCTGAGCGACACGCTCGCGCGATCGCTCCTCGAGCCCAGAACCCCTTCCACCCGGCGCGTATTCGCAGGTCGAGATCTGTTCGCCCGGGCGGCATAACATACCTCACGGTAGGGTAACGTCTCCCATCGTCGATCCCACGCAGACTGACCTGAGAGAGGGCGCCGTTGAACCCGGGACGATCTCCGCAAGGGGCGTCGACCGATGACGACCTGAGTTTCGCCGACAAAATCGGCCATCTCTTCGAGCACAGCCGTGACGAGAACGGCGTCCGGTACACGGGGAAGAAGATCGCCGAGAAGGCGAACCGCCTCGGATACTCGCTGTCGGACGCCTACATCTCCCAGTTGCGTACCGGCAAGGCGCGCACCCCGTCGTTCCGCATGGTCGAGGCGATCGCACGGGCCTTCGACGTCAGCGTCACGTACTTCCTGTCGAATCCCGAGGAGGACCTCGAGCGGGTCCGACAGCAGCAGAACTACGTCGAGATGCTCGAGGCCACCGGCAGCCACCTCGCGGGGACCGACCTCGGGTCGCTGTGCCCGGAGACCATCGACACCCTCATCGACCTGCTCAAGCTCGTCAAGTCCCAGGCGCTGGCGAAGCAGGCCGAGGATTCGGGCGCCGACCCGGGATCATCGTCGTCGGCCGCCTCCGGCTCTGAGCAGCGCGATTCGTCCGGCGTCCCGGCCTCTGCAGAGGCCCCGGCCGGAGGCGATCAGAGGCCCGCGTACGAGTGCAGGCCCGAGACCACCAGGTTGATGATGAACAGGTTGAATAGCATCGCCACGAAGCCGGCGACGTTGATCCATGCCGCAGACGTGTTGCGCCAGCCGGCGGTCGCGCGCGCGTGCAAATAGGCCGCGTAGATCACCCACGCGATGAAGGACACCGCCTCCTTCGGGTCCCAGCCCCAATATCGGCCCCAGGCCGCCTCGGCCCAGATGGCGCCGCAGATGACGCCGAGACCGAAGAGCGGGAACCCGACGACCACCGTCCGGTAGGCGAGGCGGTCGAGGTTCTCCGCGGACGGGACGTGGTCGATGATCCGGCGCATCGCACCGCCGAAACCGGAGCGCGTCGTCGACGACGTGTCGTCGGCGGGGTTGGCGGCGAATCGCAGCTTCAGCAGGTACAGGATGCTGGCGACGCCCGAGACCATGAGGATGCCCGACGACACCGAGATGATCGAGACGTGGACGGCCAGCCAGTACGACTTGAGTGCCGGGACTACCGGCGCGGCCTGCGTGTAGAGCCAGCGGCCGGCGATGAACATCAGCAGGACGACGGGCAACAGGACGAACGACAGCAGCGGCCGGTGCTCGGGCTTGCGCAGGATGACCAGTGCCGCGATGACGCCGGCGGCGCAGGTCATCGAGACGAACTCGTACATGTTGCCCCACGGCACGCGCTCGGTGGCCATGGCGCGCAGCACGATCGACGCGAGGTGCGCGATGAGGCCGACGATCACGACCGGCAGGCCCATGTTGCCGAGCTTGTCGCCCAGGGTCCGGCGCTGCGGCCCCTCGACGCGACCGGGCACCCGGTCCTCGGTCGTCGTGCCGTTGCCCGACGCCCCTGCCCCGGCGCGGACGAGCTCGCGCTCTTCGAGCTTGCGACCGCGAACCGCAGCCAGCGCACCGAAGAACAGGAAGGCCGCGACCACGTACACGGCCATCGCCGTGCCGAAGAGCAGATCGGAGTACCGCGCGAGCGTCTCGTCGACCTGAATGCTTCCGTTCATCACAGATTCCTTTCGCCGACGGCCCTACAGCCGCCGCGTCGTGCGCCGCGAGGAGGACGGGTCCGCGTCATCGGCCACCAGTGCGGCCGCCTGCTCGTCGAAGCCCTCGCCCCAGCCGGCCTGGTCGGTGCGCGCCAGCCCGGCGATCTCTACTACAGTACGTCGTTTCTCTTCGGCGGAGTCGGGGCCGCCCGCCTGACCGGCCGATTCCCCGGCAGGCGCCGGCACCAGTCGCGCCCAGATGCGGCGGCGGCGGACCAGCAGGGACACCAACAGGCCGCCGAGCATCACGACCGCGCTGACCAGCACCCAGATCTGCGCCGAATCGTGCGAGACCTGCACCGACACCCAGCGCTGGTAGCCGTCGAAGGTGACCGTGGTGCCGTCGGCGAGGGTGTGGCTCTGCCCCACCGCGAGGTTCACCTGCGCCTGCCGCTGGAGCCGGCCCTGTTCGATGAGGTCCTGGTCGAGCGAGTAGGCGTTCTGCGGCTTGCCGGTGTCGAGCCCGGTGTCGCCCTTGAAGATCCGGATCGCGACCGCCGGGTCCCTCGGTTCCGGCGACGCGGAGGTCAGCAGGGTCCCGTGGTAGAGCGCGTCCGGGGCGAACAGGCCCTCGAGCGCGATCTGGTTCTTGCGGCGCTCGTCTGCGTCGGGGTAGAGACCGGCCGGGGTGTCGAAGCGCATCGCACCCGACGACAGCATCGTCTGCAGCTCGTCGGGCACGAAGGGCGTGGTCTGCGTGCGCTTCTCGCCGTTGGGGAAGGTCACGGTGAACGTCGGCGCGAAACCGTTGCCCAGCACGTACACGCGGTCGCCCGCCACGCGCAGCGGCTCGTTGACCTTCACCGACGTCGTGGTCCACGCGGCCGGGTCGCGCACCGCGTCGCCTTCGGCATAGCTGATGGTCGCGTCGTACATGTCCGGCTGTCCGCTCGGCAGGAACGTCGCCGAGAAGTCGTCGACGCGGAAGCAGAATTTCGACAGGTCGGTGCCGTCGACGAGGTTGCCGGCCCGGAAGGAGTCGTAGACCGCGGTCGAGGTGTTGCACATGCCCTGCTCCCCGTCGGCGACGAGGCTGCGGGTTCCCTCGTAGCCGTACAGCTTGCCGACCGCGATGGACACCAGCAGCGCCAGCAACGCGAAGTGGAAGACCAGGTTGCCGAACTCGCGCAGGTAGCCCTTCTCCGCCGACACCTCGACGCAGCCGTCCGGATAGGCCTTGCTCGGTTCGCGCGCGACGACCTCGCTGCGCCATCCGCGCAGGCGGGAGTCGATGCGCTCGGCGATCTCCTCGGGCGTTCCGTCGACGGTCCGCGTGATGTGCCGTGGCAGGCGCGAGAGGTTGCGCGGGGCCGCGACCGGCCTGGCGCGCAGGCTCTTGAAGTGCTCCACCATGCGGGGCGTGAGGCAGCCGACGAGCGAGACGAACAACAGCACGTAGATCGCGGTGAACCAGGCGCTGGAGAAGACGTCGAACAGCTGCAGCCTGTCCATCAGCGTGCCGAGCTTGCCGCGTTCGGCGATGTACTCGAGCGTCTTCTGCTCATTCAGGTCCCGCTGCGGCAGCAGGGCACCGGGGATGGCGGCGAGCGCCAGCAGGAACAGCAGCAGCAGCGCGGTGCGCATCGAGGTGAGCGAACGCCACAGGTTGCGCAGCGGCCAGAGGATCCGGCGCCGAGCCCAGTGCGCCTTGCGCGGCGAGGAGCTCTCGGCCTCCGACCGCGGTCGGTCGGCGACGTCGGTGTCGGTCACATCTGCCATGGGTTCTCGCACACTCAGATCGGTAGTTCGGTGTCGGTGACGAAGTGCACCTGGATCCAGACGATGAACTGGTCCCACCAGCCGGTCACCAGGGCGACGCCGACCGCGATGAGCAGGACACCGCCGATGACCTGGATGGTCCGGGCGTTGCGACGCAGCCAGCCGAGGCTGCGCAGGGCCCACGCGGAGGAGAACGCGAGGATCACGAACGGCAGGCCCAGACCCAGGCAGTACGCGACGATGAGGGTCACGCCCTTGGCCGCGGTCGCGCCCTCGGTGCCGCTGACGGTCGCGATGACCGACGCCAGCGTCGGCCCGAGGCACGGCGTCCAGCCGAGCGCGAACACCGCGCCGAGCAGGGGCGCCCCGACCAGATTGGACACCCGCACCGGCTCGAACCGCACCTCCCGCTGCAGGGGCCGGACGAGACCGATGAACACCAGGCCCATCGCGATGGTGACCACTCCGCCGATGCGCTGCAGCAGCTCGCGGTTCACCACGAAGGTGCTGGTGACCCCGAGCACGGTGGCGGTGGCCGCGACGAAGACGACGGTGAAGCCGAGCACGAACAGGCCGGCCGCGAACGCGACCCGGCTGCGGCCCTTCTTGGCCCCCTCCCCCGGCGTCACGGCCGGGGCCTCGGCGCCGACCAGCCCGGCCAGGTACGACAGGTACCCGGGCACGAGCGGCACGACGCACGGCGAGGCGAACGAGACCAGGCCGGCAAGCAGGCACGCCGCGAGCGCGAGCAGCAGCGGGCCGCTGGTCACGGTGTCGGCGAAGGTGTCGCCGATCGAGGCGGCGAGGACGGTCTCCATCAGGATTGCCCCGCCGGTTCCGCGGCGACCCGCTTGACGACCGCGTCGAGTTCGGAGTCCGAGACGGCCTTGAGGAAGACCGCGGCCGGACGGTGGCGGCGATCCAGGACGATCGTGGTCGGGACCACCGAGGTCGGGGTGGTCAGCGCGGCCAGCGACAGCCCGGAGAAGTCGTAGATCGACGGGAACCCGACGTTGCGGTCGATGACGAAGTCCTTGGCGGAATTGCGGTCATCGCGCAGGTTGATGCCGAGGAACTCGACGCCGTCGTCGCGGTTGCCCTCGTAGACGCGCTCGAGGTCGTCGGCCTCGCCGCGGCACGGCCCGCACCAGGACCCCCACACGTTGAGCACGACGACCTTGTCGTCGAACCTCTCGTCGGACAGCGACAGCGGCTGCCCACTCACCAGATCCTCACCCGAGAGTTCGGCGATGGGCTTGCGATCGGCGGGGGCGTAGGTGATCACGGTCTGTCCGCCGGGCGAGACGAACTGGAAGGTGTTCCCCTGCGCGACCGCGTCGTCGCCGGTGCTGCAGCCGCCGACGAGCAGGATGAGGGCGGCCGACAGCACTGCCGGCAGGAGGAACCTTCGCACTTTTCTTCTGAGGAACCTTCGCACTTTTCTTCTCAGACCTTCGGATCAGGCTCCGGTGGCCAGCGGGTCGGATGCGCCGGCCGGCTCGGAGTAGATGATGTCGACGAGCGCGTCGTCGTCGTAGATCAGGCTGGTCAGCGAGGCGAGCGAGCACTGGCGACGACGCGGGTCGTGCCACAGCCGCTGGCCCTCGAGGAACCGGCGCAGCGTGTAGACGGGCAGCTGGTGGCTGACGCACACCGCCTCGTGTCCGCGCGCGGCGTCGCGGGCCTTGTTGGCCGCGGCCAGCATGCGGTGCGCGAGCTGGATGTAGGGCTCGCCCCACGACGGCGTGAACGGGTCGCGCAGCTTGGGCCAGTGTCGCGGCTTGCTCAGCGCGCCGTCGCCGACCGAGACCTTGAGGCCCTCGAAGACGTTGTCGGCCTCGATGAGGTCGTCGTTGGTCTGGATCTCGAGCCCGTGGGCCGCGGCGATCGGGGTCGCGGTCTCCTGCGCACGCTGCAGCGGCGACGCGAAGACGGCCGTGATGTCGTGGTCGGCGAGGGCGTCGGCCACCTTCTGGGCCTGTGCCCGGCCGTCGGCGGAGAGGTGAAAGCCGGGCAGGCGACCGTAGAGGATGCCCTCCGGGTTGTGTACCTCTCCGTGGCGCATCATGTGGACGATCGTGTGCATCAGGCGTTGTCCCCCGGGGTGGCTGTGGCGGCTGCACGCGCTGCGGCGGGCAGCGCGTCGGCGATCTGCGAGAAAGCATCCTCGTCGAGCGCTGCGGACACAAACCAGGCCTCGAAGGCACTCGGCGGCGGATAGACGCCGCGCTCGAGCAGCGCGTGGAAGAACGGTGCGAATCTCCAGGTCTCGGTCGCGCTGACGCCCGCGTAGTCGAAGACCGGGATCTCCGGGTCGGTCGTGAAGAACACACTGAGCAGGTTGCCCGCCTTCTGCACGCGGTGGCCGACACCGGCGGCGGTGAGGGCCTCGGTGAGCAGCGTCGCGAGACGGTCGGCATTGGCGTCGAGCTTGGCGTAGACGTCGTGGTCGGCGTGGCGCAGGGTGGCGAGTCCGGCGGCCACCGCGACGGGGTTACCGGACAGGGTGCCGGCCTGGTAGACGGGGCCGGTGGGCGCGAGGCGCTCCATGATGTCGGCACGACCGCCGAACGCCGCAGCAGGAAGGCCGCCGCTCATCACCTTGCCGAAGGTGTAGAGGTCGCCGGCGACGCCCTCGAGTCCGTACCAGCCGCTCGGGCTGACGCGAAAGCCCGTCATCACCTCGTCCATGATGAGCAGCGCGCCGTGGCGGCTGGTCAGTTCACGCAGGCCCGCGTTGAAGCCGTCGACCGGGGCGATGGCGCCCATGTTGCCGGCGGCCGCCTCGGTGATGACCGCGGCGATGTCGTCGCCGTGCTCCTCGAAGGCCTTCGCGACGGCCTCGAGGTCGTTGTAGGGCAGCACCAGGGTGTCGTGCGCCGACGCCCCGGTGACGCCCGGGCTGGTCGGCAGGCCGAGCGTCGCGACGCCGGACCCGGCGGAGGCGAGCAGGGCGTCGACGTGGCCGTGGTAGCAGCCGGCGAACTTGATGATCTTGGAACGGCCGGTGTAACCGCGGGCGAGGCGGATGGCCGACATGGTGGCCTCGGTGCCCGAGTTGACCAGGCGGACGCGCTGCACCGGGTCGACGCGGCCGATGATCTCCTCGGCGAGTTCGATCTCGGCCTCGGTGGGAGCGCCGAACGACAGCCCTCCCGACGCGGCGCGCTGCACGGCCTCGACGACGGCCGGATGGGCGTGGCCCAGGATCATCGGGCCCCACGACGCGACGAGGTCGACGTAGGTGTTGCCGTCGGCGTCGCGCAGACGGCAACCCTCGGCGCTCGAGATGAAGCGCGGGGTTCCGCCGACCGCGGAGAACGCGCGGACCGGAGAGTTGACGCCGCCCGGGATCGCCTCGGCCGCACGGGCGAAGAGCGCGGCGGAGGTGTCGGGGTGTTCGACCTTGGGGGCGTCAGCGGTACCAGTCACGGCCTACAGTCTTCCAAACGGCACCCGGTGACCCAAATCGCCGCTGGTCAAAGGTGTGACCGGTCACTGGTCGGTGTGCAGGGACGCCTCCCCGGGCGTCATCCGGCGAGGGCCTTTCGGACCTGTTCGGCGATCGCCTCCTGCCCCGCGGCGTTGGGGTGCAGCCTGCCCGGACCCGATGCGGTCATCGGCTCGATCCACCGCTGCGGACCGGCACAGGCGTCGTGCCCGGCGCTCGGCACGAGCATGTCGACGAACCGCACGCCCTCCTCGTCGGCCGCGCGACGCCCGGCATCGTTGACCGCGACCTGCAACCGGCGCAGCAGCGCGAGGTCGCCGGCCGCGACCTTCATCTCCGGGTAGCAGCCCCCGTCCTCGGGCACCAGCCACGGATAGCCGATCAGCAGCACGTCCGCGCTCGGCGCCTTCGATCTCACCTGACGCAATGCCTCGCGCACGGCCGGGTAGATGTCGCGGTCCACGGGGTCGATCAGGTCACGGCCATGACGTTCGGTGCACGGCGCCCCGAGCGGATCGGCCTCGGCGGCCTGCCCGCACAGATCGATGGCGCGACCGTAGGTGCCCTCGTTGTTGCCGCCGATCATCACGGTGACGACGTCGGCGTCCCCGTCGAGCGCGTCGAGTTGCGGCGGGACCCCTTCGTACTGTGCTTCGGTGAGGTCGCCGGTGTCGGCGCCGGCGCAGCTGACGTCGACGAGGTCGTAGTCGTCCTCCGCGGCGACGATGTGGGCGAAGTTCCGGCTCGACCGCAGGCAGAAGATCGGCGAGTCCTCGACCAGGGGCCGCACGCCTGTCCCCGAGGCGAAGCTGTCGCCGAGGTTCACCAGGCGCACGCGGCCGGGTTCGCGCGCGCTGCTCTCCGCGGCCGAGGACGTGACGGTGTCGTCGGTCTCGGACCGCCCGTCGTCGGCCGAGCATCCGACCGCGAGGGTCGCAACCGCCGCGAGCATTGCGAACCCGCGTAGGGCAGCTCTCCTGCGACCGACTCGGGCGGTTCGTCGTTCGTCCACACCGCCATCGTGCGTGTGCGCGAAGCCGGTCGGCAACCACACCCGGCGCCGGTAGCGTGGGAAAAGCGTCAACCGCAGGCGACAACCGACGACGAGGATGTGAGGCCGCATGAGCTCCAGCGAAGCCGACAGCAAGGACGTGCTCGATCCGCAGGCGATTCTCGACGGCGTGCCGACCGGCCTGTGGATCGACGGGCGGTCGACGCCGGCCGCCTCGGGCAAGACGTTCGAGGTGTTCGATCCGGCCACCGAAGAAGTCCTGACGTCGGTGGCCGACGCGGGGGCCGACGACGCGATCGCCGCACTGGACTCCGCCGCCGGTGCGGCCGACGACTGGGCCGCGACACCGGCGCGCGAGCGCAGCGAGATCCTGCGCCGCACCTTCGAGTTGCTCACCGACCGTGCCGACGACATCGCCATGCTGATGACGCTCGAACTCGGCCGCGCACTGCCGGACAGTCGTGCAGAGACCAAGTACGGCAACGAGTTCCTGCGTTGGTTCGCCGAGGAGGCGGTGCGCATCGGCGGCCGGTTCACGCAGGCCCCGGCCGGCAACGGCCGAATCCTGGTGACACATCAGCCCGTCGGACCGTGCCTGGCGATCACGCCGTGGAACTTCCCGCTCGCCATGGGGACGCGCAAGATCGCCCCGGCCCTCGCGGCGGGCAACGTGATGCTCGTGAAGCCGGCCGGGGAGACCCCGCTGACCATGCTGGCGCTGGCCGAGGCGTTCGCGGAGGCCGGCCTGCCGCCGGGTGTGTTGTCGGTGCTGCCGACCAGCTCGAGCAGCACGGTGTCGTCGGCGCTGATCTCCGACGACCGGATCAAGAAGATCAGCTTCACCGGCTCGACCCCGGTCGGCCGGACCCTGCTGGGACAGGCCGCCGAACGTGTGCAGCGAACCTCGATGGAGCTGGGCGGGAACGCCCCGTTCCTGGTGTTCGACGACGCCGACGTCGACGCCGCTGTCGAAGGCGCGTATCTGGCGAAGATGCGCAACGGCGGCGAGGCCTGCACCGCCGCCAACCGGTTCCTGGTGCAGTCCGGCATTGTCGAGGAGTTCACCGCCAAGCTCACCGAGAAGATGTCGCAGGTCGTGATGGGTCCGGGTTACCGGGACGGCGTGACGCTCGGCCCGCTGGTGAACGCCAAGCAGCGGGACAAGGTCGCCGAGCTCGTCGAACAGGCGGTGAGCGACGGCGCCCGCGTGCGGCTGGGCGGAGAGCGGCCCGAAGGGCGCGGATTCTTCTACCCCGCGACGGTTCTCGACGACGTCGACCCGTACGCGCCGATCACCCGCGAGGAGATCTTCGGACCGGTCGCCGTCATCAGCACCTTCGACGCCGAGGACGACGGCATCGCTGCCGCCAACTCCACCGAGTACGGCCTGGCGTCGTACTTCTACAGCCGGGACCTGGAGCGGTGCATGCGCGTCGCGTCCCGCCTCGAGTCGGGCATGGTCGGGGTGAACCGCGGTGTGATCTCCGATGCCGCAGCGCCTTTCGGCGGCATAAAGCAGTCCGGCATCGGCCGGGAGGGCGGCACCGAGGGCATCGACGAGTACCTGAACGTGAAGTACATCGCGCTGACCTGAGCGGCTCATGGGGCGGCGATCCCCTCAGGCATCCGCCACTCACCGTTGTTACGTAAGTGACTGGTGATACAGATGTTATTGCATCGAAACCTGTACGGCCGTACTTCTACGTACCGTCGAGAACATGCGACTGAGAAGAATCGTGCCCACGGTCGCGGCGACCGTGGCAGTGATCGCCGGTGGCATGACCGTCTCCGGAATCGGTGACCCCGGGGTGGCGAACATCGAATCGACAGCTGCCAGTGCCGATCTCGGCAGCTCCGACCTCGGCAGCGGCAACACCGGCAGCGCCGACATCAGCCGGGGCGACTTCGGCAGCGTCGACTTCGGCAGCTCCGAGTTCGGCACCCGGAACAGCCTCTTCCTCTGGGAAAGCCCGCCGACCCGCTACATCGTCGTGCTCGGGGCCAAGTTCGGCGTCCTCGGCCAGACCCCCGAGATCATGAAGCGCCGACTCAACCACGCCGCGAAGCTGGCCAAGCAGCATCCTTTCAACCGCGTCATCGTCTCCGGCGGCGACACCCACTGGCTCCCGATCACCGAGGCCCAGTTCATGAACGTCGGCCTCATCCGCCGCGGAATCCCGGTGTGGCAGATGGTCAACGAGGGCAAGTCGACGTCGACGGTCCAGAACGCCGAGAACACCGTGCGCATGCTCAAGCGCATGGGCGCGACCGGCGCGGTGATCGTCACCAACGACTTCCACATGGACCGCGCGCTGAAGAACTTCCGCGACGCCGCGAAGGCCCAGGGCGCGCGGCTGGTGTTCCGGCCGGCGTACGCGTAGGACATTCCATCGCTATCAGCGGACCACTCAGGACAACAGGCGACGCGGGAACCGACTAAGGCTGCATCCCCTGCTCGGCCGTCTGGCCTGCGGGTCGCACCCCACAACAGCCTGTCCACCGTTGACTCCAACGGATACTCACTCGGGTACAGCTGCCATTCGTGCGGCCACCGCTGCTGTCACCGCCTTGTGTCAAACTCTGACGAGCAGAGAAGGGAGGTCTCATGGTCTTGCCATTGATTCCGGTTGTCGCGATTGCTGTAGGTACAGCCGCAGGAAGCGCGGGCCTCGCGCTCGGCGGTAAAGGTGCTTACGACCTGAAGAAGGCCAGCTCCGAACTCAACGCGACTCGCGAGCGGTACGAAACCCGAAGATCAGCCAGCGAGGCCTTGGCCTCTGCCGTAAACGACCGCATCGCGCAGTACGGGACTCAACAAGAACAGGCCATTCGAGACGTCGTCATGCGCATGCATGACTTCTTGATCCGGAACGAGAAAAAGGTCCGCGACAACGAGAAGCTCCTCGTCGATGGAATCGAGGCCAGCGTGAATCTGGTCTCCGGTTCACATTCGATGGACCTCTCAGTCGCTCAGTGGGTTCGTGGAATCATCGGGTCTGTCGGTGCCGGTGCCGGAGCAGGAGCGGCAACCAGCGCCGCGGCCACCACCTTTGGAGTGGCCAGCACCGGCGCTGCAATCTCTGGATTGTCAGGCGCTGCCGCTGAAAGTGCAGCCCTGGCGTGGCTCGGCGGCGGCGCCGTCGCCGCAGGCGGCGGGGGTATGGCGCTTGGAGCTCTCGCCCTCAACTTCGTAACGATCGGCCCTGGTCTACTCGTCGCGGGCTTCGTCGTCAACGGACAGGGCAAGAAGGCTGTCACCCAAGCGCTCGACTACAAAGCTCGGATCGAAGCCGAGATCGCGAAACTCGATGTGGCAGACGCACACATATCCGCGGTAGAGGCTCGGACCGAAGAACTGAGCAGACTACTCGCGGAAATCACCCGCAAGGGTAGTCGTGCAGTTGATGAGCTGGAGGAGGTCTTCTTCGATCCGGCAAAACATGCGCACCTGTTCCAACGCGCCATGATTCTGGTGAAGGGTGTAATCGATATCGCGACAACCCCCGTGATCGACGAGGACGGAGAACTGACGGACGAAGGCCACCAGTTGACGATCAAGTACCGCGCGATGAACTCAGATGACCTGAGAACCAGCGCCACTTCGCCTACGACGTCTAGCGAAGCGAAGGAAGCCACTCCATGACCGACAGTTCCAAACCCTTGACCGGAGACGTCATCCCACCGCGCAAGAAGGC
Organism: Gordonia paraffinivorans NBRC 108238; assembly: GCF_000344155.1. Lineage (GTDB taxonomy): Bacteria > Actinomycetota > Actinomycetes > Mycobacteriales > Mycobacteriaceae > Gordonia > Gordonia paraffinivorans. The sequence continues at coordinate 2,099 of NZ_BAOQ01000024.1, read as the reverse complement.
CACGCCAGGTGCGCTGGAGGGTTTCGCCGCGCTCAATCAACTGGTCGGCGCGGCTCGAGAGTGCATCACCATCCATGCCCTCGAGAACACCAAACAGGCACGTATCCAGGCTTACGCCCACACAGAGATCGCGCGGATCAAGGCTGCGGAGAGCGTCCTCCGCGACTACTTCGCCCAAGCCTTCGCCGAGCGCCGCGTGACCACGGATGCCATGTTCGAACGTCTCGACGCCGCCATCGAAACCGGCGACTCGCAGGTGATCAGCGACGTTGTACGAGCAGTTGTCGATATCGCGAAGAGTTCGCCACTGAAGGATATGGGCGATCTCAGCCAGATCCGTGCCGCGCTCGACGATCCCGATCAGGTCTGGGATCTCTGAGACTGTCCTCTCGTTCCATTCTTGGATCAGTCGCACTCCACCGGCCGGCAAGTAAACGGCGCCTCAAAGCACACCTGGGGCTCCACTAGCCGCCGACTGGGCGCGCCCCCAGTGCACTGAAGGCGAGCTTCAAGGGATCGAGCAGCGCTGACGCATTGTCGACCTCGCCGACGAGCCTGCGAACACTGTCGACGACCCCACGGTCACGGTCGTCGAGCAGACCGTCGAACCGCTCGTCCAGCAGCCAGGGCGCGTCGGTGGCAGCATAGGCGGCAACCGCATCGAGGAACATCTCCATGCGTCGGACGCGGTTCTCTAGCTTCTTCCCCTCGCAGACGAACCACCGGAACTGATCCCTCCAGAGTTCCTGCCGCGCTTCGACTCCGGAGGTGTCGACGAACGTTCCCCGGATGGACCGAGCCTCGCTCTTCTGCAGGTACTCGTCGACCTCCATCGCCAGGCGGATCACGTTCCCATCGGAGAGCGAGGCTCCGATGATGAGGACGTGTTTGGTCAGCAGCAGGGCTTGGAGCAGCGAACCTGCCGGCCGGGACTTGGCGTCGAAGAGGACGAAGTCCCGACGCGTGAGGACGATGCTGGGCGTTCTGTCGATGTCACCGTGCAACTTCAGCAACCACGGGCGCCCCTCCTCGACGGACTCCCAGGGCAGGACACTCGGGCGCGCACGGCCCGTCGCCTCGACAGCTCGCTCGTACAGGTTGTCGTAGTTGGTGGTGACCGCGTGACCGCAAGCCATCCCGGCAAGGAGCGCGTGCGCAAGGGCGATCTTGCCGCTCCTGCCGATGATCTCGATGACGGCCTGGTTCAACTCCTGCGCACCGCCGAGCCTCGTCGCGAGGAACTCCGCCTGGTCCAGTGCATCGAGGCCGTCGAAGTCCTTCGGCAGACCACCTTCGACCCGCTCGCCCAGATTCTTGATCAGATCGCCCCAACTCGGCAGTCCCGCAGCCATACTGACTCCCGCGCCGAGGAACAGTGCGAGGTGCCCCTGGGCGGCGAGGCCGCCGAGCCGCCGCGCTTCCGCCATCTCCCGGTCGTCCAGCTCCCAGTGGCGGGGTCCCGCCGGCCGCCAGGTTCCGACGCGCGTGCTGGGCCGCGCTGAAGACGGCGGCATCCGGGGTGACCAGCAGGATGTCGAGGCCGAGCGTCGCCGCTTCCTCGCGAAGCGCAGCGAGGAGTTCACGCAGGATCGCTCCCCTGCGCGCCCCGAGTCCGCCGGCGCCGATACCCAGAACCGGTAGGGCGACGCGTCGCAGGGCCCGACCGGCAGGCTTGGCGATGTCAGCGGAGTCGATCTGCCGCAAGGTCTCCCGCATGCGCCGGACGAGTTCGTCTGCGGTGAGCAGTTGCGCGTCGGCGACGCTGATGAACCACACCGACTCCCCGGTCGCAGCCCTGCCGAACGGCGGAGCAGGCCAGCCCGCTGGCCGGGCGCGGTCGACGTCGCCGGCAACGGGCCGCCAGTGCGACTCGACGGTGAAGACCGAGTCGGTCGGCACGATCACCGCGTCGTACGCGAAGTTCTCGATCCTGCCGTGAAGTACGAAGAGATGACCTGGCACGAAGTCGTTCTCGGACACGAGATGACTGTAGAACGCGCCGTATCCGACCCGGTTTGCCGGACACAGGACTCCCGCGACGCCGCCCACTTCTCCCTATTGGACCCGATCAGCGGACAGGAGACAGCGTCGCGCGAAAC
>NZ_BAOQ01000025.1 GCF_000344155.1 Gordonia paraffinivorans NBRC 108238 | reverse complement strand
CGAGGCTAGTTCCCGAACTCGCCCAGCTCTGCGAAGGCAAGGACCGCTCTGCCCTTGTGTTCGACAATGGCCGCGGCGGGCACCTCAAGCGTCCGGTGTCATGGTCCGACTGGTTCGCTGGAGCGGTCGATGGCGCAGGCGTGCCTCGAGTGACCATCCACGACCTACGTCACACTGCAGCCTCATTGGCAGTGTCGGCCGGGGTGAACGTGAAGGCCCTCCAACGCATGCTCGGACACGCCTCGGCGGCGAGTGTGCCCAAATCGTGCCCAGCAGAGGACGATAGGCACCTCCAGGAGGCATGAAAAAGCCCGTCACCAGCATGTTCTGGTGACGGGCCTCTGCGGAAGCGGAGGGATTTGAACCCCCGGTGGTTTTACCCACGCTCGCTTTCAAGGCGAGTGCATTCGGCCGCTCTGCCACGCTTCCCTGACCAGCAAGGGTACGTCAGAGTCCGGCCCTGTCGAGCACCACCCCGCTCCCTTCCCACAGGTCCGCCGGGCGAAGGGATCGAACGCGGGAACGACTGCGGTCCGGCCGGCAGGGTGTCCGCCCGACCGGCCGGACCGTCTGGCCTACACCGCCTCCGGGACCGCGACGCGCACGGGTGCGCCGGTGGCGGCCACCGCTTCGTCGGCAGTGACCCCGGGGGCCAGTTCCACCAGTTCCAGGCCGTCGTCGGTCACGTCGATCACCGCCAGGTCGGTGATGATGCGATCCACGACGCCGGCGCCGGTGAGCGGCAGGGTGTTCTCGACGAGGATCTTGGGCGAGCCGTCCTTGGCGCAATGCTCCATGACGACGATCACCCGGCGCGCGCCGTGGACCAGGTCCATGGCCCCGCCCATGCCCTTGACCAGCTTGCCCGGCACCACCCAGTTGCTCAGGTCGCCGCGCTCGCTGACCTGCATGCCGCCCAGGATCGCGACGTCGACCTTGCCGGAGCGGATCATCCCGAAGCTCGTCGCCGAGTCGAAGAAGCTGGCGCCCGGGATCACCGTCACCGTCTCCTTGCCGGCGTTGATCAGGTCCGGGTCCTCGTCGCCGGCGAACGGGTACGGGCCGAGGCCGAGGATGCCGTTCTCGGACTGCATGACGATCTCCACCCCGGGCGCCACATGCCCCGGGACCAGGGTCGGCAGGCCGATGCCGAGGTTCACGTAGTCGCCGTCGGAGAGTTCGGCCGCCGCGCGCGCGGCCATCTGATCGCGGGTCCAACTCATGCGGACACCTCCTCCAGCTCGCGGACCGTGCGACGCTCGATGCCCTTGTCTGCCGCCTGGGCCACGGTCAACGGCAGCACGGCGTCGACGTAGATGCCCGGCAGGTGGATCTCGTCCGGGTCGAGGTCACCGGGATCGAGGATGTTCTCGACCTCGGCGACGGTGTACTTCGCCGCCATCGCACAGAGTGGGTTGAAGTTGCGCGATGCCTTGCGGAACACCAGGTTTCCGTGGCGATCGCCCTTCCAGGCCCGCACGAACGCGACGTCCGGGCGCAGCGCCTCCTCGAGCACGAACGTCCGCGGCGCTCCGTCCCAGACGAACTCCGCCTGTGGTTTCGGGGCCGATGCCACCGCCACCGCGCCGTCGGCGTCGTGCCGCAGCGGCAGGCCGCCGTCGGCCACCTGGGTCCCGACGCCGGTCTGGGTGTAGAAGGCGGCGATGCCCGCCCCGCCGGCACGCAGCCGTTCGGCAAGGGTTCCCTGCGGCGTCAGCTCGATCTCGACCTCGCCGGTGAGGTACTGGCGTTCGAGCTCCTTGTTCTCCCCCACGTACGAGGCGATCAGCCTGCGGATCTGCCGGTTCTCCAGCAGCAGCGAGTTGCCGATGCCCGGGATCCCGCAGTTGTTCGAGACCACGGTGAGGTCGCGAACGCCGGTGCGTGACAACGCCTCCAGCAACACCGCGGGGATGCCGCAGATACCGAAGCCACCGGAGGCCACCATCATCGAGTCCGATACCGCCGACACCGCGGCGTCGGCGGAGGGTGCGGTCTTGTCCATGTGTCCCCCTTCAGGCGAGTCGGGCCAGCTTCTCGAGCACCCGCTCGGGCTGTGCGGAGGCCGGGATGCCGGTGAGCAGCGCGTCACCGGCGGGGATCTCGTCGTCGTCGGACCAGAACCCCTCCGGCAGAAGCGAGATCGTGGTGCCGTCGCTCGTCTCGACCTGGTCGTCGGTGCGCAGGGCGACCACCCAGTCCAGGTGCGAGGCGATGTTGGTGATCGCGCTGTAGTCCGACACCGACTCGGGCTGGGCGATGGGATCGCCGACGCGAGCCCGGGCGTCGAGAATCACCAGCGCCACCGGGAGTTCCGAGAGTTTGCCGAGCCATTCGGCGATGTAGGTCGACGCCGTGTCGGCGCGATCCGGGTCGATCTCGTCCAGCCCGGTACCGGCGACACCGTGCGCACGACCGAGCCAGCGCGCCGGCGACGGGAGCGAGAGGACCAGCGGACGACGGGCCGCGTCGGCCAGCGTCTTGGCGGTGCGTTGCACACCCGCGACGCCGTCCTCGTCGGCCAGCAGGGTACGGAGCGCATACCCCGTGCGGGAGCGCGCGCCCATCGCGGCGACCAGTTCCGGATCGGCCACCAGGTGCGCGCCCTGGACCGCGCCGACGTCGAGCCAGGTGGCGTCGGGATCGAGTAGGGCATGGACCTGGCCCTGGTGCCCGGTGAGTGCGGCCAGGTCGGCCCACGGGATCGGCTGCCCCTGGCGGATGACCGCGGTGGCGTAATCGGTGTGATCGATCAGGACCGGACGAGTGCGCCCACTGGCCGGCGAGGCGATCAGAGACTTCAGCGATGACATTGGTTTCTCCAGAATCGGTGTCGACCGGAAGGCCGGGTGCACCCGCGCGGGGTCACGGGTGCACCCGGCCGACCGGATCAGGCCAGTCGTTGGACGTTCTCGCCGTACTTCGACTCGAGCTCGGCGATCCGGGCCTCCAACTGTCCGATCTTGACCTCACGGCGGTCCGGGATCATGATCGGCGGCAGCTCGGCCAGCGGGGCGACCACGCGCTCGGGGCCGTCGATGGTGAAGACCGTGGCGGTCAGCTCCTCGACGTCTCCCCACGAGCCGTAGTAGTGGACGTCGGCCGGCGGCTCGTCCTGGACGAACTCCTTGCAGAACTCGTCGAAGGGCTTGCCGCGCTCCAGGCGCGCCTTGCGGGCGGCATCGCGCTTGGCGTTCGTCGCCTCGACGTCCAGGCGGAAGTTCACCGGGTCGTAGACCACGCCGAAGATGTCCTCGGCCACCTTCTGGGTGATGCGGCCCAGTTCGGCGTCGTGGACCACCGATTCGGGCAGACGCTCCAGCGGATCGCCGTAGCCGCCGCCGGCGCCCTGGCTGATCATGTACAGCTCGCCGTCCTTGGCCAGGTCGAACTGCAGGCCCATGTGGTAGGTCGAGTAGCGACCGTCCTCGAAGGGCTGCTCGTTCATGACCTTCTCGATCGACAGGTCGAACTTCTTCGGGTCCTTGCGGATGTGCTCGTAGACGTTCGTGCCCTTGACCATGCACAGCGGGTATGTGCCGCAACCGTATCCGCCGTACATGCCGTAGATCGAGGAGAACTTGGCGCCGGAGGTGACCGTCATGAAGCCCCACTGCGGGGTGCCCTCGGCGGCGACGATCATCTCGTAGCCCATGCCGCCGGTGAACTTGCCGAAGCCCATGTTGTCACGCACCAGTCGCTTGGAGACCAGCTGCATGAACGGGACCTCTTCCTCCATGACCTCCTGCTCGGCGGTGTCGGCCATCGCGCAGAACAGTGGCGAGACCGCGTCCTCACCGTCGCGGAAAGGCTTTGCGCCACCGGGCATGCCGTTCAGGTCGGCACACAGGTTGCCCACCATGTCGCCGTGCTGGGTGATGCCGCCCCACAGGAAGGTGTTGATCTGGTTGAACCAGTTGGCCACCACGTTGGAGTACTTGTTCGGCGTCGAGAAGCTCATCCGGCTGTAGAGCGCCTGGAAGGCCGAGAACCCGCGGAACGACGCCTGCAGCGACTGGCCCATCGGGGCGTCGTACGACGCGTCGGCCCAGGTCCCCTCGTCGGAGATGATCTCGATGCAGCTCATCGCCGAGGTGCAGCGCGGCAGGTCCGGCCACCAGAACGCCAGGATCGCCTGCATGAACATCGATTTCACCGAACACAGCGGCGAGTTGATGGCCCGGTTGAGGATCTCCGGCCCGGTCCCGCGCAGGTCCACGATCATCTTGTCGCCCTTGATCGTGATCTTGCAGGCGAACTTGATGAGGATGTTCTCCTTCAGCGTCGAGTCCATGAACTGGTCGAAGCGGTAGGTGCCGTCGGGCAATTCGCTGATCCGCCGGCGCACCTCGGCGTCGACGTCCTCGACCGTGACGCGCAGGGCCGCGACGAAGGTGTCGACACCGACCTCGTCGATCACCTTGTCGATGCGCTCCATGATCTTGCGGACCGCGGTGATCTTGACCTTCAGATCGGCCAGCTGCAGCTTGGGGTCGCGCACCGAGTGCTGCAAGAAGGTCAGCAGGTCCCGGCGCAGCTCGCCGCGCTCGACGATCTTGAACGGGCTCATCCGCAGGCCGTCGTCGAATGGGGTCTCCGAACCGGACGGCATGCCGCCGGGCTCGCAGGCGCCGTTCTCACCCTCGTGGATGGTGGCGGCCACCCAGGCGATGATCTCGCCGTCGCGGATGATCGGCATGATCATCGACTGATCGGTGTTGTGCACGTTCCCGAAACGCGCGTCGTTGTGGATGAAGCCGTCACCCTCGTGGACGCCCACCGTGGGCTCGTCCTTCCAGTACTTCATGATGTACCGAATCGGGTGGTGCAGGATCGCGCTGAACGCGATCACGCCGTGGCACGACAGGTAGGAGACGTCGCCGCTCGCGGTGTAGATCGCGGTGGTGAGGTCGCCCCACTTCGCGCCGGGTGCGGCGCCCTGGGCCTCGCACATCTCGTAACCCTCGTCGAGGGCGCCGGCGATGCGCTTGCGGATGCGCTCGACCTCGAGGCGGTCGACGCCGACGGCGATGGCCACCTCTTCGTGGTCGGTACGGGGCGCGATCGCATGGCTGCGCATGATCTCCGGGTCGGGCCCGAGGAACAGCGTGGTCTCATCCATGAACTTGTCGACCCACTCCTGCTCCTGCGGGGTCAGGACGCGGCTGTCATGGTCGTGAACTGCGGTCATGATGAACTCTTCTCTCGCTTGGAATGGTTTGTGGCTCAGTCCTGCAGGAACCAGACGGCACCCTGGCGGGTGGGCTCGAGGCGCCACTCCGGTTCGACGAGGAACGTGGTGTTCTCGGTGGTGACGATCGCCGGGCCGTGGATGACGTGCTCGTGGGTGAGTGCGCCTTGGTCGTAGACCGGGGTGTCGAGCGCCTTGTCGTGTCCGATGAAGTGGACGTTGCGCCGGGCCACCGGGGTCGGCTCGGTGCGGTCGCCGCCGGCGTCGAGGGAGTCGAAGTTGACCACGTCGCCGTCGACGTAGGACGCCACCCGGATGGTGTTGCACCGGATTCCGGCCTCCGGCGCCGCCGAGGACGCGCCGAAGCGGTGGCTGTAGACGTCGCCGAAGGTCTTGATGATCTCCAGCACGTCACCGACGCCGTTGATGCGGCTGATGCCGTCGAGCGCCACCGCCTGGGTGAGCAGCTGATTGCCGTAACGCATGTCCACCTCGAGGCGGTACTTCACCTCATCGCCGTCGAATCCCTGGCGCACCAGGTCTTCTCGGCCGCGGGCCTCCAGCTCCTCGACCACGGCGTTGAACTCGTCGTACTTGTCGTACAGCGTGCGGGTGGTGGCGTTGTAGAAGGTGACGTGGACGCCACGCTCGTGGAAGTGCAGCTGCTTCATGTTGCCGGCGCCGCAGGCGGAGAACACCGACGAGAAGGGCGGGGCCAGGACCCGGCGGATGCCGGCGTGGCGGGCGATGCCGCAGGCGTGCAGCGGGCCGTTGCCGCCGTAGGCGAGCATGGTGAAGTCCTCGGGGAGGTAGCCGCGCACGCGCAGCTCCTTCCCGATCCCGATCGCCATCTGCTCGTCGACGCTGTCCTTGATCACCCGGGCGATGTCGATGACGTCCATGTCCAGCGGATCGCACAGGGTGTCCTCGATCGCCTGGACCGAGCGCTTGGGGTTGAGCTTGATGTACCCGTTGGCGTAGTTCTCGGGGTCGAGGTAGCCGAGCAGCAGATCGGCGTCGGTGACGGTCGGCCGCAGGCCGCCCCGGTCGTAGCACGCCGGCCCCGGGTTCGAGCCCGCCGACTCCGGCCCGATCCTGATCGAGTTGTGGATGCGGTCGTAGCTGGCGATCGACCCGCCGCCGGCACCGAGGGTGTCGAGGTGGACCATCGGCACGCTGACCAGCCACCGATCGATGGTCGGCAGGAAGTCGTAGTGCTTGACGCCGCCCTCCGGCACCAGGCCGATGTCGAAGGAGGTGCCGCCCATGTCGGTGGAGATGACGTGGCCGAGCCCGGTCTCGGCGGAAAGGTGCTCGGCCGCACCGACACCCGCGATCGGACCGGAGTGGATGGTCTGCAGCGCGTCGGTGGAGTTCATCTGCGCCATGCCGCCCGAGTTGTGGATGACCAGCATCGGCTTGTCGTACCCGGAGTCGCGCAGGTTGTTCGACAGCTGCGACAGCGCGTGGAACATGATCTCGTGCAGGAAGCCGTCGATGATGGTCGACGTGGACCGCACGTACTCGCCCTTGCGGCCGGACACCTGATGGCCCAGCAGAACCGGGATGGCGCCGAGCTCGTGGGGCGGGAACTCGTCGAGGATGATCTCCTGGATCGCCAACTCGTGCACGGGATTCTCGGTGGCGTTGACCAGCGAGACGACGATGGCCTCGGCACCCTCGTTGACCAGCTCGCGCACCGTCTTGCGCACGTCCTCCGGGTCGAGCGGCGCGACGATCTTGCCGGCGGAGTTGATGCGCTCCTTGACCGAGCGGATCAGCTGACGGGGCACGATCGGGTCGGGACGCTCGGCGGCCGGCAGGTTCTGCTGCATGGTGTAGTCGAGGCCCTCGCCGTAGCCGCGGCCTCGAGACAGCGGGATGGTGTCCTCGAAGCCGTGGGTGACGATGGCCGCCACCTTCGGTCCCTTGCGCTCGATCAGTGCGTTGGTTCCGAGAGTCGTTGCGTAGCGGACGGAGTCGACCTCGCTGAGCACGGTGTCGCGGTCGAGGCCGGCCCGCTTGCAGGCCAGGTCGAGGGCCTCGTTGAAGCCGAGTGCCAGGTTGTGGTGGGTCGTCAGGGCCTTGGCGTCGACGTAGATGTCGTCCCAGACGAAGAAACAATCGGTGAAGGTACCGCCAATGTCGACGGATATGCGCTTCATGGTGCAGCTCCTATGTGGTGGGTCAGCGGATGTGGCCGATGGCCTTCAGTGCGGCGGTGTACTTCTGGGCGTCCTCGCCGGGTCCGTAGTTGAAGACCTCTTCGGGATCGACGCCGCGTTCCTCCCACTGCTTGCGCAGCGCGGCGACGTCGATGACCATGTCGACGGTCGGCGGATGGCCCGGCGGCAGGTACTCGACCTCGATCTGGGTGCCGCATCCGGGGCAGTAGTACTCCAGGATCCGGCAGTAGGTGGGGTCGGGGCTGAAGGTGTACTCGTAGCGCTCCGGGTCGATGATCGGCTGATGGATCTCACGCGGATCGCGGTCGTACACAAGCGTTCCCGGCTTGTAGTTGTCGTGGGCGGAGCCCATGTCGTGTTCACAGACCCGGCACACCCAGCGTTCGGTGTCCAGATCGATCACGAGGTACTCGGTCATGGGGACTCGCATCTCGAGTCCTCCTCTCAGATGTCGGTGTCTTTCAGGGCGGGGATGTCAGAGGGTGTCGTCGGTGAGGAGCAGGTCTCCGGCGGAGGTGACGCGGAACTGCCAGCCGGGCAGCACGCGGGCGGTGAAGAACGGGCCCTCGACGATGGCCGGCCCTTCGCCGGAGTTGCCGGGCGAGAGCTCGTCGAGCACGTGCACCGGCACCTCGTCGACCTGGTCGGCGCCGCTGCGCACCCGGCGGGTCCCGATGCTCGGCGCCGGGGTCGGGGTGACCTCGGTGTCGGCGGTCAGTTCCGGCTGGGACAGTTCGGCGGTGACGGTGAACCGCAGGGTCGCGAGCTGCTCGGGGTAGTCGACCGCGTCGCCGGGGATGTAGGGCCGCCGCTCGGCGATGTTGCCGTCGATCCCCTCGATGATCAGTTCGCTGGAGACCGTGCAATCGGCGAGGGCGTACCCCTCCTGGAACATGTCGCGCTCGGCCCGCTCGACCAGCTCGGCGTGGGTGGCCGCAGCTGCCTCGGTGGTGGCGACGGGGACCGTGACCTCGTAGGTCTTGCCCACGTTCGAGAACGAGATGCCCAGTGCGGAGAACACCGCGGCGGTGCGCGGGATCAGCACCCGCTTGACGCCCGCGACGCGCGCCGCGCCCGCGGCGCTCATCGGGCCGGCCCCGCCGAAGGCGGCGAGGGTGGTGTCGGCGTCGACCAGGTGGGAGAAGGAACCGGCGACGGCTTCGAAGTACGCCTGCTCCATCCGGACGAGGGCTTCTTCGAGGCCGACCCCGAGCGGCTCGGCGATGGTCTCGGTGATGACCGCCTTGGAACGCTCGGCGTCGAGCTTGAAGGTGCCGTCCAGGTAGGTGTCCGCGTCGAGCACGCCCAGCAGGAGGTTGACGTCGGTGATGGTCGCCCGCTTGCCGCCGAAACCGAAACAGGCGGGACCGGGTGCCGCGCCGACCGACTGCGGGCCGACCTGGATCTCGCCGTCGACCACCTGGATCACCGACGAGCCGCCGACGCCCTTGGAGTGGACCTCGCTCATCGGGTAGGAGATCGGCACGCCCTTGATCGAGCCGCGCTCGCGGGTGGCGACCTGCTCGCCCTCGACCACGCCGACGTCGGTGGTGGTGCCGCCGATGTCCATCATCACGACGCGGTTGAGTCCGTAGACCCGGGCCAGGGCAGCGGTGCCCTCGAGGCCGCCGCGCGGACCGGACGAGTAGGTCTTGAGTGCCACGGACTTGGCGACGCGGGAGGAGGCGCCGTCGTTGCGGTAGACCAGCAGCGGGTTGGCGACCTTGAAGTCCTTGAGCCGGCGTTCGGCGCCGTAGAGGAAACGCTCCATGGTCGGGTGCAGGAACGAGTTGATGACGCACGACCAGGTGCGGCGGGCGTCGTCGCGGTCGCCGGCGAGGTCCCAGCTGTAGATCACCGGGATCGACCCCAGCAGCTGGCGGGGGAACTTGCGGAGCAGGACGTTGCGCAGGCGGCGCTCGTCCTCGGGGTTGGCCGCGGTGACGACGACGCGCGCCGCGCCCAGGGTGGTGAGCCGGTTGACCGACTGGACCAGCTCGAATTCGAGGTTCTCGTCCTCGACGTCGACGGTCAGGTAGCGGTCGGCGATCAGGCCGTCCCACAGGTCGTTCTCCGCGTCGGACTTGCGCATCACCGTGTCGAGGTTCGACAGCGTGGTCAGGATGCCGATCATCGGTCCGCGGCGTTCGACCAGGGCGTTGGTGCCCTGGGTCGTCGAGTACCGGATGTGGTCGGTGGCGTGCAGGATCTTCTCGAGGTCGGCCTGCCCGTAGAGGGACTCCGACACCTTCTCGATGCCGCTGAACAGGCACTCGGACAGGTCGTGTGGCGTGGTCAGGGTCTTGGTGAAGGTGAAGCCCTGGCCGTCCCAGACACAGATGTCGGTCAGGGTTCCCCCGTTGTCGATGTTGATGAGTGTGGTCACTGGGGCGCACTCCTTGGTCCGGGAGTTCTCGATGGAACTCGGTTGGTGTGGACCCGGCGTCGTCGTCGGGTTCGGGAAGTGACGCAGACCACTGTGACGCGTGTCTCACACCCTCGACCTGTCCCAAGTTCGGACACTTTCGGGGGTTGGTTGTGTCCCGCATCACAGGGATGATGGTTTAGTCATCTTCCGAGGAAGTGAGGAGACGAGCGTGCCCAACGCCACGAATCGAATGCTGCGAACCGCCGCGGCCAGGGCGGATTTCCTCGAATCGGGCAGATCAGGCGCAGCGGGCGTACCCGACATCGTGGCCGCCTCGTGGGAGCGCAGCCAGGCTGCCGGCGTCGACCACTCCCAGCCGTGCACCGACTTCAGCGACGAGATCGACAGCGGCTCCCTGCTGATGCGCTGCGCCCGCCCGGTCCTGCGCCAGCTGGGCACCGATGTCGGCGACACCCCGATGGTGATCGCGCTGACCGACAGCCGCGCCCGCGTGATCCAGCGGATCGACACCTCGGGCGCGGTCGGACGCCTCCTGGACAGGGTGAACTTCGCCCCCGGCTTCCGCTACTCGGAGGACTCGATGGGCACCAACGGGGTCGGCACCGTCTTCGAGGCGGGCCAGCCCATCAGCGTCGTCGGACCCGAACACTTCGCCGAGAACCTGCAGACCTTCGCCTGCACCGGCGCCCCGATCATCGACCCGGTGACCCGCCGCATCGAGGGCGTCCTGGACATCTCCACGCTGAGCACGGGCTGGAGCCCGCTGATGCACACCCTGGTCAAGGCGGCCGCCAAGGACATCGCGCGCAACCTGCTCCTGGACCGCAGCCAGTCCCAACAGGCGATCTTCGACACCTACATCCAGATCGACGCCAAGGCCGGACGCCAGGCGGTGCTCGCCTTCGGAGACTCGGTGTTCATGGCCAACGCCGCAGCTCAGGCACTGTTCTCCAGTGCCGAGCAGCAACTGTTGCGCGACCACGCGATCTTCATGATGGGCCGGCGGGACAAGGCCAGCGACACCATCGCCCTGCCCGACGACCGGCTGGTGACCCTGCGGGGAACCCGCATCGTGGTGGGCTCGGAGGTGGCCGGACTGGTGGTGATCGCCGAGATCGCCTCCGCCCCGCGCTTCGGCCTCCCCGGCGACTTCGACGAGCACGTGCTGCCGCAGATCGCCATCGCAGGACATTCGTCGTCGCGCGTGGTCGGGGACCTGACGCGTCAGCAGCACCAGAGCGTCGCGGTGGGCTCGACCCCGGCCTGGGTCAGAGCCTGCGAACAGGTGCGTCAGGTGCTGACCGAGAACCAACCCGCCGTGGTCATCGGCGAGAGCGGCTCGGGCAAGTTCACCCTGGTCGCCGAGATCTTCCACGACGCCTTCCCCGACGCCCGCAGCGTCAGCATCGACGCCTGCCAGATCGTCGACGAGGGTGACACCGACGTGGATCTGGACACCATGCTCGCCGGCCAGGCCGGGCCGACCCTGTTCATCATCCGCAACATCGACCAGGCGAGTACCGAAGGCGCCGAACAGATCTCGAACATCCTCAGGGCGCTGGCCGAGCACGAGGAGCCGACGTGGTGCGTGGCGACGCTGTCGGACTCGTCGCTCGACTCGGACCTGCCGTTCCAGATGCTGCTGTCGCACTTCGAGGTCGCGATCACCGTCCCACCCCTGCGGTTGCGCACCGACGACCTGCCCCAGATCGTGGCCTCGGTCCTCCGGCAGATCGCCCCCGAGCGTCGTGTTCGCCTGAGCCCGGCGGCGATGCGTGTAGTGTCGCGATACTCGTGGCCGCGCAACGTCACCCAGCTGACCGAGGCCCTGCAGCATGCACTGCGCCAGCGCCCGGTGGGCGAGATCCAGGAGCAGGACCTCCCCGGGTACTGCCAGACCACGGTCTCGCACAACCTGACCCCGCTCGAGCAGGCCGAACGCGACGCGATCGTGGCCGCCCTGCGCGAGTTCGACGGCAACCGGGTGGCGGCGGCGGCCCACCTCGGGATGGCCCGTTCCAGCCTCTACCGCAAGCTCCGCACGTACGGGATCACCGCCTGACCCTCCTCCCCTCTGCGACGCGCCAAACAGCCACGTCATCCCGAAATACCCTGGGCGACGGCCCTTCCGGGACCCGTCGTCCAGGCGTCTCGGGAGTGGTCCGCGCTGTCCACGGCCCGAGGCTGTCCCAACTTGGGACACGGCGGCCCCCGGGACAGGTGACTACCGTCACAGCCATGGCCGAGACCTTTGCTGCCCTGTGGAACCGAGCGGTCCGCGACCACGGTGCGCGCGAGTTCCTGGTGTTCCGGGATCTCGACGGCACCGTCTCCTCCTGGACCTACGACCGCTTCGACGACGTCGTGGGCCGGGTCGCGGCCACCCTGGCCGAGCGTGGCGTCGATGCCGACACTCCGGTCCACGTGATGCTGCGCAACTGTCCGGCGTTCATCGCGATCTGGCTGGCCGCCGCTCGGCTCGGCGCCTGGTTCGTCCCGGTCGATCCCGGTTCGACCCCGCGCGACGTCGCCCGTCAGCTGCGCCGCATCCGTCCCGCGGTGACGATCTGCGCCGAGGAGTTCGAGGAGACGGTCGCCGCCGGCGGCGCCGAGCAGGCGATCGCCCTCGCCGAGACCGCCGCCGACCTCCGGGACGGTTCGCCGCTGGTCGGTTCCGACCTGTGGCAGGAACCTGCGAGCGCGGCACCGGACGACCGGCTCGCGGTCATGTTCACCTCCGGCACCACCTCCGAGCCCAAGGGCGTGGTGCTCACCCAGGCGAACTACGCCCACGTCGGACGGACCATGGCCGACCTGGCACAACTCCGCCCGCATCATCGCTGGTACGTGTGCCTGCCGCTGTTCCACGCCAACGCGCAGTACTACTGCTTCGCGTCGGCGATCGCGACCGGCGCGTCGGTGGCACTCACCGCACGGTTCACCGCGAGTCGCTGGCCGCACGAGGTCGACGAACTGCAGGCCACCCATGCCAGCCTGTTCGCCGCGCCGATCAGGATGATCCTCGCCCGACGCCGCGACGACGCGCCACGGCTGAGCCTGCACCATCTCTGGTTCGCCCAGAACCTGGCCCTGGGCCACTGGTCGGAGATGGCTAGGCTGTGCGGTGCCGCCCCGCGGCAGATCTACGGCATGACCGAGACCGTCGCCGTGGTCACCGCCAACGACCCCGATCGTCCCACCCATGACCGGATAGGACCGGAGATCGACGGTCGCGCAATCACTCTGATCGATCCGAACACCGGCCGACCGGCCGCCGACGGGGAGCCCGGCATCCTCACCGTGGCCGGGGTGCGGGGTCGCGACCTGTTCGCCGGTTACCTCGACAATCCCGCCGCCGACGCCCGCGCCTTCGTCGACCTCGACGTGCCGACGCCCGACGCCGACCATGTGTGGTTCAGCACGGGTGACCTCGTACGGCGTTGCGACGACGGCCAATTGGCGTTCGTCGGACGCGTCGACGACGTGGTCAAGGTGTCTGGCGAGAACGTCTCGCTGACCGAGATCGAGGCCGCACTCGCCGAGGCGCCCGGCGTCCTCGAGGCCGCGGTCCTCGCGATCGACGACCCGATCCGGGACCACGTTCCCGCCGCCTGGATCGTGCCGGCCGACAAGGACGTGCCGCCGTCGCCGGAACAGTTGCGGCAGTGGGCCGAACAGAACCTGCAACCCGCGGCGCGGCCGCGCCGGTGGACCGTCATCGACGAGTTGCCGCGCACCTCGGTGGGCAAGATCCGCCGTTTCCAACTCGCAGCACAGGAGAGAGCATGACCAGCACACGCATCGGCATCACCGGGGTGGGCCACACCCGCTTCGGCAAACTCGTCGACGACGACCTGTCCTCACTGGTGTCCGCGGTCACCACCGAGGCCCTGTCCGACGCGCAGGCCGACGCCCGCGAGGTCGACGAGGTCTTCGTCGCCCAGTTCAACAGCGGCCTCACCGATTTCGCCTTCCCGTCCTCCTTGCCGATGCGAGCCGCACCCGGACTCTGGGGCAAGCCCATGACCCGGGTCGAGAACGCCTGCGCCTCGGGCACGGCCGCCGTTCACCAGGGCGTCAAGGCCATCCTGTCCGGGACGGCCGACACCGTGCTCGTGGTCGGCGTGGAGAAGATGACGCACGTCGACAACGCCACCGTCGGGCGTGCACTGCTCGGCGCCGACCCGCAGCGCGCCGGGACCGATTTCCCCGGCGGCTTCGTGGGCGTCTTCGCCGAGGTGGCAGATCAGTACGCGCGACGCCATGAGATCGACGACCTCGGCGACGTGCTCGGCCGGATCGCGGCGAAGAATCATGCGAACGGGTGCGCCAACCCCTGGGCACAGGTCCGCAAGGATCTCGGCGTCGAGTTCTGTTCGACCGTCTCCGAGCGCAATCCGGTGGTGGCCGGGCAGCTGCGCCGCACCGACTGCTCGCTCGTCAGCGACGGCGCCGCCGCGCTCGTCCTGCAACGGAACCCGTCGTCGGCACTGGCCTGGGTCGAGGGGTTCGCCCACGCCAACGACCACCTCGACCCCGACCGCCGCGACATCACCGACTTCGTCGCCGGCCGGCTGGCCACCCAGCGCGCCCTGGAGATGGCGAAGCTGTCCCTCGCCGACATGTCCCTCGCCGAGGTGCACGACTGTTTCACCATCGCCGAGCTCATCGTCTACGAGATGCTCGGCCTGACCGAACCGGGTCAGGGACGCCGCGCGATCGAGGAGGGGTGGACCGCCCGCGACGGCCGGTTGCCGGTCAACGTCTCCGGCGGGCTCGAGGCGAAGGGACATCCGGTCGGCGCCACCGGCGTGTCCCAGCACGTGATCGGCGCACTCCAGCTGGCAGGGCGCGCCGGGGACATGCAGCTGCCCGACGCGCACCACGCGCTGGTCCACAACATGGGCGGCCTGGCCGTCGCCAACCACGTCACCGTGCTGGCCGGTTCCTGACCGGGAGGATCGAAGGCCCTCGGGCCCACACGCCGCTGTGGAACCATCGACACCGTGAAAGCCATCGTCGTCGAAGCCGAGAATCTGTCCCTGCAGGATGTCCCCGACCCGTCGCCGGCCGCCGGCGAGGTGGTCATCGACGTGGTCGCGGCGGGAGTGAATCGCGCCGACCTCCTCCAGCGCGCGGGCAACTATCCGCCACCGCCCGGGGCGTCGGAGATCATGGGCCTCGAGGTGTCCGGCAGGATCTCGGCGGTCGGGGAAGGGGTCTCGGGCTGGCAGGTGGGCGACGAGGTGTGCGCCCTCCTCGCCGGCGGCGGATATGCGGAGAAGGTCGCGGTGCCGGCCGAGCAGGTGATGCAGGTGCCGCGCGGGGTCGACCTCGTCTCGGCCGCCGCGCTCCCCGAGGTCGCCTGCACGGTGTCGTCCAACGTCTTCGACACCGCGGGCCTGTCCACCGGGGAGCTGCTGCTGATCCACGGGGGTTCGAGCGGCATCGGCACCCACGCGACGCAGGTCGCGCACGCGATGGGTGCGCGGGTGGCGGTCACGGCCCGCAACCGCGAGAAGCTCGAGCGGTGCCGAGAGTTCGGCGCGGAGATCCTCATCGAGTACACGAGCGAGGACTTCGCCGCGGTCATGAAGGAGCACGGCGGCGCCGACGTCATCCTCGACATCATCGGCGCGAAGTACCTGGCCTCGAACATCAAGGCGCTGGCCACCGGAGGCCGGCTGGTGATCATCGGCATGCAGGGCGGCACCAAGGCCGAACTGCCCATCGGGCTGCTGCTCGCCAAGCGGCTCTCGGTGATGGGGACGACCCTGCGGGCGCGGCCGGTCCACGGGCCGGGAGGGAAGGCCGAGATCGTCGCCGCCACGGTCGGCCGGACGTGGCCGCTGATCGAGTCCGGAAAGGTGCAGCCGGTCGTCGACCGAACCTTCCCGCTCGCCGAGGCCGCCGCAGCCCATGCCCACCTCGACAGCGGCGACGCCGTCGGAAAGGTGTTGCTGACGGTCTGAGAGGGCCGGGCGCCCTCTCGCTCAGTCGCCTTCCTCGCGCTCGAGTTCGCGTCGGCGTTGCGCCGCTTCGATCACCTCGGGTGGAACGGGCTTCTTCAGCCAGTCCCGCATCCGCACCAGTCCGCCGACGACCAGTGCGACGGCGACCACTGCGATGACGATCCAGACCACTGTGGGCATGAGGCCATTGTCCGCCCCTCGGAGCCGAAAAGGGAGCCGATCGCGCCGACCCGACGGGCGGCGAGGTCGCCTGGCCGGCGGTGCCGACCGTCGGACACCGGGCCCGCGGGCTACTCCCCGGCGTCCGCCGCGGCCAGGGCCGCACGGATCTTGCCGAACGCGGACCCGAGGGCGGCGAACTCGTCGGCGGTCAACGCGTCGACCACGTACCGCCGGATGACGCGGTCGCGAAGCAGGACGTGGGTCTCCAGCGTGGCCTGCCCCTGCTCGGTCAGCCGCACGAGGCGATACCGGCCGTCGGCCTTGGACTCCAGCCGCTCGACGTCGCCGACGTCGCAGAGCCGCCCGATCATCCGGGACACGGTGCTCACCCGCATGTGGACCGCGTCGGCGACCTCGCTCACCAGTTGCCGCGGCGACTGGCCGATCACCTCCAGGATGCGCAGGTCGGAGAGCGAGAGCCCGCGCCGGACGAACTCGTCGTTGATGCGCTCGAAGAGCGCCCACCCGCCGTCGACCAGTTCGAGCCAGCTCTGCGCCTCGTCGGATGTCAACGCGCGCCGAACGGCCGTGGTGTGGTTCTTTCCCGACACAACGTGCCAACATACATTGTTGTAAATTTTGTGCACGAGACAGTGAGTTTCTGTGACCGGGTGCACCCTGCGCTCAGGCGAGCGACCCGAGAGTGCGCACCAGGTGGTCCACCTCGTAGGGGGTCGAGTACGGCGCCAGCCCGACCGTCACCGCGCCGCCGAAGTCGGGCGCGCCCATCCGCACCAGCGCCCGGTTCGGGACGTCGGCGAGGGCGCACACCCCGTTGTCGGCGAGACGCCGGACGACATCCTTCGCGCCGACCGAGTCCACCGTGAAACTCACCAACGGCACCCGGTTCTCCTCCGCGCCCACCACGTTCACATGGTTGAGCTGCGACAGCGTCGACATGAGGTAGTAGCCGAGCCGCTGCAGGTACTCGTAGACGCCGTCCATGGAGGCGACCAGGCGGCGACGGCGCTTGCCGATGACGTCCTCGTCCAGCCCGGCGAGATGCTCCACCGAGGCCACCAGCCCCGCCAGCAGCGACGGCTGCAGCGGCTCCGGCTCCAACCGCGCCGGGCCGGTCGCGGTCGGGTCCATCGACATCATCTTCAGCCGGTCGATCACGCGCGGTTCGCGGAACACCATCGCCGACACGCGCGGACCGCCCCATCGCTCGGCCGAGACGACCAGCACGTCGGCGCCGAGCTCGTCGATGTCGAGGGTCAGGTACGGCGCGGCGCTGGTGGCGTCGACGACGAGCAGCGCCCCCGACTGCCGGGCGAGTGGGGCGATCTCGCCGATGTCGGTGATGGCGCCGATCGTCGACGACGCCAGCGTGACCGCGACGATCTCGGTGTCAGGGGTGATCAGCTCGCCGAACTGCCATGTCGGCAGGGCGCCGGTCTCCACGTCGACCTCGGCCCAGCGGATACGACCGGCGTAGCGCTCGGCGGCTCGGAGCCAGGGCACGATGTTGGGCTCGTCGTCCTGCCGGGTCACCACGAGGTCGCCGCGGACGAAGGCGTGCGGGGCGAGCGCCTCGGCGAGGACGGAGAGCAACGCGTACCGCGACGCGCCGAGCACGACACCGGCGGCGTCGCCCCCGACCAGGTCGGCGATCGCGCGACGCGCGCTGTCGGTCACCTCGGCCGCGGCCCGCGCCGACGGGTACACCCCGCCCGGCGCGGTCGCGAGGTGCCGGAAGCTGGTGGTCACCGCGGTGGCGACGGAGTCGGGAACCTGCATCCCCGCCTGCGGATCGAGGTGAATCCAGCCGTCGCCCAGCGATGGAATCAATCCACGCACATAGGCGACGTCGAAAGTCATGGCACGAGGATAGACGCCGCATCCGGGCCCACCCCGGCCGTCCCGCGAGCCACGCACGACGCCGTCGTCGAGGCCCGAGAGCGGACGAAACCCGCGCCCCGGCCCATCGCCGACCGCCGACCGGGCACAATGAGAGTCATGGCTATCGATGGCACTCCAGGACAGGGGCCCGATCCCGGCGTGATCAGGCCCGACAACAACGTGATCATCGTCGGGTCGCGCGGAGAGCAGCCCGGCAAGGCCGAGGACCAGAACTCGTCCGACGAGTCGACGAGCGTGGCCGACATGGTCGAGCAGCCCGCGAAGGTCATGCGGATCGGCACCATGATCAAGCAGCTCCTCGAGGAGGTGCGCGCCGCTCCTCTCGACGAGGCGTCGCGCAACCGGCTGCGGGAGATCCACCAGTCCTCGATCCGCGAGCTCGAGGACGGCCTGGCCCCCGAGCTGCGCGAGGAACTCGAGCGGCTCGCCCTCCCCTTCACCGACGAGGAGACGCCGTCCGACGCCGAGCTGCGCATCGCCCAGGCCCAGCTCGTGGGCTGGTTGGAAGGCCTGTTCCACGGCATCCAGACCGCGCTGTTCGCCCAGCAGATGGCCGCGCGGGCACAGCTCGAGCAGATGCGCCAGGGCGCGCTGCCGGCCGGCATGCAGGCCGCCCAGCACAACCCCGGTCACAGCACCGGCCAGTACCTCTGAGGTGGGACTCCCCGCAACGCGGGTACGCTGACTCCTCGTGTCAGCGGTAGTAGACGACGACGCGATTCCCGCGCGTCCCGAGAGCTCTGAGTCACGCACCTTCGCGCGTGCGGTCAAGGATCTCCGCGACGGTCTCGCCAGCCGCGAACTCTGGTTCCACCTCGGCTGGCAGGACATCAAGCAACGGTATCGGCGGTCGGCGCTGGGACCGTTCTGGATCACCATCGCCACCGCCGTCACCGCGACCGCGATGGGGCTGCTCTACGGCGAGCTGTTCGGCATGGACATCAAGGTGTTCCTGCCCTACGTCACCCTCGGCTTCATCTTCTGGAACTTCATCGAGAGCTCGATCCTCGACGGTTCCGAGGTGTTCTCCAAGAACGAGGGCCTGATCAAGCAGCTGCCGGCACCGGTGAGCGTGCACGTCTACCGGGTGGTGTGGCGAGCGCTGATCATCTTCGCCCACAACGTGGCGATCATCGTGATCGTCTTCCTGATCTTCCCGCCGCCGATCGGCTGGAGCGCGTTCCTGGTGGTCCCGGCCCTGGTGCTCTACATGCTCAACTCGATCTGGGTGACGATCGTGTTCGGCATCCTGTCGACCCGGTTCCGCGACATCGGCCAGCTGCTGACCACCGCGGTGCGCCTGGTGTTCTTCATGACGCCGATCATCTGGACCACCACCAGCCTGTCCAACGCCACCGGTGAGACCTCGTCGCGGCTGAAGCTCGTCGAGCTCAACCCGATGTTCCACTACCTGGAGATCGCCCGCGGCCCGCTGCTGGGCCAGCCGGTGGAGTTCTACCACTGGGCGGTCGTCCTCGGATGCACCGCGTTCGGCTGGATCCTGGGCATGCTGGTGATGCGCAACTACCGGGCCCGCGTGGCGTACTGGGTGTAGGGACTGTACTGATGGCCAAGAAGAACATCGCCCCCGATACGCGGGTCCGCGTCGACACCTGGGACGCGTGCGTCGACTTCCCGATCTTCGACGCCAAGACCCGGTCGCTGAAGAAGTCGGTCATCGGCGCGGCCGGTGGCGTCATCGGCGCCAACGCGTCCAACGTCG
The DNA here is from genome assembly GCF_000344155.1 of Gordonia paraffinivorans NBRC 108238. Taxonomy (GTDB): domain Bacteria; phylum Actinomycetota; class Actinomycetes; order Mycobacteriales; family Mycobacteriaceae; genus Gordonia; species Gordonia paraffinivorans. The sequence continues at coordinate 87,260 of NZ_BAOQ01000025.1, read as the reverse complement.
TGGTCGTCGAGGCGCTCAAGAACATCAACATCCATCTCAAGCACGGCGACCGCGTCGGCCTCGTCGGCCACAACGGCGCCGGCAAGTCGACGCTGCTGCGCCTGCTGTCGGGCATCTACGAGCCGACCCGCGGCGCCTGCCGGGTGCAGGGCCGGGTGGCGCCCGTCTTCGATCTCGGCGTCGGCATGGACCCGGAGATCTCCGGCTACGAGAACATCATCATCCGCGGCATGTTCCTGGGCATGACCCGCAAGGAGATGCTCAAGAAGATCGATGACATCGCGGAGTTCACCGAGCTCGGCGACTACCTGCAGATGCCGCTGCGGACCTACTCCACCGGCATGCGGGTGCGCATCGCGCTCGGCGTGGTGACGTCGATCGACCCGGAGATCCTGATCCTCGACGAGGGCATCGGCGCGGTCGACGCGGAGTTCATGAAGAAGGCGCGTGGACGGTTGCAGGCGCTCGTCGAGCGTTCGGGCATCCTCGTCTTCGCCAGCCACTCCAACGAGTTCCTCGCCCAGCTCTGCGACCGCGCCCTGTGGATCGACAAGGGCGAGGTCCGGATGGAGGGCGGGATCGACGAGGTCGTCGAGGCCTACGAGGGCCCCGCCGCGGCCGCGCACGTCCGCAAGATCATGGCCGAGGTCAAGGCCGACGACTCCACGAAGGCGTCCGAGTGAGCCCGGATCACCCCGACCACGGCGCGACACCGGCCCCGGCCGAGAAGGTGATCGCGGTGGTGGTCACCCATCGTCGCGTCGAGCTGCTCGCCGAGTCGCTGACGATCGTGTCCGGCCAGGACCGCCCCGTCGACCATCTCGTCGTCGTGGACAACGCCGACGAGTCGGAGGTCGCCGAACTGGTTGCCGCGCAGCCGGTTCCCACCACCTACATCGGGTCCAAGCGCAACCTCGGCGGTGCCGGCGGCTTCGCCCTCGGCATGCTGCAGGCGCTGGCGCTCGGCGCCGACTGGGTCTGGTGCGCCGACGACGACGGCCGCCCCGACGGCGCGACCGTCCTGTCCACCCTCCTCGACTGCGCGAAGCGCCACGGCCTCGACGAGGTGTCGCCGGTCGTCGCCAACCTCGACGATCCGGACACCCTCGCGTTCCCGCTGCGCCGCGGGCTCGTGTGGCGCCGCAAGCGCTCGGAACTCTTCGCCGACGGTGAGGCGCAGGAGGACGACCTCCTGCCCGGCATCGCGTCGTTGTTCAACGGCGCGCTGTTCTCGGCCGAGTGCCTCGAGCGGGTGGGGGTCCCCGACCTTCGCCTGTTCTTCCGCGGCGACGAGGTCGAGATCCACCGCCGCCTGGCGCGGTCCGGCGCGCGGTTCGGGACCTGCCTGCGGGCCGGTTACCTGCACCCCGACGGGTCGGCGGAGTTCCGGCCCATCCTCGGCGGGCGGATGCACACCCAATACCCGGACAACGAGGTCAAGCGCTACTTCACCTACCGCAACCGCGGGTACCTGATGAGCCAGCCCGGGATGCGCAAGCTGCTGCCCCAGGAGTACGCCCGCTTCGGCTGGTTCTTCCTTGTGCAGCAACGTGATCCGAAGGGCTTCGCCGAGTGGGTCCGGCTGCGCGGCCTGGGGCGCCGGGAGAGGTTCGAGCGGCCGTAGGGCGAACGCTTCCCTGTTCCCCGAACACGCCGAGTCGCGGCATCTGGTCGCGGGTTCCAGCACCGGCGGCCGCATCTTCGCTCCCCCTCCGACCTGGGCGGACGGCAAATCCCCTCCCGCCAAACTAGAACGTGTTCTACTCTGGGTGGAGTCCGTCCGCGCCGTCACGAGGAGCACAATGCGGTTCACCTTCGCCGAGGCCATGACCGACCCGTCGTACTACGCGCCGCTCGCGCAGGCCGCGGAGAAGGCCGGGTTCGCGGGGTTCACGATCCCGGATTCGATCGCCTACCCCGAGGAATCGGACGCGAAGTACCCCTACACCCCCGACGGGAACCGCGAGTTCCTCGACGGCAAGGCGTTCATCGAGACGTTCATCCAGGCCGCGGCGCTCGGCGCGGTCACCTCGACGATCCGGTTCACCCCGTTCGTCCTGAAGCTGCCGGTCCGGCCGCCGGTGCTGGTGGCCAAGCAGGCGAGCTCGGTCGCCTACCTGACCGACAACCGCCTCGCCCTCGGCGTGGGCACGAGCCCGTGGCCGGAGGACTACGACTTCATGGGCGTGGACTTCCGGCGTCGCGGCAAGCGGATGGACGAGTGCATGGACATCATCCGCGGGCTCACCACCGGCGAATACTTCGAGTTCCACGGCGAGTTCTACGACATCCCGAAGATCAAGATGACGCCGGCGCCCACCGAGCCGATCCCGCTGCTGGTCGGCGGCCACGCCGACGCCGCGCTCAAGCGGGCGGTCATCCGGGGCGACGGCTGGATGCACGGCGGCGGCCCGCCGGAGGAGCTCGACGCCCTGCTCAAGCGCATCGACGAGATCCGCAAGGCCGAGGGCAAGGCGAACGATCCCTTCGAGATCCACGTGATCTCGATGGACGCCTACACCGTCGACGGATGTAAGCGCCTGGAGGACAAGGGCATCACCGACGTGATCGTCGGATTCCGGTTGCCCTACATCATGGGCGAGGACACCGAGCCGCTGCAGAAGAAGATCGACCACCTGAACTGGTATGCCGAGAACGTGATCGCCAAGGTGAACGGCTGACCGTCTGACCGGGCCCCGGGGCGGTTTGGGGCGCGCCGTCCCCGGGTACGCGCGCGTCATGCCATTGAGCAGGCGCAGGTTCTTCACCCTCGCGGGTCTCACCGGAGCCTCGGTCCTCGGCGCGTCGGCGCTCGCCGCCTGCGGCGGGGCGTCGGTCTCCCCCAACACGCTACGGGTGGCCATCGCCGGCGAGCCCGACCAGCTCGATCCCCAGAAATCCAGCTCCTACTTCACCTTCGAGGTTCTCGAGAACGTCTTCGACACCATCGTCGAACCCGACGACCAACTCCGGATGCGCCCGGCCCTGGCCGAGAGTTGGGAGGTCAGCCCAGACGGCCGGCGCTGGATCTTCCTCCTCCGACCCGGGATCACCTTCCACAACGGCGACCCGCTCACCGCCGCGGACGTCGAGTTCTCGTTCCGCCGCATCATCGACGAAGAACTGTCGAACGCCTGGAAGCTCGCGGCGATCGAGTCGGTCACCGCCCTCGACGAGCGGCGGGTCGAGTTCACCGTCACCGATCCGACCCCCAACCTGCTGACCAACATCGGCGGGTTCAAGGGACTCGCGATCGTCAACCGCCGCAACGTGGAATCCGGGGAGATCGCGACGAAGCCGGTGGGAACGGGGCCCTTCTCGTTCACTTCCCGCTCCCCCGGCGCCTGGATCGACCTCGCCGCCAATCCCGATCACTGGGCCGGCCCGCCGGCGATCGAGGGAATCCGGTACAGCTTCATCTCCCAGGGCACGACCGCCGCCTCCGCGCTCCGCTCGGGCGAGATCGACTGGACCGATGCCGTTCCCGCCCAACAACTGTCGGTCCTCTCCCGCGACGACGCCCTGGTCGTCGGCACCGTGGTGTCCAACGACTACTGGTACATCACGATGAACTTCGAGGCGAAGCCCTTCGACGATCCCCGCGTCCGCCAGGCCGTCTCGTATGCGGTGGACCGAGATTCGATCGCCCAGGTGATCGGGTACGGTACCGCGAACCCCAATCAGCTGGCCATCCCGTCGACCAGCCCCTGGTACGCCCCCTACGACCGGTATTCGGTCGGCCCCGACCACGACGCCGCGCTGGACAAGGCGCGGGACCTGTTGCGGCAGGCAGGCATCCGGAGCACGGACATGCGCCTGATGGTCACCACCGAATACCCCGAGACGGTGACCGCGGCGCAGGTGGTGGCGTCCAACCTGGAGAAGATCGGCATCGCGGTGAAGATCGAGCAACTCGACTTCGGCGCCTGGCTCGACCGTCAGGCGGCCGGCGACTTCGACGCGCTGATGCTCGGCTGGCTCGGCAACATCGATCCCGACGACTTCTACTACGCGCAGCATCATTCGGCGGGGACGTCGAACGCGCAGAAGTACTCCAACCGCCGGGTCGACGAGCTGCTCGACCGCGGGCGCACCGAACTCGACGTCGAGGAGCGCAAGCGGATCTATGCGGAGGCGGCCGGTCAGATCGCCGACGACGTGAGCTACCTGTACCTGTACAACCCGTCGGCGACGCAGGCGTACTCACGTGCGGTCCGCGACTACACCGTCCGCTCCGACAAGGCGGCCCGCTTCCGCTCGGTCCGCCTGGAGAGGAACACCTGATGACGGTCCTGCGCTCACCGCTGGTGCGGTTCATCGTGATCCGCCTCGCCTACACCGTCGCGGTGCTCCTCGGAGTGATGGTCGCGGTGTTCTTCCTGATCCAGATCGTTCCCGGAGACCCGGTGCGCATCGCCCTCGGCACCCGCTACACGCCCGAGTCGTACGACGCGCTGCGCAGCGCGTCCGGTATGGACCAGCCGCTCATGTCGCAACTGGCGTCGTATGTGGGCAACGCGTTCACCGGGGACCTCGGGGTCAGTTTCCGCAACAGCGAACCCGTCACGACCATGTTGTTCGACCGCCTGCCCGCGACCATCACGCTGGCTCTCGCGGCGATCGTGGTGGCACTCGTGATCGCCGTTCCCCTCGGCTTCACGGCGGCACTGCGCGAAGGCCGTTGGGCCGATAACGTCATCCGCGTCATCAGCCAGTTCGGCATCTCGGTTCCCGACTTCTGGATGGGCATCCTGTTGATCGGGTTGTTCTCCACCGCACTCGGCTGGCTGCCGTCGGCGGGCTTCGAGTCGTTCGCCGAGAGTCCGGTCGGATGGTTGCAGCATCTCGTCCTGCCCGCGATCACCGTGGGTCTGGTCACCGGCGCCATCATGACCCGCTACGTGCGCTCCTCGGTCCTCGAGGTGGTCAACGCGCCCTACATCACGACCGCGGAGTCCAAGGGGCTCAACCGGAAACGGATCATGCTCGACCACGTCGGCCGCAACGCCCTGGTGCCGGTCCTGACCATCTCCGGCATCCAGTTCGCCGCCCTGCTCGGCGGCGTGATCGTCGTCGAGGTCGTGTTCGCCTGGCCCGGCCTCGGACTGCTGGTGTACGACTCGGTCGCCGCACGCGACTATCCGGTGCTGCAGGGCGCGATCCTGCTGATCGCGGTGATCTTCCTGCTCGTCAACCTGGTGGTCGACATCCTCTACGCCGCCATCGATCCGAGGATCCGCCTGTCATGACCAAGCCCGAAGCCATCAGCGGCGACGAGTCGGCCGCCGGCGCTCCCGCCGGTGCCGAACCCACGTCGACGGACTCCGCATGGAGGTTGTTCCTGCGCAACCGCGCCTCGGTCGTCGGGCTCGTCGTCATCGGGGTGGTCGTGGTGTGCGCGGTCTTCGGACCGCTCATCGCGCCCTACGGCGCCAACGAGATCGACGTGCCGAATGCACTCGCGGCGCCGAGCTGGTCGCACCTGTTCGGCACCGACGACCTGGGACGCGACGTCTTCTCCCGGGTGGTGCTCGCGGCCTCGGTGAGCCTGCGGGTGGCGGTCATCGCGGTGGCGATCTCGCTGACCGTCGGCGTGATCCTCGGCATGGTCGCGGGTTACGCCGGCGGCGTCCTCGACACCGCGCTCATGCGCATCGTCGACGTGGTCTTCTCGTTTCCGGTGCTCCTCCTGGCGCTGGCCATCGTGGCGATCCTCGGACCCGGCGTCACGTCGGCGATGATCGCCATCGGCGTCGTCTACATCCCGATCTTCGCCCGCGTGGCCCGTGCGGACACCCTGCGCGTGCGCCAGACGCAGTATGTGCAGGCGGCTCGCGGAACCGGGGTCGGGACCTCGCGGATCCTGGCCCGCCATGTGCTGCCGAACATCTCGGGGCCGGTGATCGTGCAGACCTCGATCTCGCTGGCCTTCGCCATCCTCTCCGAGGCGGCCCTGTCGTTCCTCGGCCTCGGCGTGCAACCGCCCGATCCGTCCTGGGGCCGGATGCTCTTCGACGCACAGGGGTTCATCACCGACGCGTGGTGGATGGGGGTGTTCCCCGGGCTGGCGATCCTGCTGACCGTGTTCGCGTTCAACCTCGTCGGCGACGGTGTGCGCGATGTCCTCGATCCCCGACAGCGCACGCTCCTGCGCAATCGCGGCCACGAGCGGAGACCGACGGTCGCCACCACCGCTGCCGCCCGCACCGATCCGGTTCCCGACGATGCCGTCCTGAGCGTCGAGAACCTCGTCGTCGGTGTGGGACCGCGAAAGATCGTCCACGGCATCGACTTCCATGTCGCCCGCGGCGAAACCCTCGGGATCGTCGGCGAGAGCGGATCGGGCAAGTCGCTGAGCGTTCTCTCGGCCACCGGGTTGTTCGACGCCCCGAGCGCCTACGTGACCGGGTCGTCGGTCCTCACCGGCACCGAGATCGTCGGCGCGCCGGCGTCACGGCTGCGCGCACTGCACGGCACCCGCGTGGGTTTCGTCTTCCAGGACCCGTCGTCGAGCCTGAATCCGCTGCTGACCGTCGAGCAGCAGCTCACCGAGGGACCGCGGCGCCACCTCGGGCTCTCCCGTCAGCAGGCACGCGAACGCGCACTGCAACTGTTGCGCGACGTGCACCTGCCCGATCCCGAGAGCCGCTTGCGCGCCTACCCGCATCAGCTCTCCGGCGGCCAGCGCCAGCGGGTGATGATCGCGATCGCACTGGCCTGCGACCCCGACCTCCTCGTGGCCGACGAGGCCACCACCGCACTCGACGTCACCACCCAGGCCCAGATCGTGGACCTGGTGGCCGAACTGCAACGCGAACGAGGTATGGCGGTGCTGTGGATCAGCCACGATCTCGGCGTGATCGGCCGCATCGCCGACCGCGTCATGGTGATGCGCGACGGGCGCGTCGTCGAGAGCCGCGGCGTCGCAGAGCTCTTCGACGACCCGCACGACGACTACACGAAGAAGCTCCTCGACGCCCGGCCGCTGCTCAGCAAGGTCGAGCAGCGGGGACACGGGGCATCGACGGACAAGGCCCGCGACATCGCACTCCGCGTGGACGGCCTCGGCGTGGACCACATGGTGCGCGGCCCGGCCGGCCGTGTCCACGTCCATGCCGCCGACGGCGTCGACCTACAGGTCGCCCGCGGACGCACCCTCGGCATCGTCGGCGAATCGGGCTCGGGCAAGTCCACGGTCGCCGGCGTCATCACCGGGCTCATCGGCTCCGGACAGGGCACCACCGTCACCGGCAGCATCCGCGTGTCGGTCGACGGCCGCGAGATCGAGGCCATCGGCGCCCGGGGCGCCGACGAGGCCCTGTTGCGCCGACGCGTCGCGATGGTCTTCCAGGACCCGGCCGCGTCGCTCGACCCGCGGATGACCGTCGCCGCCTCGATCGGCGAGCCGCTGCGCACCCACCGACTGGCCCGCCGAGGCGGCGAGATCCGGGATCGCGCCGAGAAGCTGCTGTCCGACGTCAGCCTCGACGCGTCGTTCCTCGACCGCTACCCGCACGAGATGTCCGGCGGGCAGCGTCAGCGCATCTGCATCGCACGGGCGCTCGCCTCCGAACCAGAGATCCTCATCCTCGACGAGTCGACCGCGTCCCTCGACGTCTCGGTCCAGGCGGGGGTGCTCGACCTCCTCGCCGGACTACAGCGCGAGAAGGGACTGACCTACCTGTTCATCGCGCACGACCTCGCGGTGGTCGAGCAGATCAGCGACACGGTCGCGGTGATGCAGCACGGAAGGGTGGTCGAGACCGGCCCGGCGTCGAGGATCCTGCACGAGCCCGAGACCGAGTACACGAGAACCCTGTTGGCGGCGATCCCGCCCGAGGTGCCGGCGCGGGCCTAGCGGATCCGGAAGATGACCACCCGCTGAACCACGAAGTTGATGACGGTCGCGGTCCCCTGGGCGATGACGAACGCGATCGCCGAGTAGAGCGCGGTCTGCGGCCACAGCGACGACAGCCAGCTGTAGAGGCCGACGTTCACCGCGAACGTGACGAGGTAGAGGATCACCACCGCGATGAACCGGGCCGCGCTCGGTTCGGCGCGGAACGTCCAGCGCCGATTGATCAGGTAGGCGACCGTCGTGCCGAGGATGAAGCCGAACGCCTTGGCGACCCAGTCCGGGGTCCCGACCACGTACTGCAGGAACAGCGTCAGCCCGAAGTCGAGGACGGCCGATCCCGCACCGGTGACGACGAACCGGATCAGCTGCGTCTTGAGGTCGACGTCGGTCGACGCCTCTTCGTCGTCGAAGGGCAGCTCGATCGGCATGGGGGCATGCCGGGTCTTGAAGTCCTCGTGGTGATGAGGCAGTTCACCTGCGGGATCCTGGCTGCCGGAGTCGGGTCGAGACACGCTGACACCCTAGCGGAGTATCGGTGACGGCCATCCGCGAGCGCAGGGGCGCCCCGCGGAGGTCAGAACTCCTCGTGGACGTCGGAGTCCTTCGCCGCGCCTTCACCCTGGTCGAGGGTCGCCAGATCGGCCAGGTCGGTGGCGTCGAGCTCGAAGTCGAACAGGTCGGCGTTCTCCTGCTGCCGCCCGGCATGCGAGGACTTGGGCACGACGCCGATACCGTGTTGGACCGCCCACCGCAGCGCGATCTGGGTCGGCGACTTGCCGTACTTTCGGGCGATCCGCAGGATCACCGGATCGGCGAGGAGCCCCTGCTTGCGCCCGGTCGGATGCCAGGCCTGCGCGTGGATGCCGCGCGCGGCCATGAATTCGCGCAGCTCGGTGCGCGGCAGCGCCGGCGAGCACTGGATCTGGTTGATCGCGGGCCAGCAACCGGTTTCGTCGTAGAGCATCTGCAGGTGGTGCTGCTTGAAGTTCGAGACGCCCGGCGTGCGGACGTACCCCTCGTCGGCGAGCGTGAGCAGCGCCTTCCACGAGTCGACGGTGCGTCCCAGACTCGGACACGGCCAGTGGATGAGGTAGACGTCGATGTACCCGACGCCGAGGCGCCGGGCGCTCTCCTTGGCGGCGTTGATGGCCTCGTCGAAGCCCTGGTCGCCGCCGCTGAGCTTGGTCTGGATGATCAACTCGTCGCGGCGGGTAGTCGACTTCACCACGCCCATCCCGACGCTGAGCTCGTTGCAGTAGCGCGGGGCGGTGTCGATGAGCCGGTATCCCGCCTCGATCGCAGAGCTCACGGCGCCGATGCAGGGACGTCCCATCATGTTGTGGGTGCCGAGGCCGACGAGAGGGATCGATCGACCGTTGCCGAGTGCGACCGTTGGGATGTCCACACCGCAAGGATATGTCCGCAAGGCCCTCGTCGGCGCCCCGACGAGACCAACCGGAAACCACCGGACATTACGGCGCTCTCGCGGCGTCGGACGACATTTCTGCACGACGGCACGGAAACTGCCGGAGGATTGGCACGAATCGGCACCCGCTGTGGCAGTCGGGAGCGGTTTCGCCCTTTAGGGTTCGAAGACATGTCAGTCCTCATGTCCCGTTCCCCCGTGTCGCGATCGACACGCACGCTCATCTCCGTCCTCACCGGGCTCGGCATGGTCCTGCTCGCGCTCGGCACCGCAGGTCCCGCCCGCGCAGACGACGCGGTGTCGGTGGGTGTCCCGAACTGGTCGGGGCTGAACGTCACCAACTACTCCGGACCCATCCCCGCGAAGGCCGGCACGCTCATCGCGCAGGTCCCGCTCGCCAAGCCGCTGTGGCTCCCGGCCGCAGGCGAGGCCTACCGCATCCAGTACTCGTCGCTGAACCAGCACGGCAAGATGGCGACGAGCACCGGCGCGGTGTTCCTACCGAAGGGCAAGGCCCCGGCCGGCGGCTGGCCGGTCATCTCCTGGGCGCACGGCACCGTCGGCATGAACGACGACTGCACGCCGTCGGCCTTCCCGCGCAGCGAGCGCGACCAGGTGTACCTCGGCCACTGGCTCGACCAGGGTTATGCCGTCGTCGCCGCCGACTACGTCGGTCTCGGCACCCCCGGCCTGATGGCCTACCTCAACGGCAAGACCGCCGCGCACGCCATCGTCGACATCGTCGTCGCGTCGCATCAGATGAATCTGCCGCTGGCCAAGCGCTGGGCGATCATCGGACAGTCGCAGGGTGCGGCCGCCGCGCTCAACGGCGCCCGCTACGCCACCGAGTTCAGCCGCGGATCGGGCCTGGACTACCGCGGCGTCGTGGCCACCGGCATCCCCGCGAACCTGGAGTACCTGTACCAGAACCTGGGCCCGGCGATCCCGCCGTTCACCCTGCCCGGCAGCCTGAACGCCTACACCGCCTACATCCTGGCCGGGTTCAACGACACCCGTCCCGACCTGAACATCACCAAGGTGATGAACCAGAAGGGCCTGCAGCGTCTGCAGCAGGGTCGCACCACCTGCTACCCGATCCTGAAGAAGGCCCTCGCCGGTGACGACGTCCGCACCTGGTTCAAGGCCCCGCTGATGTCGATCCCGGGTCTGAGCCCGGCGCTGCACGAGTACATGGCCACGCCGTACAAGGGCTACGACCGCCCGATCTTCCTCGGCCAGGGCCTGCGTGACGTCGACGTCCCGGCGCCGTCCGCGCTCTCGCTGTACGCGCAGATGAAGGCGAACAACCAGCCGGTCACGCTGTTCGTCTACCCCGAGGACGATCACTCCAGCGCGGTGCTGGCGTCGATGAAGGACTCGACGCCGTTCGTGGCGCGCATCCTGCGCTGACGCGAGTTTTCCCTCCACGCCTCTGCGGTGCCCGTCGATCTGAGAACCTTGGATCGATGGGCACCGCAGTTGCTTTCTACGACGACATCGTGATCGGCGCGGGACACAACGGTCTGACCGCCGCCGCCTATCTCGCGCGTGCCGGACGCCGCGTCGTCGTCCTGGAGAAGGCCGACCACATCGGCGGCGCCACCATCTCCGCGATGCCCTTCGCCGGGCTCGACGCCAAGCTGTCGCGCTACTCCTACCTCGTCTCGCTGATGCCGCGGCAGATCATCGCCGACCTCGACCTCGACATCTCGCTCGTGCGCCGCCGCTACGCCTCGTACACGCCGCTGCCGTCCGATCCCGCCCGCGGAATCCTCATCGACAACGCCGACGCCGGCGCGACCGCCGCGTCGTTCCGGCGGGCGCTGCACGGCGACCGCGTGGGCTCGGACGCCGTGGGGTTCACCCCGGCCGCCTTCGTGGCGTGGCAGTCGTTCTACCGCCACATCGGCAGCATCTCCCGGCGCGTCTTCCCGACGATGATCGAGCCGCTGCGCGCGGCGGCCGACATGCACGAACTCGCGATCGGCACCGACACCTCGGACGCCGAACTGTGGGAGTCGCTGACGACCCTCCCCCTCGGCACCCTGCTCGGCCAGTACTTCGACGACGACGTCGTGCGGGGCATCGTCGCCACCGACGGGCTGATCGGAACCTTCGCCGACCTCGACGACACGTCGCTGCGACAGAACATCTGCTTCCTCTACCACGTGATCGGCGGCGGAACCGGGGACTGGGACGTCCCGGTCGGCGGCATGGGCGCGGTGTCCGGGTCGCTGTACCAGGCGGCCGCGATGGCCGGCGCCGAGGTCTGCACCGCCGCGGCGGTGACGGGCATCGACCCGGCCGACGGCACGGTCGAGGTCACCGACCCCGTCCACGGCGCGCGGACCCTGCGCGGATCGGTCATCCACGCGGCCTGCGCCCCGCAGGCGCTCAACCGGCTGCTCGACGACCCGATCCCGTGCGACCCGGACCCGAAGGGCGCCCAGCTCAAGATCAACCTGCTCCTCGACCGGCTGCCCGGACTGCGCGACACCACGGTGTCGCCGGTCGCCGCGTTCTCCGGGACCTTTCACGTCAACGAGTCCGCCGCGCAGCTGCACGAGGCGTGGAAGCAGGCCGCACGCGGCGAGGTCCCCGACGTGCCGCCGTGCGAGATCTACTGCCACACGCTGTCCGACCCGTCGATCCTCGGCCCCGAACTCGCCGGCAGGCACACCCTCACGCTGTTCGGGCTGCACATGCCGCCGGAGGTGTTCGACGAGCCGGGCGCCGTCGAACACGCCGTGGGCGCCACCTTCGCCTCGCTGAACTCGGTGCTGGCCGAGCCCATCCAGAACGTGATCGCCCACGACCTCGACGGCCGGCCGTGCATCGAGGTGAAGACCCCGCAGGACCTCGAGGAGAGCGTGGGCCTGCCGGGCGGCAACATCTTCCACCAGCCGCTGCGGTGGCCGTGGGCGGAGTCCGCGTCAGAGGTCGGTACCTGGGGAGTGGAGACCCCGCATCCCCGGCTGTTGCTCTGCGGCGCCGGCGCCCGGCGCGGCGGCGGGGTGAGCGGGATCCCGGGCCGCAACGCGGCCGCGAAGGTCCTGGGGCCCGATGCACTGCGGCCCCGCGACTAGCCCGACACCACAGGCGAGCCCGGTGTGCGACAACCCTCGCACCTCGTCTCTCACCTGTGGTCACCAGCGGCCGAGTAGTCTCTTCACCGATGTCTACTGAAGAGTTGCTGCCGATCACCACCCGCAAGCTGGTGGGCTGGTCTCGCACCACCCCGATCGAGGGCCACGTCCTGTCCACGCCGTACCCCGAGGTCATCGCCGAGGCGGTCGCGCGGGTCGCCGACCACAACGCGGACAAGCCGGACTACCTCAAGCGCGGCGTCATCGCCCGCGGCCTGGGCCGCTCGTACAACGAGTCGGCCCAGAACAGCGGCGGCCTGACCATCGACATGACGCCGCTGACCAGGATCTATGCGGTCGACGAGGAGACGGCCACGGTCGATCTCGACGCCGGCGTCTCCCTGGACACCCTGATGCAGGCGGCGCTCCCCCACGGCCTGTGGGTCCCCGTCCTCCCGGGCACCCGCCAGGTCACCGTGGGCGGCGCGATCGCGCACGACATCCACGGCAAGAACCACCACAGCCAGGGCAGCTTCGGCAACCACGTCGTCGAGATGCAGCTGCTGGTGGCCGACGGCCGCATCCTCACCCTGACCCCGGACGGCTCCGGCGACGACCCGAACGGTGAGCTGTTCTGGGCGACGGTCGGCGGCATCGGCCTCACCGGCATCATCCTGCGCGCGAAGATCCAGATGAAGCGCACCGAGAGCGCCTACTTCATCGCCGACACCGCGCAGACCGCGTCGCTGCAGGAGACCCTGGACCTGCACCTGCAGGACGGGTTCGAGGACGGCTACGAGTACGCGTCGGGCTGGTTCGACACCATCAGCGCGCCGCCGAAGCTCGGCCGCGGCACCTTCTCGCGCGGAAACCTGGCCCGCCTCGACGAGCTGCCGGAGAAGTACCGCAAGGATCCGTTGTCGTTCAACAACAAGCCGCTGCTGCGGTTCCCGGACATCTTCCCGCGCGGGCTGGCCAACAAGCTCAGCTTCGCCGCGGTCGGCGAGGCGTACTACCGGATGGGCCCGCCCAGCCAGGGCAAGGTCAAGAATCTCGCGCAGTTCTACCACATGCTCGACGTGTTCGGTGACTGGAACAACGCCTACGGCCGCGGCGGCGGTTTCTGCCAGTACCAGTTCATCGTGCCCACCGGCAACGAGGCCGAGTTCACCAACCTCATCGAGCACATCCAGGCGTCGGGCCACGTCAGCTTCCTCAACGTGATCAAGCTGTTCGGCGACGGCAACCGGGCGCCCCTGAGCTTCCCGTTCAAGGGCTGGAACGTCTGCCTGGACTTCCCGGTCAAGAAGGGGCTCGCCGAGTTCCTCAACGATCTGGACCGTCGCGTGATGGCGATGGGCGGACGCCTCTACACCGCGAAGGACTCGCGGACGTCGGCGGAGAACTTCCACGCGATGTACCCGCGGATCGACGAGTGGATCGCGGTGCGCCGCCGCATCGACCCGCACCGCGTGTTCATGTCCGACATGGGCCGTCGCCTCGAACTCGCCTGACCCACAACCGCTTCGAGACCTCCACCAGACCCACTGCCCCCTCGCCGGGGAGACAGAAAGCGAGAGCACACGATGATCAACGCCGTCGGCGTCCCCCAGTCCATCCTGGTCCTGGGCGGGAGCTCGGAGATCGGGCTCGCCATCACCGCCGAGTACCTGAGCAAGGGCCCGGCACGGGTCATCCTGGCCGCCCTGCCCGGCGACCCGACCGTCGAGGCCGCCGTGGAGAAGGCGAAGAAGGCCGGCGCGACCGACGTCAAGGTCATCGACTTCGACGCCCGCGCCACCGACACCCACCGCGAGGTCATCGACAAGGCGTTCGCCGACGGCGACGTCGACGTGGCGATCGTGGCGTTCGGCATCCAGGGCGACGACGAGCAGGCCTGGCAGGACCACAAGCTGGCCGTGGCCGAGGCCGAGATCAACTACACCGCCGCGGTGTCGGTCGGCGTCCTGCTCGGCGAGAAGCTGCGCGCCCAGGGCCACGGCCAGATCATCGCGATGAGCTCGGTGGCCGGCGAGCGCGTGCGCCGCAGCAACTTCGTCTACGGCTCCACCAAGGCCGGCCTCGACGGCTTCTACCTCGGACTCGGAGAGGCGCTGCGCCCCTTCGGCGTCCGCGTGCTGGTCGTCCGCCCGGGCCAGGTCCGCACCCGGCTGTCGGCCCATGTCGCCGAGGCCCCGCTGACCGTCGAGAAGGAAGACGTCGCCCGCCTGGTGGTGGCCGCGGCGATCAAGGGCAAGGAGATCGTCTGGGTGCCGGGCACCTTCCGCTACATCATGATGATCCTGCGCCACATCCCGCGACCGGTCTTCCGCAAGCTGCCGATCTGATCGCGGTTGCCCTTCAGCACTGCCCGCGCCGACTGATTGCGACGCAATGACGACACCTGTGAAGGCCGAACCCACTCCGCCCGTTCCGCCGACCGAGGGAACCGATTCCGCCGCAAGGCGATACGGCGGGGCCGCACTGGCCCTGTCGACCGCGCTGGTGGTCGGCGGACTCGTCTCCTTGGTGGGGCTGACGGCGATCGACTCCGTCAACTGGCCGGCGTTCAACTCGTCCAACGTCACCCGGTCGCTGACGACCGCCGGCCAGGTCCTCGCGATCGCGTTGCTGGTGGTCGTCGCGCTGCTGTACCGGTACGGCAAAGGGCGCCTGCTCGTTCCGTTCCTGTCTGCGGCCGCGATGAGCGCCTTCGTCACGGTGACCATCGGGATGCCGTTGGGCGCAACGCGTCTCTACCTTTTCGGCCTCTCGGTCGACCAGGAGTTCCGCACCGAATACCTGACGCGGATGACCTCGAGCCCGCGGCTCGCGGACATGACCTACGTCGATCTCCCGCCGTACTACCCGGCCGGATGGTTCTGGTGGGGAGGACGTTTCGCGAACCTGCTGGGCCAGCCGGGCTGGGAGGCGTACAAGCCGTGGGCGATCGTGTCGATGTCGATCGCGGCCGCGGTGTGCGTCATCCTGTTCAACCGCATGTTCGGCGCGGATCGCGGTGTGGCCCTGGCCCTCGCGGTCACCACGATGTCGCTGCTGTACGCGTCGCCGGAGCCCTACGCCGCGATCCTCGTCATGGTCGGCGTCCCGATGCTCATCACCCTGACCTACGCGCTGCGCGGCAAGAGCCGCGCCGGCCAGGGACCGACCGGTCCGCTCGGCCGGGCGACGAGCTGGCCCGCGGTCGTGGCCTCCGGGGTGTTCTTCGGCATCTCGGCGGCGACGTACACGCTCTACACCGGACTCTTCGCGCTCACCGCCGTCCTCCTGACCCTGTGGCTGCTGGTCCAGGGGTGGCTCGCCGCCGCCAACAAGGCCCTGCCGGATGCCCAGGTGCGGGCCCGGCGCCGGCAGATCGTGGTCGCGGTGGTCGGGCGCCTGGTCGCGGTGGGCGTCATCTCCGGCCTCATCGCCCTGCTCGTGTGGGCGCCGTTCCTGCTGAAGCGGCTGTCGAGCGCACCGGCGAGCGGCGGCACCGCCGAGCACTATCTGCCCGAACGCGGCGCCTACCTGCCGCTGCCGATGTTCCACGTGAACCTGATCGGGGCCATCACGCTCATCGGCCTCGTCTGGATTCTCCTGCGCTTCCGCACCCGCACCGCCGCGCTGGCCCTGGGCACCACGGTGGTCGCGGTGTACCTGTTCTGCCTGCTGTCGATGCTCATGACCGCGCTCGGCACCACGCTGCTCTCGTTCCGCCTCGAGCCGATCCTGGTGTCGGTGCTCGCCGCCGCGGGCGCACTCGGCGTCGTCGACCTGGGCCGGTGGGCCGTCGACCGCTTCGGCGATGTCCGCACCGTCGTCTGCGCGGTGGCCGTGCTGGCGTCGATCGCGGTGGCACAGAGCATCCCCGGCCACCTCGGCACGGAGATCACCACCGCCTACACCGACACCGACGGCTACGGGAAGCGGGCCGACGAGCGGCCCGCCGGCGCCGAGTCGTACTTCGGGGAGATCGACCGGCTGATCCGCGAGCAGACCGGCAGGCCCCCGACCGACAACGTCGTGCTCACCGCCGACTACGGTTTCCTCTCGATCTACCCGTACTGGGGATTCCAGGGTTTGACCTCGCACTACGCCAACCCTCTCGCCGAGTTCGACAAGCGGGCGGCGACGATCGAGAAGTGGGCGGAGTCCGAGGACACCGAGCGGCTGATCGCCGAACTCGACTCCTCACCGTGGCGCCCGCCGAACGTCTTCCTGTTCCGGTACAGCTCGGACGGCTACTCGCTGCGGCTGGCCGAGGACGTCTACCCGAACGACCCGAACGTGAAGCGGTACAACGTCACCTTCGACCCCAGCGTCTTCGACGACCCGCGCTTCGAGGTCACCGAGATCGGCCCGTTCGTCCTCGTCGTCCGGAAGTGAGCCATGCGTCCCCCCTTCGCCTTCGACCGGCCCATGGAGATCACCTCCGTCGAAGGTGATTCGTCGACAACGCATTTCGTCCACACCGACGTGGTGAACTGGGTGCTGCTGGAACAAGACGGTCAGCTGACCCTGATCGACGGCGGTTACCCGGGGCAGGCCGCGCAGGTCGTGGAGTCGATCCGCCGGATAGGGCGGCACCCCTCGGACATCGCCGGCGCGCTGCTGACCCACGCGCACGTCGACCACCTCGGCGGCCTGGCAAAGTTGCAGTCGCGCTTCGGCTTCGCGGTGTACATGGACCCGGTGGAGGTGGACCACGCGCTGCGCCACCACCTCCAGCAGGCGGATGCGTTCGACCTGGCACCGCTGGCGGGCCAGCTGCGGCTCTGGTCCTGGCTGGCCAAGACCACCCCGCTCGGGGTGCTGAGCCGCAAGGGCCTGTCCGCGGCCCACCCGCACGACCGCGTCGCCGGCGAGGGCGCCGCACTCGACCTGCCGGGGTCGCCGGTCCCGGTGGCCAGCCACGGACACACCGACGGCCACAGCGCCTACCTCGTCGCCGACGGGCGGGCCCTCGTCTCCGGCGACGCACTGATCAGCGGACACGAGATCTCCGCCATCGCCGGCCCGCAATGCACCCCGTCGCCGTTCCAGCACGACGAACCCACGGCCCGCCGCAGCGTCGAGCGCTTCACCGAACTCGACGCCGACCTCCTGCTGGCCGGTCACGGCCCGCTTTATCGCGACGGGGTCGCCGACGCCGCGCGCCGTGCACTCTCTTCGACCTACTCCCCGAACCCCAGGACGTGGACGGTTCCTCGACCGTCTGGCGTTCGGAGACCACCGTATCGGCCGGGAGGGTCTCATCCGGCCGCCGAATGAACTCGGTCCTCTCGGAAGCGAACGAAGGTACGGACTCACGCCAGGGTCAGAGCACTACGAAGGCCCTCAACGAACTCGACAGGCCTCTCCCAGGCGGCAAAGTGTCCGCCATCGGCATGCTCGTTCCACGACTGCACATTGTAGAAGCGCCTGAAGAGCTCTCGTCCTGGAGGTAGAAGCCCATGCCGAAACACACTCACTGCGGTTGGCGTCTCCACGTGATCAACATTCAACGGCGGGGCGCTATAGGGATCGAAGGAAGTACCGATCGCGCCCGTGTGCCAGTACAAACTCACCCAGGTCAGCAGATCGTCCCGGGAGAACACGGATTCGATGTCACCCCGGCAGTCCGACCATCCATGCAGCTTCTCGATTATCCATGCTGCCAGGCCCACCGGCGAGTCGGACAACGAGCGAGCGAGGGTATGCGGTTTGGTGGCCTGCTCAGCTCGATACGCATCTTCGGTCGCGCGCCATCTTCGGGCCTCGCGATAATAAATCAGTTCACGTTCGGTCAGCTCGCGCCGAACGGCCACAGGTACCTTGATCGCGGGAAGGTCGGTCATATGCAGCGCCGAGACCGACTTCCCATGGTTGCCGGCCAGGTGAGTCGCCACGACACTACCCACGTCGCCACCAGACACCACGTACCGCGTGTACCCGAGGGCTCGAAGGAGACCCGCGACCTGCTCGGCCATCACCGCGGGAGTCGCCACCTCCGATCCCGCGATCACGGCGCCGGGATATCCCTTCAGACAAGGGATCACCACGTGAACATCTTCGAGGAGCGGTAACACACGTTCGAACCGTAGAAAGGAATCCGGCCATCCGTGGAGTAGCACCACTACCGGCGCCTCCGGATCCCGAGACCGCCGATGTATTGCGGTTACCGGTTCCCCGTTGATGTTTGCGCGAACCCACGGATACGAGCAGATGCGGCGCTCGGCGACCCTCCAGTCGAATGACCGCGCCCAGTACTTCACGAGGCTCTCGAGATAATCGGTGGGGGTACCACGCTCCCATCCCGAGGCCGCGGAGAGTACGGGGGATCTATACCGATCGAGTCGCGCAACCAAGTCCTCGATCGCGGCTTCCTCGACCGGCGACCATTGCCAGTCCTCGATGCCCCCGACATGATCCGCCGTGGCGCCGTCGATGTCCAGGCTCATGCCGGCCTCGCCAGATTGCCGAAAACCTGTGGGATCCATACAGTGATTCAACCGTGCGAGAAGACGGCTCTCACGTCCCATCTCGAGACACCCGGCGTGCGCTCTGCCCGCCGCGCACGGCTCGGCCAGGAGAGGAAGTCACTTCGCGATGCCCGCAACATGAGTCGACGACTCAGGCGAACATGGAGGCGAGCGCGGGGGCCACATCATGGTGGTCCCTGATGAGGCAGCACCGGCCGCGGCCAAGGAGAGCCATCTCCGAGCCGAGGGCTTGGTCGCTTTCACCGGACACGTCCAACAGAACGTCGAGACGTGGCAGCTTCGACGCCACATCGCGTGGGTCCGGACCGGCGTTGTGGACGCAGTCACTCAGCAAGACAACGCGGCCGTCCGCAGGCGAGACTCCCGAGAGTTGTTGCGCAGCAACCTCGAGCGCGAACGCGACGTTGGTCAATCCTTGCGTCGGCAACGCCAAGATCGCGTTCAAGACCTCGTTCGGGGACTTCCGCTCGCCAAGCGCCGTGACCAGTGCGGCGTCGGACCAGAACGCGACCACCGCCACGTCGTCTCGATGCAACTCCCCGACCATTGCGCCGACTGTGGCTGCTGCTGTCTTGATCTGCTCGCCCTTCGCCGACCCCGAGATGTCCACTACCAGAACAATCGACCGTCGTGTGCGTACCGGTTCACGTACGATGATGTCATCGTCACTGGGGACTGGATTGCCGGCAATTGCCAGCAGGGTCGCGTCGAGATCTATCTCGTCCGAAGCGCCGCGATAGCGCATCGATCTCATCGTCCCTCCAGGAGACCTACGACCGCGACGCTGCCGAGTCGGCTCGGCCAGCGCCAGCTTGCGCGCGATATCCAGCGCTCGTTTCCGAGTGAGCTCATCTACCGACTGCCGGGACCCGGCCGTGACCACTTCACCTTTCTCGTCGGTCACGTCCCGCGTCGAGCCTGCTCGCGTGGACCCGGGATGCGAGTCAAGACCAGCCCGATTCGACCGAGCTGGAGTACCTACCTTTCCCCCGCCTCCGAGCGTGATCAGCGTCGGCTTGTCGACGAGTTGTTTCGGTTTCCGACGCAGCGGCGCTCGCCGTCGCGCTACGCCATCAGGTTTGCGCGCTCGCTCCGATCGCGTGGGGTCATCTCTGACCGACGCTGCTCTTCAACCAGGTTCGGCAATCGCAGGACGCAAGTGGAAATACTCCTGCCAGATCTCGAGCAACACTGATTCGGGCGTATCAACGGCGGTATCGTCCAGGTGAATTCGGCCGGACAGCGCCACCAGCGTTGCGTTCAGCATGACCTCGGTGTAGTCCTTGGGCAGACCACGCGGAGGGTTGATGCCCTCGTCCACCGGCGCCTCAACGCCTTCGAGCACGCACAGTTGGTGTGCGACAACGGCGAGATCGATCGCTCCGCGGACACTGCTCCCTTGCCGGATGTCGTCGCGCTCGCGGGTCATACGCGTCAGCGAAACCGCGTCCGCGATCAGTCGCGGAGAAGTGACTTCGCTTCGGCGTCAGACGATTTCCCTTTCGGCTTCCGCATCCTGATATGTCGTCACCAGTCGGCACATCCGATCGTGCACCGACGTCGACAGGCGCGTCGTGCCGACGTTGTCGTACGGGTTCATCGAGGCGACGACTCTGAAGGTGGGCAGTGCCTGCACACTGCCCACCCGAGGCACAGTGATCACCCGCTCGGCCATCGCGGTCAACAGTGTGTTGAGTGTGTCGTCCGGAGCTCGGTTGAACTCCTCGATGTAAAGAAAGCCGCCGGTCCGCATCGCTTCGAGCAGTGGGCCCTCGACGAAGTTGCTCGCGTTGTAGTCCTCAGCGAGGACGCGTGCCGGGTTGTGGTGCCCAACGAGCCGGGTCGGGGTGAGATCTGCATTCCCCTCGACGAACACGAGCGGAATACCCCACTCGGCCGTAATCGCACGCAGAAGAGTTGATTTGGATGTTCCAGGAGGGCCCTCCAGCATGAGATCGCGCCCCGCCGCCACCGCAGCGAGCAGGAGTTTCAGCTCCCGCTCACGGCCAACGACGCGTTTGGCGATCCTGGACCACACGTCCCCCAGCGTCCCAGCAGGTTCCCTGGAGATCTCAATTGTCATTCGACCTAGGCTCCTTCGGCTCCATCTATCCACCTGCTCCAGACCCGGTGCGGTGGCGGGGATTGCGCGAGATTATCGTGACGCGTATCACCCGCGTTGTTGCAATACGAGACGGATCGCACACCTGCCGCAAAGCCCGACGCGATCGGCACCGTTGCAAACTGCGACATCCCTCCATCGCGGAGCTGTGCGATACTGCACGGTCCGGCTGACCGTGTCGCAACTTAGGACATCAGAGGGACAATCGATCCCGTATCTTTGCTGTCCACGGCCGATCTCGGCCATTGGTCATCACTGATCGGAGGTCAGGTTGAAGGCGCTGCAGTACACCGCTTTCGGGGAAGAACCCACTGTGGTCGACATCCCCCGCCCATCACCCGGACCCGGGCAGGTTCTGCTCCGGGTGACCGCCGCTGGGGTGTGTCACTCCGATCTGCACATCATGGCGTCACCCCCCGAGGAGTACCGCTACGGGCCACTACCTCTGACCCTGGGTCACGAGGCGGCCGGGGTGGTGGTCTCGTCTGGGCCGGGCGCAGACCGCTTCCCGGCGGATACCCCGGTGCTCGTCTACGGTCCCTGGGGATGTGGCATCTGCCGGAGTTGTGCACGGGGCGAGGAGAACTACTGCACCGACCCCGCCGGTGTGCACCCTCCGGGGATATCGGTCGCCGGCGCCATGGCCGAGTACATGCTGGTCGACGCCGAGCGTCACCTGGTGCCGCTACGCGACCTCGACCCGGTGCAAGCCGTAGCGCTCACCGACGCCGGACTCACCTCGTATCACGCCATCAACGGTTCGCGACACCGCCTCGGTGCTGGAACGTATGCGCTCGTGATCGGCGCCGGTGGGCTCGGCCACATCGCCATCCAGATCCTCCGCGCCCTCGGGGCGTCAACGGTCATTGCAGCCGATGTGTCCGAGGAGAAGCTACGGCTGGCGCGAGAGGTTGGCGCCCACCATTGCGTGATCGCCAACGAAGCGGCCGCAGATGAGATCGGTCGACTGACTGCGGGCGCAGGAGTGGACGCGATCTTCGACTTCGTGGGCACCGAGCGCACGGTTGGACTGGCGGGCTCGGTTGCTGCCACTCATGGGGACATCGTCATCGTCGGCGTCGGCAACGGTGCGCTGCCAGTCGGGTATCGCCGCCAGCCCTTCGAGACCTCAGTACGAAGTACATTCTGGGGCAGCAGATCTGACTTGTGGGAAGTAGTCGACCTCGCACGCGCCGGCCTCATCCGCGTGGCCGTCGAGACGCATCCTCTCCTCGACGCCCCGACCGCTTACAAACGCCTGGCCGAAGGGAAGGTCTTCGGTAGGGCGGTCATCGTTCCCTGACGCCGCCCCGCCAGGTTGACCTCGCTCCCCGTCGGGTGAATCGGCCTCCGCTGCGGCCTCACGTGACCCATACGCTGGTGGATCGGGACGCTGGCCCCGTCCCGATCCACCGCGAGATCTCAGACCTCGAGTCGGCCGGCTCCTTTCGTCGGCCGGCAGGAATCCGACCTTGAGCGCGACCTGCGAATGGGCAACATGCAGACGTTGTCGCTCAATGTGCTGGACGTCGCCTTCGACTCGAGCCGCGGAGCAACGGCGTCAGCAAAGTATCGGGAGAAACCACGCTGCGGCATGGTTGCGTGATCACCCGTGCGGGATCTTGTACGGCGCAGTTCCGCCGGCGTCGATGACCTGTGTCGTACCGGTGACATACCGCGATTCATCCGATGCCAGGTAGAGCACGGCATTGCTGACGTCCACAGGCTCGATCCACGGGATCTTGAGACCGTTCATGTGAACAAAGCCCTCGGCAGCCTGTTCCTCGGTCATGCTCGTCGCCCCCGGGAAGAAGAGGTTGTAGATCGCTTCGTTGTTGATCATCTTCGTGTTCACGGTCGTCGGATGAACCGAGTTCACCCGAATGTTGTGCGGTGCGAGCTCCACCGCCAGGACGCGCATGAGACCCGTCACGCCATGCTTCGCTGCCGTGTAGTGTGCGAGATTCGCATAGGCGATCAGCCCGGCCACAGAGCTGGTCAGAATGATCGAGCCGCCCTTTCCTCTTTCGATCATCGAGGGGATTGCGGCCTTCGCGGTCTTCCACACTCCCGTCAGGTTGATGTCGAGCATCTCCTGCCACTGCTCTTCGGTGATCTCCCACGCGGGGCCATAGCTGGCGATGCCTGCGTTGGCTACCACGATATCGATGCCACCGAACTCGGCGACGCCATCGGCGACCAGGCTCTGGAGGCCTTCCAGGTCACGAGTGTCGCCTTGCCGAAACAGAATTCGACGATCCAACTGCTCGACCAGTCTTGCGGTTTCCTCGAGATCTCCAGGGTCTCCCAAGGCATATGGCGCTGTGGGCACCTGCGCACAAATGTCCACAGCGATGATGTCGGCACCTTCTTCCGCGAGCCGAATTGCGTGCGCGCGGCCCTGCCCACGCGCCGCGCCGGTGACCAGCGCGACCTTGTTGTCCAGACGTCCCATATGAGTCTCCTCGCTTCGTGGTGGTGACAGGCCATATGAGCCATGTCGCCCTGTGAGGCTATGGTGACCCCGATCACTCCCTTTGTCGCAATTCGAGACAGCCTGATCCGGCAAATCGACTGTAGCGCGATGAGACAAACTCGTCGCCTTGCAGGCTGCGACCCTCTACATAGTGCGGCAGGTGACAGCAGTCACATGCGCCGGTCGTAAAGCGCTGCCGCACACCGTGCCACCCCGAAACGACACGATCTATATCGGCGATGCGGTGGCGAAACCCGCGTCAGGACAAGGAGTGAACGTGAAAGTCCACATGACCAATCTGATCCAGAATTACAACAATGCGTCCACAGACTACGAGATCTACAAAGATCAGATCGAGCTGTCGGTCCGCGCCGATGCCGATGGCTACGAGAGCATCGGTTGCGTCGAGCACCACTTCGACCCGGGTTACTCGATGTGCCCTGACAACACGCAGTTTCTGTCGTACCTAGCGGGCCGAACGAAGAATGCGAAGCTGCACACGACTGCCGTCATCCTGCCGTGGAACGATCCGCTGCGTGTCGTGGAGAAGATCGCTCTGCTCGACAACCTGTCCGATGGGCGCGCAATGTTCGGCATGGGTCGCGGCCTGGCCCGCCGTGAGTACGAAGGTTTCGGCCTTGACATGAACGAGTCTCGTGAGCGGTTCGACGAAGCCGCGGAGATGGTCATGCGCGGCCTCGAGGAGGGCTTCGTTGAGAACGACGGCAAGTTCTACAAGCAGAAGCGAGTCCCGGTTCACCCCAAGCCGTTGGGAACCTTCAAGGGCCGCACCACGATGGTGGCCATGAGCCCCGACTCTGCGATTGTGGCCGGCCGGCTTGGTCTACCGATGATGGCGTTCATCCAGGGACCGATGGAAACCATGCACATGCCGATGATCGAGGATTACCGGAAGGCGTTCAAGGACACCCACGGCGAAGACGCGCCGCCGCCGATGATGATCGATCTCACCTACTGCCACAACGATTCGGAGGAAGCACGGCGCGTCGCGTACGAGGCCTGCACCAACTACTACCTCACCTGCGTCGAACACTATGAGTTCGGCGGGCGGCATTTCGAGCACACCAAGGGGTACGCCTCCTACGCGGCGGCGAAGGAAGCCATCGATGCCATGGGCATCGAGACAGTGTGCGACGTTTACGCCAACGCCCAGATCTGGGGCACGCCCGAGGAGCAGATCGCCAAGCACGAGGAGCGTCGCGCAATCGTGGGTGACTACGAGGTGATCTCGGTGTTCCAGTACGGCGGCATCAAGGGCGAGACTGCAGCGAAGAGCTATGAGCTCTTCACCCGTGAGGTCAAGCCGAAGCTCGAGAAGCTCTGACTCACTCTCCTAGAAGGGAAGATCACCATGACCAGTCCTGAACTAGACAGGGCCCGAGGGCTGCTCAGCCATCTTGTCTCCGAACCGGAGGCGACGATGGATGATTATCGCCGCTTGTACGACGAGGTGCTGGCGAACTTCGAACTGCCGGCAGACGCCGAAGTGGAGGAAGTAGACGCCGACGGGGTCTCGGCGATCTGGGTGAGCGCCCCAGACGCGGCCAAAGACGAGGTCGTCGTCGTCGTTCATGGCGGAGGCTTCTGCATGGGCAACGCGCACGGGTACCGCGAGTTCGGTTACCGCCTCTCGAAGGCGTCGGGCGCCCGTGCTCTCGTCGTCGACTACCGGCTCGCGCCCGAGAATCCGTTCCCTGCTCCGCTCGATGATGTCGTGACAGCCTACCGGTGGGCCCGGCGTCAGGACGGTGTGCGGGGCGTGACGTTCGTGGGCGATTCGGCCGGCGGCGGATTGGTGATGGGCGCCCTGGTCAAGCTTCGGGACGAGGGCGATCGTCGCCCCGAAGCCGCGGTCGTATGCTCGCCCCTGGTCGATCTCGCTGGCGAGGGAGACTCACTCACCACGCGCGCACATCTGGATCCGTTGCCGGCGTCTGCCCTGGTCGAGGCGATGGGCAGCGCCTACCTGGCGGGTCGAGAACCGAAGGCCACGCCGTTGGCATCGCCCCTGCATGCCGACCTCAGCGGCCTACCACCGCTCAGGGTGCTGGTTGGCACCGACGAGGGACTGCACGATGACGCCATTCGCCTCGCCGACAAAGTGCGTGAATCGGGCGGTGAGGTCGACCTCGAGATCGGGGAGAAGATGGTGCACATCTGGCCGGTGTTCAACTTCCTACCGGAGGCGCAGGAATCGACCGAACGGATCGGGGCCTTTCTCCGGCAGCACCTGGGAACCAGTACCCAGGTCTGATCGATCACAGGGCCACTGACCACGAATTCGGCGCCGGTCTCGCTCGCCGCGAGACCGGCGCCGAATTCGTGGTTCGGACGTGAGCCCTCCAGTGTGGTCCAGTCGTCGTGGGATGCCCGCGGAGGTGTCATGTCGGGTCCTCGAGTTCTCCCGCCGGGCTCACCACCGATCGTCGTCCAACCCTGTCACCAATCGCGAGCTGACTGCCCGCGTACCGCGCGGCGGATCTGCACAGAGTGTCCCGTCACAGTGGCCGTTTCCGGCTGCGTCGTTCATCCCGATCGCAGATCGCATGGCAGTGCCCCGTGGGATGGTGGCCATCGTCGTGGGCTTCGATCACCACGGCGGTGGCCAGCCGGAGAAAAGGCCCCCACTGCGCGGCAACCTCGGCCGGCTCGGTGTGGGCAAAAATGGTCTTGACCGCAGCGGTCACCACCGGCGCTTGTTTGGTCGAGACCGCGCCATGTAGGTTCCGCATGAAATGCAACCGGCAACGCTGCCACGATGAGCAGGTAAACTGTTGGGCCACTGCTTCTTTCAACCCTGCATGGGTATCGGAGATCACCAGATGCACCCCCGCGAGGCCGCGTGCTTTGAGTGAGGCGAGGAACTTCCGCCAGAACTCGAACGACTCGCTTTCGCCGACCGCGGTACCTAGCACCTCGCGAGTTCCGTCCATCGACACCCCAGTGGCCACGACAAGGGTCTGGGAGACGACGTGGGCGCCGACCCGCACCTTGCAGAACGTGGCATCGGCGAACACGTACGGGAACTCGGTGTGGGTCAACGGCCGCTCCTGGAACACCGAGATCTCCTTGTCCAGGCCCACGCAGATACGTGACACCTCGGATGTGGAGATCCCGGCCGAGACGCCGAGGGCGCCCACGAGGTCATCGACGCTGCGGGTCGATACACCGTGCACGTAGGCCTCCATCACCACCGCGTGCAGGGCTTTGTCGATGCGACGGCGTCGTTCCAACAGCGAGGGGAAGAATGACCCGGACCGCAACTTAGGGATCTTGACTTCCCCATCACCCGAGGTCGTCGACACGGTCTTGGATCGGTGGCCGTTGCGGTGGGTGGCGCGTTCCGCGGAACGCTCATATCGACCGGCGCCGATCTTCTGAGCGGCCTCGGCCTCGGCCTCGATCAGTGCTTGCAGGCCCGCTCGGATCAACTCGGCGAACACCGCCCCGGAATCAGCGGCGGTCAGTGCATCAAGCTGTGCGAGCAAGGCAGAATGGTCCTGGGTCATCGTGTGGTGTGTCCTTCTGTGAGTCACTGTGAGAGGTAACTCATCGACCACTACGCGATGGCCCACCTCAACAAGGTCACCGACACGCTCAGCAGCGGCTCACCTCAGCCCCGAAACCCCACCACCACAGGGGACTTACCCGATCCACACCGCCGATGCCGCGGCATGACAAGTCGACTATCACGCATCCGTCCAGCAGTCCCTGTCCGTACTGCTGCACAGTGCTCGATGCGTTTCAGTCGTGCGAATCGCAGGCTGGTCGACCGACTCGAAGGCCGATGTCACACCGGTGGTCGATGCGTTGGACATAACCATATGATGCCGCCGGGCTGCGCCCGGCGGCATCGTTCGTGCCGATCACCAAACCCTGCTCACCTCATGGGGTTTCGGAGAAGTATGCGATCCACAGAAGTGATTGGGGCGTCTTGGTCGACCGGCGACTACCTCGAGGTCTTCCACAACCGCCTACGCCGCCACTTCAACGCCGAGTCACCGCCCCGATCGAGTACGAATCATTCTTCGGCAACGCCGCCCTCACCAGCGACAGTTGGCCACCATGACTCGAACCCAACAGGTGAGGCAGGTCAAGGTGTCAGCCACCAACGAAGTCTCAGGCCCAGAGGCCCGATCAGTAGTAATAGCGGTAGACCGGACGCGCCACACACGCGGGTTTGGCCGAACCCTCGATCTCGACGACGGCGTCGCCGACCAACTGAACGCCACCCTCGACCTCGGTAACCTCGGCCACGCTCGCAGACAGCCGGATCCGCGCTCCTACCCCTACCGCGGCTGGAAATCGGACACGGTCGAGGCCGTAGTTGACCACCATCTGGGCACCGTGGACCTCGAGGAGCTCGGCGAACAACGGCCCGACAAAGGACAGGGTCAGATAGCCGTGCGCGATGGGACGCCCGAACGGACCTGCGTTCGCTCGTTCGACGTCAACGTGTATCCATTGCTCGTCACCGGTAACCGCGCCGAAAGTATTGACCTGGACCTGAGTGACCTCACGCCATCGTGTCTCACCCAGCGACCTGCCCACTAGATCGACAAGGTGCGCCGGCGACTCGACAATAGTGCTCATGGCGGCTGTCTTCCCTTCTGTCAGATGGACTTGCCTGTGCCTAACGCGCGACGTAACCGCCGTCGACGACGAGCACCGAGCCGGTGATGAACGAGGCGGCCGGCGCTGCGAGGAAGCAGATAGCAGACGCAACCTCGTCCGCCGTCCCGAGCCGTCCGAGAGGGTGGGCCTCGGAGAGGCGGCGTCGAGTCTGCTCGTCGGGATCGCGTAGAAGAGGGGTGTCGATGAACCCTGGGGCTACGGCGTTCACCCGGATGCCGGCAGACGCGTAGTCAAGCGCGGCAGTCTTGGTCAGACCGATGAGCCCGTGCTTGGCCGACGAATACGGACTGGCCCCCTCGACGCCCACCAGGGCGGTCACCGAAGCAACGTTGACGATGCTGGCACCAGCCTGCATGACCGCCAGCTCCGACTTCATGCACAGAAAGCTACCGTCGAGGTTGACCGACAGCAGTCGGCGCCATTCCGCGATCTCCGTCTCCCCGACGGGGGCCTTCACCGGCATTCCGACACCAGCGCAGTTGACGGCTATGTCTAGGGCTCCGTAGCGATCGATGACCTGGTCGACCATATTGTCGACCTGCGCTGGTTGTGTGACATCCACGGTCACTGTCAGAGAATCGCCAACGCCCAATGCGGCGGCGTCGGGTTCGCGAATGTCGGCCAATGCGACTCGAGCGCCGAGATGTTTGAGCATGCGCGCGCTGGCGGCGCCGATTCCCGAGCTACC
This sequence comes from Gordonia paraffinivorans NBRC 108238, assembly GCF_000344155.1. Classification (GTDB taxonomy): domain Bacteria; phylum Actinomycetota; class Actinomycetes; order Mycobacteriales; family Mycobacteriaceae; genus Gordonia; species Gordonia paraffinivorans. The sequence goes on along the minus strand of NZ_BAOQ01000025.1, from coordinate 58,463 downwards.
GCCGGTGACGAGTGCGACCTTCCCGGACAGGTCGAGGTCCATTCTGACGTCCTCCCTAACTCTGTGTGCAGGACACGACGGCAGGGCAGGGACACCTATGCCGCCCACTCAGACGCCGTCTTGAAGTGTTGTCGGTCGTCCCTACTGGAACGAACGCTTGAGCAGTGGTCGATCGACCTTGTTCGTGGCCGTCCTCGGAATCGTGTCGACGATCTCGATGCGCCGAGGCCGCTGAAGACCGCGCAAGTTCGGGTTCGACTCGCAATACGCTGCGATATCGTCAGCTGTGACACCGGGTTTGGTGGGCACCACGATGGCTGTTACCTGCTGCGACAGGCGTTCGTGCGGAGTTCCGATCACCGCAACCTCGGCGATCAGCGGGCATGCGGCGAGGTGGCCTTCCACCATTTGCGGGTACACGTTCTCGCCCCCGCTGATGATCATGTCGTCAGCACGGTCGACGTAGTAGAGATAGCCGTCCCGGTCCGCTCGAACGAGGTCGCTGGTCCGAAACCAGCCGTCGACGAACTTGGCGTCGTTGAGCTCGTCGAGCCGCCAGTAACCAGGGGTCACGGTGTCGCCGCGAACCCACAACTCTCCTGTCTCCCCGATCCGCACGTCGCGGCCGAGATCCTCGGCATCGGTGGAGACGATCCGAACCTCAACGATCTGCTCCAACGGTTTTCCGAGGCTGCCTTCGCGCCGATCCTCGTCCAGCGGCTCGGTGATGGAGAGGCCCATCTGCTCGGTCTGCCCGTAGATGTTGGCGGCGACGATCCCCGTCGCCGCCGTGAGTTGCTTCAACCGGCTCAACGGCAACGCCGACCCGCCGATCGCGCATACCCGAACAGACGGAAGTGGATAAGTCTCACCGCCCAATTCGTTGAGGATGTCGATCATCATGGCCGGAACCAAGGCGACGATCGTCGGCTGGTACCGGGCTGCATCAGCGAGCCATTCACGGGCATTCCAGCGTCTGAGTGTCACCGTGCCGCCCGTAAACAGCAGCGGCAGCGTGATCAGCTGGAGACCACCGACGTGGAACAAGGGGGTGCAGACCAGCGCTTCATCGTCTTCGTCGATGGACCAGATGTCGCACTCTGCCTCGCACACTGCGGCGATACCGCGGTGCGATTGCCGTACGCCCTTCGGTTGGCCGGTTGAGCCACTGGTGTACATCAGGACTGCGTCGTCGGTGTCGAAGCGTGGGACGACGGTTGCCGCCGAGGGCGATTTCAGCACCGATTCCCAGGTGGTCAACGCATCGGGATGCTCGCCGACCGAGATGATCCGGCCCGCAATCGCCAGTCCGCGAAGGGCCTCGCCGAGGCGCTCGACATCGGTCGCGGGACTGACGATCATCTGCACCTCGGCATCTTGCGTCGCGTGCCGCAGCGCCGATGGGTGGAACAGGTAGTTGTATGGCACCAGGGTTCCGCCGGCCTGCCAGATCCCCAGCATGGCGATGATCCACTCCGGTTGGTTGTGCATCAGTACGCCAACTCGGTCTCCCGGACGAACGCCCTGCTCAATGAGATATGAGGCGAAACGCGACGACCTGTCGATCAGCTCTTGATAGGTCAATTCGGCGTCGTTATGGCGGATCGCCACCTTGCCGGGGTTGCGCCGCGCCGACCGCCTGATGACATTCGCTATGTTCACTTGCAAAGCCTTCCTCGGATCCATCCCCGAACCGGCGCACGCCGGCCGACTATCTTCTGCAGGCTAAATTCAGATGGCCCCCAGGAGTTGTCGCATATCGGGACGGCTCTGTTGACGACGCCGGGAACTGACCCTGACGACGGGTGAGTCCTGCCCCGTCTCGCCAGGAGGGTGACCTCACGTGCGTAGTAGGCGCAGATTCGCCGTTTACATAGCAGTGAGAGTGTGCCGATCACAGGGATCGCGCGCCATACCCACAACGTCGGGCCAGCAGCACTCGCGGGTACGTCGGGGGCACTCGGTGGGAGCCGGCGCCACCGCCGACCTTCAGCGGGTGCGCTTCCACTACGGCCAGATCCCCGTCGCCGACCACCCCGCAGTCCGGCAAACCACGCCACCCGCGCAGATTCTCAGCGTGTGCCGACCGCCAACGAACCGCGCCACGCTCCCGCAGGCGGCCACACGACCATCACATCCACCACTATGAGAGATGAAACATCATGTCTGACCGTCAGATCAGCAATCGTTGACAGGCTCACGGCCGAGAACTGTTGCTCCAACCGACAGGGTGCCTGGCGCGTTTTGGGACACGTCTCCTCGGCGTGCGCCCCTATGCTCGACCCGTCCGATACACCCTTCTCCCGTGAGGATCCACATGCCCGATACCCAGCCAGTTGTGGTCGTTGCCGTTTTCGTCCCGAGGCCAGGTAAGCGTGATGAGGTTGAAGCCGCCGTCCGCAACGCTGTTGCCGCCACCCATGCGGACGACCGTGGGTGCGAGCTATACGCGGCCCACGAAAGCATCCGCGGCCGAGAGGGAATCGTGATCATCGAGAAGTGGGCCTCTGCGGAGGAGTTGCAGATGCATGGATCCGGCAAGGCCTTCGCCGATCTCACCGCTGCAGTCGGCGATCTTCTTGCCGAGCCGCTCGATGTCACCGTCCTGAAGCCAATCCCCGCTGGCGACCCGAAACTGGGTGCACTGTGAACGACTGATCCGTCGTTCCACCGCCGATGCGCGGCGTCCTCGTCCGAATGTTCGGACGAGGACGCCGCGCGACAGGACGACTTTTTGTCAGGCTCCGACTTCGAGTCGTTCCGACCATGTGGAAGTCTCGTACGCTGCTCCGGGATTGCAGACCTCGATGCCCCGCGATTGCAGTGCTCGGTGATCATCGATGTCATTGTGCAGCAGACATACCGACTCGACGCCGAGGTCGTCGACGATCGCCCCGACGAGCGCCGACGAGACCAGGCCGGCCATCGCGTCATCGCCGAGTAGCCGCACGATGACGCCCTTCCTCGCAGCAGCGACCATTGCCTCCGCGCGAGCAAGCCGCACCCGCGCTTCACCTGACCTACCCGGGTCGGCCGCGGGATCACGGTGCACGTAGAGATACACATCCTTCGCCCCCGCAGCCGACCCGACGACTGTGGCCAAATGCATTGTCGAGGCACCGATTCGCCGGTATCCCACGACTTGATGCGGCGGCAGTTCCGCCAGGCTGCACCGCTCGACGAGTGCGCCGGTGCTGAAGAAGTCGTCACGGACGTCGGTGACTGTCACGATCTGAAGCCGATGGGCGGTAGCGAAGGCTTCCAACTCTCCGCGGTGGGGTAGGTCCGAACCACTGATACCGTCCCCCACCAGCGTTGCGAATAACGCTGCCGGACGATGCCCCGCGGCCGCGATCAAGTGCGTGGCCACCTCACCGATGCCGTCCCGTTGGAGCAGTCCTGCGTCCGCGACTCGGACAGGTACGACATGTCCTGGTCTCGTGAAGTCCTCCGGCCGACTTGCCGCGTCGGCGAGCATCGACGCGGTGCGAGCTCGGTCGCTGGCTGAGATGCCAGTTGTCACGCCTTCCACCGCGTCAACAGTCACACACGCCGGCACCTCGGGACTGCCGAACTCATCAACGCCTTGCATTACCGGAAGATCGAGACGATCACACTCTGCGCCCGGCAACGCAACGCACAGGAATCCCGACGTGTGCCGTACCATGAAGGCCGAGTTCGCCGAGTTTGCACAACCAGCGGCGAGAACCAGATTCCCGTACACCCGGCTCGGGTCACGATCGTCGACGACCACCACGGGCGACCCCGACGCCAGTGCGCGGACAGCTCGCCGGACGCGCATCGCCCTGTACGTCGCGCCCGAACCGGCACCATCAGGTGTCATGGCTCCTCCACCAACTCCATATCGTGCAACCGGCGGAACCGACTCCCGTGGAACACCAATGGAGACATCCCCGTTTCCGTCTGCACGCTGTGGATTCGTAGCAGTACCAGAGTGTGGTCACCCGCTTCGATCTCAGCATGTATCGAGCAGTCGAACCAAGCTGCAGACCCAAGCACGAACAGGGCGCCGTCGTCAGTGGCCTGCCAGGCGGTGCCGGCAAAGCGATCTCCACTCTTGAGAGATAGCTTCCTTCCCGCCCCGGCCTGATCCTCGGCCAGCACGCTGAGACCCAACCGGGGCTGGCGACGAAGGATCGGCCACGTCGTCGATGTGTTCTGCATGCAAACAGAGAGCAGAGGAGGTTCGAGCGACACCGAGGTGAACGAACTCACCGCCATGCCCACGGGGCCCGATTCTGCCTCCGAACACACCGCCGCGACCCCCGTCGGGAAACACCCGAACGCACGACGCAGGACGGTCGCGCGCTCCGGAATCAGGTCTACGTCGATCACCGTCATCACTCCGATCTCAGCTTCGCGGTAGCCCGAGGACGCGTTCGCTGATGTAGTTCAAGATCGATTCGTTGTTGAGAGGCGCGATCTGGAGTATGCGCACCATGGGCCAGATCGTGACCACGTCACTCTCGTACACGAATGCGGAACCCCCATGAGTCTGGATCGCGCTGTCAACGGCGGCGAGCGCCGCACGGCTGCCGAGCAGCTTGGCCATATTCGCCTGGTCACCCGCATCGACTCCACTGTCGTAACTCGCCGCAGCGGAGTACATGACCTGTCTCGCAGCCTCCATCTCAGCACGGGCGAGCGCCAGCGGATGAGCAACCGCTTGATGCGTACCGATCGGAGTTCCGAATGGTGCACGTACCTTGGCGTACTCAACCGCCTTCTGCAGCGCGTACTCCCCCAAGCCGAGAGCCCAGGCTGCTACCGTCACTCGTTCCTGGTTCAGACAGGAGAGGATGTGATCGAATCCGAGCCCCTCTGTTCCGATCAGCGCATCCTGAGGCACCTCGACGTCGTCGAAGAACACCTCGAACTGGTTCTCCGGGGCGTACCACTCGATGTCGAGCTGGCGGAGCTCGATACCCGGCAGCGACAGATCCACAATGAAGAGCCCGAAACCGCTTCTACGGCTGAGGGGTTCACCCGGGGGTGCGGTCCTGGCCAAGAGCAGAATGTGGTCTGACTCGTCGGCGCCGGATATGAAGACCTTCTGGCCGGTGATCCGGTAGCTGCCATCCGCCGTCTTGCGCGCGTAGGTGCGCGCGGCGAAGGAATTCGTGCCGGCCTCCGGCTCGGTGACCCCGAGGCAGATCTTGCGCCGGCCCGTGACGCTGGTGACGACGTGGTCTTTGATCTGCTGTTCCGATCCGTGCCGCAGGATCGCCTCGCGGCAGAAGGTCGTGAGACTGTACTGGAGCGGCGGGATACCTTTGCGTGCCAGCGCCTCCATCACGGCAGTGGTTCCAGTGAGCCCACCTCCCGCACCTCCCAGGCTCTCCGGCACTCCGATGGCGAGAAGATCCGCCGCGACGAGTGCATCCCAGAGTTCCCGGGCATGCCCTCCATCACGCGCACGCTGCAAGAACAGGGATCGCGGAAAGGCGGCCGAGATTCCCTCCACGGCTTCGAAGATCGAAGCCACAAGTTCCCGGCTGTCCGGGTTCAGGTTCGGCACCGGGGCCACTGTCATGGGATTGACCTTTCTGTCTCTTCCCAGGCATAACTGGGTGTGCGCTTTTCGATGAAGGCGCGCGGCCCTTCGACTGCGTCCGCGCTGCGTAGTACGCGTTCGTTGAGCGAATTCTCCAAGGCAAAGCGGGGCTCGTTGCCAAGCGCGCGCACCGCGATCTCCTTGGCGGTGCGAACTGCCAGAGGAGCGTTTCGGGTCACTCCGCGGGCGACATCGAGGGCGCGCTCCAAGACCGATTCGGGCGGGACGACCTCGTTGATCAGACCGGCACGCAACGCCTGAGTCGCATCGATATGATCCCCGGTGAGAAGCAACTGCATCGCGATAGCCCAGGGAACCTGTTGCGGGAGGCGGATATGCGTTCCGCCGCCGGGAATGAGTCCCCACCGAACCTCAGGAAGTCCGAAAATCGCGCGCTCCGAGGCGATACGGATATCGGTTCCGAGCAACATCTCAAGTCCCCCCGCAAGGCAGAGGCCGTTCACCGCCGCGATCACCGGGATGAACACATCCGAAAAGAACCTTTTCGCGGGGTCGGGGATCAAGATCTCCAGCTCACCAGCTGAGAGGCGCGGAATCAGTTCTCCGAGATCGCCGCCCGCGCTGAAGGCGCGGTCACCCGCACCCGTGATGACGATGGCACGTACGTGGTCGTTGCGACGAGCGTCGTCGAAAGCAGCCGCCAGCTGCTGCAGCATGGACACGGTCAAGGCGTTGTGAGCCGACGGGCGATCCAACGTGATGAGGGCGACCGCGTCGGTCACACTGTACGAGATCTCACCGTCACCGGCCCGTCCGACTTGCTGTCCGGCTGTCTCTACGATTCTACTGCTCGCGTCCTGTGACATCCCGAATCACCTCCTTGTCCATACGAAAGTATGTGGCGTAGAGGGTGTTCGGTTGTCCGATCGTGACACAGTGGCCGGTTATGTGGATGCCGTGCGGGAAACGATGCACACCTCCGGTGAGGTGGATTATCTGCAGTGGTCGAGTTGTTGTGCGACGCTGTTGCCCGAGTGTTCGGGCAGGAATCGACGACGACATGGCGGTTGGCCAAGCATCGACGGCACCCGCCGGATCAGATCATCCGCGTGCCGGACGGAGGGCAAGAAGCCCCTCGGGACCGAGCGGGTGTTGGCTGAGGTGTGCCGGTATCCGGAGGTCTCAGCAAGCCGATTGACTCTAGGAAGTCCTGCGAGCTCCTCGGCGCCACAGGACGAGCTCACCTTGCAAACCGCGGGCGATCCACGTCGACCGCGTCCGCAACCCGACGGCGTGGTTGACGTGCTCGACCGCCTGGCCCTCATACATGGTCCACCGCCCTACGTTGCGGTTCGAGAATGGACGCCGCAGAGTTCGCCCCCAGCGGGGATCACGAGCCACCAACCCCAAGCCGCATGGCGACCCACCATCGGATGGTCCACCTCACCGGCACCGGCTCAGAACGCCGACGTGGTCAGATCGATACCGAGGGTGCGGATCTTGCGGTAGAGCGTCGATCGGGCGATGCCGAGCCGCTCGGCGGCTTTGTTCTTGTTGCCCCCCGCCTCGCGAAGCGCGGCAGTGATCGCATGGGCCTCCACATGCTCGAGCCCGGCCAACTTGCGCCGCGAGGCGCTCGCAACGACATCCGCAGGAAGATCGGCTGCATTCACGTAACCATTTGTGGTGCTTTGGAGAACCCGCATCACCACCGTCTCCAGAGAGGTGATGTTCCCCCGCCACTCCAGGCGAGACAGTGCCTGAACGGCGTCGGGCATCCATCGAACACCACCCGTGCGTCCGAGCCTCGCACTGGCAACCTGCGACAGCGACGCCAACAGCGAGGGCAGGTCCTCGATCCTCTCACGCAGAGGCGGGACCGAGAGAACGACCGGGAACTCGGCGTACAAGGGGTCGGTGTGTCCGTGTTCGACGTCTCTGGTCGTGGTGGCCAGCACACGGACCGGTCCGCCACGATGCGAACGAAGCAGCGTCGCCACCGCCGTCGCAGTGGAGTCATCGAGTTCGTCGCACCTCCTCAGTACCACCGAGGACGGCGTCTCTTGATCGAGGAGATCCGAGAGCCGACGCAAGAACGAGTCGCGGCCCTCGAGGCCGACCGAAGTCGCGTCCAATACCGTCGCCGACCCGCCCGCCAGCGCCTGCGCCACCGACAGTTTTCCCGTACCGCGTTCGCCGACAATAAGAGTCGGCATCGCACGGTCGGCGGCCACCGCGTGACGGCACAGCTCACGCCAGCGCGGTCCGTCACCGACCAACCCGGGGAGGCCGGGAGCAGGTGAACAGGCCCGACTCCGCGACGGGCGTTCGTCAACCGGCCGTATGCGTACCACTGCACCGACTGATTCAGCCGCACTCACGACCTCACGACATTGCACCGAGACCACCGTGCCGTCGGTGAGGACCAATTGTCGGGATCGTTCAGAGCCCTCCCTGATTGCGCGTGAAGCGTGCTCCCACAGAAGCGCCTGGTCGACCGATGAGATGAGTCTTGCCGCGGTTGCATTGGTGATGATCGTCTGATCATTCAGGGCCACCAGCGGATGCCTGGCGTCGCGATTCTCGTTCAGGTACGCGTTGAGCAGTGTCCTCTCACGACGGGTCGCGGTCTGATGAAACTCTTGCTGAATGTCCGCAACCAACTCCATCACCCAGGAGAGCAATACCGGGCTGGTGTCGCGATAGCGGCTCGTCAGGTTGAGCGAACCGACGATCCGGCGTGTGACCGGGTGGATGATGGGAACGCCGGCCGAGGTCACTTCCGCATACTCCTCGTAGAAGTGTTCGAGGCCACGGACAATCGCCGGCTTCTCGGTGAGCAGGCAGATGCCGCTGGAGGTTCCGATGGAACTCTCGTCCACGGCCACAGAGGGGACGATGCCGTGTCTCTCCAACCATTTTCCAACTGCGGGATCACCCACCCACTGACGTAAGAGCACCCCGTCGGCATCTGTGAGCGACAGCCCACACATCGACTGTTCGAGTACGGCCTCGCGGGACGTGATGACTGCGTGAGCGACCTTCACCAGCGGATTCTGCATGTCCACCTCGACAGAACGCACGATCTGCCTCGGGCGATTGCCGAGTCCGTAACGCAGGCTTCGGCGCCATGAGTCGATCACGCTCATATCGAGGCCGGACGCTCGAAGGTCATCGGGATCGACCATCCCCGTGGAGAAGAATTTCTCTCGAACATGACTCAGCCGAGATCTGTCGTCGAGAGGAAAGCCCCGAACACCGGCGTCCGTGCTCGTGCGCGCCCGATCCTCGCTACGTCGTGACGTGACAGCCGTACTCACTAGCTCAGACCTCCATGTCAGTACAACCAGCGCTATCACTCCGCACGCTGGATACAGCAAGAGTGACCCACTACCGACACAGTGTCAAGATAAATCGGGGCGCTCGACGGGCAGAGCCAACAATCCACGGGTCAGAAGGTCATGTACATTCGCGCGCTTGAGTTTTCCCTTACGTAGCCATTCGTCGGTTGCCGTGCTCAGAAGGGCTTGGAAGGCCCGGATCTGAGCTCGGTTCAAATCGGTACTGGGAGCTTGCAGCACTGCGAGCAATCGCTCCTCCCACACTCTCATCCCGGCGCGGAGGACCTCCTCCACCTCGGGGTCGCGACCCATCGAAGACGCTCCGATCATGCTCAGATATGTCTCGCGGTTGTGCTCGACGAGATCGAGCCACTTGTCAAAGGTCTCAGCGACCGCCGTCGGAACGTCCGAGGCCCGGGGGAGATCGGTAGGAGGTGCCGGCAACCGGGCAAAGCGCCGAACCACCTCGAGGTAGAGAGCTCTCTTCGTACCGAAGTGGTGGTGCAGATTCGTCCGGGTGGTACCCGCCGCCGCGGCGAGTTCCGCCGTCGAAACTTCTTCGTAAGCACGTTCTGCGAAGAGACGCTGGGCGGCTTCGAGAATCTGCTCACGCCGGTCACTAGAACTGAGACGGGTACGCCCCGCCGAGCGGGATGTGGTCATGTGGTGACAGTAGTACGCAATCGGAGACCCGATTCCGAGAACACAGGACCGCCTCGTGACCATCTGGACTGCTGCACGGGATAGGTGATATCGATCTGGCTAGTCGTTCGCGCTGTCAAGAAGGATGTAGCTGTACGTTCACGACGCCCGAAACCACCCCTGACGACGGGTCGGATTCGACCCTCCCCGTCTCGCGAGAAGGGTGACTCCAGTACAGCGGGGCCAGGCCCCCAGGCACGACTCCACATGCGCGTGGCCGGCAACGACTACACCGTCCATCCGGCGGTGATCGGCCACTTCGTCGACACCACACCGCCGACCTGTAGCCGCCCCCAACGCCTACCCGGCACTGTCTTACACCACCACCGTATGGGCGACCCACCTCCACCGAAGCAGAGGCCGCTGGACGCCTGACACACGAACTCACAAGTACGCCGTTACCCGGCTGCTCGTCAACGACGAGATCGGCTACCTGCCGTTCGACCCCGACACCCCACCTCCAACAACCTGTTCCCCCAACTCATCGCCAGTCGCTGCGAGCCGGCCTCGGTGCCGATCACCTCGAACCTGCCCTTCGGTCGCAGGGTCGAGGTCTTCGCCGACGACGTCGTTGCCGCCGCGCTGATCGAGCGACTGGTCCACCACACCGAGGCATCACTATCGACGCCGAGCCCTACCCACGAGACGACGTCATCACCCACGACAGTGGCGATGGGCGCAGAAGCCCTGTGCCCATCGCCGGTCTGTGCGTCAATCCACCAGCGCCCTCATGTCGCCTGCGAAACCTCGGTCGACGTTCGCCGGGACGAGGTCGACACGGACGCAATGGCCCAGATGCTCAGGAGTCCGGCGACGGTGATGAACGCCCCGACCGAGAGCAACGATCCGGTCGCCTCCAGCAATCCGGTCGCGATGAATGGGGAGAACCCGCCGCCCAGGACAGCGCCCAACTGGTAGCCGATGGACGCGCCGGAGTAGCGCACCTCGGCACTGAACATCTCGTAGTAGAACGCAGCCATCGGACCGTAGAGCGCCCCGAGAGTGACTCCCGGAACAACCACTGCGAGAACCAGAAGCGGGACGCTGCCGGTGCCCAACAGCAACACAAACGGGAATGCGCTCGCCGTTGTGGCGATTGCGGACCAGACCAGCACCGTCTTTCGCCCCGATTTGTCCGAGAGCGCCGCAAAGATCGGAATCGACACGACAGTTGCCAAACTCGACAACAGAACCGCGACAAGTGCCGTTGTACGGCTGATGTCATGGGATGTGGCATACGAGATCGTGAACACGATCAGTACGTAGTAGTACACCTGGACGATCAAGATCATCCCGCCCGCCTGCAGGATCTCCCGCGGATGGGTACGCAGCGCCTCGATAACCGGCGACCGCCGCTGAACCTGCTGACCGCCCTGCTCCGCGACGCGACGCTCCTGGAGCTCGCGGAACTCTGCGGTGTCCTCGATCTTCAGTTGCATGTAAATACCTGCCGCCACGACGAACACAGACAGCAGGAACGGAATGCGCCATGCCCAGCCGATCAATGCGTCCGAGCTCACGGCGGCAACGACGACGAGGAACACGACATTGGACAGGATGACCGCCAGTGATGGTCCGATGTGCGAGAAGCTGCCGTAATAACCCCTGCGGTTCGCCGGCGCGTTCTCGGTGACCAGAAGCATTGCACCGCCGTACTGCCCGCCCACGGCCAGACCTTGAGCGGCGCGCAGCACCACGAGCAGGATCGGTGCGAGAATCCCGACCGTCGAATACGTCGGCAACACGCCGATCAGGAACGTGGAGATACCCATGACCATCATCGCGATGACGAGCAGCTTCTTTCTGCCCAACGTGTCGCCGAAGTGGCCGAAGATCAACCCTCCGAGCGGACGGAACAGGAAGCCGACCCCGAACGTCGCGAAGGCGGCGAGAGTGCCCAGTGCGGGGTTGACCGACGGGAAGAAGACCTTGTTGAAGACGAGTGCCGCAGCAGTCCCGTAGATGTAGAAGTCGTACCACTCGAGCGTGCTCGCGCCGAGAGCCGCGACGATGACCGCTCGCAAGCCCTTCGGTTTGTTCTCGGGTTCCGCCAGGTTTTCGCGGGTGGGCCGCATGATCATTCCTCCGATCGCCGTGTGCCTGCCACCAGGGTGGCAGGTGGACTGTTACTTCACGAGTCAGATTATGTGTGCGACAACACTTTTTGCTGTCCCAAAATGATCCTGCGGGACTGCCACCGGAGGATTCGGCCTTCACCTGAGTACGCCACCCGGCGACGTGACCGAGCGGCGCCCCAAACATCAGTACGACCGCGGCAACCCGTAGCTCTCGGCGAGATTGTTACGCACCATCTCGTTGCTGATGGGCGCGATCCGGAACTGACGCAGATCCCGCCAGAAACGTTGTGCGTGAGTCTCCGACGAGATGCCCATCCCACCCAGGACCTGGATGCCACGATCGGCTGCGGCAACGGCGAGCTCGGATGTCACGACCTTCACCATGTTCGCCTCCTTGTGGCAGTTCAGTCCCGATGCCTCGCGCCAGGCGGCGTCGAATGTCAGGAGCTCGCACTGCTTCTGAGCGAGGGCGGTGTCTGCGATGTAGTGCTGAATGATCTGGTGCCCACCGATCACCTTTCCGAATGCCGTGCGGGTCGATGCGTATTCGACGGATTCCTCGAGTATTCCGTCCAGCATGCCCAACGCCAGCGCGCCGCTCATCACCCGCTCGTTGTTCAGCGAAGCGACAAGGACTTTGAAGCCCTGATGCTCGATGCCGAGCAGTTGCGAGTCGGGTACGAACACGTCGTCGAGGAAGACCTCGCACGACCCCATCGCGCGCATGCCCATCTTCGGGATGTATCTCATCTCGATACCCGGCGAATTCGACGGCACGAGCAGGAGTGTTGTCGGGGGACGTTTGCCGGGGCCTTCAGGATCACCGCTGCGTGCGAGCAACAGTAGATATGTGGCCTGCTTCGCCCCTGTGGACCACATCTTCTGCCCGGAGACCTTCCAACCGCCGGGCACCTTGGTGGCACGTGTGCGCATCGCACCCAGCAGATCGGTGCCGCCTCCTGGTTCGGTCACCGCGATGGAGAAGCGGATGCGACCGGCGGCGAGTTCGGGGAGAAGTTCCTTCTTCTGTTCATCGGTACCGGCGTGGCTCAACGCCTTCGCGCCGGCGAACGAGGGGATCCCCCAGACCCAGGACAGGCCGCCCAGGCTTCGCGCGAGCTCACGGGCCAGAACAGCGGTGTCAACCGCGTTGCCACCCTGTCCGCCGTACTCCTCGCTGATCCCTACGGCATGAAACCCTGCTTCTGCCATGGCATCCCAGAGTTCGAACGGATACCGGTATTCCTGCTTCTCCAGCTCCAGAGCACGCTCGGGGGGGAAATTCTTGTCCACCCATCCGCGCACGTATTCGCGGAAGTCACGGCGGGCATCGTCCAAGTCCAACAACATGGGTTCACCTTACGATCGTGGGGACCCGGTCGACTGTCCCGAAACAGGACACCCGGGTGAGGGATTGTGCAGTTCAGACCCGCCACACGAGCGGTCCGGGCCGAGAGATGGGAATCGCGGGGATGACCGCGCTGCGCCCCAGCCGTGTCAGGCCGACCGCGAGCTCGGCGATCTCGACCGGGTCGATCATGGTGTCGGCTGGAACATCACCGGTCAGCGGCGCGGTCATGTCCGTCGCCACGTAACCGGGGCACAATGCAGTGGCACTGACCCCGCCGAGCGATTCCTCCGTGTTGACCGTCTCGCACAGCGAAGTCAGCGCGGCCTTACTGGCGCCGTACGCGGAATTCAACGGTTCCGAGGCCGTGCCCGTCAGCGACGATATCGCGATGACGCGCGACGAACCGGTGGTGCCGGCTGTTTCCCTGAGAGTCGGCAACAGTTGCTGGATGAGCAGATAGGCCGATCGAACGTTGACCGCGATCAGTTTGTCGAAGCGCCGGATCGGGAACTCCGCAATCGGCCCTATCGATCCCATGCCGGCGTTGAGGACCAGCGCATCGAGTCGGCCGAAGCGTTCTCGGTGCGCGGCGGCCAGCGCGAGGACGTCCCCTTCAGATGCCATGTCCGCCACGACCGCACAGACCTCCCCCTGCGATCTCTCCCGCAACGTGGTGGCAGCTTCGGTGAGAGTGCTCTCGGTTCGTGCGCTGATGGTGAGGTTCCATCCGTCGTCTGCCAGTCGGCGAGCGATCTCGAGACCGATCCCTCGTGATGCGCCGGTGACCAGTGCTGTGCGGGTCATCGCGGCGCCATCCGCAGTGCGCCGTCGAGTCGAATGGTCTCACCGTTGAGCATGGGGTTGTTCACTATGTGGGCGACAAGGTCGGCGTACTCGGCCGGTTGGCCCAGCCGAGAGGGATGGGGGATCTGTTTCTCCAGCGACGCACGAGCGTCGTCGGTCAGCCCCTGAAGGATAGGGGTGGCGAACATTCCGGGCGCGATGGTGACGACGCGGATCAGCAAGTCAGCGAGATCCCTGGCGACCGGCAACGTCATTCCTGCGATCGCGGCCTTGGAAGCGGAATATGAGGCTTGGCCTACTTGCCCGTCGAAAGCAGCCACCGATGCCGTGTTGACGATGACGCCGCGCTCCCCCTCGACGGGTTCAGTCGCTGCGATCGCCTCGGCGGCGAGCCGAATCACGTTGAAGGTCCCCAGCAGATTGATCGAGATGACCCGCTCGAAGCGGTCGAGTCCGAGGGGCCCACGACGCCCAAGGGTCTTGGCTGGGTCGCCGATGCCCGCGCAGTTGACCGTAATTCGCAGAGGGGCCAAGGCCGACGCAGTCTCGATAGCTGCCGAGATCTGTTCGCTGTCCCGCACGTCGGCAGGCACGAATGTGATGTTCTCCGAGCGATCGGCCACCTCCGCACCGGGCGATTCGGGAAGATCGACGATGACGACCTTCGCTCCTGCGCCGCTGAGTTTCTCGGCCGTGGCGAGGCCGAGACCCGACGCTCCACCTGTGACCAGGGCAGAGCTTCCGCTGATGTTCACTGAAAAACTCCTTGTTGTGAGACCAGAGCACCCCCTGGTCTATGCGTTAGCCGTCGGGTTCCATCGCGCCGGTGCGCGATCGGTTCACAGTGCGACAGTGGCGGTTCCGGAGACGACGGGCGGCGCTCCGCCGTCCGCGGTGACGGGACGGACCCAAACGTCGCAATCGACCAGCATTCGACCGTCGGCGTTGCGCACGCCGGTCACCGTTCCGCCGGCCTCGACCGCATCGCCTGCGAAGACATTCGCGGTGAATCTGGTTGAGAGGGAACGGATAGAGGCCCGCGACCCTGTCCATGCGGTCAGCATGTTGATGATGTAGGCCATAGTGACACCGCCCTGGTTGACGTATCTGTCGCCCAGTCCTGCTTCGCGCACAGCCTCGAGATCGAAGTGGATGGGGTTGGGGTCCTGAAAGATCAGGGCCATGATCCGGATCTTGTCTGCGCTTACCGATTCCACCTTGAACGCCGGGAGGTCGTCGCAGACGCGCGGTTCAGTGGTGAGTGTCATCTACGCTCCTCGCTTGAAGATGAAGCCGTTGGCGACTTCGCCAACTGGTCCCGCCAGCGAGTTGTCCTTGTCGTGGAAGGCCGTTCTGACGGTTACGAAGTCCAGGTGTCCGCCATGCCTCGTCTCCTTGCGACTGACAGATTCGATACTCGCGGTGACGTCGATGGTCGCGCCGACTCGCAAGGGCCGGTGCTGAATCACCTCGCAGTTGCCGAACAGGAGCACATCCTGGGGGCGTTGGGCGGCCAAGGCGCAGAGTTCGACGACAGTGATGCCCATCCCCCGCAGCGACAGCACGAGCCCCCACAACGGGTGTGCGTCACCCGAATCGTCGGCATCGGCTTCCAATGCGTAATCCGCCAGCACGCTCTGATACGGCTCTATGGTGATGCTGGCTCCGGGGAGTTCACGGCCCTCGAGCGACTGCTTGAGTACTGCGATATCGATCAGTTCGGCCGGCGTCGAGGTCGACCCATCCCGCTCGACAGCGGACGGTCGTGTCCCGGTCACGTCAGTAGATGGTGTATCCGCCATCGACGATCACCTCATTTCCGGTGTGAAAAGTCAGGGAAGGGTCGGCAAGAAATGCCGCGATGTCGTGGAACTCCTCCGGCTCGGCCCACCGCCGAACCGGCGTTCGGCCGCTTGTCGCCCGAACGAACCGCTCGTCTGCTTGCAGGTGCTCGTTCATGGCGGTCTTGGTCCATCCCGGGACCAGCACGTTGCATCGCACTCGGTGCCGGGCGAGTTCGACCGCCAGTGTCCGGCCGAGGCCGAGCACCCCGGTCTTGCTCGCACCGTAGGCGGCCATACCCGCCCCGCCGTAGCGGCTGATGGTCGACGACACAACGATCATGGAGCCACCGACTCCCTGGTCGACGAACCGCCGCGCCGCCTCGCGAGTACAGAGGAAGGCCCCGTCGAGATTCGTGGCAAGCACATGTCGCCAGGTGTCGAAGGACATGTCCACGATCGGGGTCTCGATGGAGATCCCGGAGTTCGCCACGAAGCATCCCAGCGGTCCGAGCGTCGCCACCGTCTCGTCCATGGCCGCGATCACAGCTTGCTCGTCGGTCACGTCGCAGCTCACCCCGAGCGCCTTCACACCGAATGTCTCGATCTCGGCGACGGTCTGCGCATTGCGCTCGGCATTGCGCGCCCAGATCGCCACGTCTGCACCCGCTTTGGCGAGGCCGACGGCGAGAGCGCGGCCGATCCCGTTGTTGCCGCCGGTGACGACAGCAGTGGTACCGGTGAGATCGGCGGCCATCAGCGCACCTCCGGCGACTGGATGTCGATGAGCGTGGCCAGTTCCGCGCGATGTGCCGAAGCGGTGCCCAGACCTATCGCGTCGGCCTTCGCACGCTTGAGGTAGAGGTGCGCCGGATGCTCCCAGGTGAAACCGATACCACCGTGGAGTTGAATGCACTCCTCGGCCGCCTGCTGCGCGACCTCGGAACAGGTGGCCTGCGCCAGGGCGACGGCGATAGGCAGATCCGCGGATCCCGTCGTGGCACACTCGGCGGCATACCGCGCGACCGCTCTCGCCTGGGTGATGAGCACCCACAGGTCGGCAAGCCGGTGCTTCAGTGCCTGGTATGACCCGAGCAGACGGGCGAACTGACGACGAGTCGCGAGATACTCGACGGTGAGATCCAAACACCTCTCCGCAAGGCCGAGCTGCTCGGAGGCCAGCAGCATCGCTCCGATCCGCAGGGCGGTGGACACGGCTGCATCGAGCTCGGCGCCCGCGTCGGCGAGACGTCGGCCGTCGGCACCGTCGAACGAGATGTCCGAGACGGGACGAGTCATGTCCAGCGACACCGACTCCGTGATCGTCGCACTTTCAGCGGACACGAGGTAGAGACCGTCTGCGGTGGGCACGAGCAGAATGTCGGCGGCGCCGGCATCGACGACACCGGCCACCTGACCCTGCAGACGCCCGCTCTCCACTGTGACCGACGTCGGCACGCCGCCGTACGGCGTCGCCGCGAACGGAATGCACACCGCCGCCGTCGACTCGCCCGAGGCGAGCTGCTCGAGAACGTCGGGCAGGCGCAGTTCGAGCAGCAGTGCGGTGGCAATGCCGGCCGAACCGAGGAACGGGACGGGAGCAACCGCACGGCCGAGCTCCTCTGCCACCACTGCGGCCTCGCGCCAACTGCCGCCGGCACCGCCCTGCTCTTCGGGGATCGGCATTGCCGCGCATCCCAGTTCGCCGGCGAGGGTGGACCACAGACTCGTGTCGACAAGATCTGCCGATTCGGTGCGCGCCAGAACTTCGGTCCAGCCACATCGCTTGTCCAGCAGCGATCGCACGCTCTGGCGTAGGTCGTCTTCGATCTCGGTGTACAGGAGATTGCCGGTTTCCGGCGTCGTGACCGTCATCTGGGAAGATCCTTCCAAGGCGTGTCTTTGTCGGCGCGCGGCTCGGGCGGGAGCTGCAGCACACGTTCGGCGATGATGTTGCGCATGATCTCCGACGTGCCGCCTTCGATCGAGTTGCCCTTGGCCCGCAGGTAGCGCCACCCAGCCGGGTTCTCGGAGTGTTCGACGATCACCGGCCGGCGCGCCGTGTAGTCGCCGTAGCGCAGTGCCTCGGCGCCGAGGAGATCGAGCTCGAGAGAGGCGATCTGCTGGTTGAGCCGGGCGTAGGTGATCTTCGATCCCGACGCTTCCGGACCCGGTTCGCCGGCTGCCTGCTGCTGGCCGAGCCGTTCGGCGGTCAGGCGGGCAACCTCCGCCTCGACCCAGAACCGCAACACCTTGTCGTGCAGTGCCGCGGTGCGCAGTTCCGGCCGTTCACGCCAGACCTTGACCAGTTCGCCGATGGCTCCGCTCTCCCGCGGCACGGTGCCGGCAGCAATGGCCACTCGCTCGTTCATCAGGGTGTTCTGGGTGACGGCCCATCCCTGTCCGACCTCGCCGAGTCGATACTCGTCCGGGATCTCGACTCCGTCGAGGAAGACCTCGTTGAATTCACTCTCACCGGTGATCTGGCGCAGCGGGCGCACATCCACACCCGCAGCGGTCATGTCGCAGACGAAGAAGGTCAGGCCGTTGTGCTTCGGGACCGAGGGGTCTGTCCGGGTGACCAGGATCGCCCACCTCGCGTCGTGGGCCAGCGAGGTCCACACCTTCTGGCCGTTGACGACCCACCGGTCGTCCTTGCGGACGGCACTGGTCGCGACATTGGCGAGGTCCGAGCCTGCTCCCGGTTCGGAGAAGAGCTGGCACCAGATCTCTTCGCCCGTCCACAACGGACGCAACCAGCGAGCCTTCTGTTCGTCGGTTCCGAATCGGAGGATCGTGGGCGCCGCCATCCCGAGCCCGATGATGTTGCGATGGGGCTCGTTGGTGGGGGCGCCGGCTTCGGCCAACAGCCGATCGACCGTGGCCTGTAGCTCTCGGTCGAGCCCGCGGCCACCGAGTCCCTCGGGGTAGTGCACCCACGCCAGCCCGGCATCGAACTGAGCACGCAGGAAGTCGAGCCGCTCGGTCGTCGCCGGGTCATGGGCCGCGAGAAATTCGAAGACGGCGTCGGTGATGTTCGTGCTCATGGGATCTGCTCGAAGTGCGCGATGTCAAGAATCTGTCCGGTCCGGTTGTCCGCCCAGACGGCCCGGACCCGCGCGCCGGGCTTGAGCTGGTCGCCAACCGCGACGGGATCGGAGAGGTCGAGCCCGCTCACGTAGTGCATGAGAAGCGTGCTGGCGCCGTCGAGGCGGATCCCGGCGATGGCGTACGGCGGCTTCGGCCCACCGCGGAAGCTCTGCCACGCCACCGTGAACACCTCCACCTCGCCCTCGGGCGGAAGTTCCCGCCACTCATCGGTGGCCACGAAGCAGGACTCGCAGTATGCCTGCGGAGGGACGAAGACCCGAGCGCATTCCGGGCACGCGTTGGCGAGGATCTTCTTCTCGGTCAACCCCTGCATGAAGCGGCCCCAGGTCCGACCGAGGTGCACGTCGTAGTCGAGATCCCAGTGGACCCGCTGGGTCGTGATGGAGCCAGAAGTTTCGGTGGTCATGAGCACTCGTGCCTTTCCAGGACAGCCAGATTCTCGAATTGGAAGAATGTGCCCCCGGTTCCGTGTGCCAGGCCCCGGCGGGCGCCGGGTACCTGCATCTCTTCCGGAGCGTCGCCCATGAGTTGTAGTGCGACGTACACGTAGGGAGCGAGTTCGCCGGCAACGCCGGCATTGGTACACAGCGGCCCGCCGGACAGGTTGACCGGGATCTTGCCGTCGATACGGGTCGCCCCCGAGCGGATCAGGTCGATGCCCCCGCCGGGCGGCGCGAATCCGAGGGCCTCGAGTTGCATCGGCTGCATCGGCGCATACGGCGAGAACACCTCGACGACGTCGAACTCGGCAATCGGATCGTATACATCGGCCAGGCGATACACCTTGCGCGCCAGAATGGAGAGATTCTCCATCGCGGCGAAATCGCTCTTACCGCCGCCGAGGTACGGATCGCTGCTGGTGGCCATCGCGGCGATGAGCACCGGAGTGGGCCGCACCTCTGCGGCCGCCGCCTCAGAGCAGACGAGCAGCGCGTTCGCCGACGTGGACACGGGGCACACCATCGCCATGGTCATGGGACTGGACAGCGGACGGGAGTTCACCACGTCCTCGACGGTCAGCGTGTTCCGCAGGTGCGCATACGGATTGCGCGATGCATGCTCGTGGTCCTGAACCGCGCTGGCCGCGAAGTCCTGCACCGTTGCGCCGAACCTGCGCTGATAGGCGCTCGGATAGAAAGCGCCCATGTGATACGCACCCATTCCGAGAGGCTGCTCGACGATCATCGGCGAGTTCGTGTTGATCGCCGACTGCAGGTCGACCGCGCCGTAGAAGGTCGGCCCGCCGATGCACAACACGCGCTGACGGTCACCGGATCGGACCTGCCGTGCTGCGACCTGCATCAGGTTGCCGCCGGTCGTTCCACCGGTGTTGATCACCGTGACCGGGATGTCGGTGCCCAAGCCAAGTTGTCGGACAATGTGTTTGGCGCCGAGGACAGTTCCCTCGAAGCCGTCGATGTCGCCGATGACGAGACCGTCGAGTGCATCCGGGGTAATGCCCGCATGCTCGAGGGCCGCCCAGACCGCCTGCTGGATCAGTTCGACCGCCGACGAGGTCTGTTTGCGCGGCGAGGTCGCCTCGGTGATCCCGACACCGCCGATGAATGCTCGAGTAGACATCAGACTCCCTCCACCACCAACACCGTCGCGGTGTCGGCGACCGTTCCGGTCAACGGGTCACTCGACTGTGCGACGCCGTGACCGGCTCCGCTGTTCTCCATCGCTTGCACGACCTCGAGCAACCGCAGTGCACCGTTGGCCACACCGGGATACGAACTACGAACGCCGCCCGACGGATTCACCACAACACCGGGACCACCGAGGCCGAGGGCACTGAGAACCGGCGCATGCAGGGCCGGAGTCGGAGCAGTCAGTTCGACGATCTCGATCTGATCGTCCGGTGCTGAAACTCCGGCACGCCGATATGCCTCGTCCGCAGCACGACGAGTGGGTGCTGCCGGGTCGGTCAGCCAGGTCCCTGACGGAGTGGTGTCGCCGCTGGCCTGCCCCCATCCGGTCAATATCGCTCGCGTTGTGCGGGCGCGTCGCGCGCGCGGCAGGGAACCGAGGACGACAGCGATTGCGCCGGTGGAATCGGCGGGCAGCATCAGTTCGGTCAGCGGCCCGTTCACCAGTTCCGAACCCAGGACCTCGGACGCGGAAACCGCCTTTGTCCTGGTCGTGTGCGGTGATGTCGCCCCACGTGAGATCTCATCCGCGGCGAGCTCGGCGAGCCGGTCACGATCGATCAGGCCCGCGCCCAGCGCATGGCTGGCATGCAGCCCCCAGATGGTCTCCGCAGAGAGGGCGACCGGACGGTCGAAGTGGGGTTCGAACCCGTAATTGGAGATCTGCTGGACAAATGCCCGTCGGTCGGGGGTGGAGACCTCAGGGTTGTAGACCCCGACGGCGACCACGACGTCGGCGTCGTTGGCGGCAATCGTCTGCGCCGCAGCGACAATTGCCTGGCCGGCATCACCCTCGAGTCGATAGGACTGGCCGAGATAGCCGCCGGAGGCGGCATTGGTCAGGCCACACGAGATGCTCCGTCCGTCGTAGATGTCGAGGGACGCGGTGATCGACAGGTCGACCTCTTGTTTGCGGATACCAGCCTCCCGCAAAGCATTCGACACTGCCTCGAAGACGAGTTCATCGAGAACCGCGTCTGACTCGACCACCAGCGGCGTTGTCGCCATTCCAATGATCGGGATCGGATCGGCCGCAGCGGCCGAAGGATTGAGCCTGGTCACATCGACACCCCGCCATCTACCGGGAGGACGACACCGGTGACATACGCCGCCTGTGCCGACGCCAGGAAACCGACCGCGGGCGCCATCTCGGAGGCCTCGGCGAACCGACCGAGCGGAACCGAAGCGGTCATCTCCGCGAGCCTGTCCGGTGGCACCGCCGCGACCATGGCGGTGGAGGCGTTGGGCGAGATGGCATTGCAGGTGATCCCGAATCTCGCGACCTCTTTGGCAACCGACTTGGTGAAGGCGATGATCCCACCCTTCGCCGCGGCATAGTTCGACTGTCCGATGTTTCCGTGCATACCGGTGTAGGACGTCACGTTGATGATGCGTCCGGCGCCGGCGGCACGCATGTGCGGGACGACCGAACGGGTCACGTTGAACGTTCCGGTGGTGTGCACGGCCAGCACCGAATCCCACTGCTCGTCAGTGAGTTTCCAGACAACGGCATCTCGTGCGATTCCGGCGTTGTTGACGGCGACGTCGATTCCGCCGGCCCATGCGACGATGTCGTCGACCGCCGACCGGACCGCGTCCCCGTCGCTGACGTCAACAGCCGTCAGATACACGCGGTCGACGCCACCCCATGCCTCGTCCAGCAGCTTCTTGTCGTAATCCAGCACCGCCACACGCGCCCCTGCGGAGTGGAAGTAGCTGGCTATCTGGTAGCCGATCCCTTGGGCCCCACCGGTCACCAGGACTGTGGTTCCGTCGAAATCCGGCGTGATCTGTCCGATGCTCATCAGATCCTCTCGATGATCGTCGCGTTCGCCATACCGCCGCCCTCGCACATTGTCTGGAGCCCGTAGCGCCCGCCGGTGTCCTCGAGGTGGTTGACCAGCGTCGCGAGTAGGCGGACACCTGATGCCCCCAGCGCGTGTCCGAGCGCGATCGCGCCGCCACGCGGGTTCAGCTTCTCCGGGTCGGCCTTCAAGTCCTTCAGCCACGCCAGCGGCACCGGCGCGAATGCCTCGTTGACCTCGTAGGCGTCGATGTCGTCGATGCTCAGCCCCGAACGCTTCAGTACCTTCTCGGTTGCGGGGATGACACCGGTCAACATCAGGAGCGGGTCGCTGCCCGTGACCGCGAAATCGGTGAACCGGGCACGTGGAGTCAAGCCGAGTTCGCTCGCCTTCTTCTCACTCATGATCAACGCGGCCGAGGCAGCGTCGGTGAGCGGCGAGGAATTACCCGGCGTGATGCTCCAGTTGATCTCCGGGAAGCGTTGCTGCAGGCGGTCGTCGACGAAGGACGGCTTCAGTCCACTGAGCCCCTCGACGGTCGTGGATGCACGCAAGGTCTGGTCGGTGTCATGCACACGACCGTCGACAGTGATCGGCACGATCTCGCGCTGGAACCCGCCGGCCTCGGTCACCTGAGCGGCCCGCTGATGCGACCGGGCGGAATACTCGTCGAGTGTCTCCCGATCGAGATTCCACCGGGCCGCGATGAGTTCGGCTGAAACACCCTGTCCGATCAACCCCTCGGGGTAACGGGCGGACAGCGGACCCCGGTTTGGATCCTGATCCACCGAGCTGTACCCCATGGGGACGCGGCTCATCGATTCCACGCCACAGGCGACGACGATGTCGTAGGCACCGGCAAGGACGCCCTGGGCCGCGAAGTGCACCGCCTGCTGGCTCGACCCGCACTGCCGGTCCACAGTGGTACCCGGCACCGATTCCGGGAGGCCCGCTGCAAGGATGGCATTGCGCGCGATGTTGAGGGTCTGCTCCCCCGCCTGCGACACGCATCCGGCGATGACGTCATCGATCGTGGCCGGATCTAGGTCATTGCGCTCGAGCAGAGCGCGGAGGGTCTGGGCCAGCAGGTTCACCGGGTGGATGCCTGACAGGGCGCCACCGGGCTTGCCCTTGCCTGACCCTGTTCTGACGATATCGACAATCACTGCAGACCCCATATGGCCATCTCCCGTTCGCTATCGGACCCTGAGGCCGCGCGCCTCACTCTGAGGTGACGTTAAGGACATCCGAGGAGGCCTGGGTGTCTCAATGCGCAACAGAATTGTGGTTCGGATCACCGACTGCGGGACGACACCAGAGGCACACATCCGGGGCGATACCCCGAGGCGCTCGATCGCGTGGACTCCGACGATTTCGCATGAGCCGAGGCCCGTCGGAACGTGATTCGCGGCGCTCGGTACGGTCACGCCCATCACATCGACGTGGGCGCCTTCGAACTCGTCGCGCGCGGACCATCGGCGTCATGCAGTTCCCCGGCCCTGACCGGTTCACCTCAGACGGCCCGACCATCACCCGGACCTTCTCCAGTCACCTTGCGCGGCAGTCGACACTGGATCTACTCGAGCGCAAAGAAGCGGGCGTGGAACAGATTTGGCATGTGGTCATGGATCCAACACACGCATGACCGGATCACGGCATTCGCTGGCACCGACCTCCCGGGAATCCCTGAGGTACCCGGGCCGCACGCCGGCCCGGGTATCGGGGATGGGGTGATCTGGCCACGCATTTGGTCACCCACAGAGTGTGGACAACCCCCGCCTAGGCATCTCCGTTCTGGCAGAACGTCACAGACGATCCGCCCGGTGCCGTCGCGCGCGCTCCAGGCAGTAGGACCGCAACCCGGTGTGCGGGAGCGGGTTTCGTGCTGAGCTGAGCGCTTCGGCGACTCGGAGATAGAAGTCGCGCGGTCGCACCCCGAACGTCGTGAAGATCTCGTCGTCCGCCGCCCCGCAATACGGCTTCCATCGAGCAGCGAAGTCGATCATCTCCTGCACGTCGGGCGCAGTGGTTTGCACAGTACCCCTCGGCGAGAGGTCATCAGATCGTCTGTCCACCATCGACCACCACTTCAGATCCAGCCATGTACGACGACTCGTTCGAGGCAGGGAACACAACGACGCCAGAGAGCTCGCGCGTCTCTCCCAAGCCGCATGTCCAGTAGGCGCGACAGCCTGCGTCGATCCACCTCGACGAAAGCCCGTATCCCGGGCGAACCCTCCTCCGACCAAGCTCGAGTCGATGTGTTTCGTGACCCTGCCGGCCTCGTCTGCGGCCCCAGTGGCTTGCGCTCATGCCAGGAGGTCCCTTCCGTCGATCTGTGCGTACGGCATCCGCTCGTTGGTCCGCTGGTCGCGGGGCGTCGATGTCCTCTCGAAGGTAGGGAGATCCAAGGGTCCCGAGGTGTCGCAAAGAGAGACACTCCCGGCACTCTCCGTGCTCATCCGGACCGCCGGACTGATCCGGTTGAATGCGGCCCACGACGTCGGCGGCGATCACCACTCGATCCAGCGGGCCCCGCTCATGTCCGACACGGCAGCGGCCATCGTCGCCGCAGGTGAATCGGCATCGAACTGACGCCGACGCCGGTTCAGCTCACCAGCTCCGCCAGTCGCCGGATGGCGAACTCGTACCCGCGGATGCCGTAGCCGGCGATCACTCCCTCGGCGAGCGGCGAGACGTAGGAGTGATGGCGGAACGCCTCGCGCTTGTGCACGTTGCTGATGTGCACCTCCATGATGGGCACCCCGGGCACCACCAGTGCGTCGGCGAGGGCGACCGAGGTGTGCGTCCAGCCGCCGGGGTTGATCACGATGCCGCTGATCCTGCCCACCGATTCGTGAATCCAGTCGAGCATCTGACCCTCGTGGTTGGTCTGCGCGGCGCGCAGCCCGAAGCCCAGTTCCGCCGCCGTGCGCTCGGCGAGGTCGACGACGTCGGCGAGGGTCTCCGAGCCGTAGATCGCCGGCTCCCGGGTGCCCAGCGTGTTGAGGTTGGGACCGTTGAGCAGCAGGATCGGCAGGCGCTGCGCGCCGTCGGCGGGCGTGGCATCGGACATGGGTCACACCTTAGTACCCGTCACCTGGGTCGCCGGGGGTCGAAGCGCCGCCCACGGGCGTGAGACAGCCCAACGGCTACCATCTCTCTTTGTGCCAGCGCAGACCGTTCGACGAGCGAGGATCGTCGCCATAGTCACCGGCATGCTGGGCTTCCTGCTCGCGCTGGCCACCCCGCTGATGCCGGTCGAGCAGAAGACCGCCGAGATCAACTGGCCCCAGAACGGGCAGATCGGCTCGGTCTCCGCCCCGCTCATCGGCTACACCCCCGTCGATCTCGACGTCAGCATCCCGTGCACCGCCGTCGACGACCTGCCGCCCGGCGGATCGGTCCTGTTCTCGACCACCCCGAAGCAGGCCGAGAAGTCGGCCGAACGCGGTCTCTTCGTCCGGACGACCGGCAGCGGCGACCGTCGCGGGGTCGAGGTGGTGATCCGCAACGTCCCGCTCGTCTCGGCAAGCGTCGCCGACATGCGCGCGCAGGGTTGCCGCGAGATCGTCGTGCACGCCGACTCCGACGCCGTCACCGCCGAATTCGTCGGCATGACCGATGATTCCGGCGAGCCCCTGAGCGGGTCGACCGAGGACAAAGAGGCCTTCGAGTACTCGCCCGACCAGCGTCCGCAGGTCACCGGGATCTTCACCGACCTGAGCGGTCCGGCCGCCGACGTCGCCGGACTCGACGCGCACGTCACCATCGACTCCCGCTACAACACCGCGCCCACCGTCGCCAAGTGGCTCGTCATCGTGGTCGGCATCGCCTGCACGCTGCTGTCTCTCGCGGCCCTGGCCGCGCTCGACGCCACCGACGGCCGCCGGCACCGGCGCATCTTCCCCGCCCGCTGGTGGCATCTCAACGCACGCGACTACGTGGTGATCGGCGCGCTGATCGTGTGGCACCTCGTCGGCCCCAACACCTCCGACGACGGTTACCTGCTCACGATGTCGCGGGTCGCGCAGGAGACCGACTACACGGCCAACTACTTCCGCTGGTACGGCGCCCCGGAGGCCCCGTTCGGCTGGTACTACCAGGTCTTCGGGCTTCTCAGCCACGTCTCGGTGGCCAGCCCGTGGATGCGCCTGCCCGCCCTCGCCTGCGGAATCCTGGTCTGGCTCATCGTGAGTCACGAGGTGATCCCCCGGCTCGGACGCGCGGCGGTCACCCGCCCGATGGTCGCCTGGACCGCGGCGTTCACCTTCCTGGCCTGCTGGTTCCCGTTCAACAACGGCCTGCGGCCCGAACCGATCATCTGCCTCGGCGCGCTGCTGACCTGGTGCTCGGTTGAACGCGCCATCGCCACCGGCCGCCTCCTGCCCGCCGCGGTGGCCTGCACCGTCGGCGCGTTCAGCCTCGCCGCCGGCCCCACCGGCCTGCTGGCTGTCGCCGCCCTCATCGCGGGTGCCCGGCCGATGATCATGGCCCTCATCAAGCGGGCCCGGGTCATCACCGAGGCCGTCGGTGGTCAGGACTCCAAGCGCGCCCTGCGCTGGTCGTTCGTCGCCCTGATCGCGCCGATCCTGGCGGCCGGCGTGTTCGTGGTCTTCGTGGTCTTCTCCAACCTGACGCTGCGCGCGTTCTCCGAGGCGTCGAGCATGAAGACCGCGCTCGGCCCGTCGCTGAACTGGTACAACGAGATGGGCCGCTACTCGCTGCTCTTCGCGTTCTCCGCCGACGGCGACATCGCCCGGCGCTTCGCCGTTCTCGCGATGATCCTCGGACTCGTCGTCTCCGCGGCGGTCCTGATCCGCAAGAACCGCATCCCCGGCACCGCGATCGGACCGACCCGCCGCATCGTCGCGATCACCTTCGCGTCGCTGGTGTTCCTCATGTTCACCCCGACCAAGTGGACGCACCACTTCGGTGTGTTCGCCGGCATCGCCGCGGCGCTGGCCGCCATCGCCGCCATCGCCGCGAGCGCGCAGTCGATGCACTCGCGCCGCAACCGCACACTGTTCTGCGCGCTGGTGCTGTTCATCGGCGGCCTGGCGTTCACCGCGCCGAACTCCTATTACTACTACTCGGCGTGGGGCATGCCCTGGGCGTATCAGCAGGTCACGATCGGCGGGGTGATGCTCGGCAGCGTCTTCCTCTACGCCGCCCTGGCGTTGCTGCTCCTGGCGCTGTGGTTCCACTTCCGGGAGCCCTTCACCGGCACCGACCCGCACTCCGGCACCGCCGCCGACGCCCCGGCGGCGCCCGCCGAGGACTCCGACCGCCCCTGGTACCGCCGCGCGGCCGGATCGGTGGCCGCCGCACCGCTGGCCTATCTCGCGTTGGCCGTCGTCGTCTTCGAGATCGTCACCGCGGTGTTCGCCGGCATCCACCAGTCCAAGTCGTTCTCGGTGCCGCGGTCGAACCTGGCCGCGTTCACCGGCAAGCAGTGCGGGATGGCGGACAAGGTGTGGGTCGAGGAAGACCCCAACCGCGACATGCTCGAGCCCGTCGACGCGACGCTGGCCAACCCCCTCGGCGGCCCGCCGCCCGAGCCGGGCACGGCGCCCAAGACCGTCGGCTTCTCCCCCGACGGCGTTCCGCTGGACCTCGCGTCGACTGCCAGCGAGGGATCGCTGGGCGTGCTGTCCGGCAACGTGTGGGCAGACCCGAAGATCCTGAACTCCAACCCGGGCGGAACGGGGGGCGGCGAGCTCGCCGAACCCGGCGTCAACGGCAGCAGCGCGGCGCTCCCGTACTTCCTCGACCCGGCCACCACCCCGGTCATGGGCAGCTACTCCAAGCTCGACCAGGTACCGGCCCGCCTGACCTCCGGCTGGTACGCCCTGCCGAAGGACTGGCGCGACCGTCCGCTGCTGACGATGTCGGTGGCCGGCGAGTACAACAACCCGAACGTGATGCTCGAGTACACCTCGCAGCCCGTCGGGCCCGACACCCGCGACTCCGATCTCGAGCCCACCGGCGAGACCGAGCTGATCGATCCCGGCCCCCGGCCCGCCTGGCGCAACCTGCGCTACAACACCGACGAACTGCCCGCCGACACCACCGCGGTGCGGATCGTGGCGACCGACGACAACCTCAACGAGGACCGCTTCATCGTGCTCACCCCGCCCCGGGTCCCGCAGATGAAGACCCTGCAGGAGGTCGTGGGCGACGACGACCCGGTACACGTCGACTGGACGTCGGGCCTGGCGTTCCCGTGCCAGCGGCCGTTCACCCACGACGTGGGCGTCGCCGAGATCCCCGAGTGGCGCATCAAGCCGGGCTCGGACCTGGCCGCGGCGGTCTCGGCCTGGCAGAACGGCTTCGGCGGCGGCCCGCTCGGCTGGCTCGAGGTGTCCCAGGAGCCCACCGCACTGCCGACCTACCTGATGTCCGACATCGGACGCGACTGGGGTGCGCTGGAACGCTACGAGCCCTACGGCGGGGTGGAGACGCCGGCCGAGATCGAGACCGGCACCGAGACCCGCAACGGGTTGTGGAGCCCGGCGCCGATCCGCTACTGAGCCGATCGGGCCGACGGGGCCGGTCGGGGTGGCCGATCGGGGTGATGGGCCGGTCAGGGTGGGCGCTAGGTGCGCCCGCGCCCGTCGCATACGATCAAGCACCGTGCCTGTGACAGCTCCGACGCCCCCAGAAGATCCCGCCGGCCGCTCGGCAGATCGGTCTGGAGCGACCGGTTCCGGGCTCGCGAGCACCCGCATTTCCGCACGTACCGCGGCTCTCGTCGCCGCCGTC
Organism: Gordonia paraffinivorans NBRC 108238; assembly: GCF_000344155.1. GTDB lineage: Bacteria > Actinomycetota > Actinomycetes > Mycobacteriales > Mycobacteriaceae > Gordonia > Gordonia paraffinivorans. The sequence continues at coordinate 29,540 of NZ_BAOQ01000025.1, read as the reverse complement.
GCGGGTGTGCTCGGCGTCCTGCTGTGCGCGATCACGCCGCTGCTGCCGGTCAAGACCGTCGACGCCGGCCTCGCCTGGCCCGCGGGGCAGGAACTGAGCGGCGAGACGGCCTCGGTCATGGCCCCGCTCATCGCGCAGACACCGCGGACCCTCGACGCCCGGATCCCCTGCTCCGTCCTCGCCGACGCGCCCGACGGCGTCGTCCTGTCGACGATGCCGGTCAACGCGCCGAAGTCGAAGGGCTCGTCGCTGTGGGTGACGAAGTCCGGAGCCGCGGTCACCGTGACCTTCCGCAACACCGTCGCCGCGAGCGTGCCGACCGCCGATCTCGACCGGTGCCGTGAGCTGCACATCGTCTCCGCCCCGACCGGGCCGGGCGCGCAGTTCGCCGGTCTCGGCGAACAGACGGTGCTCCCGCCGGACAAGCGCCCCGAGACCATGGGGATCTTCACCAACCTCACCCCCGAGCAGGCCCGCGCCGCCGCCGGCGACGGGCTGGCGGTGTCCATCGGCATCGACAACCGCTACGAGTCGTCGCCGACCGTCCTCAAGCTGGTCGTGATGATCCTGGCCGCGATCTCGGTGATCGTCGCGGTCGTCGCCCTCGCACTCCTCGACCGGATCCAGCGCATGCACCGCCGGGTCGGCGAACGCGCCCGCCGCTGGTGGCAGGCGCTGCGACCGCGGGCCGCCGACCTGGTCGTCACGGCGATCCTCGTCGTCTGGCTCTTCCTCGGCGCCGGGTCGCCCGACGACGGCTACATCCTCAACATGGGCCGCACCGCCGAGGGCTTCGGCTACCTGGCCAACTACTACCGCTTCCACGGCATCGCGGAGGCGCCGTTCGACTGGTACTACGCATTCCTGTCGGTGTGGTCGTCGGTCTCGCCGTCGATCCTGTGGATGCACATCCCGCCGATGGTCGCCGGTCTCGTGTCGTGGTTCGTGCTCAGCCGGGTGCTGCTGCCCCGCCTCGGCCCCGCGGTCCGCCGCAGCGGCTGGGCGACCTGGGCGGCCGCGCTGACGTTCACCGCCTTCTGGCTCCCGTTCTGCAGCGGCCTGCGCAGCGAGGGCATCATCGTGCTCGGCTCGCTGCTGACCTGGTGGGCCGCCGAATACGCGATCGCCACGCGGCGCCTGCTGCCGGCCGCACTCGCCGCCGCCACCGCCGCGTTCACCCTCGCCCTCGCGCCACACGGCGTGATCGGGGTGGCGATCCTGCTCGTCGCCGCCCGCGCGCTCCTGCACATCCTGCTCGACCGTCGCACCGCGCTCGGCGGCTCGAAGTGGGTCGCGACCGTGGCGTTCGTCGCTCCCATCGTGGCCGCGGGGGCCTCGGTGCTCCTCGTCGTCTTCCGCGACCAGACGCTCGCGACGGTGTACGAGGCGGTCAAGCTGCGTTACACGGTCGGTCCGGTGATCCACTGGTACCAGGAGTTCCTGCGCTACTACTTCATCTCCGTGGTCACCGACGACGGCTCGCTGACCCGCCGCGTGCCGCTACTGCTGCTCCTCGCCGGCGTCTTCGTCGTCGTGACGGTCATGTTGCGCCGCACGAGGATTCGCGGGGTCGACTCGGGTCCGGTGTGGCGTCTGGCGGGTGCGGTCGGCGTGACGCTGCTGCTGTTCGCGTTCACCCCGACCAAGTGGACCATCCAATTCGGCGTGTTCGCCGGTCTCGCGGCCGCGGTCGCCGCCGTCGCGACCGTCGCGGTCACGCAGGCGGCCGCCCGGTCGGCGCGCAACCTCACCGTCTTCGTCTCCGGCCTGCTCTTCGCGATGGCCGCCGCGATGGCCGGTTACAACTCGTGGCCGTTCGCCTACGAATACGGCATCTCCTGGTTCGACCGCGCCCCCGTCATCGCCGGGTACTCGGCGTCGACGCTGTTCTTGATCCTCGCGGTGCTCGCGGCGGCGGTGGCGGTGTGGCAGCACCTGCGGCAGGACTACGTCACCAATCGCGGTCTCGCCCACAACCGCAGCGGCGAGCAGCAGACCCGCGGCGACCGCGTCCGACTGTTCCTCGCGTCCTCTCCGATCGCGGTCATCGCCGGCCTGCTCGTCGTCGTGGAGATGCTGCTGTTCGTGAAGGCGGCGGTCGCCCGGTATCCGGCGCCGACCGTGCTCACCGAGAACCTCAACACGTTGCGCGGCAACCCATGCGGCCTCGCCGACGAGGTGCTCGTCGAGCTGGACCCGAACGCCGGGATGCTGCGGCCTGCCGGCGGCGAGTCGGCGAGCCGCGCGCTCGCGGGCGAGGACCCGGTCGGCTTCTCCCCCGACGGCGTCCCCGACGACCTGCAGCCCGAGCCGGGCAGCCAGCGTCCCGGCCAGATGAACGTCTCCGCCTCGATGGCGCGGCCGTTCGCCATCACCGGCGGACTCGGCGCGGGCACCACCGGCGGCCGCGGGCCGAGGACCGTCAACGGGTCCACCGCCAAGCTCCCGTTCGGCCTCGACCCGGCGACCACCCCGGTGCTCGGCAGTTACGGATACAACGGCGAGGCCCGCCTGACGACCGGCTGGTACGACCTGCCCGCCGACCGGGCCGCGTCGCCGCTGCTGGTCTTCTCCACCGCGGGTGCCGTCTCCACGATCGACGTCTTCGGGGTGCGCAACTTCGGCCAGAAGATGGTCGTCCAGTTCGGCCGTCCCGGACCCGACGGGTCGTTCGAGCAGATCGGGTCCGACGTCCTGCCGATCGATCCCGGACCGGTGATCCTCAACCGCCCGTGGCGCAACATGCGCGTGCCGATGTCGACGGCCCCTCCGGAGGCGACCGTGATGCGACTGTCGTTGCAGGACAACAATCTCGGCGACAAGCAGTTCATCGTCATCACGCCACCGCGGGCGCCGAGGCTGCAGACCCTGCAGGAGGTGGTCGGTTCGACCGCCCCGACGCTGATCGACTTCGGCGTGGCGTCGCACTTCCCGTGCCAGAACCCGATGGGCGTCTCGCACGGCGTGGCGCAGGTGCCGCACTGGCGCATCCTCGGCGACTACCCGCTGACCAACAGCCAGTCCAAGACCTGGCAGGCGGGCGTCGACGGCGGCCTGCTCGGCGTCTCCGAGGCGACGACCTCCGCGCGCGCCGTGTCGACCTACCTCAAGGACGACTGGGCCCGCGAGTGGGGCGCCCTGGAGAAACTGACCCCGCTGGTGCCCGACGCACCGAACGCACAGATCGACACCGCATCTACGACGGAATGGGGCTGGTCACGCGCCGGCTCGATCAGGGTGGAGCCCGAATCCGATGAGTGAATCCGACCCCACGAGCACCACGCCTCAGGCGGCCTCCTCGTCCGAACCGGCATCGTCTGGACGAACCGGGGCAGTACGGTCGCGTGATCACCGGACCGCGAAGATCGTCGCCGTCGTCGCCGGCCTGCTCGGCTTCCTGCTGGCCGTGGTGACGCCGATCCTGCCGGTGAACCAGACGACCGCCGAACTGTCCTGGCCGCAGGGTGATTCGGTGTCCGACGTGGCCGCGCCGCTCGTCGCCTTCGTGCCCGTCGACATGGACATGTCGGTGCCGTGTTCGCTGGCGTCGCGCCTGCCCGAGCAGGGCGGCGTCCTGTTGTCGACGATCCCGGAGGGCGGGCAGGACGCCTCCGCCCGCGGCCTGTTCGTCCGCGCGACGGCGGACGCGCTGACGATGATCGACCGCAACGTGGTGCTCCTCAACGCCGATCGCGCCGCGGCGCAGTCGAATCCGGATTGCCGGATCGTCTTCCACGCCGACGGCGAGGGCGTCGCCGGTCGTATCGAGGGCATGCCGGAACCCGACGAGCGCACCGGCGCCCTGTACAGCTTCGACATCCCCGACCACGAGATGCGCCCGCAGATCGTCGGCGTCTACAGCGACCTGCCCGCCGGCGTCTCGCGCGACGGCCTGTCGCTGCACGCGACGATCGACACCCGCTACGTCAGTTCGCCCACGCCGCTGAAGCTCGCGGTGATCGTGCTGGGCATCCTGATGACGATCGCCTCGCTCGTCGCGCTCGGCATCCTCGACCACCGGGACGGCCGCCGGCACAAGCGGTTCCTGCCCGCGGGCTGGTGGACGATCCGCCCGCCCGACATCGCGGTGCTGCTCATCCTCGCGTTCTGGTGGTTCGCCGGGGCGAACACCTCCGACGACGGCTACAACTTCACCGTCGGCCGCATCACGAGCGAGGCCGGCTACGCCGACAACTACTTCCGCTACTTCGGCGTCCCGCAGGACCCGTTCGGCTGGCACTTCCAGGTGATCTCCTGGATGTCGCACGTGAGCGTGGCGGCGCCGTGGATGCGCCTGCCCGCCTTCCTGCTCGGCCTGCTCGGCTGGTGGCTGATCAGCCGTGAGGTGATCCCGCGCCTGGGTCGCGCGGTCCGCAACAGCACCCCGGCGGTGTGGTCGGCGGCCTTCGTGTACCTGGCGATCTGGCTTCCGTTCAACAACGGCCTGCGTCCCGAGCCCGCCGAGGCCGTCGGGGCCCTGCTGACCTGGTGCTGCGTGGAGCGCGCCATCGCCACGCGCCGCCTGCTGCCGTATGCGGTCGCGGTGGTGACCGCCGCATTCACCCTCGCCCTCGCGCCCGGTGGCCTCATGGCCGTGGCGGCGCTGCTCGCGGGCATCCGCCCGATCATCAAGACCGTGGTGTCGCGGCGGTCCCGCGACGGGCTGCTGCCGATGCTGGCGCCGATCCTGGCCGCCGGCACCGCGGTGCTCTACCAGATCTTCTTCGACCAGCCGCTCGCCCCGCTGATCGCGGGCAACAAGGTCGCCTCCGACGTCGGCCCGACGCTCGAGTGGTGGCAGGAGCCGATCCGGTACTACTACCTCATCCTGCCCACCGCCGACGGCACGCTGTCGCGCCGCTTCGGTGTGCTGATGATGATCCTGTGCCTGTTCGTCGTGCTGTTGCGACTGCTGCGTCGCGAGCACCCGAACGGCGTCTCGCGCGCACCGATCTGGCGCCTGATCGCGGTCACCTTCGGCACGATGTTCTTCATCGCGTTCACCCCGACCAAGTGGACCCACCACTTCGGCGTGTACGCCGGCATCGCGGCGGGCCTCGCGGCCGCCGCCGGCGCCATGATGGCCCCGGCCATCCTGCGCTCGCGCCGCAACCGCACGTTCTTCGCCGCCGCCGTCCTGGCCGTCACCGGCATATCCTTCTCCGGCACCAACGGCTGGTGGTTCGTCGGCAGCTACGGCGTGCCCTGGTGGGACCGGCCGCCGACCCTGGCCGGTGTCGAGATCGCCTGGCTGATCCTGGCCGCCGCGGTCGTCACCGCGCTGGCCGGCCTGTGGTTCCACTTCCGCGACGACTTCGTCGACGAGCAGACCCGCACCCGCGGCGGCGACCACTGGTACTCGAAGCTGAAGTTCTCGCCGCTGCCGGTGATCTCGGGCCTGATGGTGCTGTTCATGGTCGCCTCGTTCGCCAAGGGCGCCTACGCGCAGCGCGATTCGTGGTCGTGGATGAAGTCGAACGCCCGTGCGCTGGCCGGCAATTCGTGCGGTCTGGCCAACGACGTCCTCGTCGAGGCCGATCCGAACGCGGGTCTGCTCGAGCCGGCCGCGGTCGGCGGCCGCCCCGCCCCGGGCATCGCAGCCGCGCTGGCCGGCCCGGACGCGGAGGGCTTCAGCCCGAACGGGGTCCCGAACAAGCTCTCGGTGGATGCCACCGTCGACGACGACTCGGCCACCTCGAGTGCGCAGAACACCGCACAAAGCGGGGCCGGCGCCGACGAGTCGGCGGACTCGTCGTCGGCCCAGGGAGGCACCGAGGGCGGCCGCGGCGTGCGCGGCATCAACGGCTCGACGGTGCGCCTGCCCTTCGGCCTCAACCCCGCCGTGACGCCGGTCCTCGGCAGCTACGGCTCGCCGTCGGGCACCGCCTCGCTGACCACCGACTGGTACCGGATGCCGCCGCGCTCGGCCGATGCCCCGTTGCTGACGATCGCGGTCGCCGGCCAGGTCGAGGCCGTCGACGGCATCGGCGTGGTTCACCGCGGACAGAAGGTGCTCGCCGAGTTCGGCCGCCTCGGCCCGGGCGGCCGCGTGATGCCGGTGGGCACGATGTTCCCGATCGACATCGGCGAGGCCCCGACCTGGCGCAACCTGCGGTTCCCGCTGGCCGACGCCCCGGAGGCCGACGTCGTGCGCATCCAGGTCGCCGACACCTCGGCGGCGGATTGGGTGGCGATCACCCCGCCGCGCGTCAGCGAGCTGAAGACGCTCAACGACGTGGTCGGCACGACCGATCCGGTGTTCATCGACTGGCTGCCGGGCTTCGTGTTCCCCTGCCAGCAGCCGATGAAGGTCCGCAACGGCGTCCTCGAGGTGCCGAAGTGGCGGATCATGCCCGACGCCGAGGCCACCCGGAAGAACAGCCAGACCTGGATGTCGGGCACCGCGGGCGGTCCGCTGGGCATCACCGAGGCGATGCTGCGCCCGACCCTGATGCCGACGTACCTGCGCAACAACTGGGGACGCGACTGGGGCGGCCTGCAGAAGTTCACCGAGATCATCCCGGCGCCGCCGGCGCACATCGACCTCGGCGAGGCCCGGCGCTCCGGCCTGTACGACCCGGCTCCGATGCGGTCGAGCGGATACGCCTGACGGTCCTCGCCCGGGCGGGCAGGGGCGTGACGCGGCTACCCCGTGCACCCCTGCCCAAACCCCGCCGGCCTGCTTCGTGACCCCCTCGTGACCCGCAGTCTCGGTTGCGTCTCTCATCGTCGTCGGGCCTCGTCGCCGCGGCCCGTCACGCCTAGCGTCGAAGCCATGACCAAGTTCACGGCACCAGGACTCAGTACCGAAGCAGCCGACGAGGTGGCCGGGATTCTGCAGGAGCGCCTCAGCGCCCTCAACGATCTCCACCTCACGCTCAAGCACATCCACTGGAACGTGGTGGGGGCCAACTTCATCGGCGTGCACGAGATGATCGACCCGCAGGTCGAGCTCGTCCGCGGCTACGCCGACACCGTCGCCGAGCGCATCGCGACCCTCGGCTCCTCGCCCAAGGGGACCGCCAAGGCCATCGAGGACGACCGCAGCTGGAGTGACTACTCGATCGGCCGCGACACCGCCCAGGCCCATCTCGGCGCCCTCGACCTCGTCTACGACGGGTTCGTGACCTCCCATCGCGACGCCATCGACAAGATCGGCGAGCTCGACCCGATCACCGAGGACGTCCTCATCGGCCAGACCGCCGAGCTGGAGAAGTTCCAGTGGTTCGTGCGCGCCCACCTGGAGAGCTACACCGGCGAGCTGAAGCACGCGGGGGCCTCCGGCGAGCAGGAAGCCGCCGACGCCGCGCGCTGACCCGCCTCCCACGTCCGTTCACCGCCCCTGACGACGAGATGCCTGTGTAGGCTTGTGCACAGGCATCTCGCCGTTGAACAGGATGTGTAGAACCCGCGTCCATCGCATCCATCGGGGCACCTTCGCTTCGAGAGGGAGGTACGTGTGACCGACGCCGAGGCACGAACATTCACCCTGTTCGACGATCTAGAGCTCGACATGCAGTTCGCGCCGGTCTGCCGGCTGTCCGACGGCGCCCTCGCGGCCGTCGAGCTGCAGCTCCGCGGACCATCGGGCACCCGCCTGGCCACCGCCGCCGCTCTCAAGCGCGCCGCCCGCCTCGTCGAGGAGCATCCTGTCCTCGACCAGCGCAAGCGCAAGATGGCCACCAGCCCGCGCGCTCAGTCGATCGCCAAGATCCTGCCGCTGCTGGTCAACCTCGACCTGGACCTCATCGACGACCTCGACGACGAGACCACCCGCACGCTGGAACGCCACGTGATGGTCGTGCTCCCGGACGCCGTCGAGCGCAGCCCGCAGCGCGTCCTCGCCCGCGTGGCCCGCGCCCGTAAGGCGGGCAAGATCATCTGCGTCGACGGCCTCGTCCGCAGCGAGCACGCCGCGACCCTGCTGTCGCTGGTCGAGCCGGACATCATCGTCACCGGCCCCGACCTCCTCCGTCGGCAGGCCTCGGCCGATTCCGCCCAGCTCGCGCACGCGCTGGCCGCGCACACCGAACGCAGCCACGCCGTGGTGATCGCCGAGGGCGTCGACGACGAATCCAGCCGGGTCACCGCCCAGACGATGGGCGCCGCATTCGGCATCGGCGACCTCTATCCCCCGGTCTCCGACCCGGCCGTGCTGTCCGGCCGGACCATCGTCCCGTTGCCCGACATGCCGGTGTGGACCACCCCGGACCCCGACAAGTCGACCCCGTACCGGATCGCGTCGACGTCCATCGAACCCAGGATGGGCAACAAGCGCCTGCTCGTCGAGATGAGCAAGGCGCTCGAGCACCAGGCCGCGATCGGCGGCGCCGCGATCGTGCTGGGCACCTTCCAGTTCGCCAAGCACTTCACACCGCGCACCGCCAAGCGGTGGCGCGAGATGTCGGAGAGGACCGGCCTGGCCGGCGTCTACGGCGTCGGACTCCCCGACATCCGCGACGGCAACGTGCACCGGGCGCCCCTCGACCCCGAGGACGACCTGGTCAACGAGTGGACGGTGGCGGTCCTCGGACCGCACTTCGCCGCGCTGCTGTCCGCCCGCGACCAGCACGACGCCGGCCCCGACCTCGAGCGCACCTTCGAGTTCGTGCAGACCTACGACCGGATGACCGTCACCCAGGCCGTGCACTCGATCCTGGCCCGGTTCGCCTGACCCTCCGGGCCTCCACGGGGAGCGGACCGGAACACGACGGTTTGGGATTGTCACAGCTTGGCTGACTACGATGCGCCTGTGCCGAAGTCGCCTGGAGTCTCCGAATCAGACGAACCCACCGTCGGCGCCGAAGCCTCTCCCGAGCAGTCCTCCGCCTCCTCGTCCCGCACCGCGGCCATCGTCGCCACGGTCGCCGGACTGGTCGCGGTCGTCGCCGGTGTCCTGACCCCGTTCCTACCGGTCAGCACGTCGACGGCGTCGATCACGTGGCCGCAGGGCCAGGAGCTCGGATCCGGTTCGGCGTCGGTCACCGCACCGCTGGTCGCCCAGACCGCGCAGGATCTGCAGATCACCATCCCGTGCCGCGTCCTCGCGTCCACGCCGGGCGACAAGGCCACCACGGTCCTGTCCACGATGCCCGCCGGCGCCTCGAAGGCCCGCGAGAACGGGCTCTTCGTGGTCGCCGACGCCGCGACCGTGACGGTCACCAACCGCAACAAGACCCTCGCCTCGGTTCCCCGGGACGCCCTGGGCGGTTGCGAGACGCTGCGGATCTTCTCCGACGCCACCACCACGGGGGCCCGGTTCGTCGGACTCCCGCCGGGACCGGCCACCGCCGGCGGCGGTGACGTCGGGTTCGCCGAACCATCCCAGAATCCGCAGATCGCGGGCGTGTTCACCGGCCTGGGCACCGCACAGGTCCGGGATTCGGGAATCGACGTGCGCATCGAGATCGACGACCGCTTCGACTCGTCGCCGTCGGTCGTCAAGCTGCTGGTGATGATCGTCGGCATCCTGTCCGCGATCGCGGCCCTGATCGCCGTCGCCCGGCTCGACCGCCTCCACGGCTACCACCGCCGGATCGGCAGCAGGATGAGGTGGGGCAAGGAGCTGCGACCCACGCCGACCGACATCGGCGTCACGCTGACCCTGGTGGTGTGGCAGTTCCTGGGCGCGGGCTCCCCCGACGACGGCTACATCCTGAACATGGGTCGCAACGCAGGCGACGCGGGATACCTGGCGAACTACTACCGCTACTACGGCATCCCCGAGGCGCCGTTCGACTGGTACTACGACTTCCTCGCCCACTGGTCGGCGATCTCGACCACCGGACTGTGGATGCGCCTGCCGGCGCTCGTCGCGGGTCTGGCGTCGTGGTTCATCCTCAGTCGCGTGCTGCTGCCGCGGCTCGGGGCCGCGGTACGGCGGTCGCAGTGGGCGATGCTCACCGCCGCCGCGGTGTTCCTCGCCTTCTGGCTGCCGATGTGCTCGGGTCTGCGCAGCGAGGGCATCATCGTCCTCGGCACGCTGCTGACCTGGTGGGCGGTGGAAGTGGCCGTCTCCACCCGGCGCATGCTGCCCGCGGCGCTGGCCGCAGGCGCCGCGTTGATGACCTTCGCTCTCGCCCCGCACGGTCTGGTCGCCCTGGCGCTGCTCATCGCGAGTGCGCGACCGATGCTGCGCATCCTGGTCCGGCGACGCCGCGAGAACGGCCTGCTGCCGCTGCTCGCCCCGATCCTGGGCGCCTGCGCCGCGGTCGTGATCGTCGTGTTCCGCGACCAGACGCTGGCGACGGTGTTCGAGGCCCTGCGCATCCGCTACACGGTGGGCCCGACCCTCGCCTGGTACCAGGAGCTGCTGCGCTACTACTTCCTCGCCGTCAACACCACCGACGGCGCACTCGCCCGCCGCATCCCGGTACTGCTGTTCGCCGTGTCGCTGTTCCTGGTGCTGGCGATCATGTTGCGCCGCAAGCGGATCGACGGTGTCGACCCGGGAGCGGTCTGGCGCGCCCTCGGCGCATCCCTGCTGACCATCCTGCTGCTGTCGTTCACGCCCACCAAGTGGACGATCCAGTTCGGCATCTTCGCCGGGCTCGGCGCCGCGCTCGCCGCCGTCGCGTGTGTGGCGATCGGCCAGGCCGCACAGCGCACCCTGCGCAACCTGTCCATCCTGATCGCCGGCCTGCTCGTGGCCTGCGCCGCCGCGGCCGCCGGCAAGAACGCCTGGCCGTGGCCGTACAACTTCGGCATCGCCTGGTTCGACAAGGCCCCGGTGGTCGCCGGCATGCAGGCGTCGACGATCCTGCTCGCGCTGGCCGTCGTCGCGCTGGTCTTCGCCGTCTGGCAGCACCTGCGGATGGACTACGTCTCCGAGACCGGGCTGTCGCACGCCGAGGGAGCCGCGCCGGCCGGCTGGCGGGTGGGCATCGCCTCGGCGCCGATCGCGGTCATCGCCGTGATCATCGTCGTCTGCGAGCTGGTGGTCTTCGCCAAGGCGGCGGTCAGCCGCGCCGACACGTTCACCGTGCTGTCGAGCAACCTGAAGTCGTTGCGGGGCGACACCTGCGCGATGGCCGACGCGGTCCTCGTCGAACCGGACCCCAACAAGGGCATGCTCGCCCCGGTGAACGGCTCGGCGACCAGGACCCTGGAGGGCGACTCCCACGGCTTCAGCGCCAACGGGGTCAAGCCCGACCTCACACCGCAGGCCGGTGCGCAGAAGCCGGGCGCCATGAACACCTCGGCGGACCTGTCGAAGACTTTCATCGTCTACGGTTCCAACCCCGGCACCGCGGGCGGCTTCGGCCCCGCGGGCGTCAACGGCTCCACCGCCGCGCTGCCCTACGGACTCGACCCGAAGACGACCCCGGTGATGGGCAGCTTCGAGACCACCGACGGCCAGGCGTCGTTGACCACCGGCTGGTACCGCCTGCCGGAGCGGGACGCCTCGCCGCTGATCGTCATCACCGCGGCCGGCGCCGTCTTCACCCTCGACCGCGACGGCGTGCCGATCTTCGGCCAGTCGCTGCAGGTGGAGTTCGGCCGCGAGGAGAACGGGGAGTTCGTCCAGGTCGGCGCGCCCGCGATCCCGATCGACCCGGAGCGCACCAACCGACCGTGGCGCAACCTGCGCATCCCGATGGACCGGGTGCCCGCCGAGGCGACCGTGCTGCGGATCGTCGCCAAGGACAACAACCTCGACGCCGACCAGTGGCTGGCGATCACGCCTCCGCGCGCGCCGCAGCTGCAGACGCTGCAGTCGGTCGTCGGATCCACCGATCCGGTGCTCATCGACTTCGCCGCCGGCGCGTGGTTCCCGTGCCAGCGACCGATGACCGCACACGACGGCATCTACGACATCCCCGACTGGCGGATCCTTCCCGAGTCGTGGCTCGCCAACTCGCAGTCCAAGACCTGGATGGCCACCGAGGACGGCGGCCTGCTGACGACGGTCGAGGCGCTGACCCGGCCGTCGACGATGGCGACCTATCTCGACGACGACTGGTATCGCGAGTGGGGAAACCTGCAGCGACTCGACCCGCTGGAGCCGCAGGCGCGGCCGGCAGACGTGATGACCGGCTCGGCGACCACCTGGGGTTGGTCGCGACCCGGCCCGATCAGGGTGGTGCCCGAAGATGACTGACCGTACCGAGGCTCCCGCAGCAGCCGCCCCCGCATCCGGGGACGCCGACGCGTCGAGCTTCTCCGAACGCCACGCCGGCACCGCCCGCATCGTCGCGATGGTCGCCGGTGCGCTGGGCATCCTGCTGGCGCTGCTCAGCCCGTTCCTGCCGGTCGACTACACCAAGTCCGAACTGCAGTGGCCGCAGCAGGGATCGGTGTCCAACGTGGCCGCGCCGAACGTCTCGTTCGTGCCGGTGTCGATGGACGTCTCGGTCCCGTGTGAGCTCGGGAAGTCGCTGCCACAGGGCGGCGGCGTGCTCCTGTCGACGGTGCCCGAGGGCGGGGTCGACGCCGGCAAGGTGGGCCTGTTCATCCGCGCCACCGCCGACCAGCTGCAGGTGGTGCAGCGGAATGTCGTGCTGCTCAACACTCCTCGCGAGGCGGCCCAGAACACCCCGGGGTGCCGCATCGTGGTCGAGGCCGACACCTCCGGAACGCGCGGCGCCATCGAGGGCCTGCCGGAGACCGCAGGCGCCGACCACTCCTTCGACCTGAAGGACTCCAACGCACGGCCGCAGATCATCGGCGTCTACACGAGCCTGCCGCCGAACGTGTCCACCGAGGGGCTGTCGTTCCGGTCGGTCATCGACACCCGATTCGTGTCCACCCCGACGACGCTGAAGTTCTGGCTGCTCGTGCTGGGCGTGGCGTCGACGATCGTCTCGCTGATCGCACTGGCCGTCCTCGACGCCCGCGACGGCCGCGGACACCACAAGGTCTTCCCGGCCGGCTGGTGGCGGGTGCGGCCGGTGGACGGGTTCGTGACGCTGATCCTGCTGATCTGGCTGTTCGTGGGCGGCAACACCGCCGATGACGGCTACCAGGTCACGGTCGGCCGCGTCGCCCGCGAGGCCGGCTACCTCGACAACTACTACCGCTATTTCGGTGTGCCGCAGGACCCGTTCGGCTGGCACTACCAGTACCTGTCGCTGTGGATGGACGTCAGCACCGCCACGCCGTGGTTGCGCCTGTTGCCGTTCGGGTTCGCGCTGGCGTCGTGGTGGCTCATCTCGCGGGCGGCCATCCCGCGCCTGGGCCGCGCCGTCCGTGAGTCGACCCCGGCGATCTGGGCGGCCGCGCTGGTCTTCCTGGCCGTCTGGATGCCGTACAACAACGGCCTGCGCGTCGAACCGCTCATCGCGCTGGGGACCCTGTTCACCTGGGTGTGCGTCGAACGCGCGATCGCGACGGGACGATTCTTCCCGCTGACGGTCGCCATCATCTCGGCGGCGTTCACGCTGACGGTGCACCCGACCGGCGTCATCGCCGCGATCGCCCTGATCGCCGGCATCCGCCCGCTGCTGAAGCGATTCATGGTGCGCCGCAAGCGCGACGGCGTGTGGCCGCTGCTGCTGCCGATCCTCGCAGCGGGCCTCGCGGTGCTCTTCGAGATCTTCGCCGACCAGCCCCTCGCCCCGATCCTGGAGGCGGTGTCGGTCAACGGCCAGGTCGGTCCCACCAACAAGTGGTGGGAAGAGCCGATGCGCTACTACATGCTGATGAACCCGACCGCCGACGGCGGCATCGCCCGCCGCTTCGGCATCCTGATCGTGTTCGCCTGCTTCATCCTCGTCGTCGTCATGCTGCTGAACCGGCGGCGGCTGCCGGGGATCGCGACCGCCCCGACCTGGCGTCTGCTCGCGATGGTCGCTGGCTCGGTCGTCCTGATGGCGTTCCTGCCGACCAAGTGGACCCACCAGATGGGTGTGTACGCCGGCATCGGCGGCGCGCTGGCGGCGGTCGCCACGGCTTGCGCGGACCGCACGATCATGCGGCGGCGCCGCAACCGGACGCTGTTCGCCGCGGCCTGCGCCTACGTGCTGGCGCTGGCATTCTCCGGCCGGAACCAGTGGTGGTACGTCGGCAGCTACGGGATCCCGTGGCGCGACGCCTCTCCCGACGTCAAGGGCATCCCGGTGTGGGCGGGCATCCTCGCCATCGCGATCGCGCTGACGCTGCTGGGGCTGTGGCAGCACTTCCGCGACGACTACGTCGACGAAGCGGTCCGCACCGGGTCGCAGCGTTCGCTGCTGTGGAGGTTGCGCAGTCCCTCGATCATCGTCGTGTCGGCGTTCATGCTGCTGTTCACCCTGGTCTCCTTCGCGAAGGCGGACTGGACGCAGCGCCATTCGTGGTCGTGGCTCAGCTCCAACGTCGCGGCCGTCCGGGGTCAGCCGTGTGGTCTCGCCGACGCGGTGCTCGTCGAGGCGGACCCCACCGCGGGCCTGCTCGAGCCGGCCGAGGTCGCCGGACAGGACAACCCGTCGGCCGGTGCCGCCCTCGCCGGACCGGACATGGTCGGCTTCGACCCGAACGGCGTCGCCTCGGACCTGTCGGAGGACACCGAGGAGGAGTCCGACGACTCCTCCGGCACGTCGACCGCCGAGGTCGACCGCACACAGTCGGACCCGACCGAGGATTCGAGCGGGTCGGATTCCGGCACAACCGGTTCCAGCGACACCAGCGGTGGCCGCACCTCGCAGGCGGGCGTCAACGGTTCGACGGTCAAGCTGCCGTTCGGCCTGTCGCCGTCGAAGACCCCCGTGCTCGGCACCTACAACTCCCCCACCGGGACCGGGCGCCTCACCTCGGACTGGTACCAGCTGCCGGAGCGTCGCTCCGAGAACCAGCCGCTGATCACCATGTCGGTGGCCGGATATGTCGAGTACATCGACGACCTCGCGGTCACCCGGTCGGGCCAGAAGGTGCGCCTGCAGTTCGGCCGGGTCGAGCCCGACGGCACCGTCACGCCCGCGGGACAGATGGTCCCGCTCGACATCGGCGGCGCGCCGGAGTGGCGCAACCTGCGGTTCCCGCTCGACCAGGCCCCTCCGGGCGCGAGCGTGGTCCGCGTCCTGGCCGAGGACAACTCGCCGCTGCGCGACCAGTGGCTCGCGGTCACCCCGCCCCGGGTGTCGGAGATGGTGACGCTCAACGACCTCGTCGGGAGCACCGAGCCGGTGCTCATCGACTGGGAGGCCGGCCTGGCGTTCCCGTGTCAGCGTCCCGCCCAGGTCAAGTACGGCGTGCTCGAGACGCCGAAGTGGCGCATCTCCCCCGACCGCGAGGGCGAGCGGGTGAACTCGCAGCGCTGGATGTCCGGTGACGCCGGCGGCCCGCTCGGCATCATCGAGAACGAACTGCGCCCGCGCGTCTACCCGTCGTACCTGCGCAACGACTGGGCGAAGGACTGGGGCATGCTCCAGGGCCTGACCCCGATCCTGCCGCAGCGCAACGCCGAGCTGACCATCACCACCGAGACCCACAGCGGTCTCTGGACGCCCGGGCCGATGCGGGCGATCAGCAACTGACGCGCCACCCACCCGTCTTCCGTGGAAACGCCGGCCGTTTCGCCGTGGCCCTACGGAAGACGGGTGGGTTCGCGGGCGCGGACTACGCCTCGTCGAAGACCTGCTGCACGACCTTCATCGCCGAGAGTGCCGCCGGCGCACCGCAATAGCCGGTGGTGTGGACGATCGCCTCGACGATCTCCTCGCGGCTGAGCCCGTTGTTCAGCGCCCCGCGCACATGCCCGGCGAGTTCCTCGTGGGCGCGCAGCGCGGTGAGGATGCCCAGGTTCAGCAGGCTGCGGTCGCGGCGTGGCAGGCCCGGACGGTTCCAGACCGCATCCCACACGTGTTCGGTGACGAACCGCTGCATCTCCGCCGATTCCGTGCCGTCGGTCCGGGACAGTGCGCGGTCGACGAAGTCGTCGCCCATCACCTGGCGCCGAACCGCCAGCCCGTCGTCGAAGGCCTGGGAGGTGTTCTCGTAACTCGACATCCGTCGATTGTCCACCCACCGCAGACGACGGACCCCGGCGCCTCTGCGGGTGCCGGGGTCCGTCGTGGGATGAGAGGGATCAGATGGGCATCAGATAGTGCTTGCGCGGGGTCTTGAGGACCTGCTTGTCGCGCAACTGCGCCAACGCCTTTCGGAGCTGCAGCCGGGTCTCGGCCGGCTCGATGACCGCGTCGATGTAACCGCGCTCGGCCGCGAGGTACGGCGTCGCCATCATCGTGTTGTAGAAGCTGATGAAGTCCTGCCGGACCTTGTCGGCCTCGGCGGCGGACAAGCCCTCGGTCTGCTTGCGGGTGAGGACCGCGGCGGCCGACTCCGCGCCCATCACGGCGATCTTGGCCGTCGGCCAGGCGAAGTTGATGTCGGCGCCGAGGTGCTTGGACCCCATCACCGCGTAGGCGCCGCCGTAGGCCTTGCGCAGCACCACGGTCACCTTCGGGACGTCGGCCTCGACGTAGGCGTACAGGAAGCGCCCCGAACGACGGATGGTGCCCTTCTGCTCCTCGGCGAGGCCCGGGAGAATGCCCGGGGTGTCGACGAGGAACACCAGCGGGATGTTGTAGGCGTTGCAGATGCGGACGAAGCGGGTGGCCTTCTCCGACGAATCGGTGTCCAGCACACCCGACATGACGCTCGGCTGGTTGGCGACCACGCCCACCGATCGGCCGTCCACACGGGCGAAACCGGTGATGATGTTGGGCGCGAACAACTCCGCCACCTCGTGGAAGGCGCCGTCGTCGAACAGCCGGATGATGATGTCGTGCATGTCGTAGCCGGCGTTGTCGTTGTCCGGCATGAAGTCGTTCAGCGACAGGTCCGACTCGGTGATCTCCGGCTCCAGGCCGGGATTGACCACCGGGGGCTGCTCGTAGGCGCTCGACGGCATGTACTGCAGGTACTCGCGCACCCACTCGAACGCCGCCTTCTCGTCGGGTGCGACGTGGTGGATGTTGCCCCAGCGCGCCTGGTTGTGGGCGCTGCCGAGGTCCTCGGCGGAGATCTCCTCGCCGTTGACCTGCTTGAGGACGTCCGGGCCGGTGACGAACATGTACGACTTGTCCTCGACCGCCACCAGGATGTCGGTGTTGGCCGGGGTGTAGACCGCGCCGCCCGCGCACTTGCCGAGGATGACCGACACCTGCGGGGCGAGACCCGACAGCAGGTCGTTGCGACGGCCCATCTCGGCGTACCACGCGAGCGAGGTGACGGCGTCCTGGATGCGGGCGCCGGCCGAGTCGTTGATGCCGACCATCGGGCAGCCGATCTTGCCGGCCCATTCCATCAGCGACGCCACCTTGCGGCCGAACATCTCGCCGACCGTGCCGCCGAAGACCGTCTGGTCGTGCGAGAACGCAGCGACCGGCCGACCGTTCACCAGGCCGTGGCCGGTGACCACGCCGTCGCCGTAGCCGCTGTCGGCCGCGCCCGGCATCTTCGCCAGCGCGCCGATCTCGACGAAGGTCCCGGGATCGAACAGCATCTCCAGACGCTCGCGCGGGGAGCAGATCCCCTTCGCCGCGCGCTTGGCGATGGCCTTTTCGCCTCCGGGCTCGCGAGCGGCCTCCAGCTTCGTGCGGAGGTCGGCGAGCTTGCCTGCGGTGGTGTCAGTCACGGTCCTTCACTTTCTACGCGACCACGATGTCTCGTGAAGCAACGGTCTGCGGACGCCTCTCGGCGGGTAGTCCGTCTGGCTATTTCTTACCAAGCTCTCGCAGACGGTTGGTCAGGTCGGCACCGATCTTCGCGATGTAGGGCTCGTCGACGATCGACAGGTGATCACCGCCGATGTGGATGATCTCCAGGTCGTCGACGACCTCGCCCCAGCGGCCGTCCTCGTCGATCTCGGCCCACTGCGGCTCGAGCTCGATCGCGCCCGCGTGCATCTTGTCCGCGCGGTAGAGGACCACCTTGCCGTCGTACGGGGTCGGCTCGATGTTGCTCAGCACCCGGTTCTCGATGAACGAGGTCCGCTGGTGCTCGATGATGCCGCCCGGGATCTTGGTGCCCGACATCGACATCATCTCCATGATGATCGCGAACTGGCCCTCGTCGTCGGCCTCGACGAGACGGTCCATCGGGATCGGCACGTCGGGGTCGAGGTCGTAGTTGCGGATCGCGAACTGCTTCCACCGCTCGAGACGCGCCCGCTTGGTCTCGGGGGTCTCGGTCATGTCCTCGCGGGGGCGGACGACGTCGATCAGGCCGACGAAGGCCACATCCTCGCCCTGCTCCCGGAGCACCTGCGCGACGCCATAGGCCAGCGCGCCGCCGAACGACCAGCCGACGAGCACGTAGGGACCGTGCGGCTGCAGTTCACGCAGGCGCGGGATGTACTCGCGCACACGCTCTTCGATGGTGCCCTCGACGCCGCGGTCGAAGCCGATGACCGGCTGGTCGTCGGGCAGTCGCTTCAGCAGCGCCTCGTAGGCCGAGGTGTTGCCGCCCGCGGGGTGGAACAGCAGGATCGGCGTCGGGTCGCCCGCGGCCGGGTCGTAGACCTTCTTGCCCTCGGGAACCAGTCGCAGGTACCGCAGGAACCCGTCGGTCGCGGCGCCCGCGTCGAGGTGCTCGCGGACGTAGTTCGCCATCTCCTCGATGGTCTCCGAGTCCAGGACGTCCTCGACGTCGATGTCGCCGCCGGTCCGCTCGTTGAGCCGGTCGGTCAGCTGCTGGGCCACGTCCTCCGACAGCACCGGCAGCTTGTTGAAGATGCCGCCCGGGGACTTCTTGGTCACCACAGCGTAGGTGCCGAAGGTCAGGCGCTCGGCCGCGTCACGCGGCGGGACGTCCGAACCGGCCGCCTCGGCGACCGCCTTCTGCGAGGTGATGTCCGTCTTCGGGGTCTCGGGGGCCTTCGCGGTTTCGGGGGCCTCGGGCGCCTTCTCCGGCTCGGCCTTCACCGGCTCCGGTTCGGTGCCCGGGGACTCCGCGACCGCCTGCTCGACATGTGCGGCGTCCTTGGCGACCTCGAGCTTCGGCTCCGGCGTGGTCGTGCCCGCACCGGCCGAATCGCCTGCCGGCGAACCGGACTCGGCCTCCTTGGCCAGCTGCTCGTCGATGTAGGCGTTGAGCGCGGCGGTGTCGAGCTCGCCGTCACCGCCGGCATTGGCCAGGTCGTCGAGCTGATCGCGGTGGGTGACCGCGAAGGCGACGAACTTCTCCACGTCGGAGAGGTTCGCCTGGCGCATGGCCGTCAGCTGCAGCTGCGGGATGTCGAACTCGTACTCGACGCGGTTCTTGATGCGCACCGCCATCAGCGAGTCCAGCCCCAGCTCGATCAGCGGGATCTCGCGCGGCAGGTCCTCCGGGTCGTAACCCATCGACTCGCCGACGATGATCGCGAGGCGATCACCCACGGTCTCACCCGATTCCGGGTCCCACTTGTTGCCGATGGTGTCGACGACCTCGTCCTCGACGACCACCGTGTCGTCGGCGAAGACCTCGGCGGCCGTACCCTCCGACGCCGCGGCGGGCGCGTTCTCGGCGGATGCGTCGAGGTCGCCGGTGACGACGGCCTCGAAGACGAGCCGGAAGTTCTTGTCCTCCTTGACGTGCAGGGTCACCGACGCGCCGCCCGGATGCGGGGCGAGCGTGGTGGTGACGGTGCCCGTCTTCGGCAGCTCGGCATGCGAGATCGCCGCGCCGACGGCCGCGTTGGACAGGACCTGCGACGCGGCGGCGTGGACCAGCGCGCGCGGGTCGGTCACCGCCGCGGCGTCGACCTCCCACGCATGCCGGCCGTCGGGCAGCGCGACGTGCGAACCGGGCACGCGGCCGGCCGAACCGCCGGAGGCGAGCTGCGCCTTGAGCCAGAACTCCTTGCGCTCGAAGCGCGTGCGCGGGATCGCGGCATAATCGCCGGCCCCGAACAGCGACGCGACGTCGACCGGATGGCCGTGCACGTAGAGCTTCATCAGGGCGTTGACGAGGCCGAAGCTCTCGTCCTCCTTGCGGCGCAACGTCTCGATCAGCTCGGCGTCGTGGACGCCGGCCGAGAAGGTCACGGCCGCAACGGAGATCAGCACCGCGGGATTCGGCGACAGCTCGATGAAGGTGCGGTGACCATTCTCGACCGCCTTCTGGATGGCCTGGCTGAACCAGACCGAGTGGCGCAGGCCCTTGAGGAAGTAGTCGATCGTGTGGACCGGTTCGTGGCCCGGACGGTAGAAGACCTCGCGGTCGACCGAGCTGTAGAAGCCGACGGTCGGGCGTTGCGGGTGGATGCCGGTCAGCTCGTAGGCCAGTTCGCCGAGGATCGGGTCCATCTGCGAGGTGTGGCTCGCGCCCTTGGTCGCCAGCTTGCGGCCGAGCTTGCCCTCCGCCTCGGCGCGGGCGACGATCGCGTCGACCTGTGCCTCGGGGCCGCCGATGACGGTGTGGGTCGGTGCGGCGTACACGCAGATCTCGAGATCCGGGTAGTCGACGAGGACTTCGTTGATGTCCTCGGCGCTGTACTCGACGAGCGCCATCAGGCGGATGTCGTCGCCGGTCAGCATCGCCTCGCCCTCGCCCATCAGGCGCGAACGCTGGCAGATGACCCGGGTGGCGTCCTCCAGGGACAGGCCGCCGCTGATGTAGGCCGCCGAGGCCTCGCCCATCGAATGCGGGACCAGCACGCCGGGTTCGGCGCCGTGGTGGCGCAGCGTGTCGGCGAGGGCCACCTGGATGGTGTAGATGCCGACCTGGCTGGTCTCGATGCCGTAGGTCTGCTCGTCGTCGCAGAACATCTCCGCGATCGAGTAGCCGAGCTCGTTCTGCACGTACTCGTCGACGCGGTCGACGTACTTCTTGAAGATCGGGTTCTCGGTGTAGAGCTGCTTGGCCATCTTGCGGTGCTGCGAACCGAAGCCCGACAGCAGCCACACCGCCGACGCCGAGTCCGGCGAATCCGCCGAGTACACCAGCGGATTGGCCTTGCCCTCGGCGACCGCGCGGACGCCCTTGACGGCGTCCTCATGGGTGCGGGCCATCACCACGGCACGCGAGCGGCCGTGGTTGCGATGCGCGAGCGCACGGCCGATGTCGGCCAGCGGGGTCGAGCGGCCCTCCTCCGACTCCAGCCACTCGAGCAGGTCCGCGGCGGTCTTGCGACGACGCGACGGCAGGAAGCCGGAGATGACCAGCGGCACGACCGAGCCCTCCACCGCGCACGGCGCGAAGCCCTCGGCCGGGTCGGTGACGGTCTCGGCGACCTCCGGCTCGGCCTTCTTCGCCTGCGCGGCGAGCACGGCGCGCTCGGCCTCGGTCAGGTACTCGTCCTCGTCGTCGAGATCCGGCTCGTCCGGGAGCGAGGTGGTCGCCGGCAACTCGGCGGCCGAGGCGTCGTCGGCCGCCGCCGGCGCGGGGTTCAGGTCGCTCGGCAGCACCTCCCGCACGACCACGTGGGCGTTGGTGCCGCCGAAGCCGAAGCCGGAGACGCCGGCGATGGCGTGGCCGGAGTAGCGCGGCCACTCGGTGGCCTCCGGGATGACCTTGAGGTTGGTCGCGTCGAACTGGATGTACGGGTTGGGACCGCTGTAGTTGCGCGAGCCCGGGATCACCCCGTGCTGGAGCGCCAGCACGACCTTGGCCAGCGCACCGGCGCCCGCCGCGGACTCCATGTGTCCGTAGTTGGTCTTCACCGACCCGAGCAGCATCGGCTTGTCGGGGGTGCGGCCGCGGCCCACGACGCGGCCGAGCGCGTCGGCCTCGATGGGGTCGCCGAGGATCGTGCCGGTGCCGTGGGCCTCCACGTAGTCCACGGTGCGCGGGTCGATCGCCGCGTCGGCGTAGGCCGCGCGCAGGACGTCGACCTGGGCCTCCGGGTTCGGGGCCGGCAGGCCGTTGGAGCGGCCGTCGGAGTTGACCGCCGAGCCGGCGATCACCGCGAGGATGTCGTCACCGTCGCGGCGGGCGTCGGACAGGCGCTTGAGGACGACGAGACCGCCGCCCTCGGCGCGGATCATGCCGTCGGCGTCGGCCGAGAAGGCCTTGATGTGGCCGTCCTTGGCCTGCGCGCCGATCCGGTCGAAGCCGAGGGTCGCGGCCGGGGTGATGATCATGTTGACGCCGCCGGCGAGCGCGAGGTCGGATTCTCCCGAGCGCAGGCTGCGCACCGCCTGGTGGACCGCAACCAGCGACGACGAGCACGCGGTGTCGATCGCGATCGACGGGCCGCGGAAGTCGTAGAAGTACGAGACGCGGTTGGCGACGATGGCCGTGGAGGTGCCGGTGAGCGCATAGGCCGCGGTGTCCTCGGCGCCCTCGCCGAGGCCGAGGGTGGCCAGCAGCTGGTAGTCGTTCGTGGAGGTGCCGATGAACACGCCGACCGGGGCGCCCTTGAGGTCGCTCGGCGGGATGTGGGCGTGCTCGAGCGCCTCCCAGGTGAGCTCGAGCGCGAGCCGCTGCTGCGGGTCGACCATCTCGACCTCGCGCGGGCTCATCTGGAAGAAGTCGGCGTCGAACGACTTCACGTCGTCGAGGTAGCCGCCCTTGATGTTCGACGACTCCAGGATCTCGCGGAACCGCGGATCGGACCGGAACTCGGTCCAGCGGTCCTCGGGGAGGTCGGAGATGCCGTCGACGCCGTTGATGAGGGCTTCCCACGTCGACTCCGGGGTGGTCCCGGACTTGGGGAAGCGCGTCGACAGGCCGACGATCGCGATGTCGTCGTCGGCGCTGCGCTCACGCACCCAGAACTGATCCGAGGCGTCGTCGGCCTGCTCGTCGGGATCGCCCTCGATGATGCGCTTGGCGAGCATCGCGATGGTCGGGTGGTTGTAGGCGGCGGTGGCCGTCAACACCACGCCGGTCTTGTCCTCGACGTCGGCGGCGAGCGCCACCGCGTCGCGCGAGGACAGGCCCAGCTCCTCCATGGGGCGGTCGTCGGGGATCTGCTCGGCCGGCACACCGGTGGCCTGCGACACCCATTCACGCAGCCACTCCCGCAGTTCACCGACGGTGAGGTCCCCGGCGGTCTCGCCGGGGGTCGCCTCACCGGAGTCGGCGGCAGTGCTCGTGTCGGCGGTCTCTCCGTCTACCGAACCGGGGGTCTCTGGGGACGAATCATCGGGCAGATCGGTGCTGCGCGACTCGTCGGTATTCAGTTCAGACATTGCTTCCAGACTACTGCTCTCGTCGGCACCCGAAACCGGGTGCCGGGTGACTGGGGTCGTCGATCACCGACACCGCGGGGGATGGGACGGTGCCCGACAGGGCTACTCCGCTGCCGCGTCCGGGAACGCCGTCTGCTTGTAGCCGCCTCGCAGGGTGCCGTCGATGTAGGCCTGACGGGTCGCGCGACGGGCGATCTTGCCCGACGACGTCCGCGGGATCGACCCCGCGGGGACCAGCAGGACGTCGCGCGCCATGACGCCGTGACGCTGCGCGATGGCGGCGCGGACGGTGTCGGCGACCTCCTGCGGGTCGGCTTTGCGGCCGGGGCCGCGCTCGGCGACGATGACCAGCTGCTCGGAGGCGTCGTCGGGGTCGGCGGTCAGGCCGCTGCCCGCGAACTCGAAGACCTCCTTGGGCAGCTGGTTCGCCGGCACCGAGAAGGCCGCGACGAAGCCCGGACGCAGCGCGTCGCTGGCCTCCTGGGCGCTGTACTCGAGATCCTGCGGGTAGTGGTTGCGACCGTCGACGATGACGAGGTCCTTCACCCGGCCGGTGATGTAGAGCTCGCCGTCGAGCCAGACGCCGTAGTCGCCGGTGCGCATCCAGTTCGCACCTTCCGGCGCGCCCTCGGAGTGGCTGCCCTCCGCCAGCGGCTTGGCCAGCTTGTTGTGGAAGGTCTCCTCGGTCTCCTTGGGCTTGTTCCAGTAGCCCGCGCCGATGTTGGGACCGTGCAGCCAGATCTCGCCGACGTGGCCGTCCGGGCACTCCTCGCCGGTCTCCGGGTCGACGATGACAGCCCACTGGCTCACCGCGACCTGGCCGCAGGACACCTGCGCGACCGCGTTGGGCGAGTCCTGGTCGACGATGGTCAGCTTGCCGTTGTTGAGGTCGTCGCGGTCGACGTAGATGACCTTGGCCTCGTTCTCACGCTGGGTCGCGGAGACGAAGAGGGTCGCCTCGGCCATGCCGTAGCAGGGCTTGATCGCGGTCTTCGGCAGCCCGTAGGGACCGAAGGCCTCGTTGAACTTCTTCATCGAGCTGACCGTGACCGGCTCGGAGCCGTTGATCAGGCCGATGACGTTCGACAGGTCGAGCTCCTCGCCCTCCTTGGGCAGGCCGCGGGTGGCGGCATGCTCGAAGGCGAAGTTCGGGGCCGCGGCGTAGGTCTCGGCGCCGTCGGCGGCTGCGGCGAGCTCTTTGATCCAGCGGCCCGGACGGCGGACGAACGCCTGCGGGCTCATTATCGTGATGTAGCGGCCGCCCAGCGCGGGCAGGATGACGGTCAGCAGGCCCATGTCGTGGAACATCGGCAGCCAGGTCACGCCGCGCGCGTTGCGGTCGATCTGGATGGTCTCCGAGATCTGCAGGACGTTGGCGGCCACCGCCTGGTAGGTGATCTCCACGCCGGCGGGCACGCGGGTCGATCCCGACGTGTACTGCAGGTAGGCGACGGTGTCCTTGTTGTGGTCCTTGCCGGCGACCGGGGCGACCCAGCTCGCGCCGACGGAGTCCGGCACCGCGTCGACGGCGATGACGCGCGGGCGCTCCTTGGCGGGCAGCGGGGCGAAGAAGTCGCGGACCGCCTCGGCCGACTTGGTCGAGGTGAGGATGGCGGTCGGCTTGCAGTCGTCGAGGACGGCGTGCAGACGGTCGGTGTGGCCCGGCTCGTCCGGGGAGAACAGCGGGACGGCCACGGTGCTTGCGTACAGCGCGGAGAAGAAGCCGATGACGTACTCCAGCGACTGCGGGGCGAGGATCGCGACGCGGTCGCCCGGCTTCGTCACCTGCTGTAGGCGGGCGGCCACCGCGCGCAGACGCTTGCCGAACTGCGCCCAGGTCAGGTCCTGGGGCTCGCCGTCGCGCTCACGGCTGTAGTCGATGAAACGGTAGGCCAGCGTGTCGCCGTGCTCGCGTACATTCTGCTCGACGTAGTCGACCAGGGTCGCTTCCTCGGTGAATTGGAGATACCCATTCTCGTCGAGAAAGTCTTCGAGTTCAGTCTTCAGCATTCATTACTCCTGTGGCCCCCTCGTGGACTCCCCACGCGGGTGCAGGTTCTCCCGCGGTGCTGTCCTTCGGCACACCGCCGGGCAGTCCTGCCATCCACGTCTTGTGCCGACCGCGGGATACGGTAGCGCACGTCCATTGACACAACGAAAAGCTTGCGATCGTCATGCTCGGCTTCGCAGAAACGTAGGTCGGCCCCGCAACATGCGCCTCTGGGTCGCCATGCCCTCACCTCGCATTTCCGTCACGAGACCGACGGTCATGCTACTCCCCCTTCAACTGGGCCAGAACGGGCGCAAAGGCGTCCATCTGGGTCGGGAAGACCCCGACGTAGGACATGGTCGTCCGGCGCCGGACCTCGCGGATCTGATCGGCGATCTCCTCGAAGCTGCCGATCGCGATGTACGGCGAAGTCAACACGTCCTCGACGGTGAACTCCGTGTCGTGCGCGATGTTCGGCGGATACCCCTGTTCGAGGGCCTTCAGCGCCATCTCGGCGGTCGCGACGCGGTCGTCAGTGATGACGATCACCGCGATGGTCCAGTTCAGCTCGATCTCGTCGAAGCGGTCGCCCGCTGCCTGGCGGATGCGGTCGACGCGCTCGACCGTCTTCTCGAGGGTCATGTCCGACAGCTTCATCTTGCCGTCGGGCGTGGTGCCGGGAGCCACCGAGATGATGTCGGCGTGCTTGGCCGCCAGGGCCAGCATCTTGGGTCCGCCGCCGCCGACCGCGATCGGCGGGCGGGGTCCCTGGCGCGGGCGCGGGCTGCCCTCGAGGCCGCGGATCTGATAGAACTCGCCCTCGAAGTCCACCGTCTCGCCGCGCATCAGACCGTCGAGGACGGTGAGCGCCTCGTCGAGGCGGCGGATGCGGGTGCCCGGGGACTCGAACTCGATGCCGGCCTTGTCGAACTCTTCCTTCATCCAGCCTGCGCCGATGCCGAGCTCGAGTCGCCCCTTGCTCAGCACGTCGATGGTGTTGGCCTCCTTGGCGAGCAGCGCCGGATGACGCCAGCCGTTGGCAAGCACCGACGTCGCCAGCCGGATGGTGCTCGTCGCCTGGGTCAGCGCGCCGAGCGCGGCCAGCGGACCGACCTGGTTGCCGAGATGATCGGGAACCGCGAAGGTGTCGTAGCCGAGCTCCTCGGCATTCTGGGCCAGCTTGACGAACTTGCGGGCGCCACCTTCGTCCTTGTTGCCCTCACCACCCGCACCGAAGCGGAACTTGCGCAGACCGGAGGAGCTGCCACCCGCGTCGTTCGGGGGTTGCGTCATCGCTGTCCTCTCCTCGTGTCCGGCCGTGTCCGCCGAAGCCGCACGGCCCTGTATGTCGGTCGTCCGGACGATGTCCGGGCCAGCCCAACACGTTAACGCAGGGTGTCTGCCTCGCAAAACGAATCGGCCCGCTCGGCCGCAGGGTTACACCGTCGGCCGGCGTCGCGGCCTCAGCTGTGCGCCGGGCGCGGCGCCTCGTCGATGACGTCCTTGGCCCAGGAGTACAGCCACTGGGTCGCGGTCTTGCCCTCGTGTTCCCAATAGCGGGTCGTGGCGTACATCGCGTGGACGGGGTTGCCGGCGGCGTTCGCCAGCTTGGCGACGGCCTGGAGCGGATTGACCACCGTCGGCGAATCGCAGATGAGATCGCCTGGCGCGCAGATGGACTGCACCCGGTCCTCGAGTTCGCCGAATCCGCCGTTGCGCGGGCCGGTCATCGTGATGCCGGGGACGATGCTGCCCATGCCGCCGAGCGCGATCTCGGCCCCCACGCCCTCGGGGCTCGGGTCGATGTCGTTCTGCTTGCCGGGCTGGCGCCGGCCGTCGGCGATGAGCCCGACCCCAAGCACGAGATCCTGGTCACCGTCGGCGAGCACGCCCCGGCCGTTGCCGATGTTGCTGGCGAGGTCGCCGGCGATCACGGCGCCCTGGCTGAAGCCCATGATCACGTAGCGGGTGAGCGGGCAGCGCTTGTTGGTGGCGATGATCTTGCCGGCGGCGCGCTTGTATCCCTGCGTGCGCGAGACGTTGTAATCGGCCTGGCGGTCGGCGAGGTTCGTCGGGTTCCGGAACTGGGCGGTGTAGGGAACCGTGTAGATCTCCGCGCGCGAACGGTCGAACTGACCTGCGAGCGCCTTGGAGACGCGCAGCATCAGCGAGTTCGGGTTGGCCGTCGGCGAATACGGGTCGTCGTCTGGACTGGACTCCCAGGTGCCGGGGATCACCACGGTGAGGACGTCCGGACAGTCCGCCGGTTGCGCCTCGGGCCGCTCCTTCGACGGGGAGGTCGGGGGACGCTCCGGTCCGATCGGGGGCGGACCGGGCCGCGTGAGGATGACGACGAGCACCACGACGAGCACGATCGCCAGCGCCGCAAGCGCGAGCAGTGAGAGTCTTGCCAGCCGCCGGACCGGCCCCTTGCGGGTGCGGGCGGCGGATCCCCGTCGCTTCGCCACGTCAGCAGTAGTGCTGTTCTGCCGCGCGGATCACCTTGTCCGCCTTGGCATTCGCTTGTTCGACGGTCTCGGTGCCCGGACCGACCGAGGCGGTGACGAAGGCCTTCACCATGCCCGGGTCGGTGCCCTTCTGGCGGGCCCCGCACACGTACTTGGCCATGGTGAGGGCGACCGAGTTGTCGGTGTCGCCCGCGAACTCCACGTTCTGAGACTTCAGCGCCGCGAGGTAGGCCTTGGCCTTGTCGTCGAGCGGCTCGCCGGGCGGGCCGGGGAAGCTCTCGGGCACCTTGGTGCTCGGGTTGGGCGCGGTGTCGGGCAGCTTCGTCGTCGGGGCCCCCGAGGCCTCCGTCGACGGCTTCACCGAGTCTCCGGTGGGTGCGGTCGACGACGACGCCGGCGTGCCCGACGGGGCGGCCGAGTACAGCGACGTGGTCGTCACCGGGTTGTTGGTGATCGGCGCACTGGCGGTCGAGTCGTCCGAACATGCCGTGACCGAACCGAGTGCGAGCGCCAGGCCCGAGACGGCCAGCACCAGCCGAGCACACTTCGTTGTCATCGCCACTTCCTGTCGAACCTTGTGCGGAGTCGTGCCCAGGCTACCGTCCCGGGAGAGGCCCTCGGCCACCCCGAAGGGCGTCACCTGCGCAAACCCCGCGATTCCTCAGCGAAGTCTCAGGGCTTGCACACGCGTGGCCGAGATTGGGCCCGCCCCTTCCGGTCTCCGGACGCCCGGGCCTGTCGGCCGGGTGCCGGAGACCGGAGGGAGCACGACGTCACTTCAGGACCTTCGCGCCGTCCTTCGCGGTCCACTCGATGCGGCCGTGCTCGAAGAAGTTCACCCGGCCCTTGCCGTCGCGGGTGGGCTCCTCGTTGCTGACCGGCTTGCCGAGGCGTCCGCCCGGCCCGCCGGCGGCCGTGTAGGCGCCGCCGATCGCGCCGGTGACGAACCTCGGGCCCTTCGGGCCGCTGAAGATGCGGCCGTTGAAGAAGTCCTGGGCCTTGCCGCCGGGCACCGGGTAGGACGGGGTCAGGCAGCCGCCCAGGATGCCCTTGTTGGCGTCCCAGAGCTTGCGGAAGGCGTCGTCCACACGGCAGGCGACCGCATCGTTGGAGATGCCCAGTGCCGCGGCGGCCTGCGGCCACGCCTGGATCATCTCGAACTCCCAGTAGGGCCAGGTGTGCGTGCCCGACGGGCGGTAGACGGCCTGCCCCGGGATGCCCTTGCGGTTGAGCTGGATGGCGAACTGCTGCGAGGTCACGCGGGAGAGCATCTCCAGCCCCACGCCCGAGTAGTTGGTGGCCAGCAGCGGGATGTCCGACGGCTTGTCGTGCGGTCCGACCATGCCGTTGCCGGACGAGACGTACAGGCTGGTGCCCTGGAGCTTGTCGGCGAGCACGTAGGGATCGTGCTCCTTCCACGCCGGGTCGGACGGCGGGCCGAACATCTTCATCGAGTCGTAGCCGCCGCCGTCGCGCAGGGCGAACTGGATGGCCTGCGGCATGCCGAACGAGCTGAGCTGCAGGATGCCGGAGAACGACGCGGCGAACTTGTAGAAGCCGGGGTTGCGCGCGGCGAGCATCATGGCCGCCGATCCGCCCATGGACAGGCCCTCGATGCCGCGGACGTCGGTCGAGCGCCACTCGTTCTCGAGGATCGGGGGCAGCTCCCGGATGAGGAACGTCTCCCACTTGTAGTTCTTGCCGCGGTCGGGTTCCTTCCAGTCGGTGTAGAAGCTCGACTCGCCGCCGATCGGGAGGATGACGTTGACGTTCTTGTCCTTGTAGAAGTCGATGATCTTGGTGTTGATCACCCAGCCGCTCTGGTCGTCGCGGGCCCGCAGGCCGTCGAGCATCGTCAGCTGGGGGAACTTCTCCTTCGGCTTGGCGTACCAGTCACGCGCCAGCAGGATCTGGACCTGGATGTTGGTGTTCATCGACGGCGAGTAGACCCAGAGGGCCACGCGCCGGTCGGTGTACCAGAAGGTGTTGACCACCTTGCCGGGCGGCACGGGCGCCGCGGCCGGGGCGGGCGCCGGCGGACGCGGG